>CAYOXX010000083.1:0-14818 GCA_964408025.1 uncultured Acidobacteriota bacterium | reverse complement strand
CCCCCAGAGCAAGCAACGAGTCCGCCATTTCGAGACGAGCAGCGGCGGCCGCCGCGCCGTCGCCGGCTATGAGGGAGATCCGCTCTGCCTCCGCCAGGTCGGCCTGGCCGCCGCCGCCGTCGCGGGCCTCGAGGCGCGCCGCGCCACGCTCGCGCAGCAGTGCCGAGCGCAGTGAGAGGTTTTCGGCCGGATCGATTTCGTCCAGTGCGTGACCCAACACCGACAGAGCATCGTCAGGTTTTCCAATCAGCAGCAGGTGCCCGGCCTGCAGCGCCGCCAGCTGCGGCGCCGCAACGGAGCCCCGCAGCGCGCCGATGTGACGGGCGGCGGCGCGCGGGCGGTCGGCAAGGAGGTCGAGATTGGCGGCCAGCAGGTGGGCGCGTATCTCTTCGGTCTCGGTTCGCGTGGAGCGGCTACGCCTCCAGTTGGCGTAGAGGCGGTCGGCATCCACGATCCTGCCGGCCTGAAGCGCGCCCTCGGCCGCGGCCAAGGGATCGGATGAGGAAGGAGAACTCAACCGGACTGTATCCCCGTCGGGACTTCAGCTCGTTCGGTTTTGCCGCTCCGGGTGCTGACTTTAACTTTTGGCGTTATGGCAGACCGGATACTAGGCTTTGTAGCGCTCGACTCGCATTCCCAGCAGCAGATCGTGCCAGGCGCGGCCATCGGGGCGCGCGAACATCCAGAAGTAGCCGATGCCGAGCGGCAGGACAGCAACCCAGAAGGCGAGCCAGCGGGCGACGGCGGCGCCCATGCCGATCACACCGCGGTCTTTGGTCGCCACCCGTAGGCCCAGCAGCCGCTTGCCGGGCGTCTGCCCCGTCATCGAGGTGAAGAGGACGTAGTAGAGGAAGTGCAGGCAGAGGAACATGCCGGCCAGCGGCAGGTACGACTGCGTCAGCAGCAGGGCCGGTTCGGTGTTCAGGAGCACCCCCGCGACCATCACCAGGCCGGCCTCGATGGCTGCCAGCACTACCACGTCCGTAACGGCCGCCAGCGTGCGCCGCAGGCAGAGTGCGTAGGGGACCGGCTGCGGCTCCTCGTCCCGACTCGGGGCGGGGGCGGCGAGGAGCTGCTCGCGCTCCTCGGTCTGGGTGGAAGGCTGGTGGTCCAGCGGGGTGTAGTGGTCCAGGGACGCGTCGAGGTCGGAAGCAGCAGGGGCCGCCGAATCCGCTGTTGGCTGCTCCCGACCTTCGACGGCGATTGCTAACGGTCCTTCAGGTTCCGGAGAATCGATTTCGGGCTCCGCCGGGAACAGCGTCGGCTCCTCGGGCGAGTCGCGTCGGTCCGCCTGATCTTCTTCCTCTACCGCGGTCTCGGGCGCTGCGAGCTCGGTCTCCTGGCCGACCTCTTCGGCCGCGGCCGTGTCGTGCGCCGCGGCTGGGGATGCCTCTTCGTAATCCTCTGGCTCGGCGGCCGCCGTGGGCTCCTGCGAGGGCATCACCGCCGGAGCGGCGGCGCCCGCGGCCGCCGGGGCGACCATGCGCCGACTGCTCTCCCTCTCGGTGGCCTTCTTCTCCTTGATCTGTTCTATGCGACGCCGAAGCTCGGCTTTCCAATCGTCCGTGCTCACACCCATCCCCCGGATTAAATTAGGGGAGAATCTCGTAACACCATGTTTTACAGCTAGTTATCATACCAAAACCGGCCACGAATTGCAAGCGCAAAGCGCCGCAGGTGCACGCTGTGTGAGCAATACAACATCCTCGGAGTCCTTTTCGGGACACCTGACATTTCTGTCGGCCAACTGATGGCCGTGGAAAGGAATGTCCACGCTCCTGATTGTGCGTGTTTGGGGGCCGACTCACTAAGGCGCGCCATGGCTGGCGTTACTGTCGCCCAATCGCGTGCGGGGATACTCAAGCTCCGGCTACTGCTGTCGCGAGCGTCACTTAATCGTTGCGCGCCGGCGCCGCGGGGTTGCGCTTATGGCGGACAGTTTGCTATCACGATGGTGTGCGAAGGCTGGCTGCGGAATCGGAGAAGGCGTTGCGGCGCGCGCACAGGATTGTGCGGCGGCGCCTGCGCTACCTCACCGAGGGCTACAGCCTCGAGCCGTTGCGCGGCGACGCCTCGACGCGCCATTACTTCCGCCTCTTCATGCCGCGCGTTCCCGGTTTCACCTCGGCGGTGATGATGCTCTTCGACCGGCCCTTCCGGGTCGAGCGCTGCGACTACTACCAGGTGAGCGAGCTGCTGCGCAAGCTCAACCTGCCGGCGCCGACCATCTACGAGAGCTTCGGGCGGGACGGCGCCATGCTGATCGAGGACCTGGGCGACACGACGCTCCGAAGGCTCGCCGCAGAGCTGGAGGGCGACGAGGGGCCGCTGGAGGAGTTCTACCTGCAAGCGGTCGATTTTCTCGTCACGCTGCAGTCGCGCGCCGGCCGCTACGCCGACGGCGTCGGGGCCTTCGCCAGGGCCTTCGACGTGCGCAAGCTGCGCTGGGAGCTGCGCTTCGCCATGCGCCACTTCGCTCGCTCGCTGCTCGGCTACCGGCCCGGCCGCGCGGCGCGCGCAGCTCTTAGCCGCTTCTTCGACGACCTCTGCCGGCGGATCGCAGCCCTGCCCCGGGTCCTCTGCCACCGCGATTACCACAGTCGCAACCTGATGGTCAGCGGCGGCCGCCTGCGCATCATCGATTTCCAGGACGCCCGCCTCGGTCCCGCCGTCTACGACCTGGTTTCGCTGCTGCGCGACTCCTACCTCGAGCTCGGCGACGGCCTGCGCAGCCGCCTGCTGAAGCGCTACCTGCAGCGCCTGCCCGGCCGGGCCTACTCCCAAGAAGCGGGTACGCTGGCGGAGCAGTTCAACCTGGTGGCGCTGCAGCGGCACATAAAGCACCTCGGTACCTTCGGCTACCAGGCGGGGCTGGGGTGGCTGCGCTACCTGCGCTTCGTGCCGCCGACTTTCCGCTACCTGGAGGAGAACCTCCCCAACTTTCCCGAGTACGGTGATGCCGTGGCGGCGCTGGGCGAGCTGTTCGAGCTTGGCCGCTCGGTTCTCTCCGGGGAGGAGGAGCTTTGACCGCCTACGCGCTACGCAGGCTGCTGGTAGCCGTGCCGTCGCTGCTCGGCGTCGCCACGCTCGTCTTCCTGATGGTCCACCTGGTGCCCGGGGACCCGGTGGAGGCAATGCTGGGCGAGTACGCGGCGCCCTCGGCGCGCGAGGAGCTGCGCTCGCAGCTCGGGCTCGACCGACCGCTGCTCGAGCAGTACGCGGGCTTCCTCGGTGGCCTGCTGCGCGGCGACCTGGGCCGCTCCGTCGCCAGGGCCGGTTTTCCCGAGGTGGCCGGCATCCTTGCCGAGGCCTTCCCCGCTACGCTCGCCCTGGCGGCAGCGGCGATGGCGGTGGCGCTGCTGATCGCCCTGCCGGCGGGGATGATATCGGCCGCGCGCAGGAACACCGCGGCCGACTACGCCGTCAGCAGCTTCGCGCTCCTGGGCCTCTCGGTGCCCAACTTCTGGCTCGGGCCGCTGCTGATCCTGCTCTTCTCGATTCAGCTCCGCTGGCTGCCGGTCTCCGGGCTCGAGGGGCCGGAGGGGATGGTGCTGCCGGCGCTGACTCTGGGCACCGCTCTGGCGGCGGCGCTGACCCGCATGGTGCGGGCGAGCATGGCGGAGGAGCTGGGGCAGGACTACATTCGCGCAGCCCGAGCCAAGGGGCTGAGCTGGTTCCGCGTCGTCGTGGTGCACGCCTTCCGCAACAGCCTCATACCGGTCCTCTCCGTGGCCGGGCTGCAGTTCGGGACGCTGCTGGCCGGGGCGGTGGTTACCGAGAGGGTCTTCTCTATCCGCGGCGTCGGCTTCGAGCTGGTCGAGGCCATAGGCCGCCGCGACTACCCGGTGGTGCAGGGCGCGATCCTGCTAATCGCCGTCTGCTACATCGGCGTCAACCTGGCGACCGACCTCCTCTACGGCCTCGTCGACCCGCGCGTGAGGTACGAGCGGTGAGGCCGCTGGGGAGCAACCGCCTGGCGCAGGCCGGGGCGTGGCTGCTGCTGGCCGTGGTCGCCGTCGCGGCGCTGGGTCCCCTGGCGGTGGGTGCCTCGCCGCTGGCCATCGACCTGCCCCGGGCCCTGAGCAGCTCCTCGGCCGCCCACCCGTTCGGCTGCGACCAGCTCGGCCGCGACATCCTGGCCCGCGTGGTCGCCGGCGCCCGCGTTTCGCTGGCCGTCGGCCTGCTGGTCACCGCTGTCAGCCTCGCCGTCGGCACCGCGCTGGGGATGACCGCCGGCTTCCGCGGCGGATGGGTGGACCTGCTGCTGGGCTGGCTCTTCGACACAGTGTTGGCGGTGCCGGGCCTGCTGCTGGCGATAGCTGTGCTCGCGGTACTCGGGCCGAGCTACGTCAACCTGGTGATCGCACTGTGCGCGATGGGCTGGGTCGGATACGCAAGGCTGGCGCGCGGGCTGACACTGAGGGAACGGGAGAGCGACTACGTGGCGGCGGCCCGCGTCGGCGGCGTCTCAGGCGGCCGCATCATGCTAGTGCACATCCTGCCCAACATCGGCGGGCCGTTGCTGGTGCAGGCGACGATCGGCATGGCTGGAGTGATCATCACCGAGTCGACGCTCAGCTTTCTCGGCCTGGGCGGTGAAGTGGACGCCCCGAGCTGGGGCGCGATGCTCAACGACGGCCTCGCCTACCTGCTGGTTGCGCCCCACCTGACGATCTTCCCCGGCACGGCGATCGCACTCACGGTGCTGGCGCTGAACTTCATGGGCGACGGGCTGAGGGACAGACTCGACCCGCGCGGCGGAGTCGCGCCCGCGACGCGACGCTGAAGCTGGCTGCCGCGGGTCAGCCAGCAGCCGGGTCGGCGTTCTCGACGCGGCGCCGCAGCTCGGGCAGGGCTTCCTGCCAGAGCTTGAGACGCTCGCCGAGCTCGAACTCGACGGCGTCGGCGATCCGCTCGTAATCGTCCTGCTTCTGCGCTTCGACCAGCTCCTGCAGCGTCTCCCACAGCTCCCCGAGCAGACCCTCGAGATCCTTGCCGCCGCCGGTCAGAGCGCTCTCGTCGACCTTGAGAGCGCGGCGCATGCCGCCCAGCAGCTCGCTCAGCACCTTCAGGCCGTCGATGACGTCGCGGTAGAGTTTCATGCCGGCCTCGACGTCGCCGCCCCTCAGCATCGCGGCGATCGCCACCAGCCCCGGGATCAGGCGGGCGAGGTAATCCTCGAATCCCTTCAGGCTGCCGGCGATCAGCTCGGAAGTGCTGAGCGTCGAGATCTCGATCTCCCGCTCGGGGTCGTGGGGGATGAGGGAGCCGTCGTCGAGTGTGAACTTGTCGATCGTCTCGCCGCCGACCTTGACTTCCGAGACCACCTTGCCCTGGGGGATATGCTCCCTCTCCACCGCTGCGACCAGCTCGACTAGGGATGGCGGCTGCTGGGCGATGCTGACCGGCTTGCCGTTCAGCGTTATCTTGGCCATGCTCTCTCCTCCGGTGGCCGACCCAATGTAGCACGCCCGACGCCCCCCGGAAAGGCAGGTCGATTCCTAAACCTGCCGCATCAGCTCGCGGCCGTCCAATATCAGCCGCTCGCAGACCGAGTCGACGCGCACGTTGCGGACCAGCGGCTCGCGCATCTCGGCGACGCGGCTAAGCAGCCGCGCCAGCTTCCGCGGCGAGCGGCCCCGCGCCAGCTCCAGCAGCTCGCCCTTGATCTCTTCGTTCACAATCCGCACCCCGGAGCCGGCCGAGGCGATCAGCATCAGGTCGCGCAGCAGCGCCGTAGCCAGCTCGAGCCGCTCCTCGAAGCTCTCCTTCTCCTTGGCCATGCGGCCGGCCAGGTCGAACACTCGCTCGACCTCTCCCTCGCCGACCGCCAGGCGCGCGAACTCCAGCGCGGCGTCCCGCTGCCGCCGGTGGCGCTCCAGGTCGAAGCTCAGGGCGACGCCGGGCGCGCCGCGGCTGAGGCCGGCGACTGCCAGCGCCTCTTCCCTTGCGAACAGGCCTCGGCTTTCCAGCTCGCGGGCCAGGTCCTCGCGATCCAGCCTCTGGAAGTTGAAGCGCTGGCAGCGGCTCAGCACCGTCGGCAGCAGCGATGCCGGGCGCGAACTGACGAGGAAGAATACTGAGCCGCCGGGGGCCTCCTCCAGCGTCTTGAGGAAGGCGTTGGCGGCGCTGGGATTCATCGCCTCGGCCGGGTCGATGACGAACACCTGCCGGGCGCCCTGGTAGGGGCGCATCTGCGTGGCGGCCACCAGGTCGCGGCGCACCTGGTCGACGACGATGAACTTCCCCTGCGGCTCGACGACCCGCAGGTCGGGGTGGAACGGCTCGCCCTCTGGCGGCGCTCGCCGGATCGCCTCGAAGCGCCGGCAGGAGTCGCAGGCGCCGCACGGCTCTCTCTCGAACCGATCGCAGAGCAGCGCCTGAGCGCAGAGCAGGGCCAGCGTGCGCTTGCCCGTCCCCCCGGGCCCGGCCAGCAAGTAGGCGTTGGCCACGCGGCCGCCGCCGATGGCCTCGCGCAGGGCGGCGACTATCGGGGCGTTGCCTATGAAGTCAGCGAATCTCACCGTGGCCGTCCGAGCGCTTCCAGCACCAGCCGCACCACTTCGGCGCTGACCGTCTCGGGCTCACCGCTGGCGTCGACGACGCGGAAGCGCTCCTTCTCCTCTCCGGCTAGCAGCAGGTAGCCCTCGCGCACGGCGCGGTGGAACTCGAGGCGCTCGTTCTCGAAGCGGGTGTCGCCGGCCAGCGGTCGGCCGCGGGCGCGCTCCAGACCGAGCTCGGCGGGCAGGTCGAGGAGCACCGTCAGATCGGGCCTCAAGTCAATGCCGGCGGCGCGGCTGGCCCGCCTCACGTGCTCTATGCCGAGCCCCCGCGCGTGGCCCTGGTAGGCGAGCGACGAGTCCTCGAAGCGGTCGCAGAGCACGGTGTAGCCGTCGCGCAGGGCCGGTAGGATCACCTCCTCGATGTTCTGGCGCCTGCTGGCTAGGTAGAGCAGCAGTTCGGTGTCGTGGGCCATCATCGTGTTCGCCGGGTCGAGCAGGAGGTCGCGTATGCCGTCGCCGATGGCGGTGCCGCCCGGCTCGCGCGTCAGCACATAGGGCTCGCCGCGTCCGGCCAGCGCGCGGGTGACGGCGGCTATGTGGCTGGTCTTGCCGCTCCCCTCGATCCCCTCGAATGTGATGAACAAACCCATTTCATCCTTCCGCACGGCGGCCGATAAGGCTGACGGCAAATAATAGGACACAACTAGCTGCCAGTCCACCGGAGGTCACCAGCTCGGGGGGCCAGCCGGCGGCGGTGCCCGCCAGCACTACCGCCGCCCCGCCGACCATGCTGGCCGCCGCACCTGCGGTGTTCAGCCTCAGCCGCGCACGCCAGAAGCCGAACAGCAGCGGCAGCGCCAGGCCGGCGCTGAAGAGCGTGTAGGCGAACATGAAGATGTCAAGCAGCGTGGCGAACGCCGCCGCTATCAGGATCCCGAGGGCCCCGATGGCTACCGTGGCCGACCGCCCGGTCGCCGCGCCGGGCCGTCGCAGCAGGTCGCGGCTGAGCACCGTGGCGGCGGTCAGCAAAACGCTGTCGGCTGATGACATCAGCGTCGCCAGCAGCGCGATTACCACTAGCGCCGCGGCCGGCTCCGGCAGAGCCGTGAGGACCAGCCTCGTCAGCACCTGGTCGGCCGGAGTATCAGGCGGTAGCATGCTTACCGCGGCGAGACCGATGGCTGCGGCGGCGAGGCCGAAGAGGATCTTCAGTCCGCCCGCGGCCAGCGCCGCTCTGCGGGCGACCCCCTCGTCCCTGCAACTCAGCAGCTTGCCGTAGATGTCGGAGCCGACCAGATGTGGCAGCGCCGTGACCAGGATCAGTGGCAACAGCGTCCGAGGCGGGAAACCGGGTCCGGCCGGGAAGCGCAGCAGCCGTTGCGGCACCGCGGCCCAGTCGGCCGCACCGATAAGAATCGGCGCCGCGACCATCAGGATTCCCGCCGCCATCAGGGCCAGCTGCACCACGTCGGTGCGGGCCACGGCGAGCTGTCCGCCGACGGCCGTGTAGAGCGTGAAGACCCCCCCGACAAGCAGCAGCAGCGGCAGCTCGCCCGCGCCCAGGAGCGGCCGCAGCACCGCCGCGCAGGCCTTCAGCAGCAGCCCCAGCCAGGCGATCTCGGCCAGCAGAACCAGCGCTGCGGCGACCGTGCGCACCGCCCGACCGTAGAAGCGTCCGGCGATCTCGGGCAGCGAGAACAGCCCCATCCCGCGCACCCTCCCGGCCAGCAGCAGGCCGAGTATTATGAGGCCGATGCCGCCCGCCAGGTCGATCCAGACGCCTGGCAGCCCGCGGGCGAAGACCTGCCCGGCGACCAGTATGAGTGCCGAGCCGCCGACGACCGTGGCCGCCAGCGAGGAGGTGGCGGTCAGCGGTCCGAGGGCGCGGCCGGCCAGGTAGAAACCGGCCTCGCCTGCAGAGCGGCGGCGCGCCAGCAGGCCGGTGACGGCGACGGCGATCAGGTAGAGCGCCAGGCCGGCCAGCACCAGCGGCGCCGCGGTCGAAGCGGCGGGCATGGCGGGATTCTAGCCCGCATCTCCCGCAACATCCACCCGTCCGTCGGGTCTTTTTACATATCTCCTTGTGTGACCTCCTCAACTCCTCCATTACCAGGTGCCGCCACGTCTCGTTGCGCCGTAGCGGGGGCTAACCTATAATCGCCGCGAGGTAGTGGCCCATGGAAATCGAGTCGGGCACCGTTCTGGTAACCGGCGCCGGCGGCTTCATCGGAAGCCACCTGGTGGAGGCGCTGCTGCGTGAGGGCTGCGCGGTGCGCGCCTTCGTGCGCTACAACTCCCGCAACGACTTCGGCCACCTCGAGGAGCTCGGCGGGCGCCTGCGCGACATCGAGGTGGTCGCCGGCGACCTGCGCGACTCCGCCGCGGTGCGCCGCGCCGCCGAGGGCTGCCGCCTGGTTTTTCACCTCGGCGCCCTGGTCGGCATACCCTACTCATACCTCAGCCCGGCCGACGCTTTCGCCACCAACCTGGGCGGCACACAGAACGTGCTGGACGCCGCCCGCGAGCTGGAGACGGAGAAGGTGGTCGTCACCTCGACCTCCGAGGTCTACGGCACTCCCCTCTACGTGCCGATCGACGAGAAGCACCCGCTGCAGGCCCAGAGCCCGTACGCCGCGAGCAAGATCGCCGCCGACAAGCTGGCCGAGAGCTACCACCTGGCCTACGACCTGCCGGTGGCAGTCATCCGCCCCTTTAACACCTTCGGCCCGCGCCAGAGCGCCCGCGCCATCGTGCCCGCGATCGCCGTGCAGGCCATGAGCGGCAAGGCGATCCGCCTCGGCTCGCTGGAGACCAGCAGGGACTTCCTCTACGTCGACGACACGGTAGCCGGCTTCCTCGCCGTGGCCCGCAGGGACTCCTGCATCGGCCGTGTGGTAAACATCGGCAGCGGCGGCGACGTCAGCGTCGGCGAGCTGGCCAAGCTGATCCTCTTGCTGCTCGGCTCCGATGCCGCCGTCGAGCTTGACCCGCGACGCCTCCGCCCTCCTAAAAGCGAGATCGGCCGCCTGCTCTGCAACTACTCGCTGGCCCAGGAACTCATGGGCTGGGAGCCCGCCTGCGCCCTCGAGGACGGCCTGCGCAAGACCCTGGCCTGGCTCGAGGGGCACCTGGCCCGCTACAAGGCGGAGCTCTACAATGTCTGAGGAGAGGATCGAGGCGGTGGTTCTCGCCGGGGGCGAGGGGACGCGGCTGAAGTCGTACACAGCGCAGATCCCCAAGCCGCTGGTGACGCTGGACGGGATGCCGGTGCTCGAGGTGGTGCTGCGCCGGCTGGCACGCTTCGGCTTCCGGCGCGTGGCCATCACGCTGGCGCACGGGGCGGGCCTGATCCGCGCCAACTTCTCCGACGGCGCCCACCTCGGCCTGCGGATCAGCTACGCCGAGGAGGAGACCCCGCTGGGCACCGCCGGACCGCTCGGCTCACTCGAGGGGCTGGCGGAGCAGTTCCTGGTCCTTAACGGCGACCTGCTGACCGACCTCGACCTGCGCCGCTTCTTCCAGTCCCACCTCGACACCTCCGCCACGCTTACCATCGCCGCCCACGAGCGCTCGGTGCCGGTCGAGTTCGGGGTCATCGAGGGGGAGGGCGGCCGCGTCAGCGGCTACGTCGAGAAGCCGATGCTACGCTACCTGGTCAGCATGGGGATCTACGCATTCGACAGGCGCGTGCTGCGCTACGTCGAGCCGGGCCGCAGGCTCGACTTCCCTGAACTGGTGCTGCGGCTCCTGGAGGCCGGGACCGGCGAGGGAGAGGGCGAGGTGGTAGACGTGCGCTACTACCCGTTCGACGGCTACTGGCTGGACATCGGCAGCGAGGGCGACTACGAGCGCGCCCGCGATGAGTTCCCACGCCTGAGGGCCGGGCTCCTGGGGGAGTGAGCGCTCAGCGCAGGCGGCGGATGAAGGAACCGCTGACCCAGCCCTCCATGCCCGCCGCGCGCACGCGGTACCAGGTTACACCCTTGTACCTCTTCGTCTCCAGCAGCCGCGCCCGCGTGCCGGCGTCCACCCGGGCCACGATCTTGCCCTGGCGGTAGCTGTCCCACAGGTGTATGGGGCGGTACCTCTTGCCGCCGGAGAAGAAGAAGCACTCTTCGGCGTAGGTGGCCGGCAGCTCGAGCTGGCAGCCGCAGCCGGGGCACGTGCCCCGGAACGATCCGTCGCGGTCGTCGCGGTAGAGTCGCGAGTAGGAATTGCAGGAGCCGCAGTAGTATCCCCGGTACTCTCGTGAGCGGCCCATCGCTTTCCGCGGCCCCTCGGCTTGGCAGGGCGGCATTATAGCACGGGCTCCGCAGAGCGCGGGCCGTTTGCGCCTCCGGTGCTGCTCTGGTACGATTGCCGCGGAGCTCGCCCGCGGTTGCCGCGTGGCCGGACCCGGAAGCTGAAGGATGGCCAAGGCGAAGAGAAAAAGAAGGGGGGTGGCAGCCGCCTACGCGGCGCTAAACAGGCGCCTGCGAGGCGCCGAGCCCAGCCCGGAAGAGGCGCACGCCGCCGCCTCTGAGCTGCGCGGTTTCGGGCGCGAGTGCGACCGCTTCATCAACCGGAAGCTGAAAACAGCGCCGCCCGGCGAGCTGAAGCTGCTGCTCAGCTTAGCGCGGCACCTGGAAGATGCCCAGGTCGGCGAGGGGCTGGAGGAGGTGCTGCTGCGCCGAACCGTGCCGCTGGCGCTGAAGCTGGAGTGCTTCGAGGTGATGGCCGAAACCGGACACGCCGTTGACGAAGCCTTCCTCAAGCAGCTCCAGGAGATCGAGGAAATCCTGGTGCAGCTCGGCTCGCTGCTGAGCGCGGGAGACGAAGAGAGCCTGCTGCGCGGCCTCGCCCTGGCGGACGACTTCAACGCCATGCCGGCCGCGCTGAAACTACCGTTCCTGCGCGAGCTGTGGGAGCAGTGCGGGCACGGCGCCCTGCCGTTTCTCGTCCGCGTCGCCGGGCGGGACGGCGAAACCGATCAGCTCATCATCGACCTGATCAGCGAGGAGGAGAGCGAAGAGGCTGTTGCCGCCCTGCGCGGCATCGCCGAGCGTGGGAGTGGGGGCGACAAGGAAACAATCAAGAGGGCCCGCCGCGCACTCTACAGGCTGCGCGAGAGGGGGATGGTGCTGGCGGTCGAGGAGGAGCGGGCCGATATCAGCGTCGCCGCCGATGAGTTGGGCGAGCAGGCCTACTCCACCGCGATCGACACCTTCGGCGGCCGCCTGCTGGTCCTGGCGGTACCCTCACTGGTGGACATCCTCGTCTGCCACGGCGGCGTCGACGACAGCGGCGGCTTGCTTGACTTCACCGCCGCGGAGATGTCGCGCGGCCAGTTCCGTAAGCACTTAAAGGGGCTGCGGGAGGAGATCGAGGCGAGCGGTGGCGGGGACCGAACTTCTACGCTCTACCAGATCGATCCCGACCGCTGCCGCTGGCTGCTGGAGGAGGCCTACATTCTCAGCCTGGAAGTCGGCGCGCTGATTCCGGAGCAGTACAAGGCGCTGCGTTACAGGCTGAGGCCCCCCGACGGCTACGACCCCGCCGCGGCGCTGGGCCGCAGCATGCAGGTGGGCGAGGACGACGTGCGCAGCGTCAGCTCCCGGGTAGAGGAGATATTCTCCGTGCCCGAGGTCGGCATCTGGATGGTCGACAGGGAGACGCTGCTGCCTTTCGTCAACCGCTTCCTCGAGCTGGCGGACAGCAAGCTGGTGCTCGACGAGCAGCAGCGTCGCCAGCGCCTCGACGACGCCCTGGCCGAGTTCACCTCGGAGTACTTCGACGGCGGGCGCCTGGCGCGCATGTCGCGGCGACTGCAGGAGACCGCCTACCTGCTCTCCCTGGGGGGGGAGCGAGAGGGGCGTGCGGGGCGGATGGATGAGGCTGTGCGGCTGGCGGCGCTGGCCGCCGACATCACCGGAAGCAGCTTCCTCAAGCCGCACCCGTTCCTGGTAGCCTTCATGACGCGCTCCGTATTAGGCATCATCCACGCCCTGCGCAAGGAGGAAGGGGAAGAGGGCCTCCAACCGCATGGAGAAGACGGGCCCGCTGACGGCGGACGGATCATCCGCCCCGATCGGTTGTGATGCGCGCCGTGCCGGCCGGGCGCATTCTCGCCGCTATCGCGGTTCTCCTGGTTGTCTTGACCGGGTTTACTTGGCTCCCACACCCCTACCCACACCCCCACTACCGGGCGCCGGAGAGGCCGCTCTATGGCGGCGCTGTCGAGCGGCGTGGCGCTCCGCCGCCTTCGCTACCTGATCCGGCCGCGGCGCGCACCATTGCCGAGCGCGAAACCGCCTTACTCTGCAGCGCCCGTCTGCTGGCGCTAGCCGCCGACGGTTCCGTGGTCGGCGAGGCCGCGCAAAGCTGGGAGCTGTCCGCCGATCGGCTGACGCTCGTCCTCACGCTGCGCCCAGACGTGGTTGGTGCCGACGGCGAGGCGCCGACCGCCGCCGACGTGGTAGCCTCTCTGGAGCGCCTGCTGGTGGTGAATCCCGATTGCGCAGCGGCCCTGCTGCTGCTCGACCTTCAGGGCGCCGAGAGTTTCCGCCGCGGAGAAGCGGAAAACGTGGCGGGGCTGCGGGCCGAGGGGGAGCGGACGGTAGTTTTAACGCTGCGGCGCCCGCAGCCGCTGCTTACCCGCGCCCTGGCGGACGCCAACGCCGCCCTGGCCGCCCCGCGCTCGACGGGCCCCTTCGCGGCGGACGACGCCGGCCGCTGCCGCCCCAACCTGCGCTTCTTTCGCGGGCGCCCGTACCTTGATCTGGTTATACTAGGCGGGACCAACGAGGTCGCCGATCCGACATGGAGGCGGCCCGTACTGGCAGCAGTAGGAGACAATCCCGGGGTGGCCGAAGGGGCCGTTCCCGTGCAGTACCCGGGTCGCCGCTGCGTCTACCTGGCTGCCAACCAGGATCGCCCCGCCCTGCGCGACGCCGCGGTGCGGCGGGCCGTGGCGGCGGCGGTGAGTCCCGGGGAGATGGTGCGCATATTCTTCGGCAGCGCCGCGAGGCCACTGCGCCACCTGGTTCCGGACGGCTCGCTGCCCGAGGCCTTCTTTCACCAGCCAACGCCCCTGGACGGGGAGGCGGTCAGCGCCCCGCGCGGGCGGCTCCTGATCGGCTATCCGGCGGGCGACGGGGAGCTGGAGCTGGTGGCCGAGCGGGCGCGGGTCGATCTGCTCGAGGCGGGCATCGGGTCAGACGTCGCAGCCTTCGGCGGCGGCACGGCGGGCGCCTGCGACCTGCTGGTGGTCGAGGCGCTGATCGCCGACGGCAGCGCCGGCTACGGCATCTGGCGCCTGCTGGCAGAGCTGGCGGCCCTGAGCGGAGACCGCTCCTGGCTGAGACGGCCCTCGGGCGACGCCGTGGCCTGGCTTGTCGGGCTGGACCACGAGCTGATCTCGGACGGCCGCCTTCTGCCCCTCTACCATACCGGGCACCGGCTCTGGGCCGACCGGCGGCTGCGGGGCTTGCGCCTGCGGCCCGACGGCACGCTCGACTTCGAGAGCGCCTGGATCACCGCTGCGGGGGAGAGCGAGCGTTGACGGTTCGCGCCAAGCTCTCGATCTGGTTCGCTCTGGCGGCGCTGCTGCCCGCAGTCGTCATCACACTGTTCGCCTCGCGGGAGGCGAGCGAGCGCTTCAGGGCCCGCGCGACCGACGAGCTCGAGCGCGCCGCCGAGAGCGGCGGCGAGGAGCTACAAGGCCTACGCCGGGAGCTGGCCGGTACTCTGCGCAGGGCTTTGCAGAGCCGCCGGGCGGAGGAGTTCCTGGAAACCGTCACCGGCCCCGGCGAGAGCTATCCGGACGCATACCTGTTCGCCTCGCGTCTCAACGAGGAGATGGGCCTGGGGCTGAACTACCTCGACTTCCTGCGCGACGACGGCGTGGTGATCAGCAGCCTGCAGTGGCCCGCCTTCGCCGGCAACACGGACCGCCACTGGCCCCGGCTGGCCGGGCTGCCAGACGGCGCCACGCTGGTCGGCCCCGTGCGGGTCGGCGAGAGCGATCACCTCGCTATGCGGGCACTGCTTCGGCGCCGGGGGATCGTGGCGGTGGGCGGCAGGGCGCTGGACGAGGGCACGCTGCGACGCTTCCGCACGGCCGCGCGTGCCAAGGTGTTCCTGCGCGACGGGGTCGCCGGCAGGGTGCTCAGCGAGGCCGGCACCGACGCCGACAGACGCCTGGCCGAGGAGCTCGGGCGGCGGCTTGATGCGATCCCCGCGGAGGGCGGGGGCGAAGGGGTGGCTTCGCTAATCCTCCCTGGAGGCGAGTTCCTCCTGCGCACAGTCGGCCTGGAGGAGGGCGGCGGTGCCCCTGG
>CAYOXX010000082.1:0-14933 GCA_964408025.1 uncultured Acidobacteriota bacterium | reverse complement strand
GCAACAAAGAGATTCGGGACAATAGGCCGCCGGACGGCTGAATCTTGTGCAATATCCGGGCTAGTCCGACGGGCGCTTCAGGTTATCGATTTACTCAGCTCAACGGCGTGTATTCGAGCCACTGCAGCTTATTCCACAGGACTCCGGGGGCTGACTTCGCTGCGCAGAAGTCTACCGTTTTCCCGTTGTCGCGGCGTCTGAAAGCGTCGAAGTGCTTGGTGGCCGAGTTCGACCACGGCAGGTAGAGGTTGCTGTACCTGGCAACCAGAGCGTCGCGGACCCTCTTGCAGATGTTGTCCATGCTGTGGGACTGGTAAACGAAAGCCTCGTCGCCGAGATACCACAGCACGAATTCTCTCAAGGTTTCTATGTTTGTCACGTCAGCCGGCGGATTCTCAGGGTACTCGCCATCGTAGCCGCCTCCGCCACCGCCGCCGCCGTCATCGGGGCCGTCACATTCCACCCACTGCAGCTTGTCGAGGATTATCCCGCCGGAGTCGGAGTCCCGAACGAAGTCAATCCACGTTTCGCCACCGATGCTGAAGATATCGGGCGGCGTGACTCCCCTGCCGCCGATATTCGAATAGGTGCTGGCAAGGGTGTTCCTGACGTTGCCCACCAGGGCCAGCATCCCGCTGGCTGACTGCTGTTCGTACGCCTTCCTCGGGAAGCGGGCGATCACGAACTGCCGCAGCGTTTCCAGGTCGGTTACTTCCGCGGGAAGATCATCATTACCGCCTTCGGGCTCCAGAGGCGGATTGGCGGGATTGAAGTCGACGGTGGTGCCGGCCGCCTCGGCGACCTCGATCACGAACTCGTAGGTGCGCTCGTTGTCCTCCCTGAACGGGAAGATAAGACTGTACCTGCCGCTCTGGATGCCCTGCACATAAAAGATTCTGGAGTTGGGATTTATCTTGAGCTTCACCTTCTTGGCGCGCTTCGGCATCACCCTTTTCATCGTGACGTTGTTGACGTTGAGGTTGCGGGGGTCGAAACCGGCGACGTTGGCGAAGCGCAGAATCATGAGGTTGGCGCTGCGCTTGATATTGGTGCGGAATTTGTGCCAGCTAGTCTGGCCTCTCAAGAAGCTGTTGGCGATGCCGTAAACGGGGTGGCTTTTGGAGCCGACTCTGATGATCGTACGCTTGGAGCTGCCGAGCAAGCCGGAAAAGGCGTGAAGGTAGTTCTGCAGGTGCACGTGGTTGCTCTCGGCTGCCGTGACCGACGCCGCTCCCTCCACGAACGGGTCGTGAACCTCCCCGTCAAGGTTGGCGCTGCAGACCTGGACCACGTGATCCTTTTTCGACGAAACGGTCAGCTCCTCGATTCCCAGGCTCTCTCCGTTTTCTCTGAAGAAATCGTGCAGTTCCAGGAGCTCCGAGCTGCCGATGCGCAGGGCGCTCATGAGGTTAGCCATGTGCATGAAGTCGCCGTAATCGGTATCCCTCAGAAGCTGGCGAAACGTTGTGGTTCGGAGGTCCATACCGTAGTGTGGAGTCGAGAGGTAGATCACTCTCGCGACGTCGCTCTTGTAGCGTCCCCTGGTCTCCAGTCTCGCCCCCCATCCGGCGATGTAGCCGCGCACGATGATCCCGCCGATGCTGTGAGCGATGATATTCACTTGCGGGCGCCCGGTGGCTTGCCTGATCTCGGCGATCTGGCGCGCCAGTGCTGCGCTGAGCTCATTGAAGTTGCGGCGGCCGCGCGAGGCGTACGGCAGCCAGTTCCAATCGTTGAAGTCCATGACGAAGACTTCGAAACCACGGTTCTCCAGCAACCGCGGCAGTTCTTTCCAGCTCGAAGGGTCGCTGGCCAGGCCGTGGACAAGCAGCACAGGGTACGGCCTCTCCGACTCGTCTATCGGCTGCGAATCGGCGACGGCAGCGGACCACATCGCTCCAACAACGATCACCGCCAGCAATAACCAGCTTTTCCTTATTCTTTCCCTAACCATCTCGATACTCCGCTTACCGGATGTAGTTTTTAGCTAAATTCTACTTCGCTGACGGCCCGAAATTGGTGTCCACAATCACAAAATGCCGATCACGTCTTTATACCTAAAGGCCGCCCCCGGCTCGTCCGTCAGCAGAAGAAGCAGCCCAAAATCTTCTCAAATACAAACCATTATATCACATAACCCCTTTTCTTACAACGCTTTTCGCTTGTTCCAGGTCAAATGCCACGCCGGGTATGCGGTTGAGCCGGCACCGCTCTGTGCTTCCTATCAGGCGGAAGAGAACCAGTAACGCTGGCCTCGGGACAGCAGGCTTTCTACTCCCCGGCCGGCTCCTCGGGCACGACGATGCCGGAGCTGATGGTTGTCAGGATCCCTGTTCGGCGGCCGTTGTAGCGCTCCGTATCGTAGTAGCGATCCAGATCAACCACGTGCAGTTTTCCTATCGCCTCGGTGAACGGCACGTGGGTTATGCCCCCCTCCTTGTAGGAGACCATGCGCCCGAAATTCCCTTGGTCAATCAGGTCGACCGCTGCGATGCCGAAGTTGCGCCCCATGAGCCGGTCGTATGCCGAGGGCAGCCCGCCGCGCTGCAGGTGGCTGAGCGTGATGGCGCGGACGTCGAGACTGGTCCTCTCGGCGATCTGCACCCGCAGCCACTGCCCGACGCCGCCGAGCGTCTTGTGCCCGAAAGAGTCCACCTTGATGTCCTGGGCGATCGCCTCCCCCATTCCGGCCGCCTTCGCCCCTTCGGAGACGATCACAATCGAGTAGCGGACGCCGCGGTTGCGGCGGTCGATAAGCAGCTTGCAGACGCGCTCGATGTCGTAGTCGCACTCAGGGATGAGGATGATGTAGGTTCCGCTGGCGATGCCGCCCTCCAGCGCCAGCCAGCCGGCGTGCCGCCCCATAGTCTCGACCACGAAGATGCGGCCGTGGCTGCCTGCGGTGGTGCGCAGCCGGTCGACCTCGCTGGTGATCACCTCCAGCGCGGTCTGGAAGCCGAGGGAATAGTCGGTGCCGCCCAGGTCCTTGTCTATCGTCTTCGGGATGCCGACCGTCCGCACCCCCAGCTCGTGCAGCTTGTGGGCCACGCCGAAGGTGTCCTCGCCGCCGATGGCCACCACGATGTCGATGCCCAGTGCCTCGATGCTGGCCAGCACCCGCTCGGAGCGGTCGTTACCCGGATCGAACGGGTTGGTGCGGGACGAGCCGAGCCAGGTGCCGCCGGCGCGGTCCCAGTTGCGCACCTTGCTTTCGGTCAGCTCCTCGATCCAGGGCGAGGTGAGGCCGGGCGTGCTCGGGTCGTACTCGATTAAACCTTTCCAGCCCTCGCGGACACCGATCACGCTGTACTTCACGTCGCGGCGGTCCTCCAGAATCGGATCGAGCGCGGTCTTGACGACCCACTTGATTGCCGGATTGAGGCCGGCGCAATCTCCCCCGCCGGTCAGGATTGCGATCTTCTTTCTCATTTAAGTCTCCCCGATGGGGATTGGCATTCTGTAAACTTAAGTCGCCGCCGAAGATACCAGCAGCCGGGGCGGGGCGCAAGGTTCGGCGCCGCGCTTGAGGGGCCGTCAAGCCGGTGATAAGATATCGCTCACACACGAATACGACAGGGCCGAGCGAGATGACCAAGCCGAAGATCGAGACCATCGCAATCAGCACCGGAGGCGGCGACGCGCCGGGCCTCAACACCGTCATCCGCGCCGTGGTACGGAAAGTCAAAGCGAGCTACGGCTGGAGGATCCTGGGCATCAACGAGAGCTTTGAGGGCCTTATCAGCGGCACCGACAACATCGAGCTGACCGTGGACAGCGTCAAGGGGATCCTGACCAAAGGGGGCACGATCCTGGGTACCTCCAACCGCGCCAATCCCTTCTCCTACCCCAAGCAACGGGGCGGCAAGCTTGTGGCTATCGACTGCTCCGGCTTGGTGTTGGAGCGGATGAAAGAGATGTGTATCGACGCCCTGCTGCTTATTGGCGGCGACGGCACGATGCGGATCGCGCAGCGCTTCCACGAGCTCGGATGCCCGGTTGTCGGCGTACCTAAGACCATCGACAACGACCTGCTGGGCACCGAGCGCACTTTCGGCTTCGAGACCTCCGTCGACATCGTCACCTGGGCGCTGGACAAACTGCACAGCACGGCCGAGAGCCACGACCGGGTTATGATCCTCGAGGTTATGGGCCGCGAGGCCGGCTGGATCGCCCTCTACGGCGGCATAGCCGGCGGTGCCGACGTCATCCTCATCCCCGAGATACCTTTCACCTACGACAACATCCGCCGCAAGATCCACGCTCGGCAGGCGGCGGGGCGCGACTTCTCGATCGTCGTCGTCGCCGAAGGGGCGATGCCGAAGGGCGAGGACGAGGCGACGGTGGTCGAGGAAGGGGACGCGCGCTTCGGCCTACCCCGCCTGGGCGGCATCGGCTACCGAGTCAAGGAAGGGATCGCTACTCACACCGAGCTGGAGACCCGAGTCGTCGTGCTCGGCCACCTGCAGCGGGGCGGCAGCCCCAACGCCTACGACCGGCTGCTGGCCAGCCGCTTCGGCTGCGCTGCGGTCGACTTGATCGCCAAGGGAAAGTTCGGCCGCATGGTCTGCGTCAACGGCGAGAAGACCGGCAGCATCCCGATCAAGGAGGCCACGGAGGGGAACAAGCTCGTCGACCCGAAAGGCGAGATGGTCAGGGTCGCCCGCAGCCTCGGTATCAGCTTCGGCGACTCCTGAACCGCGCCTTCAGCAGCCCGAGCGAACAAGGCCGGGAAGACAGCGAAGAGCGCTCAGCCAGCCCCCAACCCGGACCGGCTCGAGCTCAACAGGCATGGCAGGTAACAAACCATGAGACCCGGATATCTGGCGCCGCTGGCGGCCCTGGCGCTTGTCGTGCTGGCCCCCGGATGCGGCCAGGAGGAAGGGCAGCCGCGACGGCAAGCCCAGCTCCTCCAACCCGCTCCCGAACAGATAAACATCCTCCTGATAACTATCGATACGCTCAGGGGCGACTACCTCGGCTGCTACGGCCAGGAGGAGGTCAGCACACCGGTGATAGACCGGCTGGCGACGGAGGGGGCGCTGTTCTCCTTCTGCGTCGCCCACAACCCCCTAACCCTGCCAAGCCACGCCAACATCCTCACCGGCACCGACGCGCGGACACACGGCGTCCACGACAACTCCGGATTCCGCCTCCCGCCCGAGGCGGTGACGCTGGCCGAGGTGCTGGGCGAGGCCGGCTACGACACGGCCGCCTTTGTGGGCGCCTTCGTGCTGGACAGCCGCTTCGGCCTCGAGCAGGGCTTCGACCTCTACGACGACTACATCAGCTCGGCCGGGACTCCAGATCTCCTGCAAGCCGAGCGGCCGGCCGACGAGGTGGTGGAACCGGCCCTGCGCTGGCTCGCCGAGCGGGGCGAGGAGCCGTGGTTCGCCTGGGTGCACGTCTACGATCCCCACGTTCCGCGCCACGTTCCCGCCCCCCTGAGCGAGACTTACGCCGACAACCTCTACGCCGGCGAGGTGAGCTACGTCGACTACGCCTTCAGGGAGCTGTTCGATCACCTCCGCGAAAGCGGGCGGCTCGACAGCACCCTAGTCGTTCTCACCTCCGACCACGGCGAGGGATTGGGTGACCACGGCGAGCGCACCCACGGCACCTTCGCATACAACACCACACTTTGGGTTCCGCTCATCATCCGGGCGCCATGGCGGATCGCGCCCGGCACCGTTGTCGACCGGCGCGTGCGCCACATCGACCTGCTTCCCACCATCCTTGAGTTCGTCGACGTGCCCGTCCCGGAGGCGGCCGAGGGCGAATCGCTGCTCGGTCTGCTGGCGGGGGAAGGGGAAGGGGAGCCGGCGCCCGCGCCGGACAGTTACTTCGAGGCTCTGACGGCGATGCTGAATCGCGGCTGGGCGCCGCTGCGCGGAGTGTTCCACCAGCAGTGGAAGTTCATCGACCTGCCGATACCCGAGCTATACGACATGAGCCGCGACTTCGACGAGGACTCAAACTTGTTCGAGCGCCGGGCGGGCACGGCAAACCGGCTGCGGACTATCCTGCGCGGGCTCACCGAGAGCGAGGAGGCCGGGCTCTCGGTGCGCCGCCGCGAGGACAGCGAGACGCGCAGGCGCCTGCAGGCCCTCGGCTACCTGGCCGGATCGCCGCAGCCCGAGCGGGAGCACTACGGACCCGAGGACGACCCCAAGCGCCTGATCGGGCTGGGCGCCCGTCTCGACGAGTGCGCCGTGGCCACCGCCGCCCGGCAGTGGGAGCGGGCGGAAGAGATACTGCTGGCGATCATCGCCGAGCGCCCGCAAATGACCATCACCTATCAGATCCTGGCCTCGGTGCTGACTCAGGCCGGCCGACCCGACGAGGCGCTCGCGGTCCTGGAACAGGCGACGGAAATGGGCGCCGGCGGGCAGACTTGCTTCTTCCAGCTCGCCTCTACGCTGATGCAGGTAAACCAGTACGAGCGCGCCGTGGCCATCCTGGAGGAGCTGCATCGGCGCCACCCCGACGACCTCAACGCCGCGCACCTGCTGGCCAACGGGCTCTCACGGCAGGGCGAGGCCCGCCGGGCGGAGCGCCTCTACAACGAGGTCCTGGGAGCGGACCCGACATTCGTGGACGCGCGCTGCGACTTCGGTTGGCACCTGCTGAGGGAAAACCGCTTCGACGAGGGGCGCGCGCAGTTCGACAACGCGCTACAATACGACCAAGAGCACGCCCCGTCGCATCACGGCCTCGGCCTGATCCACGAGCGCAACCAGCGCTGGAGGGAGGCGATAGATTCCTACTGCCAAGCCCTCGAAGCCGAGCCGGATCGGCACGGCGCCAGGCTGCGGCTAGGGATGGTCCTGGCGCGCCTGAGGCGCTTCGACGAGGCGACGGCCGAGCTGCGGCGATTCCTTGCCGAAACAGACGAGTCGTCCGAGGCGGAAGACCGCGCAAGGGCGCTCAGGGTCCTCGACCTGATCCGTCGGAGCGGAAACTAAGGCGGCGGCTCGGGTGGCGCCCGATGCGGGGAGCGTAAGCCGGATGGGAAACGAGGCAGAAAGACTATGAGTATCATCGTTAGATCCCTGGTGGGAGCACTGGCGGCCGCGCTGGCGATCTGCCTGGCGCTGCTGGCCTTCGGCTGCGGCCAGGAGGAAGCAGAGCAGGCCCGGCCGCAGCAACCGCAGTTGCTGGCCGGCCCGGCCCCCGAGCAGATAAACATACTGCTGATCACAATCGACACCCTGCGCGGAGATTACCTCGGCTGCTACGGCCAGGAGCAGGTCAGCACGCCGCAGATCGACCGCATGGCGGCAGAGGGAGCGCTCTTCACCTACTGCGTGGCCCACAACACCATCACCCTGCCCAGCCACACCAACATCCTCACCGGCACCGACGCGCGGATCCACGGCGTCCACGACAACGCCGACTTCAGAGTCCAGCCCGAGGCGGTGACGCTGGCCGAGGTGCTGGGCGAGGCTGGCTACGAAACGGCGGCCTTCGTCGGCGCCTTCATTCTGGACAGCCGCTTCGGCCTCGACCAGGGCTTCGACCTCTACGACGACTACTACGGCACCGGCCGCCCCGGCAATCCCCTCGTCTACGAGCGCCCGGCCGAGGAGGTGGTGCAGCCGGCCCTGCAATGGATCTCGGGGCGCGGCGAGGCGCAGTGGTTCGCCTGGGTGCACGTCTACGATCCCCACTGGCCGCACCACGTGCCGGAGTCGTACCCGGGAACCTACGGTAACAACATCTATGCCGGCGAGATCAGCTACGTCGACTACGCCTTCGCGCCGCTGTTCGATCACCTGCGCGGCAACGGCCAGCTCGACAGCACGTTGGTCGTCATCACCGCCGACCACGGCGAGGGGCTAGACGAACACCAGGAGCGCACCCATGGTATCTTCGCCTACAACACGACATTGTGGATCCCGCTGATCATCAGGGCGCCGTGGAGGATTCCGGCCGGGGTGGTGATCGAGCGGCGCGTGCGCCACATCGACCTGCTGCCGACGATACTGGAATTCGCCGGCGCGCCCCTGCCCGACCCGGCGCAGGGAGAATCGCTGCTCAGCCTCTTTTCCCCCTCCGGTCCCTCCCCCGCTCCGGACAGCTATTTCGAGGCCCTTACGGCGATGCTGAACCGGGGCTGGGCGCCGCTCAGGGGGGTCTTCCACGAGCAGTGGAAGCTCATCGACCTGCCGATCCCGGAGCTCTACGACATGAGCACCGACTTCATGGAAACCGAAAACGCGATCGGCTCGCGGGCGGGGACAGCTTCGACACTGCGCGCCATCCTGGGGCACTTGAGGCAGGCGGAGGGGGAGGGCGAAAGCGCGCGCCAGCGCGTCGACGCCGACACCCGCAGGGGGCTGGCGGACCTCGGCTACCTGAGCGGACCCAGCCACAGCGAGAGGGAGCGCTACGGCCCGGAGGACGACCCGAAGGAGAAGATTGACCTCAACAACCGGCTGGCCGACGGCATCACGGCCGCCTCCAACGGCCGCTCGGCGGAGGCGGAGGAAATCCTCAGGGGCATCATCGCCGAGGACCCCGGCATGGCGATCGCCTGCCAGCATCTCGGGGCCCTGCTGGTCGATACGGGCCGGGCGCAAGAGGCTGTGACGCTGCTGGAGAACGCGCTGGCCCGCGGAGTAGGCGTGGAACAGCTTTCGCTGCGGCTGGCCATGGCGCTCCAGGAGACCGGAGACTTCGCGCGCTCTGTGGAGATTCTCGAATCGCTGTACTCCCAGAGCCCGGACAACCTCGATATCGTTCACTTCCTCGCCATGGGCGCCGCCGGGCTCGGGCAAGTACGGCGAGCGGAAAGGCTCTTCCAAGAAGTGTTGCGGCAGGATCCGAGCTTCATCGAGGCCAGCGGAAACCTGGGATGGCTGCTGCTGGAGCAGGGCCGCAACGAGGAGGCCCTTCTGCATTTCGATACCGCGCTGGCGCAGTACGACCGCCACGCGGCCTCGCTGCACGGGCGCGGCCTCATCCTCGATCGACTTGGGCGCCGGGACGAGGCGCTGGACTGCTACCGGCGCGCCCTGGAATCGGACCCCCGGCGCTACGCATGCCTCCTGCAGCTCGCGATTCTGCTGACCCGCATGGAAGATTTTCGGTCGGCAATCCCCCTCCTCGAGCGATTCCTCGCCGAGGCGCCCGTCGTCACCTTCGCCCGCGAGCGCGAAGGGGCAGCGACGCTCCTGGCCCGGCTCCGCCAGCACATCTCCAACAACGAATAAAACGGATACGCGTATTAATTTCAAAATTCTGTTTTTCCATTCGGAAAACTGTAACGAGCGGCCCGTGCAGTCGATCCGCTCTAACGTACACATTGAGCGATATTTAGCTTCCGATACCGCCGCCGGACGACAAGCAACGAAGCTAGTAAATCCAAATATCCGTATTCAAATTCAATTATTTGAACTCCAAATACAATTAGTCCCTGTAAGTGCTTGAAAATACGTAAGTATGGAGCCCTCTTTTCAGGCACCGAATTTGCACATTCAGTGGGCGATGCGGAGGGAATCTGGGGAAATTACTATCAGGGCGCGGGCGGAAAGGAGGGGTAAGCATATCCGTGCTCGTCTCCGCACGATATTCTCCGATAAGTAATTCAACCAACGGACTAGCAGAAGGAAAGGAAAAACCCCATGAAGAAATTCCTTTGGGCAGGTCTGCTGCTGGCGCTGGCTTCGAGCGTGGCGCTGGCGCAGATCATCACCGGGTCGATTTTCGGCACGGTAAGAACACCGGATGGTCCGGTCATCAGCGGCGTTGCGGTGACGCTCAGTTCCGGGCACACCGCGACGCTGACGACAACCACCAGCGACCGCGGCGTCTTCCGCTTCGGCGAGCTGTCGATCGGCGAGTACACACTGACCTTCGAGCTGGAAGGGTATCAGCATGTCGTGCGCGACGGCGTCGTCGTACGCCTGGGAACCGCCACCCGCCTCGAGGTGATGATGGAGGCTTCCGACGTCGAGGCGCTCATCACCATCACCGGCGAGACGGCGGTGGTCGACGTCAAGAACACCGGCACCTCGACGGCGTTGACGCAGGACGTGCTGGCCAACATCCCGTCGGCACGCGACCCCTGGGTAATCATGGAACAGGTGCCCGGAGTCACCGTTGACCGCGTCAACGTCGGCGGCAGCGAGTCGGGACAGCAGAGCGCTTTCGTCAGCCACGGCGATGACGGCGACGACGCCATGTGGATCATCGACGGCGTCGTAGCCACCGACGCCGCCGCCACCGGCGCCACGCCGAACTACTGGGACTTCGACTCGTTCGAAGAGATGCAGATCACCACCAGCGGCGCCGACGCCACGATCCAGACCGCCGGCCTGGCGCTGAACTTCATCACCAAGCAGGGCAGCGACACCTTCCACGGCCAGACCAGCTTCTACTACACCGAGGACGGGTTCCAGTCCGAGAACGTGCCGGCCGATATGGAAGCCCTGGGATACGAGGGCAACACCATCAGGTCGATCAAGGACTACGGCTTCGACGTCGGCGGCCCGATCCTGCCCGGCAGGCTCTGGTTCTGGGGCGCCTACCGCGTCCAGGACATCGATATGTTGACCGCCGGTGTCCCTGACGCCACCGAGCTGACGAACTACAACATCAAGTTCACCGGCCAGCTCGGCGACCGCAACCGCTTCACCTTCTTCTACACGCGCGGCGAGAAAATCAAGAGCGGCCGCGGCGCCGCCTGGAACCGCCCGCCGGAGACCACCCACGACCAGGGCGGTCCGACGAACATCTACAAGTTCGAGGACACCTTCATCGTCTCCGACAGCCTCATCCTGACCGGCAAGGTCGCCTACATTGACGGCTTCTTCTTCCTGGAGCCCAAGGGCGGCCGCACAGTGCCGATCACAAGAGACTACGGCACCGGCATGTGGGGCGGCTCGATGTGGTACTACGAAACCTGGCGCCCCTCGTACAACTTCAACCTCGACGCCGAGCAGTACATCGAGGAGGCTTTCGGGGGCAGCCACGAGATCCGGGCCGGCTTCGAGTATCGCCACACGCCCGTCACCTCCATCTCCGGCGCCTCGGGTAACATATACCAGTGTTACGTCTTCGGCGTCCCCTACTCGACCTGGCTCATCGGCGGGGTCGATACGAGGTACATCCACAAGCGGGCCAGCTTCTTCCTGATGGATATCTTCAGCCGCGACCGCTGGACCTTCAACTTCGGCGTTCGTTACGACCGCCAGTGGGGCTGGAACAAGGCGTCGGTAGCCGGCGGCAACGACGTACGCCCGGACCTCATTCCCGCACTCGACTACCAGGGCCAGAGCGGACCCGTCTTCACCTGGAACGACATCGTGCCGCGCCTGGGTATGACCTACGACCTGTTCGGCGACGGCAAGACGATCATCCGAGCCAACTTCTCGATGTACGCCGAGACGCTCACCGTAGGCGATTACGACAACGTCAACCCGCTCGGCTGGCGCGAACTCGACTACGGGTGGACCGACCTCAACAACGACGACGCCGTGCAGACCAACGAGCTCGGCTCGCTCTACTGGTGGTGGAACGTCGATCCCAGCGGCGCTTCCGATCCGCTGGACAACGGCTACCGCTACGACCCGGGTCTGACGGCGAAGAGGACCACCGAGCTGATCGTCGGCCTGGAGCGCGAGGTGATGCCCGACACATCGTTCACGGGCAACTTCATCTACCGGCGCTTCACTAACTACTTCTGGAGCCCGGAGGACAACTGGTCATCGGCCGACTACTTCCAGGCCGGCACCTACGCCCAGGGCGGCTACACGATGACCTACTACGACTCCAACGAGGCCCACACCTACACCTACCTGACGCAGAACCGTCCCGACTACTACCGCCGGTACTGGGCGATCGAGCTCGGCGTGGTCAAGAGGCTGAGCAACCGCTGGATGGCCAACCTCTCGTTCAACTACAACCGCACGACCCAACACTACGCAAGCGCAAGCGCCTATATCGACCCGACCGGCATCGACATGCTCGACGGTTACGACTACGCGCCGGAGACCAGTGGCAGCGGCAAGTCGGCCATCTGGGTCGGCTCGAACTGGATGCTCAAGGCGACCGCGCTCTACCAGTTCCCCTTCGGCGTCAACGTCAGCGGCTTCCTCAACGTGAGGCAGGGCTACGCCTTCCCGATCCAGGCCCGTACGGAACGGCGCCCCGGCGTGGGCGATCGCGCTTACCAGTTGGCGGTGCCGTTCGGATCGGAGAGACTGCCGACACTGATGCTGGTCGACCTGCGCTTCGAGAAGGTGTGGGATATCGGCGACGTAGGCCGCCTCGGGATCATGATCGACGCCTTCAACCTCTTCAACGTCGGCACCGTGCTGGGCAGAAACCGCAACCTCTACGAGGGCACCTACGACCGGGTCACGGAGATCATCAACCCCAGGGTCTTCCGCTTCGGCATGCGGTTCCTGTTCTAGCACTCAGCTCCAAAGCGAGCGCGCTGTCTTAGGCGCAGACAGGGCGGGGAGGATCGAATCTCCCCGCCCTTTTCGCGCTCTTCCGGACGCCTTAGATACGACACGAGGGCGGAGGTGGCAGGCGGGAATGCCCATCCCGTAAAAACCACCGCATACCCTGCTAAAAATGACAGTGTTGACGCCGAAGATTGAGTGTGAATCAAGAAAACGGGCGGCATAAATGCCGCCCCTACAATTACTCGGATATAGGATAGGATTGTCAAATCTATCCGCCGCGGCGGTGCGGGCATTCCTGTCCAATACCTCACATCCGGAGGGCGTTGTCGATCACGCGCAAGCGGCCGGGAAAAGTACAAAGATTTAACGGAGCTTACGCGTTTCGCGCCGGAACTATGGTAGATTGAGCTTGTCAATATTAGTGGACTATTCTGCATGCGAGGATCTGTCATGAGAAAAAAGAAAATTTGCCCGCTGTCATACTTGCTTTGCCTTGCCGTGCTCGTCGCCGGCGCGCTGCCCGCCGTGGCACAGGAATGGCGGGGTCGCGGTCGCATCTCCGGCATCGTCACCAATCCCGACGGCGAGCCGATAGCAGGCTGCGAGATATCGCTTCGGTACCAGCGCTCCGGGACCGGCACCACGGCCGAGACCGACGGCGAGGGCCGCTGGGCCGTCGCGGGCCTGAGCGGCGGCACCTGGCTCATCGACTTCTCACATCCCGACTACCAGCCGCGCGGCATAAGCGCGCAAGTCAGCGAGCTTCGGCACATGCCACCGATCGAGTTGACGCTCGAGCCGCTGCGGGTGGTCGCCGACGAGGCTGAGGGCATTACCAGGGCCGAGGTCGAGGCGGCTGAGGAGCTGTTCCAGGCCGAGCAGTACGAAGAGGCGGTCTCGGCATTTCGCGATCTCGCCGAGCAGTCTCCGGATACCGTCGCATACCGTGTACGCCTCAGCGAGTGCCTGATCGCCCTCGGAAACCATGACGAGGCGCTCGAGGTCGTCGACGAGATACTGTCCGGAGATCCCGACAACGCCGCCGCGCTGGCGGTCGCCGGTAACGCCGCTTTCACGCTCATGGACTACGCCGCCGCCGAGGAAATCTACCTGCGCCTGACGCAGGCCCTGCCCAACGATGCGGGTGCCTGGGCGAACCTGGCCGAGACCTCGACAAACCTTCAGAAGTACGACCAGGCCCTGGATGCCTACGCGCGCGCCATAGAGCTGGAACCCGAGTTCTACGACCTCTACGTTCAGCTGGCCGCGGTGAAGATGGTGGCCAACGACTTCGAGGGAGCGCTCGAGACGCTGGAGCTGCTCGTCGAGCTCGCCCCCGCTGACGATCCTATCTTCAGCATCTGGAACGTCGAAGAGCTCATCGCCTACTGCCGGCAGGAGCTGGGGCAGCAGTGAGCCGTTAACCCGCGCCGCAGCGGCGCGACTTAGTAATAGTGGAGGAAGCGATATGAGACGTTTAGCCGGCGTCCTGGCGGCGCTCGCTCTATCAACTCTTGCTGTCGGCCAGGAGGCGCAGCAGGAGCGCCCCCAGGTGCCCTTTTACCGCGTCGAGACGCGGCTGGTGGCGATCCCCGTATACGTCACCGACGCCGAAGGCAACCCGGTGCTCGGGCTCTCGGCGGCGGACTTTCACGTCCGCGAGGGGCGCCGGGGGTGCCGGATCGAGGCGGTGGAATTCATCGACCACCGGAACCCGTCGCCGGACGTCTTCTCGATCAGCCCGCCCGAGAGCCGGCGGCAGTTCCTGATCCTCGTCGACCTGAGCTTCTCCAACGTCGGCGGCCTGCGGGAAGCGAGTGACGCGGCGATCCACTTTCTGCTGAACAACGCCATGCCGACCGACCTGGTGGCCGTGCTGACGCTGTCGCAGCGCGGCGGCGTCGACCTGCTCTGCCCCTTCAGCACCCAGCGCAGCCAGGCCCTCTACGCCCTGGCGAACCTGGGCCTCAGCGACCTGCTGCGCTACCGCGACCCGGCGGGCTTCGCCTTCGACAGCAACCTCGAGCAGATCGAGAGCGAGCTGGCGGAATCGATAGAGTTGGATTCGGATTCAAGGCGTAGCCAGCAGTCCGAGGCCGCCCTGGAAAGCATGGGCGACATATTCCGCCTGACCAAAAGCATGGACGACTCCCGCTACGCCGGAGTGGTGACCCGCTACATCAGAGTGCTCGAGTCGCTGGCCACCGGCCTGCAGCAGCTCCACGGCCGCAAGAACGTGGTCCTCTTCTCCGAGGGCTTTGACCAGCAGGTTCTCGTCGGCATGAGCCTGGACGAACTCGAGCAGGAGCAGCTGGCGATGTCCACGCTGCAGACTGGCCAGGAGGGCGCGATAACGGCCAACATGTCGTCCCGCTTCGGCTCGGTGGCGCTGCAGCGCCTCTTCGCCTCCGTGCTCGAGGAGTTCAGCCGCGCCAACGCCGTCTTCTACGTCGTCGACGTCGGCCGCCTGGCTGCCGGCGAGGAGGAGTACCAGAGCCGGGCGCGGGGCCAGAACACGCT
>CAYOXX010000081.1:0-15210 GCA_964408025.1 uncultured Acidobacteriota bacterium | reverse complement strand
GTACAGCAAGGGGCAGGTGCGGGAGATCGCCGCCGAGCTGGGATTGCCCGCGGCGGGCGGGCGGGAGAGCCAGGAGATCTGCTTCGTCGAGGACGGCGACCACGCCGGCTTCGTCGCCCGCCGGCGTTCCCTCGTCGACGGGGTGGGCGAAATCGTCAAACTTCAGGGCGCAACACTCGGCCGCCACGACGGCGTGCACCGCTACACCGTCGGCCAGCGCCGCGGCCTCGGCATCCCTTCCGACCGCCCCCTATACGTGGTCGCCCTCGACCCGGCGCGCCGTCGCGTGGTCGTCGGCCGCAAGGAAGATCTCGACCGGGAAGAGCTGGAGGCCTCGGGCGTCAACTGGGTGAGCATTGCCGAGCCGGGCGAGCCGATCAGGGTCGAGGCGAAGATCAGGAGCCGCTCACCCTGCGAGCCGGCGACGGTCGAGCCGCTGCCGGGCCGCCGGGCGCTGGTGCGATTCGACGCGCCGCAGCGCGGCGTGGCGCCTGGCCAGGCGGTAGTCTTCTACCGCGATGACCTGCTGCTGGGTGGCGGCTGGATAGAAAACACCCGCGCCGACCTCTCCGCGGGTGCCTGATGCGAGAGCCCTTCCGACAAGCAGGGGGACAAGCGGCGGGCCGCCGCTCTCCCCTCCCGCGCTAACCAAGTATGTCGCTCGCCGCCCCGCTTAGCGCCGCGGGGCGACGCGCCTCAGTACAGCATAAAGGTGCCGAGGCCGAACAGGATCATCATCGGAATCATGAAGATAAACCAGGCAATCAGACCGGAGATCACGATCATGATGATAGCCTGGCCCGAGTCCATCTGAATCCCGACGGTGAGTCCCAGGTAAAGCGCAATCAACGAGAGAACGGCCAGCAGCAATCCGATGATCCAGCCGATGAAGGGTATGAACTGCAGCAGGGCGCCGAAGGCCCACGGCGCATAGGCGTAGGCGATCACTGTGGTGTAGGCGGGCGCCCCCGCCTTGTTGATGCCCAGCGGCTTGTCGAGCGCCCCCATTATCAAGCCGACCAGCAGCGGCGCGCCGACGAAGTAGGCGTAGAAGAAGATGCCGGAGATGATGCCGAAGACCGGCCTCCAGGTCCAAACGAGTCCCCTGAAAGGGAGAAAGATCGGCTGCGGGACCAGGCCCGCGAGCACCGAGCCGACGAGGGGCAGGAAGGCGAGCACCAGCAGGAAGCTAAGTGCCGGACCGATGTTGTTCGGGAACACCATCCCCCTCCAGAATTCGGCGAACTTGGTGCTGACGCCCACGCTCTTGTTGACGACATCGTTGAAATCAAGCTTCACGTCCATGGTTAACCTCCCGCTGTGCGCCTGCCGGCGGTTAGAAATCTGTTCGGATATACGCGGCTTGGCATAGTGATTATCCGGAAATCCGTCCCCTACCTTCTACCACAGCCCAGCCGGGTCGCTCAAGCGGTTTCTGTCCTCGGCCGCTCCAGATTGCTGTTGACAGTGCCGGATGCACTCACTATGCTGACGTTAGGCGATATCGAAATCGAGGGGGTAAATCAATGGATGCTATCTGGAATTTCTTCGCGAAATTCGGCAAGTGGTTTGGGCTGCTATTTATCGTTCTGGCTTTCCTCGGAGGCCTGATCAACGGCATCGTCTTGATGACCGCCAACTTCTGGCACGGTTTTTACTGGATGCTCCAGACCTGGGTGTTCGGCATCTGGTTGGGCCTCATGGTCATCATGGTTAGCATGATCGTCGACAACACGCGCGGCGCCTGATCGCCAAATCGACCTCCAACCGAACTTGAAGTAGAAGCCGGCATGGGGCCGGTTTTTATTTACGCGCGGCGCCCAGCGAGTCAAGGTCCAGTTTGCCCGCTTCGATTTTCGAGAGGACCGAGCGCGCCACCGCCTGCTCGGCGCTCTTTTTCGACCTGCCGCGGCCCCGCGCCAGCGCCGAGGCGCCCACGCGCAGCTCGACGAAAAAATCCTTCGAGTGGTCGGGCCCGCGGGTCTCCACGACAGCGTAAGTGGGAGCGGGCAGCTCGCGCGCCTGCAGCAGCTCCTGCAGGTAGCTCTTGTGGTCGTCGCGGAGCAGGAGCTCGCGGTCGTAGGCCCGCAGTTCGCCGCCGAAGGCTTCAGTAATGAACCGGCGGGCGGCATCCATGCCGCCGTCGAGGTAGATGGCGCCGACAACCGCCTCGAGGGCGTTGGCCAGCAGCGAACCCTTGGTCCTCCCCCCGTCCTTCTCCTCGCCGCGGCCGAGCCTCAGGAACTCGCCCAGGCGGTAGCGCGGGGCCACCCGCGCCTGGGCGCGCGCGCTCACCAGGTGGCTCTTGGCGCGGGTCAGCATTCCCTCGTCTTCGGGAGTCGAGCGGAAGAGGAGATCGGATATCACCAGCCCCAGCACCGCGTCCCCCAGGAACTCCAGCCGCTCGTTGTCCCTGATCCCGTTCTCCATGCCGCCCAGCTCGTTGGCGTAGCTGGAGTGGGTCAGCGCCCGCTCCAGCAATTCGGGGTGCCTGAATCGGTAGCCCAGCAGATCCTCAAGCTCCCCGAGATCGACGCCGCCCTCGCCCTGCTTTCCCCTGCTCACGGATTCTCCAAAATTGTCGGAAAACGGTAGGACAAACATTCCTGTCCGTCACCCCGCCCTTCTCCCAGGAGGGCTGACATTCCTGTCGGCCATCTATATTGAAGCCAGCTCTTCCAGCACCCTGCGCATCGCCTCCGCCGGGTCGGCGTGGGCCGTAATCGGGCGCCCGATCACCAGCGCCGAGGCCCCGTCGGCGAGCGCCTGCGCCGGGGTTGTGATCCGCTTCTGGTCGCCCGCCGCCGCCCAGGCAGGCCGTATGCCGGGCGTGACAAGCAGGAAATTTTCTCCCAGGTCGGCGCGCAGTAGCCCGATTTCCCTCGGCGAGCAGACCACTCCGTCGAGCCCAGCCTCCTTCGCCACCCGCGCCATCAGCAGCACCTGGCCCTCGCTTGTGTGGGCGACGCCGAGCGCGCGCAGGTCGTCGTCGTCGAGACTGGTCAGCACCGTCACTCCCAGCAACGCCGGGCGCTGGCCCTCCTCGCCCCCCTCGCCCTTTGAAAGGGCTTCCCGCGCCGCACGCAGCATCTGCGCGCCGCCCGCGCAGTGAACGTTGATCATCGCCACGCCCAGGCCGGCGACCGAGCGTAGCGCCCCGGCGACGGTGTTCGGGATGTCGTGTAACTTCAGGTCGAGGAAGATCCTGTGTCCCGACGAGGCCAGCTCGCGCACCAGCTCCGGGCCGGCGCTGCAGAAAAGCTGTAGTCCGATCTTGAAGCTGGTCGCCTCGCCCTCCAGGCGCTCGACGAGGCGGCGCGCCTCACCGGCGGTCGGGACGTCGAGGGCGACGAAGACGCGGTCGCGCAGCTCGCGCTCGTAAGTCATTCTACAGCCCCATTTTCATCCGCCATCATATGCCCGATCCAGCCGTTTTGCCAGCAGCCGCGACCGCCGGCTCGCTTCTCCTCGCTAGCCGCGTCCGGGCGAAGAGATCCAATCGGCTTCCCGCAGGGCTTCGTCGATCAGGTTCAGGCCGGCCAACAGATATTCCTTCTCCGGCCCGATGCCGATGCGAAGGTAGCGGTCCATCCCGAAATAGTCGCCGGCGATGATGAAGACCGATTTCTCCTCCCTAAGCCTCGTCGCCAGCTCCGTGGAATTTATATCCATGTCGTAGCGCAGGAACGCCATGCCCCCGGCGCGGGGCGGGACGAAGCTGAAGAGGCCGGCGTGCCTGTCGACCCAGCGCCTCAGCGCCTCGAGGTTCTCGTTCAAGTACTTGCGGCTGCGGGTCAGGATTTTCCGCCTCATCTCGGGCTGCAGGGCGAGGGCCGCCACGCGGTTGCTGAGGATGCCCGAGGCTATCGAGGTGTAGTCGTGGCATGCCCAGGCCTTCCCGATGAACTCCTCGGGGCCTACCAGCCAGCCGAGCCTCAGCCCGGGCAGGGCGTAGGCCTTCGAGAGCCCGGCGCTGACGATTACCTTGTCGTAGAGGCCGTAGAAACTCGGCGTCTCCTCGCCGTCCAGTTCCGCCCCCCTGTAGACCTCGTCCGCGTGAATCCAGGCCCCCGCAGCGGCCGCCAGGCGCACGATATCCTCCATCTCCTCGCCGCTCAGCACCGCGCCGGTGGGGTTGTTGGGATTGCATACGGAGATCATCTTCGTCCGGGGCGAGATCAGCTTTTTCAACTCCTCCAGGTCCGGCCCCCAGCGGAGCTCCTCTCGAAGGTGGAACGGCCTCACCTCGACGCCGAACGAGCGCGCGATCCCCCAGATCTGCATGTAGTTGGGCAGCATCAGCACCAGCTCGTCGCCCGGTTCGAGGTGACTCCAGACGGCGATGAAGTTCGCCTCCGCGGAGCCGTTGGTCACAAGAACGTTGTCGATCCCGGCGCCCGGGTAGAGGCCGCATATCGCCTCCCTCAGCTCGAGCGAACCATTCGTCTGGCCGTAGCCGAGCCGAAGGGAAAGCAGGTCGTCCATCTCGGCTTCAGAAAGGAGCTCCTTTAGTGTGAACGGATGGATGCCGCTCTCGGTCAGGTTGTACTCCACCCGGTTTTCCCATACCGACTGTATCCTCTCGAGTTCGAAGATCTCTATCTCCATCGCCCACCCTCCTCGCTGGGATGCTTATGAGCCCCGAACCACTTCATCCGCCGAGCAGGGCTTCGCAGCAGGCCTTAGAAATCTGAATGTCCTGCACGGCAACCCCCGTTAGGTCCGCTACGGTGATCTGCTCGTCCGATTTCCTGCGCAGAGCGCTGTCGGAAATTACGTCGCCCAGCTCGACGACATCTCCCTCTTCAAGCCGGCCGGCCTTTATCGCCTGGTAAATCTCCCCGCGAGAAAGGCACTGGCTGATGCTATCGGCCACGACAAGGTCCGCCCGCCTCAGAATCCCGGGATCCAGCTCGTTCTTCTCGGACGTGTCCGCACCGACAGCCGTTATATGGGTCCCAACGCGGATCTGGCCGGCAGAGAGCAACGGGGTCTTCGACGGCGTCGCGGTCACGATGTAGTTGCAGCTCGAAGCCAACTCTTCGGCGTCCAGAGTCGTTTGAATGTCGAAGCCGAGATGCGCCGTCGCCTCCAGATACGCGTCCAGCTCCTGCCGATCGATTCCCCACACTATTGCCTCCCGGCAATCCAGAACAGAACTCAGGTATTCCAGCTGCATCTTGCCCTGGACTCCCGCCCCGACGATTCCTATGCGGCGCACAACCTTCGGCGCCAGATACCTGGCAACGACCGCTCCCGCCGCGGCGGTCCTCACGTCGGTCAGATACCCCTCGTCCAGCAGGACGCAGGCGAGCTCGCCGGTGCGCTGTCTGAACACCAGCATGAGCCCGGCGCCGGTCGGCAGGTTCAGCTTGACGTTTTCGTAGAAACCGGACGCGATCTTGATGACGTAGTACTCTTCACCGGTAATGTATCCGTACTTGATGTGGACGTCGCCCGGTGGCTCGTCGAATATCAGCTCGCCTATCGGGGGGACCACTGCCCGCCCTTGGGAATAGGCGACGAAGCCCTCCTCAATAGCCTCTACAGCATTAATGTTCTCTAGAACTTCCTTGATTTGAGGCAACTCGAAGATCTTAGTCATTCTCGTGCTCTCTCATATTCAGGACTTCCTTCAGCTTCTCTACGTCGATCTTGGCACCGCTTAAAATCAAGACTACATTCTTGTTCTCGAATCTCTCCTTCGTCTTGACGAACGCGGCGACCGATAAGGCCGCTGCGCCCTCGACCAGCATCTGGTGCTTATCGATGACCAGCCTGATCGCCTCCTTGATCTCCCGCTCGCTGACAATGACAAAATCGTCGACGAGGCTCCTGCAGATATCGAAGGTGATCGCCCCCTGCTCGATGCCGCCCGCCGTGCCGTCGGAGATCGTCGGTTTGGATTCCAGATCCAGTATCCTCCCGGCCCTGACCGACTCGTACATGACGGCCGAGTTCTCGGGCTGGCAGCCGACGATCTCGATCTTCTCGTCCACCGACTTCAGGTAGCCTGCTACGCCGGAGATCAGGCCGCCCCCGCCGACCGGCACGAGCACCGCGTCGATTTTGCCGACCTGCTTTTCCAGCTCGACGGCGACGGTCCCCTGGCCGCCGATGATCTTTATGTCGTTGTAGGGCGAGATATAGGTCAGGTTGCCCCGCTCCGCGACCTCCTTGGCGCGGGCTTCGGCCTTGATGCAATCGTCGCCGAAAATCTGCAGCTCCGCACCGCTGAGGCGCAGCGCTTCGAGCTTGGTCCGCGATACGTATTCGGGCAGGAAAATCGTCCCCCTGCAGCCGAACTTGTCGAGCAGGTAGGCGAACGCCGCGCCGTGATTCCCCGACGACGCGGTCACCACACCTCGGTCTCTCTCCTCACGGCTCAAAGAGAGGAGCTTGTTCATCGCCCCCCGGAGCTTGAATGATCCTGTGATCTGCAGGCTCTCGAGCTTGAGGTGAACGCGGCAGTTGCCCAGGCGCCCGAGGTAGAGCGACAACTCGACGGGCGTTTCCCGGATATGCTCCGAAATCCTGCCGCGGGCCTCCAGAACCTCTTTCCTCAGGTCCGCTTTCCACCGGCGCTCATTTCTCAACCGAATTCTCCTCCGCGGGGCGGGAAGGCTCATCACGGCTGCCGCCGCCTCGCCTCCTCCAGTAATAATAGACCGGGATGCCGATAGCGGTGAGCCCCAGCCCGGCCAGTGATTCCACCGGCCTCTCGACCAGCGTGTTGAGAAGAATCCCCGCCGAAGCGACGATGAAGACTATCGGCACTACCGGGTAGCCCCACGTCTTGTACGGCCGCGGCAGGTCGGGGTATTTCTTTCGCAGCGCGAAGACCGAAGCCGCCGCCGCGATCCAGAATAGTATAGCCGCAAATATCGTGAAGGTAATGAGCTGCTCAAACGTGCCGCTCAGCGTGAGCAGCGCGCACCAAACGGCCTGGATGAGGATGGAGAATCCCGGTGTCCGGAAGCGCGGGCTCACCCTGGCCACGCGACGGAAAAAGAGGTTGTCGCGGGCCATGGCGTAGTAGACGCGGGGGCCGACCAGGATCGAGCCGTTTATCGCTCCGAAGGTGGAGACGACTACCGCCGCCGAGATCAGCACCGCGGCCCCTCCACCGAACAGCGCGGTGCAGGCTTTCTCGGCAACCCTGAGCTCCCCGGCCATCTCGCCGACAGGCAACGTGGCGAGATAGACCATGTTGACAAGCAGGTAGAGAACAGTCACTCCCAGGGTCCCCAGGATCAGCGCCAGCGGCAGATTGCGGCCCGGGTTCCTGACCTCTCCGGCGACGAAGACGATGTTGTTCCAGCCGTCGAACGCCCACGAGACGGCCACCATCGCCAGGCCGAAGCCGACCACCAGTTGACCGAAGCTCAGGCCCGCCGGGGTGGCGGATAACTCGATGGCGGCGACGTTGCCAAGCGCCAATCCCAGCACGATCAGCGCCAGCAGCGCCCCGATCTTGACGACCGTGAAGAGGTTCTGGATCGCCTTGCCGAATCCCACGCCGAAGTAATTGCACAGCGACAATACGATGACCACCGCGGCGGCGACCAGCTGGCCCCTCGACAGCGAGTATTGGTGAACGTACCCGAATATGTTCAGGTCGGCGGAGTAGAGAATCGAATTGTTGGATAGCTCCGGGAAGAAGTAGCCGAAGTATTCGGCGAAGGCGGCCGCGAGGCCGGCGATGCCACCGGAATTGTAGACCAGGAACATCACCCAGCCGAACAGGAATCCGGAGAGCGGCCCGTACGCCTTCTTCAGGTAAACGTACTGTCCGCCGGCTTCCGGCATCGCCGCGCTCAGCTCCGCGTAGGTCAGCGCCCCGGCCAGCGTCAGAAGTCCCCCCACGAGCCAGGCCAGCAGGATCAGTCCCGCCGAAGGGATCGACTCGGCCATGATTCCGGTCGTCAGGAAGATCCCCGAGCCGATGACTATCCCCATGCCGATCATCGTCGAGTCGAACAGTCCGAGCTGCCTGACTAATCCGACCTTGTCTTGCCCGCGGTCCGCCAACTATTTACTCCCCCGATTTAAAGAACGGGACAGGTATCATTTCTTTCGCCATAAGTTCTTTATTATGAATCAGATACGATTTAAAGAAATGATAACTGTTTCTATTTTTCATGGGCGATACCGACGAGATCGCTCAACCGCTCGACGCCCTGCTTGGCGCACCAGCGCTCCAGATCGTCGATGAGGCGGATGGACGTTGTCGGGTCGACGAAGCTGGCGGTGCCGACCTGGACGGCTGCGGCGCCGGCGTAGAAGAATTTCAGGGCGTCTTCGAGCGCGAGGATGCCGCCGATGCCGACTACCGGTATCGAGACCGCCTGGTAGAGCTGCCAGACGCAGCGCAGCGCCACCGGCCTGATCGCCGGTCCGCTGAGGCCGCCGGTGCCCTTCCAGAGGGCGGGGCGGCGGCGCTCGAGGTCGATCTCCAGGCCGAGGATGGTGTTGATGGCGCTGAGGCTGTCGGCCCCGCCATCCTCGGCTGCCTGGCCGACGGCGGCGATGTCGGCAGCGCTTGGGCTAAGCTTGACCATCAGGTGGCGCCCGGTCGCCTCCCTCACCCTGCCGACCAGCTCGCGGGTCAGCTCCGGGTTGATCCCGAACTCGATCCACTCGCGGCTGATGTTCGGGCAGGAGACGTTCAGCTCGTAAGCGGCTATCCCGTCCTCCCCATCGAGCCGCTCGACGACGGCGACGAAGTCGTCGATCTCGTTGCCCCCGACGTTGACGATCACCGTCGCCCCCAGCTCCCGCAGCCGCGGCAGCTTCTCGGCGGCGAAGGCCTCGGCGCCGACGTTCTGCAGGCCGATGGCGTTGAGCATCCCGGCCGGAGTCTCGACGATCCGCGGCGGCGGGTTCCCCTCGTGCGGCCGCAGGCTGATCCCCTTGACGCAGATCCCGCCCAGTCTTCCCAGGTCGACGAAATCGGTCAGCTCGAGGCCGTAGCCGCAGGTTCCGGAGGCGGCGATCACCGGATTGGCAAGTTCCAGTCCGTTGAGGTCGACGCTGAGGTCAGGCATCCCAGTCCACCTCCAGGCCGTTGACTACCGGGCCCTCCTGGCAGCAGGTGTGGTAGCTGCTATCAGTTGTCTTTCGGAAAACACAAGAGAGGCAGACGCCGAAGCCGCAGGCCATGTAGCGCTCGAGCGAGCAGAGGCATTCGATGCCGCGCTCGCGGCAGATCGCGGCCGCGCGCCGCATCATCTCCCACGGCCCGCAGGCGAAGACGAGCGGCTCGCCGCCGTCATCGTCCAGGCGGCGCTCGAGCAGCTCGGTCACCAGGCCCTTGAAGCCGAGGGAGCCGTCTTCGGTGGCCGACCGAGCCTCGAGGCCGGCGCGGCGGAGTTCGTCAAGGTGGACATCCTGTTTCCCGCCGCCGCCGTAAAGTATCTCGAAGCTGCCGCCAGCCCGCGCCAGCTCCTGGGCGGCGAAGGCGACGGGTGCGATGCCGGTGCCGCCGGCGACTAAAAGGTGAAAACGGCCCGGGTCAGGCTCGAGCCCCTCCCCGAACGGTCCCGCAACCGAAATTGCCTGGCCGACCTGCCGCTCGTCTATCGCCCGCGTGCCGGGGCCGATGATCTTCACCAGCAGAGTGAAGCCCGTTGGTTTCCCGTTCTCCCGCACCCTGGCGAATATGCTCAGCGGCCGCGGCGTTATCGTATCGACCCCCTCCGTGGCGCGCACCATCACGAACTGGCCCGGCTTCGCTACCGCAGCGATCTCCGGATCGCGTACGTCGACGGCGATACACCCGCCGCCGAGGCGGCGCTTGGCGGTCAGCGGTATAAGGTCAAATTTCGGCACCAGCAACCCCGCCCGATTCTAGCAGAAGCGCCGGCGGGCGGCCATATTCGGCGCGCTTGCCGCGTGCGCGCGTTTTGGCGATAATGCCCGTCGCTCTGGGGAGGGACTTAGTGGCCGACACCGATGTAGGTAAGAAGCGCCCAGGTCTGGGCACCGTCCTGGTGCTGATCTCATCGGTCTGCTGGTCGTCCGCGGCCGTCCTGATCAAGCTCGGGCTCGACGCCGACCTCGGCGAGATACCTCTCAACGCCGCGCGGCTCGTCATCGGCGCCGCCGTCCTGGGCCTCTTCCTGCTGTTCGACCCCCGGCGCTCCGCTAAGAAGAGGCTCCCGCCGAGGCTGCTCGTCGCACTGCTCGTATTCGGCGCCGTCGACTACGGGCTCGGGGGACTGCTCTTCTTCGCCGCCATACGTTATCTCGGGGCCTCGCTGGCCACGCTTCTCATATTCACCTACCCGGCCACGGTCGTCATCTTCTCCGCCGTTCTCGGGTGGGAGAAAATCACGCTGCCGGTCGCCTCGGCGGTCCTTTTGACCTTCATCGGCGTCTCGCTCGTCCTGGAAATCGGCTTTGTCATTTCCGAAGAGATGTGGATCGGCATAGCCTTCGTCTTCGCCTGCACGCTGATTTTTACCTTCTACCTGCTGTTTTGCGAGCGGCTCCTGGAGCGCCATTCGTCGGCGCAGGTCAGCTTCTACTCGCTGGCCGGCGGCGCCGCGTCGATGCTGATCCTGCTGCTTTGGTTTCCTTTCCCGCTCGAAACAGTTATGCGGCCTGAGAATCTGCTGCTCCTGGCAACAATCGGCGTGGTGAGCACAGCCCTCTCGCTGATCTTCTTCCTGATGGGAATCAGGCATATCGGGGCGCCGCACGCGTCGATTATCACCACAATCGAACCCGCCTTCGTCGTCCTCCTCGCCTGGCTTATCCTCGGCGAGACGCTGAGCTGGTTGCAGCTGGTCGGCGTCGCCATCCTGCTGGCCGGCGTAGCCATGGCGCGGCGGAAACGGCCGTCGATGACCGAGCCGGGGCCATGAGATCGCAGAACCAAGTTCCCTACCACCTCGAACCCGAGAATCTCCTGCGGTTCGCGTCGGATTGATAAAATTCGAAAATCGCGGTTTACCTGTGGCCGCAAAACGGTAATAATTCGCGCCCTCGGAGACGAATGCATGACGGGCGGAAACGAACAACGCAATCGGGTTACCCGGGGGGCCGTTCTCGTCTTCCTTTCCGGCATCTGCTGGGCGCCGGTAGCGGTACTGGGAAAAATCTGCGTCGAGGCCGGTGTGGACGTAGTAATCCTGAACGTCATCAGGCTTGTCATGGGCGTCGCGTTCCTAAGCGTAGTGGCCTTAGTAAGATACCGGTCGGGGCGAAGACTGCCCTTGAGTGCAAAAGCCCTTTCATTCTTTTTCGGCGCATCGGTCTTTGCCCTCGGTGGGTCTCTATTTTTCCTGGCCCTGAGATATATCGACGCCTCGCTGGCCTTCGTCGTCATCTACTCATACCCCGCGGCGGTTGTCATCGTGTCCGCAGTCCTGGGCTGGGAAAAGATCACCCTTAAGAAATCGCTAGCGGTCATGATGACTTTCGCGGGGGTGACCCTGGTTCTGAGGATCGCATACGGAATTGCAGGAAGCCTTCTGATCGGAGTTTCGCTGACACTGTGCACAATGCTTATCTACTCGATTTACGTTGTCATTTGCGACAAATACCTGGTCAACCACTCCTCAACGCTGGTCAGCTTCTACTCCATACTCGGCGGCGCGGTAGCGATGCTTGCGGTGCTCCTGTTCACCGGCATCAGGCTGGAAGCAATCGAACAGGCGCCTCACCTGCTGCTGTTAGTAGCAGTCACTGCAATCGGTTCGGCACTCTCTCTCATTTTTTTCTTGCTGGGCATAAGACAGATCGGGGCCTCTTGGGCCGCGATCATCAGCAGCGTTCAGCCGGTTCTCGTCATGCTGCTGGCTTGGGTAGTACTTGGCGAGGTTATGGTTTGGTCGCAGCTAGTCGGCATCGCCATGCTCATCTCAGGAGTGGCCTTCGTGAAGTGGGAGAAGGCCCCACTCGCCGAGCCGGGGCCTTGACTGCCAGATATTGCACGGATAACATGCTCGGACCGCTACTAAGTGAGTCCCCGGGCCGCATTCGGGATCTGAAGTAGAGATCGGAGACAGGATAAGAGTATGGAAATCGGCCGGGAGATCCGCGAGCTGATGAACAACGAGGAGCTCGACGCGGCCCTCACCACCCTCGCCAACGGCATCGACAGCCGGCTGGCCGATGGCAAGCTGATACTGGTCGGCATCCGGCGACGCGGCGCCCCGCTGGCCGAGCGGCTCGCGGCGCGGCTGCGCGCCATGGGGCGGGACGTCGGCGTCGGCATCCTCGACATCACACTCTACCGCGACGACCTCAGCGAGATCGGCCCGGTGCCGATGATCGGCAAGACGGAGATCCCGTTCAAGATCACAGGCTACCCGCTGGTGCTCGTCGACGATGTCCTCCATTCCGGCCGCACCGTCCGCGCCGCCCTGGACTGCATAAACGACTTCGGGCGCCCGAAGCTGATCCAGCTGGCGATACTGGTCGACCGCGGCGGCCGCGAGCTGCCGATTGCCGCCAACTACTGCGGCCTCCAAGTCAACATCAGTCCGGGGCAGGAGGTGCTGGTGAAGGTGCGCGAGGTCGACGGCGAGGACCAAGTCGTACTGCTGGAGGTCGACCTCGACGAGGAGGTCGAAAGGGAGTAAGAGAAAATGGTCTGGAAAAGGCGACATCTCCTCGGCATCCGCCAGCTCGAGCCCCACGAGATCGTCACCATCCTCGACCAGGCCGAAAACTTCGCTGAGATCTCGACGCGCGAGGTGAAGAAAGTCCCGGCCCTGATCGGCCGCACCATCGTCAACCTCTTCTACGAGCCCTCGACCCGCACCCGCACATCATTCGAGATCGCCGAGAAGCGCCTCAGCGCCGACACCTACAACTTCAGCGCCTCGACCTCGAGCGTCTCCAAGGGCGAGACGCTGGTCGACACGATACGCAACCTCGAGGCGATGCAGCCGGACGTGATCGTCGCCCGCCACTCGGCGGCCGGGGCGCCGGCCGTGATCAAGGCCAACTCCAGCGCCAGCGTCGTCAACGCCGGCGACGGCGCATGCGAGCACCCGACCCAGGCGCTGCTCGATGCCCTCACCATCCGCCAGCACAAGGGGCACTTCGAGGGCCTGCGCGTGGCCATAGTCGGCGACATAGCCCACAGCCGCGTCGCCCGCTCGAACATCTTCCTGCTCCGCAAGCTCGGCGCCGAGGTGGCGCTGGCCGGGCCCCGCACCTTCCTGCCCCGCGACGTCGAGGCCCTCGGTGTGCGCGTCCACCAACGCATCGAGCCGGCCATCGAGGGGGCCGACGTGGTGATGATGCTGCGCATACAGCTCGAGCGCGGCGGCGCCGTAAGCTTCCCCACCCTGCGCGAATACTTCAGGGTCTTCGGGCTGACCGAGAAGCGACTCGAGCTGGCCGCCGACGGCTTCATCGTCATGCACCCCGGCCCCATAAACCGCGGCGTCGAGATCGAAACCGCCGTCGTCGACGGGCCCTACAGCGTCATCCTCGAGCAGGTGACAAACGGCGTCGCCGTCCGCATGGCGGTGCTCTACCTGATAGCCGGCGGCGGGGCCACCGGTGCGCAATGATTATGGGGATAGACAGGAGAGTTTACCCGCCGCGGCGGGTCCGTCCCACCAGGTCGATTGAAACGGCCAAAGAAAATCGGTAGGTCAGACATTCTTGTCTGACACAATGCGGTGGGTCAGACATGACCTTGCCCGCCTCTGGCGGGTATCTGACCCAACAATGTAGGAGGTCGGGCATTCTTGTCCGACGCAGAACGGTAGGTCAGACATTCCTGTCTGACCCACAATGTAGGAGGTCGGACATTCTTGTCCGACACTGCTGAAAAACATGACTCGGATTAGCACAGGATAACTTGGAGGACCACGTGGGGCGTCTGCTGCTTAAGGGCGGAAGGATCGTAGATCCCAAAAACAACATGGACGAGGTCGCCGACCTCCTCATCGAGGACGGCCTCGTCGCCGAGGTCAAACCCGGCCTCGAGGCCGGCGAGGCCGAGGTTATCGACTGCGCTGGCAAGGTGGTCGCTCCCGGCTTCCTCGACATGCACGTCCACCTACGCGAGCCGGGGCACGAGGAGTCGGAGACGATCGCCACCGGCACCGCCGCCGCCGCGGCCGGCGGCTTCACCGCCGTCTGCTGCATGCCCAACACCTCGCCGCCGATCGACAACGCCTCCGTGGTCGAGTTCGTCCTCGAGACGGCCGAGCGCGACGCCGCCGTCACCGTCTACCCGATCGGCGCGGTGACGAAAGGCCAGGAGGGCAAGGAGCTGGCCGAGATCGGCGAGATGTTCGAAGCCGGTGCCGTGGCCTTCAGCGACGACGGCCGCTGCGTCGCCGACTCGCGGCTGATGCGACGCGCCATGGAGTACGCCTCGACCTTCGGCGCCACGGTGATCCAGCACCCCGAGGACCACAGCCTCACCGCTGGCGGCGTCGCCAACGAGGGCGCCGTCGGCACCATGCTCGGCCTGCGCCCGATGCCCGCCGTCGCCGAGGAGATCGCCGTCCGGCGAGACATCGCCCTGGCCGAGTACCTCGGCCTGCCGGTCCACTTCGCCCATATCAGCGTCGCCGGCGCAGTCCGCGCCATCCGCGAGGCCAAGGACCGCGGCGTCAAAGTCACCTGCGAGGTGACGCCGCACCACTTCACACTCACCGAGGGCGCCATCGAGGAGTTCGATACCAACGCCAAGATGAATCCGCCGCTGCGCTCCACCTTAGACGTCGAGGAGTGCGTGCGCGGCATCCAGGACGGCACCGTAGACTGCATCGCCACCGACCACGCCCCCCACCACATCGACAAGAAGAACATCGAGTTCGACATCGCCGCCTTCGGCGTCGTCGGGCTCGAGACCTGCGTCGGCCTAGCTCTCGACCGCCTCGTCCACCGCGGCTTCATCGACATGACACGCCTCGTTGAGCTCCTGGCCGTCAACCCAGCGAAAATCCTCGGACTCGACCGCGGACACCTCTCGCCCGGCGCATCCGCCGACGTCACCATTCTCGATCCTGAAAAGAAATGGACTGTCCGTTCCGCCAAGTTCAAATCCCGCAGCCGCAACACGCCCTTCGAAGGCTGGGAACTGAATGGCACATCAACAAGCATAATTGTAACAGGTAACGTTATATCGTATTAATCTAATAAATACAAACATTACAACAGAATTGTTATTCCCTGATTATAGCGATTCTCGAAAGTTCTTTCCGCTAAGCTGACAAGAAGTCCTTGTACAAC
>CAYOXX010000080.1:0-15250 GCA_964408025.1 uncultured Acidobacteriota bacterium | reverse complement strand
GGCCCCACCTACGATGCGCTTTCGGATGGGCAGATACGTACAGGTTGTCCTCAAATGACGTGGGGCCTAAATGGCCCCACCTACGATGCGCTTTCGGATGGGCAGATACGTACAGGTTGTCCTCAAACGACGTGGAGCCTAAATGGCCCCACCTACGGTGCGCGGTCTTTTCCGGCCTCCTTCTGGCGGTGGTCCATGAGGTCGTTCCACCAATTCTTATAGAGGAAGCAGTCGTCGGGGAAGGTGAGCATCTCCTGGAAGCGGGCGGGGGTAACTGTGAGGGAGACGATCTCGGGGGGGATGTACTTGCGCATTGTCATGTCGGTGCAGCTGATGACGGGGCGGTCGCGGTCCTGGTTGACCAGCTCGCGCCAGAGCAGCCCGCAGCCGGTGCTGAACGGCGCCGCGACCAGGTCGGCGTCGTCGGACCAGTAGCGCGCCAGAGTCATGAGGGCCGAGAGGCGGTCGAGGTCGACCAGGAAGGTGACGCTACGGACGCTGTCCCATTCCTCGAGGCGCAGGGGCCCGATCATCACCGCGTCGCCGGAGACCGGCGGCGGCACGGCCCTGTCGAGGAACTGCTGGGCCAGCTCGGCGCTGGCCATCATCCCCTCGCCCATCGGCGCGCCGACGCCGTCGGTGAGGTAGTTGGCCATGAAGGGCGGCCACTCCTTCTCCAGGCCCAAGGCCCGCTTGGCGCCGGGGCAGCCGTTCTCCGGATTAAGGAAGTCGCTGCCACCTTTCCTGACGACCAGCGTCTCGCCCCGCAGCCAGCGCGGGTAGTAGACGAAGCAGCAGTTCGCCCCCGTCGCTTCGACCAGGGGGGCGAAGCGTTCACTCGGCGGGCAGTCGTAGACGGCGATCAGGGGAGTCTTCATCCTCAGGCGTTCGGCGAGGCGCTCGACGGCGGCGGATGTGGGCGGCATTGTTTTCCTCCTTTATGACGGATTCGAATAAGACACATCGGCAATGATAGGGGCGATGGTTCTCCAGGACAAGACAGAAAGGGCGCCGGCCGCCGGGAAAGTTACGCAACAGCGGGTCTGTATGCACTATACTCTGAGTTTCGCTAATGGAGAGTCCCCAAGGCACACATTTCGGAGGAAGTCCGATGAAGAGATTACTGCTGATAGCGGTTGCCCTGGCGGCGGCCGTAGCCCTGGCGGCCTGCCAGGAATTCGCGGAGGTTTCCGCCGAGGTCGAGCCTCAGTTTTCGGAGGCCGAATACGTTGCCCACTTACGGTTTCTCGCCTCCGACCTTCTCGAGGGGCGTGCCATCGGCGCCCGCGGCGGCGACCTGGCGGCGCGCTACATCGCGGCCCAGTTCGAGGCGATTGGTTTGCAGCCGATCTCCGAGGAGAATGGCTACTTCCAGAGCGTGCCGCTGCTCGGCACCTCGACCGATCTGGAGAGCGTGCGCTTCTCGCTCCGGACCGGCGTCGCCGAGAACCTGTTAGAGCCGTACGACGAGGCGGTCATCAACTCCGAGCTCACCGATGCCGAGATCAACGCCGAGGGCGAGCTGCTGTTCGTCGGCTACGGCATCGAGGCGCCCGAGTACGAGTGGGACGACTACAAGGGCGTCGACGTGTCCGGCAGGATACTGGTGATGCTGGTCAACGACCCCGACCTCGAGTTAACCGGCTTCGGCAGCGAGGAGATGACCTACTACGGCCGCTGGACCTACAAGGAGGAGATCGCCCGCGCCCGGGGCGCCCGCGGCCTGATTCTGCTGCACACCGACGAGACGGCCACCTACCCCTTCACGGTCGTGCAGTCGTCGTGGGCCAACGAGCGCATCCGCTTCGACGAGGAGTTCGAGAACCCGCTCGAGCTCAACGGCTGGATATCGCGCCCGGCCATCGAGCCGGTGCTCGAGCAGCTCGGCACCTCCTACGACGAGCTCAAGGCCCGGGCCGACAGCCGCGACTTCGTCCCCGAGGAGCTCGGCATCACGCTGACTGCCTCCTTCGGCCAGACCACGCGCCGGTTCACCACTCCCAACGTGATCGGCATCCTGCCCGGCTCGACGGCGGCCGAAGAGGTGGTCATCTACGAGGGCCACTACGACCACCTGGGCATCGGCCGCGCCGTCGACGGCGACGAGATCTACAACGGCGCCCTCGACAACGCCAGCGGCATCAGCGCCCTCATCTGCATTGCGAGGGCCTACGCTTCGCTGCCCGAGCCGCCGGCGCGCAGCGTGGTCTTTTTCGCCACCACGGGCGAGGAGAGCGGCCTGCTGGGCGCCGAGTACTACGTCGCCCACCCTGTATTCCCTCTGGAGGAGAACGCGATCGTAATCAACATGGATGCCTTCAACGTCTTCGGCCCCACAGACGACTTCGTGGTGACCCCTATCGAGGCCACCACGGCCGGCCTGGCGGTCGCGGAGATCGGGCAGGGCATGGGCATGGAGCTGGTGCCCAACCCGCGGCCGGGGCGCGGCTCGGAGTTCCGCTCCGACCACTTCCCGTTCAACGCCCGCGGCGTCGTGGCGCTGTCGGTGAACTACGGCCTGCGGTTCCGCGGCCGGCCGGAGGGCTGGGGCCAGCAGCACATGGACGAGTACACCGCCAGGCACTACCACCAGCCGAGCGACGAGATCGGCGACGACTGGGACTACTCCGGGGCGCTCCAGGAGATGCTGCTCTGCTACCGCCTCGGCCGCCACTGGGCCGACGGCGCCGAGGCGCCGACGCTGCGGGAAGGCAACCCCTACGTACCTGCCATCCGCATGCGGGGGCTGGAGTAACCCGCTGGATGCGGCGCACGCAGGCTGCGATCTGAGATCGCGACCGGCCACATTGTAGAATTGCCAGATGCTATTGAAAGGGGGGAATTATACGTACCGCTCTGTTGTTTGTAAGTGCGTCGCCGAGCCTCCTCCTTGCCCAGGCTACTGAGGCATAGCATGTGTAAATAGACGAGTTGACATAGGAACTTATGATCGTTGAGGTAAACGCGAACGCCGAGTTCCAACGGGAACCTATACTGAAGTGGGCGAAAACACGAGGGTGTCTCACTTCTAGTTGGAAGTTCGTAGCAGCTCACCCTTGTTCGCATCCTAAGCCACCATCTTGGGTCTATCAACTACCACGCTGTCTTGGAGCTTCGCCTTAAGCATCCACAGGTCCCTGTAGCCCTGGATGCGGCGGAAGTTCTTCTCCGTCGCCAAGAAGGCGGATGCCACCCAGCGAAGGACCATTCTTCCGCCCTGCCAACAGCTTACCCGACGCGTCCGCATCCGGACTCCCGAGTGCGGACTCTCTATCAGGTTGGTCGTCCCCAGGCAGCGACGCAGCACCGCCTCGATGCTCGCCCTGCCCAGCACCTCGATCAGCTCGTCCACTGCCATGCTGGAGGCCTCGATCAGTTCGACCATCGGCAGCAGCGCTTCGGCGTTCTCCAGAAGGAACTTCTTCAGCTTCCTGGTGCTTTTGCGCTCCGCAATCTGATAGGATCTCTTCATGGCGGTTCATCCTTAGTTGAAGGGGTTTCAATGCCGATCCCAACGGATAGGCTCAGGATAAACCGCCATTCTACTTCCAACTAGATTTGGGAAGCTCTCGCGGGAGGTGTAAAACATGGAAAAGGAGACGCTGATTAGAACAAGAGGCATTGAACTAAAATGGCGCGAGATTGGCAAGGCAATCCTACTACTAAGCCTTTCCTTTGGAGCAGGTTTTCTAGCCCTTGCCCTGCTAAGGAGGATACCCGGTTATGTGCATATAGCTCAAAATTCACCGTGGATACCTAAGTATATAGGAGACTCACTGGCATTCGCAGTAGCTATGCTTATAATTTGGCTATTATCTAAAGGCAGACTACAAGATTATGGCTTTACCTTAGCGAGACGAAATCTCAAAATTAAAATAAGTATAACCCTTGGGTTAATACTTGGTTTTATTGGGATTTTACTGGAACATTTTCCAGAACTGATATCTGGAGCTGGAATTGAACCTGCACATCCATACGCCCTTACAGTGGTGAATGTGCTAGGGATGATGTCATTCCAGTGGATTTTTGTTGGTATATTTGAAGAGACCATAACCAGAGGATTAGTACAAGCCCCTCTGTTGAAGAGACTAAAGGGAATTGTAAAAATCTTTAAATGGGATTTTCACATTGGCACATTGATTACAGCGATCATTTTCGGAGTGGGACATTTAGGCCCTCATATGTTTTTCAGCGGTTCTTTGCTTGGCATAGCCCCTCATATATTATTTGCTACGTTGTATGGCCTTTGTTCTGGCTACATATACCAAGAAACTAAAAGCTTAGCGGGTCCTATCTTGATTCACAATATAGTTGATGGTTTAATATTTAGTATTGATTATTTTTTCTACTAGAAAAATACTGAATGCTTTCATCTTCATAATAATATTTATGACATAATATTTCGATTCTAGAGTAGTAACCCTCCACTCCTCCATGCTCCGCTGCCCCGTGATAGGGGCGTCTTCGCTCCCTGGATGACTGGGACTACTCCGGCGCGCTCCAGGAGATGCTGCTCTGCTACCGCCTCGGCCGCCACTGGGCCGACGGCGCCGAGGCGCCGACGCTGCGGGAAGGCAACCCCTACGTACCTGCCATCCGCATGCGGGGGCTGGAGTAACCCGCTGGATGCGGCGCACGCAGGCTGCGATCTGAGAGCGCGACCGGTCGCATAGTTGAATTAACCGATACCACTGAGAGGGGTGTACTGCGCGGCCGCTCTGCACGCTACTAGTGTGCTGCCGGGCGGTTGCCTCGTAAGCTTTGCTCCCAGCTTGACAACAGAGATGATTACAGTACACTGTTTAGTAAATTCCGAAGAGGTCGCTCAATATTCGGCTCCTATTTATTGGGGCAAGTAACTCTTTAGGTTCAGCAACGTCGTGGGGGCGAAAATGAGAAAAACACTTGTAATTTCTTTAGCGGCAATGGCGGTAGCTGTTTATCTGGCCGCAATACCTATCACGGGATTTGCTCCGGAGGAGGCACCGCTGAGCGAGGAGACGGAGGAGTGCATCGGCTGCCACGAGCTCTACACGCCGGGCATAGTAGCTGACTGGCGGACGAGCAAGCATTCTCACATCACTCCAGCCGAGTTGTTGGCGGGGCTGGAAGGGCAAGCCGACAGCACTGAAATTCCGGATCAGCTACTTGCAGTGGCCGTCGGCTGCTACGAGTGCCACGGGCGCAACACCGACCGGCACGCCGACAGCTTCGACCACGAGGGATTCACGATCAATGTTGTAGTCTCGCCGGACGACTGCTCCACATGTCATTCCGCGGAGACGCAACAGTACTACGGCAGCAAGAAGAGCGAAGCGAACAACATCCTGCGCATGAATCCCGTGTACAGCCTTCTGGTGGGAACCCTGACCGGCGTCTACGAGATGAGCGACGCCGGCCCGGTTCAGCGGGAGCCGACTGCTGAGACGCTCGGCGTGGCCTGTTTGGGTTGCCACGGCACCCAAGTGACCGTGAGCGGGATGCGGACCGTTGCCACCGATTTCGGAGATATCGAGGTGCCTCGCCTCGAGAACTGGCCGAACCAGGGTGTCGGCAGGATCAATCCCGACGGCAGCCACGGCTCCTGCACGCCCTGTCACCCGCGCCACAGCTTTTCAATCGAGGTCGCGCGCAAGCCGTACACCTGCCTTCAGTGCCATCTCAATCCCGACGTTCCCGGCTGGGAGGTTTACCGGGAGAGCAAGCACGGAAATATCTTTCTCTCCTCAGGACACGACTGGAATTGGGACTCTGAGTTCTGGACAGTGGGCGAAGACTTCCGAGCGCCGACCTGCGCTGTATGCCACAACAGCCTTATTGTCGATGCCGAAGGTCAAGTGATAGCCGAGAGGACTCATGATTTCGGCGCCAGGCTTTGGGTACGGATCTTCGGCCTCGTCTACTCACATCCGCAGCCGCGCAGCGGGCGCACTTACGAGATCGTCAACGGCGACGGCCTGCCTATACCAACCACCTTCGCCGGCGTGAGGGCATCGACGTTTCTGATCGACGAAGCCGAGCAAGCGCGGCGCAGAGCCGGGATGAGCGCCATCTGTCGCGCCTGCCACAGCTCGAGCTGGACAGAAGAGTACTTCGCCACGTTCGACCAGGCGATTGAGGATGCCGACTCGATGGTCTTGGCCGCCACCAGAATGATGCTCGACGCCTGGGAGGAGGGGCTGGCGTCACCCGAGAATCCTTTCGACGAGGCTCTCGAGCGCAAGTGGATCGCGCAATGGCTCTTTTATGCCAACTCGGTCCGCTACGCCGCGGCGATGTCCGGTCCCGACTACGCGGCTTTCAAGAACGGTTGGTGGGACCTGACCCGCAACCTGCAGGAGATGATCGATTCCATCGAGCTGCACAGGCACGCGGAAAGGTAGCAGTTAAAGCTGTTGCTGTTATAAGGGGGCGCCATGCCGAGGAAGCAGTTGTGGCGATGTCCGAGCTCCCGGCATGGCTTAGAGAGGCCGATGATTTGAGGCCGCGAGGGGCCGCGTTATAGAATTGCTCGATGCAACTGAAGAGGGGGAACAATGCGTGCTGTTCTGTTGCTGTTAAGTGTGTTGCCGGGCGTTCTTCTCGCCCAGGCCGAGGAGGTGCGGGCCGTGGAATTGATAAAGCTGACGCCGAACCTGATGGTCGAAAACGTAAACGAGACTATTGAATACTACAGGGACGTTCTGGGATTCGAGCTGGTGATGTCGGTCCCCGAAGAGGGGGAGTTCAACTGGGCCATGATGAGCTGCGGTGGCGTCGAGCTGATGTTCCAGTCGCGCGGTAGCCTCGGCGCAGAATATCCGCCGTTCGCCGAGTTGGAGATCGGCGGGTCGCTGGGATTCTACATCGAGGTCGCGGGCATAGATGAGCTCTACTCCGGCCTGGCTGGGAGAGCCGAAATCGTCGCGGAGCCGCACTCGGCGTTCTACGGCATGCGCGAATTCACCATCCGCGACTGCAACGGCTACGTCCTGACCTTCGCCGAGCAGGTCGAGCAGTAGCACCGAAACGCTCATCCGTTCGCAGCCGCGTTGCCGTTCGGCTATACTGTGGATACCTGCCAATTTTTTTGGAGGAGTCCGATGCGCAGAGCCCGCCTTTTTCTGGCCGCACTGATTGCCGCTGCGGCTCTACTTTTCGCCTTGCCTGCGGCGCCGCTGGTGGCCACCTTCTCGATAGTCGGCTTCGACCCCGAGTCCGGCGACCTGGGGGTGGCTGTGTCCAGTAAGTTTCCCGGCGTCGGGGCGATTGTCCCCTGGGCGCGCGCCGGCGTCGGCGCAGTGGCTACCCAGAGCCTGGCCAACGTCAGCTACGGCCGCAACGGCCTGACGATGCTGGAGACCGGCTTCAGCCCGCAGCAGGTGATCGAATATCTCGGCGTCATCGACGAGGAGCGTGAGATGCGACAATGGGGCATCGTCGACGCCCGCGGCCGCAGCGCGACGTTCACCGGCAGCGGGTGCTTCGAGTGGGCCGGCGGTCGCGCCGGTGAGAACTACGCCGCCCAAGGCAACCTGCTGGTAGGCGAAGAGACGGTGGCGGCGCTGGAGCTTGCTTTCCTGGAGACCGAGGGCCCGCTCGCCGAGCGCCTGCTCGCCGCGCTGGAGGCCGGCCAGGCGGCGGGGGGCGACCGCCGCGGTCGCCAGAGCGCCGCGCTGCTGGTAGCGCGCGAGGGCGGCGGCTACGGCGGTTCCAACGACCGCTACATCGACCTGCGTGTCTACGACAACGCTTTCCCGGTGCGCGAGCTGCGCCGCCTCTTCGAGCTGCACAAGCTCCACTTCTTCCGCTCCGAGCCGCGCAACCTGATCCCGATCGACGGCCCGCTGGCGCTCGAGCTGAAAGAGTTCCTGGTCGACGCCGGCTACTATCACGGCCCGGTGGACGACACCTTCGGTCCGGACGCCCTCGAGGCCCTGGTCAACTGGATGTACTGGGAGAACTACGACGAGCGGGTACGCGACGACGGCCTCATCGACATCGAGATCCTGGAGATCATCAGGACGCGCCGCGACGCCGGGCTAGAGAGATAGCCGCGACCGCTTAGCGCGCCCCTCGCTCCCTGCCCCCGTTAGTAGATGAGGGCGTAGTTCGTGCTGACCTCGCTGACGTTGAGGTACTCGTCCGAGGCGGTGATGATGATGCGGCCTCGCAGGGGAGTCTCCGACTCGGGAATCAGCACCCAGAAGGTGTACTTGCCCTTGTAGACATCGCCGCCCTCGGTGAAGTAGTCGTAGAGCACCTCTGTCACCACGTCGCCGTCGGGGAAGAAGACGGTGATGTAGATGGTGACCACGTAGTCGTCAGGATCGTTGAACTTGAGCGTACCGCGCACCTCCTCGCCCGGCTCGACCAGCGTCGGGAAGGTGAGGCGCAGAATGGTGGGGTAGGGATCGGTGGCTGGCGGCGCGGGCCGGCGAGACGGCTCGGGCAGCGCTCCCTCAGCGGGCCGGCGGGAGAGCTCGGCCCTGCTGATGCCGAACTCGCCTCCGGTGCGGCTGCGGATCACGAGCCTGCCGCGGCTGTCGTCGTCGTCCGTGGCCGCGACATTAGAGAGCGTCACCGCGAGCACCAACAGCAAGAGCGCCAAAACGGCGAGACCGATCAGTGGAATCCGTCGGCGCAAACATTCGGTCTTCATTGTCTCATCCTCCGAGTAGATCATCTCTCTCGCAGGCACTAAGAGCAAGCCCCGTGCCATACAGCTCTTATTGCGAAGAATTTGCCACTCCTGGTCGTAGGCGCGGGCAGGCTTTTACGGAGCGGTGCGGACAAGTTCAGGGCATGTCTGTAATTTTTTGTGATTAAAGAGGTTATACTTTCAGGCGCGAGGGGGCAGCCCGGGCGGACGAACGACAGGAATCACATCTGCAAGAGGAACAGAAAGAACATCCGCTTAATCCACCGGAAACGCGGACCGCCCTGCGAAGATTCCCGTCCCTTGCCGAAGATTCTGTCCTCTCACGTGGACACTGCTGGTCCCCAATCGTAAATACGTCATCCTTGGTAGCGCCGACGCGATTCTGTTAAGATTGCTTTCTATCAAGGCCAGGTGCGGGCGATGGACAAGATCCTTAGCGAACTCAAGGCGATGAGGGAAGAGGTGGAGGCGCGCTTCACGGCGCTGCTGGAGGAGCTCGAGGAGGAGAGCGAGTGCCTGGGCAAGGAGCGCGACGAGATGTTGCGCAAGATCAGCAAGCTTGCGCAAACCGATTTCGACCGCGAGGTGGTGGATCAGCTCCGATCCGCCCACGAGGGATTCTTGGGCAAGACTCGCCGTCTGGTGGCCAGCCTGCGGGAGCTGATGTCGCTGCACAACGCCCGCAGCGCCGAGCTTGCCCGCCAGCTCACGGTGCTGCCCCTGGAGCGCATGGACCTGCTCCTGGACCGCTTCGAGCGCCGGCTCGAGACCCAGGAGTGCGAGCTCCAGCGCCTGCAAAAGAAGCTCGAGGTAAGCGGGCCCGGTGGCCGCGGCGAGAAACAATAAAGAGACCGGTCCGCGACGACGGTCCCGGATCGACAGGAGAAGAACAATGGTTCGAACCGCAGCAGCGGCGCTGGTTCTGCTCGGGTCGGTCCTGCTGCCGGCGGACGAGGTGACCTTCGTCTACTACTTCGCCGGTCAGCCAGCCGGCGAGGAGAGGATTACTGCGGAAGCGGGAGAGGGATACACGGAGATCACGTGCGCCCGGCGGTTCACCACCCAGGGTCGCCGCACCGACATGGTGAGCACCGCGCGTCTCGACGATCGGGGTCGCTACCTGGCGCTGAGCATGGAGGGGACCAGCGCCGGCTTCGAGATCGCCGTCGAGCTCGCTTTCGACCCCGATTCGGGCCGCGTCGAGGGCAGCATCAGCTACCTAGGCGATCGCCCGGCCGACATGGCCCTGCCGCCCGAAGCGATACCGCTGGACGGCTCCCTGGAGTCGCTGCAAATGCTGGTGGCCGCCCACGATCCCTCCGGCCCGGCGCTGCAGCGGTTTGTCTACTTCGAGCCGCTCTTCCCCGCCCTGCACGACTGCTCAATCGAGCTCCTCGAGCAGGAGGCGGTGCGCCGCGGCGACGAGGAGGTTTCGGTTGCCCACTACTTCCTCAATACCGGCGAGTCCGGCGCCCACCTCTACGCCAACCGGGATGGCGAGGTCGTGGAGGTCGTCCTGCCGCTGGCCGCGCTCCTGATCGTCAGGGACGGCTGGGAGGAGGCGATCGAGGTGCGTCTGCCCGAGCCGGACCTCGAGGGCGAGGCTCTCTACATCGAGGAGGAGGTCACCTTCGGCGCCAACGACGTGACGATCGCGGGCAGCGTGACGGTTCCGGATGACGGCAGCGACCGCCACCCGGCCGTCGTCCTCGTCAGCGGTTCCGGCCCCCAGGACCGCAACGAGGATACACCCCTGCCCGGGCCCTACGGCCTCAAGTTCGGAATCTTCCGCACAATCGCCCACCGCCTCGCCAACGCCGGCTTCCTGGTGCTGCGCTACAACGACTACGGCGTGGCGCCCAGCGGCGGCGCCTTCGCCACCCACACGCTGGGTGACCGCGTGAACGTGGCCCGCGGTGCCGTCCGCTACCTGCAGGGTCGCCGCGACGTCGACCGCCGCCGCATAGGCATCGTCGGCCACAGCGAGGGCGGCATCATCGCGCCCATCGTGGCGGTCGAGGACCCCGAGGTGCGGGCCATCGTGCTGATGGCCGGCACCGCCAGGCCGATAGACCAGGTGCTCCTGGAGCAGAGCCACGCCCTGAGCCGCAGCGACGAGGCCTTCGCAGCCGCGCTGCCGATACTGATGGAGGGATTCCGCAACGTCCGCTCCGGCGCCGACTGGGGCACCTTTGCGGGCCTCGAGAACCAGTTCCTCGGTTGGTGGCGCTCGCACGTCAACCACGACGCCTACGATACGATGCGACGCGTGCGCTGCCGTGTGGCGATCCTCTGCGGCTCGCTGGACCGGCAGGTGCTGCCCGGCAACGCCCTCAACCTGGCGCTGGCGCTGGAGGAAGGCGGCAACGCCGACTACGACCTGAAGATATTCCCCGGGCTGGACCACCTGTTCATGCCCAGCACCACCGGCGGCCGCACCGGCGACTACGCCGACTTCCGCCGCCGCCTCAGCCGTGAGTTCCTCGCATACATCGAGCAGTGGCTGAGGAATAACCTTCTATAGATAAGGAGCGACCGATGGGATTGAATCGAATGTTGTGCGCGCTTCTCTTAGCGCTGCTGCTCTCCCCCGGCCTCGCGGCCGACGGCCTGCGCCAGGGCGAGACGGCGACCTACGCCGTCCACCAGGGCGATCAGTACCTGGGCGACGGCGGCTACGCGGTCACCGCGGCCGACGAGAACGGCACCGTGATCTCCGGCGACATTACGCTTTCGACTCCGAGCGGCGATGTGAGGATGGAGTCGGTGACCAGACTGGCCGCCGACGGCTCGGTCGCCGCCTACCGCCTGCTCGCCACGCTGCCCAACGGCTCGACCCAGGAGCTGGAGGTCGAGTTCGAGCCGGGCCTGGCGCGGGCGCTGATCCTGATCGGCGGCAGCCAGCGCGAGCAGACGGTCGAGCTGCCGGACGAGTGGGTCCTGCTGGACAACAACTCACCGGCCCACCTGGCGCTGCTGGCCAGCCGCCTCAGCCCCGACATGGAGCCGGCCGACGGCCAGGTGTTCGTGCCCCAGCAGCTCACGCTGGTGGGCTACACTCTCGAGTACGCGGGCGAGGCCAGCTACGAGATCGGCGGCAACGAAATCCCCTGCCGGCTCTACAGGATGACCCTCCTAGGTACGATCGACGTCGAGCTCTACGTCAACGACGGGCGCCTGGTGGCGATGGAGCAGCCGGGGCAGTCGGTCAAGTTCGTACTGGTCCACCGATAACCGGCTGTCTGAAATTGAGAAGAGGATTCACCCCAGAGACCACAGATGATAAAGAAGACAAGAATACAGATTTCGGCGCCTCTGCGGTTGGTCATTGCTCTTCTGAACATCGGAGAAGAATCACAGCCCTTAGCATAGCAGCAGAGGGGAGCATAAACGCCCCCCTACGGTCTCTCCCTACGTGGTCTCTGTGGTGAACACGGGGGCATGGCAAATCCACTGCGCCGGCTTTTGACGTACGCAGAAGAGGGGGGCATCCGCCACGGCGGACACGTTCCGGCCCCACCTACGATCTCTTCCTCTGTGGTCTCTGTGGTTTAAAAGCTGTTTCTGTCCCGCGCAATGACTAGCTCAGTCGCGGAGCAGTTCGCGGGCGATGACGATTTTCTGGATCTCGCTGGTGCCCTCGCCGATGGTGCAGAGGCGGGCGTCGCGGAAGAAGCGCTCGACCGGGTAATCCTTGACGAAGCCGTAGCCGCCGAAGATCTGCACCGCCTCGCTTGATATGCGGCAGCAGGCCTCGCCGGCGTAGTACTTTGCCTGGGCGCTCTCATTGGTTACCCGCTCGCCGGAGTCCTTTTTCCAGGCAGCGCGGTAGGTGAGGAGGCGGGCGGCCTCGATCTCCGTAGCCATGTCGGCCAGCTTGAACTGGGTGGCCTGGAAGGCGGCCAGGGGCTTGCCGAACTGCTTCCGCTCCTGGGTGTACTTTAGGCAGGCGTCGAAGGAGCCCTGCGCCAAGCCGACGGCGAGCGCGGCAATCGATATGCGGCCGCCGTCGAGTACGACCATCGCCTGCTTGAAACCCTCGCCCTCGTTGCCGAGCAGGTTCTCCTTCGGCACCCGGCAGTCCTCGAGCGCGATCTCGGCGGTGTCGGTGGCGCGCATGCCGAGCTTGTTTTCCTTCCTGGCCACGCTGAAGCCGGTGTAGCCCGGCTCGATGATCAGCGACGAGATGCCGTGCGTGCCGGGGGCGTCGCGGTCGGTTAGGCACACGCAGACGAAGAGGCCGCCGCTGGCGCCGTTGGTGATGAAGGTCTTGGTGCCGTTGACCAGGTAGTGGTCGCCTTTGTCCTCTGCGAAGGTGACCATGCCGGCGGCGTCGCTGCCGCTGCCCGGCTCGGTCAGGCCCCAAGCGCCGAGCATGTGGCCCTCGGCCAGCGGCGTGAGGTACTTGCGCTTCTGCTCCTCGCTGCCGAACACGTTTATGTGGTTGGTGCAGAGCGAGTTGTGGGCCGCCACGCAGAGCGATATGGCCGGGTCGACGCGGGCCAGCTCCTCGAGTATGACGGAGTAGTCGATGTAGGTCATGCCGGCGCCGCCGTATTCGGGGTCGATGAACGTCCCCAGGACCCCCAGCTCGGCCAGCTGCTCGACGACTCCCATCGGCAGCTCCTGCTTCTCGTCGCACTCCAGCGCGGTCGGAGCGATCTTCTCGAGCGCGAAATCTCGGATGGTGTCGCGCAATATCCGGGTCTCTTCAGGCAGCGAGAAATCCACGGTTGGCACCCCTCCCAAGGAAAAAACTTCATGCGGACAGCACATTATGGCAGCGCCGCGCGGCAGGGTCAACGCGTAATGCGGAACAGATTCACGATATTTTCAGTGCGCGGGTGGGCGATCGTTGGGAAATTCGCTAGAGGACGACAGGACGTGCACCGTGGTCGACCGAGCCGATCGCTGGACAGGCGTTCCCGGCAGTCCAGTACCGCCGCCTCGGTGTTTTTCTCACTCCCGCCGATGTCCGCGGGAAACAGAAAGGCAACGTATCTGCGGGCTGTAAAACCCTCAGCGAAGTCTTAACCACAGTTTAGTAACATGAATCACATTTTAACCGCGGGTGCACTCAGGTGTCTCAATCTTCAGCGGGGCTGAGCGGTCCCGATGGCTCGAACGGCAACACAGGAGGGCAAGACGATGATCAGGAAAGCAGCGATAGCTGCCCTGGGCTTAATCCTCGTGCTGATTTACTCCTCGTGCGCAAGCACCGGTTACGTCGCGGTTGTGTCCGCCCCCTCTAAGGCCTTTCAGGCGACCGTCACCGGCCGCGTTGTCTACGGCAGCCACAGCGTGCACGGCGCACGCGTGGTTGTGAACCGCAACGGCCAGCACGCCTACACGGGCGCCAACGGCTACTTCACCATTCACCTGCGTACCACGGCCCCGGCGGGCGTGCACCGCATAAGCATCAGCCTGACGGCGAGCAAGCCGGGCTTCAGTTCCAGAACAGTAGGACTCGGCATCAGGGAACGCGCCACTACCAGCGTCCGCATCAACCTGAGGCACTGAGTGATCTTGACTACCAGAAGCAGATAAATTCCCTTCCCCCCTACCACCTTCGTCGTGAGGGGCCGCGAGCGGCCCCTCTTTTTATGCCTGGGACAAGTACGTAATCCCGCCCTGCCCGTGCGGCGGTTGCAATGCGGGCAAGGCTGGCTTTTAGCGGAGAATCCCGCCGCCGGAATAGACTTAGCTAATGGAGGACGCCTGAAAGGAGTTAGACTTCCGTCCCGGAATACTAACGGAGACGGAACCGGTTACCTGTCGGTTGTCAGGTGATCTGCTTCAGTGTCAGGCCGTGGTCGCGCAGCGTGGCGAGCAGGCCCTTCTTTTCGATCGTGCGGAGCATCTGTGTGCTGATCTTGACCCGCACCCAACGGTCCTCCTCGGGGATGTAGATCCGCTTCTTGATGATGTTGACGCCCCACTTCTTGCGCGTCTTCTTGTGGCTGTGGCTGACGCTATTGCCGAACTGGGGGCCCTTGCCGCTGATCGAACACTTACGTGACATCGTCCTGCTCCCGACCCGTCTTCCCGCGACGGGCCGCATAAGCTACCACACGCCCGAAGGCCAATCAAGCCCGAAAATAGAATACAAACGGGAGCCTTAAAGGACTCCCCTACATGGACTTTCCTAGAAGGATAATAACATTCGCCTTAACTCCAACGGGGGTATTTGGAGATCAAATCGTGATTTGAACTGCTAGAATGGCGGATCGTAGGAGGTTTGCTTTGATACCCGTTCGCTGGGTGCACGAGCTGCGGGCCGATCCGAGGCCGAAGCTGTTCGGCTACGCTTCGCCCGGGCCGGTGCGTGTCTGGTCGCTGCGGCTGCTGGAGGAGCGTGCGAACGACGATTTCCTTGTGCGGCACGCGCTGCGTGACGCCAGGCGCTACGAGCCGCTGCGCGAGCTCCTGGACTGCTGGAGGCCGGAGGGCCACTGGGGCGTTGAGCGCCTCTACATGCGCTCGTTCGGCGAGCAGGCCGCGGAGGACCGCGCTCTCCTGCAGGCAATAAGGAACCTCCACCTGCTGCACCTCTACTGCTGGCGCGGCGAGGGCGGCTACCTGCCGGAGGCGGCGGAGCTGATCCTGGAC
>CAYOXX010000079.1:15099-15686 GCA_964408025.1 uncultured Acidobacteriota bacterium | reverse complement strand
GTTTCCGACGACCTGGCTGTCGACTTCAAGGTCATTACCACGCAGGGTACCGAGCGCATAGTGCGTGCCGCTTTCGAATACGCGAGTAGGAAGGGCTTTAAGCGCGTGACGGCTGTCACCAAGGCCAACGTGGTGAAGACGACCGACGGCAAGTTTTCCGCGATAGCCCACAGGGTGAAGGAGGAGTACCCCGCCGTAGAGTTGGACGAGTGGTACATAGACATAATGGCGGCGAAACTCATAGATCCGGCGCGGCGCAGCGGTTTCAAGGTCATCGTGTTGCCGAACCTCTACGGCGACATCATCACTGATGAGGCCGCCCAGATACAGGGCGGGGTCGGCACGGCCGGGTCCGCCAACATCGGCAGACGGTATGCCATGTTCGAGGCGATCCACGGCAGCGGCACGCGCATGGTGGAAGAAGGCCGCGCGGAGTATGCCGACCCACGCAGCATGATGCGCGCCGCAATCATGATGATGGAGCACCTCGGCTTCGCCGCCCGCGCCAGAACGCTGGAGATGGCGATGGACGTCTGTGCCGCGGAAAGAGCCGTCCTCTGCACCGGCAAAAAGGATGGGTGGACCGC
>CAYOXX010000079.1:0-15089 GCA_964408025.1 uncultured Acidobacteriota bacterium | reverse complement strand
CATCGAAGCCGTCAAAGACCCCGAACTGGATGCCCGGTGGCATAAGGGGAAAGGGACCAGGTCCTGATATTCCATCCTCGCGGGGGATGCCCCCGCAGCGCGGTTTTCGCTTGACGCGGCGGGCCCTGTTGGTAGGATACACCCTTTCGCAGCACTGCGGAGGCCGTGATGATTAACGCCAGATTCGTTCCATTTCTTTCCAGCAGGGCGACACGCTGCTACGTCGCCCTCGGTGCCATCCCGCATATCCTTGAAATGACGTAGGGCCGAGTTCAAGCCGGTTCTTCCTGAAGCACCCTTTTCTCGTTTCCGAAAACTTCTCGGGAGTCTTGTTTCCATTTTCAGTCCTATACGTCTCAGAGGAACCATGCCGAAGAAAGTAATCATAATGGGAGCCGCCGGCAAGGACTTCCACACGTTCAATACATGCTACCGCGGCAAAAAGGATTTCGAAGTCGTGGCCTTTACCGCCACCCAGATACCGGACATTGAGGGGCGGGAGTATCCCGCCGCCCTCGCCGGGGAAGGGTATCCGGAAGGCATCCCCATAATGATCGAAGGGCAACTGCCGGACATTATCGAGAAATATGGTGTGGACCAGGTGGTCTTCGCGTACAGCGACGTTTCGTACGAGTACGTCGCGGAGAGAAAAAAGATGGTGGAAGACTGCGGTGCCGAGTTCACGACCGCGCCGGTGGAGGAAACCATGATTCCCTCGAACAAACCGGTAATAGCGATCTGCGCGGTACGGACCGGCTGCGGCAAGAGCCAGACTGCACGCAAGGCGCTGCGCATCCTGCGCGACAAGGGACACAAGGTCGTGGCGGTCAGGCACCCCATGCCGTACGGAGACCTTTCTAGGCAGGTCTGCCAGCGCTTCGAAACCATAGGGGACATGGAAAGGCACAAGTGCACCATCGAGGAGATGGAGGAATACGAGCCGCACATCGACATGGGTGCGGTGGTATTCGCCGGCGTCGATTACGAGAAGATCCTGCGCGAGGCCGAAAGGGAGGCCGACGTGGTGCTCTGGGACGGCGGCAACAACGACTACTCGTTCTACCGCGCCGATTTCGAGATAGTTATTGTCGACCCGCACCGCGTAGGCCACGAATTGAGCTACTACCCCGGGCAGACCAACCTCTGGCGGGCCGACTGCATCGTCATCAACAAGATCGAGACGGCCGATCCCGACGACGTCATCGAGCTGCGCGAGAACATCGCCGCCGCCAATCCCGACGCCGTCGTCGTCGACGCCGCCAGCCCCTTCGCGGTCAGCGATGCGGCGGAGATCCGCGGCAAGCGGGTGCTGGTGATCGAGGACGGCCCCACGCTCACCCACGGCGAGATGCAGTACGGCGTCGGTGTGATCGCCGCCTACAAGTACGGCGCCGCCGGGCTTGTCGATCCGCGCCCGTTCGCGGTCGGCTCCATCGCCCAGACCTACGAAAAGTACCCAAACATAGGCGAGCTGCTGCCGGCGATGGGCTACGGCGAGCAGCAGATCCGCGACCTCGAGGCGACCATCAACGCCACCGACTGCGATGCCGTCGTGGTCGCCACGCCGGTCGACCTCAAGCGGATACTGAAGATCGAGAAGCCCGCCTGCCGCGTCACATACGAGCTGCAGGAGATCGGCAAGCCGACGCTGGCCGACGTTCTGCTGCAACAGTGCGAAAAGTGGGACTCGCGCTGAAAAGAAAGGAAAGGAGGAGAACAGTGAGCACGTGGAGATCCCTGGGCGCCTGCCTGGCGATGGTACTGCTCCTGTCGGCCTGCGAAGGGGAGACGCCGGCTATCACTACGCAGGAGCGGCAAGAAGCCGACTCGATTTTCACACAGATGCGCCGCGACGAGGCGCTGGGCGAGGGAGGTTGGTTTGCCTTTACCTACGGAACGGAGGAGTTCCGTACCGAATGGGGCTATGCCGATTTCCACATTAGAGCGAGCCAGGAAGAGAGTCGGATAACGCTGCTCAGCAATCCAATCGGGAACACGGCCTTCCCGCTGCTGCGCATCGTACTGTTCGGCCCGCACCGGAACCTCGCCGACTACGCCGGGGCGACGGTGGAGAGCCGCAGGGCGATCCTCAAGCTGGAGGCGCAGCGGGGATCCGGCATCCCCGGCGCCGTCAGCGTCACCATCAACGCTGTCGAGGGCGAGTGGATTGAGGGCACCTTCGCGGGCGAGATCAGCGGCGACGGCGAGGCCGCTAGACCGATCGAGGGCAGCTTCAGGGCGAGGATAAACATCCCCGAGGAGCTCCTCGCGGAGCCGGAACCGGGGAGCTGAGAAAAACAGGTACGGGTACCATATTTTGCCTTAAGTACTTTATTCTGAGACAAATACGCTAGTAAAGGCTAGTGCCCGTCCCTGTTTTCGACCGTGTTAGTCAAAGTATGACAACGTTGCCGCTTGAGGGAAGGAGGGTCGCTAGATCCCCGGCGGCGCGACTTCTGGCCGCGGCGTGCGCCCTGGTGCTCCTGGCGGGCTGGGACGCGGCGGCCCAGGACCGTCGCGCCGAAGACCTCGCCCTCATCCGCTCCGCTCCCGCCAGCACCCCCGGCGCCGATGCCCTGGTGCTCTACGACAGGACCGAGGTCGACGTCGACGAAGACGGCTCAGTGCTGTTCCGATGCCGCCGCCTGGTGCTGATCGGCAGCGACGAGGGCGCGCGGGACCACAGCGTCCTGGCCTTCGAATACGATCCCCGCTGTTGCGAATTCGCGATCGAGGAGTGCGCCGTCTACAGGGCCGGAGGCGGCGTAGAGCCTCTGGATCCGGCGTCCGCCGTGGAGGTTCCCGCTCCCGCCGGGCCGCACTGTCGCTGCGGGCGCCGCGTCGAGATCGCCGTGCCCGCCTTACGGGCCGGGGACGCCGTGGCGGTCCAGACCACGACGCGCGGCAGCCCGGGGCTCGCGATGCCGGGCCGCTTCTCCGACGTAGTCGTCTTCGCCGACCGCTACCCGATGCTTGAAAAGAGCTACGCCCTGCGCCTGCCCGCCGGCGCGGAGCTGCGGCACCTCGAGGCCAACGGCCTCCACGGCGCCGCCCGCGGCGCTGCCGGCGGACGCGACACCTACACCTGGATCGTGCATGACGCCGAGGCACAACCCGCAGAGGCCCTCGGGGCCGCGCCCGGCGACTACGCCGCCAAGCTGGTCGTGACTAATGTGCCCTCCTGGGCGGAGCTGTCGCGGTGGTTCTACTGGGCAAACGAGTCGCTGTTGGAGCAGAGCGATGAGCTGCGCCGCCGCGCGGCCGCCGTTACTGAGGGCCTAACGTACGGCGAGGCGAAGATCGCCGCCCTCACCCGATGGGTTGCCGGGCGCATCCGCTCCCTGAGTCTAGAGGCTAGGTCGGGTGAGGATTGCCGGCCGCACCCAGCCAACCTCGTCCTGGAACGGCTGGCCGGCGACTGCGAGGACTCGGCGGCGCTGCTCGCGGCGCTGCTGCGAGCCGAGGGCTTCGACGCCTACCTGGCGATGGCGTCTGTCGGCGCACGTGTCGAGAACCTGCCGGCGAACCAGTTCAACCGCTACGTCGTCGCCGTAAGGCGGCCGGACGGATCGTACGCGCTGCTCGATCCCGCCGGAGTGGCCGGCAGCAGCCAACTCCTGTCGGCCGCGGCCGCGGGCTGCGCCGTGCTGATCGGCACGCCGGAGGGCGAGGACCTCGCGTTCGCGCCGCGCGGTTCGCCGCGGGAGAACACGCTCGCCGTGAGTGCCGACTGCGCCCTCGATACCGGCGGCGAGCTGAGAGGGGAGCTGGAGATCACCGCCAGCGGCCGCCCAGAGACCCTGCTGCGGCGCCGGCTGGCGGGTCAGAGACGGCAGATGATACTGAGCCTGCTGGCGGCAGCCGCGCCAGGTGCGGAGCTCCAGTCGCTCGAAACGGTCGATCCGCTCGACCCCTCGCGGCCGCTGCGTTTAGTCTGCCGCTTCCGCGTTCCCTCGTTCGCAGCCGCCCAGCCGGGCCTGCTGCTGGTGCCGACGCTGCTGACCGCCGACATCCTGGACGAAGTCGGCCTCGGGGGGTTCCACGCGGCGACGGCGCCCGAGCGCCGCCGCTCGCCCATCCGCTTCGACTCGACACTCGGCGTCGAACTCAGCGAGACAATTCGCCTGCCGGTAGGCTCCCGGACGGCCGGCGAGGGGCTAAGGCGCGAAGCGTCGTCAGAGGTATCGAGCCTCGCCGCCCGCTTGCAGCCGGAGATGACCTCCGTACTACGCTCGCTTAGCTTCGAGCTGCGCGAGACCACGGTTCCGCTGCGAGACTACCAAGCGTTCCGCGTCGTGGTCGGGGCGCTGCGCAGCTGGCGGGCGGACGCCTTGGCGGTGAGGGCGCCATGATGGCCCGGGCCGCATTGGCATCCCTGCTGCTGCTGGCGGCGGCGGCCGCCGTCGTGCCCCGGCAGGAGGAGGAGGGGGGGGAAGAGGAGCTGGCGCGCCTGGTCCGATCGGCGCCGCCGGCCGAGCGCTACCCCGACGCCGACGCGCTGGTCCTCCGGGACGAGCGGAGGGTGCAGATCCTGGCCAACGGGCAGGTGCGCGAGCGCCTGCACCGCGTCGTCAGGATTCACAACAATCGCGGCCGCGACCGCCACGCTGACGTTCGGGTGCCGTTCCGGGCCGGCGAGGAGGAGGTCAGAGTGCTGCGGGCGCGTACGCTGCGAGCCGACGGCACACTGCTCGAGGCGCCCGCCGCCGCCGTCACCGAGGTTGCCGCGGGTCCCGCTGTAGCGAACCAGCGCGAGCTGGTGGTCTCGCTGCTCGGCGTCGAGCCGGGCGCGGCCACGGAGGTCCTGCTCTCGCGCAGCGGCACCCGCGGCGGCGCCAGAGCGGTGTCGGGGGAGTTTCGCTTCCAGCGGTATGACCCGGTCCTCGAGAGGCTCCTCTCCATTCGGGTTCCCGCCGGCGTCGAGCTGGCCTACGCCTATTCCTCCGACCTCGACGCGCCGCTGATCAGGCGCTCGGGCGGGGAGGCGGGGGGCGGGGCCACCACCTACGTTTGGCGAACCTTCGGGCGACCGGCGGTCCCGCGCGAGCCGTGGGGTCCCGATTACGGCGCCGTCGGCTCGCGCCTGATCTACTCGACCTTCCCCTCGTGGGAGGCGGTTCACCGCGAGCTGGCCGACTCATTCTACCGCGGCCTCGCTCCCGCCCTGACCGGGGCGGCCAAGGAGGCGGCGATGCGGCTCAGCGAGGGGAACCCGGCGGCCGACGAGGTGGCATCCCGCCTTGACCGCTACCTGCGCGCCCGCATCCACCGACTCGCCATCCCGCTCAAGCGCTGCGCCTTCCGCTGCCGCTCCGCCCGCCAGGTATTCGACAGCGGCTACGGCCACGACCTCGAGCTGGCCCTGCTGGCCACGGCGATGCTGCGCGAGGCGGGGGTGCAGGCCGTGCCGGCCCTGATTTCGGCATCCAGCAACTTCGTCCGCTCCGTACCGGCGCCGGCGCAGTTCGACCGCGCAGCCGTGGTCGTCGGCGCCGGCGAGGACCGGGTTTGGTTTTACCCCGACTGGACGCTCTGCGAAAGCGGCGGCCGGCCGCCGGCGGACCGAACGGTCCTCTATCTGCTGGGGGACCGCTACGACATCGAGCGCACGGCCGCGATGCCGACGGGTCGCCACGGCGCCCTGACAAGGGTGCAGATGGAGCTGCTGCCCGACGGCGCGCTGACAGGCAGCACCTACGCGGCCCTCTCCGGTGTCTTCAACCTCCACTACTGCCTCGACGGGGAGGGTACCGATCTGCGAGGCCTGGTCGCCGAGGCGGTCGACACCGTGGTGCCCGGCGCGCAGATCGAGAGCGCCATAACGCTGCGCAGGGGACCGGATTCCTTCAACCTCGAGTGGCGTTGGCGCGCTGGCGAGGAGCTGGGACGCAGCGGCGGATTCAGTTTACTCCGTTTCCGCCCCTCGCTCGTGGTCGCCCACCGGGAGGAGATCCCGCTGGCCGCCGAGCGGCGCCGGACGCCGCTGATCCTGCCGGCGGCCTGGGAGGAGCAGCAGTCGATCGAACTCAAGCTGCCTCCGGGGCTGCGGCCGCACCTGCTGCCCGCCGAAAGGCGTCTGATCAACAGCGCCGGCCGGCTCGAGATCCGCACCGTGGCGGAGGAATCGAGGCTGACGGTCGAGCGCTACCTGCGCATCGAATCGGCCACCGTGCGGCCCGCGTCCTACCCCGACCTGCGCCGCCTACTGGCCGCCTGGCGTTCTCCGGCTGCCACAACAATCGTGCTGGCCCCATCGGCGCCGGGAGCCGCGCGGCCCTGAACTATCTTCAGTTAGGAGAGACTAGACACCTACGGAGCTGCCCGCTCGAGAGGGCTTTCCCCCCTCCGGGGAGAATCAGTACGGGCTGATGCGGCGGACTATCTCGGCGGCTAGTTCGCTCATCAGCCGCTCCAAGTCGGGGCTGCCCGAGAGCCCCGGTTCCCAGGAGGGCGGGAAGCTCCTCACCCTGCCGCGGGCGGTAAGGCGCTCGGCGTGCACTACCTCGCCGGTGACCGTGTCCAGGATCCAGACCGAGACGACCATCGTGCTGTCGGAGGTCCTCCCGTAGGCGAAGCGCTCGATGTCGCCGATGATTACCAGGTCGAATCCGAGCTCGGCGCCCAGTGCGGCGGCGGTAGCCAGCTCTTCGGCCGGCGCGCTCTGCAGGCCGAACCAGGCGGCCTCCGGATGGAAGGGGACCTGGACGAAGGGCCCGGCGCGGAGCATCTCGCGGTGGAGGAAGGCGGCGAAGGTGTTCCCCAGGCCCGGCTGGCCGACGGGCTCGCGGAAGGCCAGCACCGCGGCCCGCTTGTCGTAGTGGGTGCCCAGGTTGTGAGCCAGCACCGACCTGCGCGGCGTGATCCTCACGCCGCCGCAGCCGGCGGCCAGCAGCAGTAGCAGGAGAGAAGCGGTCGGTAAAAGGATCTTTCTCATAGTTTCGCTACCTCAATGTTGGGGCGCGAAGTACCCAAGGCGGGAGCGAACGTCGTAGTCGCGACCGCGCACCCTCACCTCGATGCTGCGCCAGCGGCCGTCCCAGTTGCGGTTGTTGCTGACGTAGGTGAGCAGGTACTGGCTCCGCAGCTCCTCGGCGATATCTCCGTAGGCGCGCAGCAGCCCATCGGAGTCGGCGGCGGTGAACATCCGCCCGCCGGTTTCCTGCGCAAGCATCCGCAGCTCGGCGACGGCGACCGCTTCGGAAAGGCGAAAGGCCAGGGGGTAGACGATTACCTCGCGCCGCCTTGCTTCCTCCAGGATCTGGGGGAAGCTTATCGGGTAGCCGTACGGGTTTATGCCCTGGCTTTCGTCAACGCCGTCGCTGAGCAGCACCAGCACCTTCTTCTCGCGCAGGAAGCGCATGCGCTCGAGGGCGTATTGCAGCGTGCCATAGAGCATTGTGCCGCCAGCGGCCCATAGGTTGCGTACCGTCTCGATCGCCTCGGCGGTGCCCTCGTCCATGTCGTTGATGAGATGTATGTTGTGGTTGAAGGCGACCACGAAGCAGCGGTCCTCCTCGCGCAGCGCCTCCAGGAAGCTGACGGCGGCCAGCTTCGCCTGTTCGATGTGGCGCTCCATGCTGCCGCTGCAGTCGAGCAGAAGGCCCACGGTGATCGGGCGGGTCTCGAAGCGGAGGCTGTCGATGCGTTGCTCGACGCCGTCCTCGAGGACCACGAAGTCCTCGATCTCCAGGTCCATGACGTAGTTGTTATTGCTGTCTGCGACGACGACCGGCAGGTAGACGAGCTGCACGATCTCCACGCGGTCGACGTTCGGGCCGCGGCGCACCATCCCCTCGAACTCGCTGGGGGGCATGAGCGCGGCCAGGGCGAAGGCCGGCGTGCCGCGCGCCGACTCGCCACTCTCGGCCGGCACCCAGGCGATGCTCTTGAGGCTCCCGTCGGCGCCGAGGTCGCGGACCTCGAAGTTGATGTCCAGCCGCTCCGGTGGCTCGCAGCCTTCGCCCAGGAAGTCTGCCCAGGCGACGCTTCCCTCGACCACCGGCGCGCTCCCCTCCCTGGAACGGACCGCGAGGCGCATGGCCGGCAGCGGCAGGAGGCTGTACTCACCGTCGCGACCACGCAGCCCGGTGGCCAGCGGCTCGCCGCCGCCCTCGGTAGCGATCAGGTAGAAGACGTCGTCGGGCCGTTCGGATTCGGGGAAGCGCAGCGACAGCAGGAAGGCGTCGCAATCCCAAAGCTGCCGGCCGCGGGGGCAGCCAAGGAAGTCGTTGTCGCGCAGGTTGGCGGCGAAGTAGAGCGCCGCCTCGTCCCAGGAGAGCCAGACGCGGGCGCTGAGGTCGGCCTCGCCGCCCCAGTCGGACCCGCGCACCAGGTTGCCAGACCTCAGCTCGAGGGGAGCGAAGCCCTCCCAGTCCCGCAGTACGCCGTCGGGCTCGATGGCTCTGCCGGCATACTCGACGGCGATGCCGGTGGCGGCCGACTCCTGGCGCGCCGCGCAGGGGACGAGGGGCAACAGCAGGAGCGCGGAGAGAGCGATTGCCAGGCGCATTGCGTACCACCTCGAGGCGGAGTAAACCGCAAGCCCAATCATTATATACCATCCGCCGCGCCCGCGCCGGGGGGGGGCGTTGACACCGTTTCGTGGCCGCCGATATACTGCGCACTCCTCAGAGAGGCCCCATGAAGAAACACCTCGGCTGGATCCTTATCGTACTCGTCATCGCCGGCGCTATCGCGCTACGCCAGACCACCGACCTGATAGCGCTGCGCGGCGACCGTGCCACAGGGGACTTCGACTACGGCTTATGGTCGCTGGTGCCGCCGCTGCTGACTCTGGTGCTCGCATTCACCACACGACAGGTAATCTTGGCCCTGTTCCTCGGCATCGCGGCCGGCGGCGTCGTGACTGCCAACTACAACATCGTCGAGGCCTTCCTGCTGCCGGCGCTCGGCAGCCCCGGCTACGCCCAGATCCTGCTGATCTACCTCTGGTGCCTGGGCGGGCTGATTGGCCTCTGGACGAAGACCGGCGGCGCGGAGCGCTTCGCTCGCTGGGCGGCGGGCCACATCGTGCGCGGGCGGCGCAGCGCCAAGTTCTTCGCCTACCTGATGGGGCTGATCTTCCACCAGGGGGGGACGATCAGCACGATCCTGGCCGGCACCACAGTGCGGCCGGTCTGCGACGAGGAGCGGGTAAGCCACGAGGAGCTGAGCTACATCATCGACTCGACGGCGAGCCCGGTGGCAACGCTGATCCCGCTCAACGTCTGGCCGACCTACACCGGCGGGCTGATCCTCGGCTCGGCCGCCTTCCTGACCTCGATGGACGCCGCGGTCTCTTTCTATTGGAGCACCATTCCGTTCAACTTCTACGCCATCATCGCCATCCTCTTCACCCTCGGCACCTCGCTGGAGAGGATGCCCTGGTACGGCAAGCGGATGCGTCTGTCGATGGAGAGGGCCAGGACCACGGGCGAGCTGGACGCCGAGGGCGCCTCGCCGCTGGCCAGCAGGGAGCTCTCCCATGTGCGCGTGCCCAAAGGCTACCGCCCGGGGCTCGAGGACTTCCTGGTCCCTCTCTGCTCGCTGATCGTTATTGCAGGCACCGGCATCGCCCTCACCGGCAGGCCGGCGGTCAACGAGGCGTTCTTGAGCGCCGTCCTGATTGCCTTCCTGGTGGCGATCGTCAAGGGGATGCCTATCCGCACCGCCATCGAGGGCTTTCTAGACGGCTGCAAGGGGGTGACGATCGGGGCGATCATCATCGGCCTGGCCGTGACGCTCAAGGAGGTAAGCACCAGCCTCGGCACCGCCCACTACATCGTCGAGAACCTCAGCTCCGTGCTGCCGGCGCTCATCCTGCCGGCGTCGTTCCTCGGCGTCTGCATGTTTATCTCCTTCTCCACCGGCACCAGCCTCGGCACCTACGCCGTCGTCCTGCCCGTGGCCATGCCGTTGGCCATCGGCGTCGCCGAGGCGGCCGGGCTCGGCAATCCCGACCTCTTCTTCACACTCTGCTTCAGCGCCGTAATCGGCGGCGCAGTCTACGGCGACAACTGCAGCCCGATATCCGACACCACCATCCTCAGCTCCGTAGCCACCGGCGCCGACCTGATGGACCACACCTTCAGCCAGCTGCCGATGGCTACCACCGCCGCCACACTAGCCGCCGTCTGCTACACCGTCTGCACGCTCTTCACTTTCTAATGAACCGGCAGCTAATCCTTTGCTATGAATAGATAATGAAAAGAGTAAACCACAGAGACCACAGAGACCACAGAGGAAAAAAGACGAAAGGGTTTTATCCCGGTGCAGGAGAAGCTTGATGAAGGAAATAAACAAGGTTAGCGGGGCGATTATAGACGCCGCGATCAGGGTGCACTCCGAGCTGGGGCCGGGGCTCCTGGAGAGTTCTTACGAGGCCTGTCTCATGCACGAGTTGAGGAAACGCGGCCTGAAGGCGTTTTCGCAAGTCGCCCTGCCCATCACGTACGATGGGGTCGAGATCGAAGCAGGCTACAGGCTGGATCTCCTGGTGGAGGACGCCGTTATCGTCGAGATAAAGGCCGTCGAGAGCATCCTGCCGCTATACGAAGCACAGCTGTTGACCTACCTCAAGCTAAGCAGCAAGAAACTTGGCCTGCTGATTAACTTCAACGCCAAAAGGATAAAGGACGGAGTAAAGAGATTCATAGCCGGTTAAGGCGCCTTCGGATTCAAACAGGCATATTATTAGCCGGAATCAATCCGTGTTACTTTCCTCTGTGGTCTCCGTGGTCTCTGTGGTTCAATAGGTCTTTCCTGGGCACTCGAGTGCTCACTATTTCAGAGGAAGACAGAATGGGAAACGAACCGGCTTCCATAATCTACCGCCCCATCGGCGTCGTCCGCTCGCCATACGTCGAGCCGTCGGGAACGCCGATCCAGGGCGCGCTGGCGCCCGAGGGCGAGGGCACAATCGAGATCTTCGAGCAGTACGCTGAGGGCCTGGCCGACCTCGATGGGTTCTCCCACATCTGGGCCATCTACCACTTCCACCGCTCCGAGGGATTCAAGCTCAAGGTGACGCCGTTCATGGACGACGTCGAGCGCGGAGTATTCTCCTGCCGCGCACCGCGTCGACCCAATCCCGTCGGCCTCTCGCTGCTAAAGCTGCTGCGCATCGAAGGGAGTGTCCTGCACGTGGCAGAACTCGACATCCTGGACGGCACGCCGGTGCTCGACATCAAGCCCCACTACCCAACCGTCGACACTCGCCCCGACGTCAAAAGCGGCTGGCTCGACGACGTCGACTCCGAAACCCGGCGAAAAAGAGGACGCGCAGACGGGCGGTTCTCGGGATGATCGGTGCGAATAATCCCCGTTTGTACTTGTAGAAGACACTGTTGAGCCACAGAGATCACAGATACCACAGAAGAAGAGATCGTAGGGAGCGTTTATGCCTCCCTCTTCTATGCACGTCAAAAGATGGCGCAGCGAGTAATTCACGGCTCCGTTTTCAACACAGAGACCACAGAGGGGAGATAAGTTATGTTGACCTATGGTTCCCCTCCAAAACTTCCCCGGTGAAAAAAAGTTGCGGCGCTTTACTGAGGGTTGTGTTTCTTCATCTCTCTGTCATAGGGAAACAAGGTTTAACCGCAGAAGCGCCGAGACTTACGCTGGGAGCAAAAAATATTCTTGTATTCTTTTTGTCCTCTGTGGTCTCTGTGGTCTCCGTGGTTCAATCAAATCTATCCTTCACCTCCGTACCTAACATTAAGCAGCTATTGCCAATCCCTGGACTGTGTCGGGCGGCTCGGCTAAGATGGCCAGTCTGAGGGAGGGGACGGGAGCACATTGAAGATATACACGAAGATATTCATCGGCCTTCTGATCGGCGCCATTGTAGGGATTATTCTGTCGTTAACCGGCCTGGGATATCTAGGCGGCTACTTCAAGCCGTTCGGCGACGCCTTCATCAACCTAATCAAGATGGTGGTCGTGCCCCTAGTGACCGCCTCGATCATCCTGGGCGTGGCCAGCCTGGGCGACATACGGGCGCTGGGGCGGATCGGCGCCAAGACGCTGCTCTTCTACGCGGTGGCGATCACGCTGGCAGTCTCCTTCGGGCTTTTCATGGCCAACGTCTTCCAGCCCGGCTCGGGGCTGGACGAGGCGAAGCGCGACGAGATCGTCGCCCAGGTGAGGGCCGACGAGACGATGGCCACGCGCATCGCCAGCGCCGAGGAGGAGAGCCGGCGGGAGCGCAACGTCGGCGACATCCTGCTGAACCTGATCCCGGTCAACCCGGTGCAGTCGATGGCCGAGGGGCGGATGCTGCAGATCATCGTCTTCAGCATCTTCCTCGGCATCGCGCTGACGATGATCGCCGAGGGGCCGCGCATGAAGGTGGTCAGCGTGCTCGAGGGCGTAAACGACGCGATGATCGTGATGGTCAACATCATCATGAAGCTGGCGCCCTACGGCGTCTTCGCCATCATCGTCGCCGTCACCGCCACACTCGGCTTCGACTTCCTGCTCTCGCTGATCAGCTACTCGGTCGTCACCATCGCCGCCATGGCGATCTACCTGACCGTATTCTACGGCGCCGGCGTGCGGCTGCTGGGCGGCCTCGGCCCCATCCGCTTCTTCAGGGAGATGCGGCCGGTGATGCTGATCGCCTTCAGCACCTGCAGCTCCAACGCCACGCTGCCCGAGAACATGCTGGTCAGCCGCGAGCGGCTGGGCGTGCCCAGGGAGGTGGTCAGCTTCGCCCTGCCCCTGGGCGCCACGATCAACATGGACGGCACCGCCATCTACCAGGGCATCAGCGCCATGTTCATCGCCCAGGTCTTCGGCATCCACCTGACGCTGGAGCAGCAGCTCACCGTGGTGCTCACCGCATCGCTCGCCTCGATCGGCGCCGCCGGCGTGCCGGGGATCGGCATGGTGACGCTGGCCATGGTGCTCTCCTCGGTCAACCTGCCGGCCGAGGGGATAGCCCTGGTGCTGGGCGTCGAGAGGATCCTCGACATGTGCCGCACCACGCTCAACGTCGTCGGCGACGCCACCGGGGCGGTGATCGTCGGCAACTCCGAAGGCGGCCTCAAACCAGCGGAGCAATAAACAGACCGACTTAACCGCAGCCCAGGGACAATGGCCCCCACGCCGGGAAACTTTCTGGCCACGGCGATCCCCAGGTCGCCGGACTCTGGGTCGAAGCCGGCTATCGAGAAGATGGTCAGCATTGGTTCCGGCTGTGCAACCGGTACTGCGGCCAGCAGAATGGCCACCGCGATCATGACTGGTACTGTTCGCATTAGTCTCCTGCAAATAGGATTGACAGGTAAACAAAGTATAGCCGAGTTGAGCGCGCCAGCTGCGTGGGAAAGAGCGGAGAGAAGCAGAGGGGTGTCTCAGGCCCAAACCGATATCAGGACCTTTAGCCGACTGATAAACACCGACGCGGTTATTCGATCGGATGCTCGAATAGGGATGACAGCGCATACTATGTAAGCACTGCTACAGCGTACAAAACACAACTTGTTCATTGTTCTTTTGCCCAGAAAATAAAAAGAGGGGGGGGGAATGACTAGCTCTCGCGACAACACCCGCTTTAGCGCCAAAAAGAACCTTGACCGCCGGCACTTCATCGGCATCTGCGGAGCAGCGGTGTTCGCGCCATCATTCAAACCGCTGCTCAGGCGACCGCCCAATGATGTGCCACTAGGCCGCGTTGTGATGGTACGCAATCCCGACGCAACCTCATACGGATTCGGCGAGGGAGAGTCCTACGGCGATGCGATTGACCAGACGGCTGTGGATCGGATGGCGGATGAGGGGGTGATGACGCTCACCGGCGCAGATTCCGTCAAGGCCGCATGGCGGGCTGTGCTGCCCAATTTCGCGAACGGGCAGAGGGTAGCTATAAAGGTGAATTTCAACAACAGCGAACCCTACTACAATATCTGGGATGAGCCGCCCTACTTGATGAACGGTCTCATCCAAACGGTTAACGCTATCGTGCGTGGCCTGAAACTTATAGGTGTCCGCGAAGAGGACGTTTGGGTCTACGACTCCGTTCGCTCGCTGTCGCGATACTTTATTGAGAATTGTCTGTTTCCGGGCGTTAGATTCTGGGACATAACAGGAAGCCACGGAAAATCGCGCGCTCACCACGGCACCAACGTGCGGGTGGCTTTCAGCAGGTCTGAAGTGCCTACGCAATCGATATGCAACGTGGTTACTGAGACCGACTGGCTTATCAACGTACCGCTCTTAAAGCGGCATAGGAACGCCGGCATCACCTTAAGCTTTAAGAACCACTTTGGGACCATACACGATTGCTCAATGCTCCACAACTGGGTCTTCCCCGTCGCCTACGGAAACACCTGGACCAGAGACTACAATCCTTTGGTGGATATCGCTCTCAACAACCACATCCGCAATAAGACCGTCCTGGTAGTGGGCGACTGCCTCTTCGGTAACCACCAGGATCTGGACCAACCTCCGATTCCATGGCAAACCTTCAACGGAGGCTCGCCCAACAGCCTCCTGTTCAGCCGCGATATGGTTGCTATCGACAGCGTCATGCACGATATCCTCCTGATGGAATCTGAAGACCCATTCAACGGGGCGGGCGCCTATCTGCCGTTGGCGGAGGCGGAAGGGCTGGGGGTGTTTGAGCACGGAGACCCACGCAGCAGCGACGGCTACGAAAGGATTGACTACACTCGTTTCGACCAGCAGGGATCGGGCGACGCAATCTGGGGCGTTGTGCGCAGCAAAAAGCAGCCCATTGCCGGTGCCCTCGTTACCGCTGTTCACCAGGGTGATGGTGGGAAGCAGAAGACGCGCACAACAAGCGACGGCTCGTACTCCTTCGCCAGGATGCGCCCAGGCAGCTACAAGCTCACGGTAAAGAAAAAAAGGTTCAAGAGCAAGAGCCGCGGAACAAGTTACACCGGCAAACTGCTGCGGAGGAATTTCAAGCTCCGCCCGAAATAGTAGCCGCCGACAGCTTAGAGCTGATACCTCACATAATTCTCTGTCGATTTGACTTTTACCGCTGTTTCCTCTGCGGTCTCAGTGATTATAGCAATTCTAGAAAGTAATCATCGAATAGCACACGTTTTCTTGTTTCCATC
>CAYOXX010000078.1:0-16224 GCA_964408025.1 uncultured Acidobacteriota bacterium | reverse complement strand
CCCTCGCCCCCCTCGCCCCACTTACTCTCATGCCTGCTCGGCCTCGTAGATGAGGCGCAAGCCCTCCAGGGTCAGCGAGTGGTCGAGGATTACCTCGTCGCCCAGGTCCTCGGCGAAGACGCGCGCGTAGCCTCCTGTGACGATCACCCGCGCCTCGGCGCCGAGCTCGCCGCGCATCCGCTCGACGATGCCGCGCACCAGCTCGAGGTAGCCGTAGTATAGCCCGGCCTGCATGCTGCCCACGGTGTTGGTACCGATGACCTTCTCGGGCTTCACCAGGTCTACGCGCGGCAGCTTTGCGGCCTTCTCAAATAGGGCCGTCGAGGAGATGCCGATCCCGGGGCAGATGGCGCCCCCCACGTACTGCGAGCGCTCGTCGACGGCGTCGAACGTGGTGGCGGTGCCGAAGTCGATGATCACGCAGGGGGTGCCGTAGCTGGCCACCGCGGCCACGGCGTTGGCGATCCTGTCGGCGCCGACGTCGGCGGGGGTATCGTAAACGATCTTGATTCCGGGTGCAGGTTGCCTGCCGATGAACAGGGGCTCGACGTCGAAGTAGCGCCTGCACATCCGCTCCAGGACGCTCTCGAGCGGCGGCACGACGCAGGCGACGGCGATTGCGCTGATGGCGACCGGCTCGAGCTTCTGGAGCCGGAGCAGGTTGCAGAGGAGCTGGCCCCACTCGTCGGCCGTGCGGTAGCGGTCGGTGGCCAGGCGCCAGTCGGTCAGCAGCCGCTTGCCCTCGAAGATTCCGACAGCGGTGTTGGTGTTGCCTACGTCGGTGACCAGCAGCATCGTCCTACCAGGGCAGAGATAGGCGTATGGGCCCCGCGACCAGCGGAGCGTATAGGAAGAGCAGGGCCAGGAAGCCCAGAGCGACACCGAGGTTGGCGAGCGTGAGCACGCGGTTGCGAACGGAGCGGGCGGAGAAGCCGAAGGCGATGGCCAGCGACAGGGCACAGGCCTGCAGCAGGACCGGCACCCCGACCCCCTCGTAGAAGTCGATCGAGCCGAGAGGTCGGCCCGCCGGGGCAATATCGGCCAGGGAGATAATCGACGGGCTCTCCAGGTGGGCCCAGACCACCACGGCGAGTGTGAGGAGGCCCAGCAGGAAGGCGACGAGGCTCTGGCCGCTTCCCTCCTTGATGACGAACAGCGCCCGCTTGCGGGCCATCAGCAGCGCATAGGCAAACAGTAGTACCACAGCGAAGGCGGTCAGCGCCCCGATCAGCGCCAGGCCCGAAAGCGACCCGTCGACCACGGCGGGTACCTGGCGGGAGAAGACGGCCAGTGGATAGAAGAAGCCGAAGAGCCCCGCGATCAGGATTCCCGACAGGCACTGTAGCCCGAATGACAGGAGCCCGATGGCGATGAGCGTGGTTGCGTAGACCGGATCGACCTGCCACGGGCGTAGCTCGAAGAATGAGGTGGCCAGGGCGGCGACGCCGACGGCCAGGATGATCAGCTTGTAGAGTATCCCGGACGGCTCCCTGGCGCCTTCATCGGCGCCGAAGATCGGTGCGCGCCCCTTGCGCTCGGCCTGCATCGGGTCGCGCCAGCGCCTGCGGGTCGCAAGCGACTCCGCCAGCGACTCCCCGGCCGGCTCGGGCATCTCGACGTCGGCGGGTGGGCCCGGTGCCTCCGCGGCGGCCGGAGCAGTCTCTTCGGGAGGAAACGAGGGTGTCGGCCTGATCAGCGTATCGGCCGGGATCTCCAGATCAGCAGGCAGCGCCGGCTCACCGGCCTCGGTGTCCTCCGGGACGCCACCCTCATCTGGTACCTCCTCCGTCTTCTCGACGAAGAATATGTCATCGCCCCCCTCGCCAATATCGATTGCCTCGCCGGCGGTCACCGAGATCTCCTCGGGTGCCTCCGGAGCGGCAGCCGTTGGGGACGCCGGTTCGGTCGACAGCCGCACAACGAAAGAGTGGCCGCAGACGGAGCACCTGGCTCTCCGTCCGGCTTCCCCTATACGCTCCGTGTCGACGCTGTAAACGGTCCCGCAGCGAGTGCAGGTGAACTGTACGCTACCAGCAGTCATGGAATCTTCTCGCACGGTTGTTTGGGTAATTCTATTCTCCGAACCTGCTGCGTGTCAAACGCCGCGAGGCATTGGATTCATTGACAGCAACGGCACTATGCGGTACCATTTTTGCGGTTCAACACCACCTGGGTAAGATCGTGGAAGGTATTCGACGCAGAGAGACCGGAGCGATAAAGCTCAAGGGCTTGATAGGCATTTTGATCATAGTTCTGGCCGTCTATATCGCGGTCTCCGTGTTCCCAGTGGTGCAGGTGCCGTTCTCGATGGAGGGCAAGCTCAGGGACCTCTGCAAGACGGCGTGGCTCTACAAGGGCGCACAGGAGAGGATGCGGACGCAGAACGAATTCCGGGAGATGGTAAGGGCCTTGATCGCCGAGGAGCTCCGCGAGCACTCCTACCGGCCGGATGACATCGTCATCGACGCCGATCCGCGCAGGAGCAGGGTGTCGGTCCGGCTGCCCTACACGGTCCAGGTCAGCATCCTCGGGATGTCGTTCAACTTCGACAAGGAACTAGACATAGAGGAAAGCTATCTGCGATTCTGATTGCCGGTGCGACAATGTCCACTGCGGTTCTCAATTCCGAGGTTCTGGTTCTGAACCGTTTCTTCCAGGCGGTGCAGATAACCTCGGTGCGCCGGGCCTTCTGCCTATTCTTCAAGGGCTACGTTAAGGCGGTCGACGAGGACTACCTGACCTACTCCTTCAACGACTGGAAGGACCTGCCTGCCGACGGCGAGGTAGTCCACACGCCGCGATTCCGGCTGCGGGTTCCGCGCGTCGTTCAGCTTATTCACTACGAGCAGGTACCCCGCTTCCGGGTGCGCTTCTCGCGCAAGAACATCTTCATGCGCGACCGCAACCGCTGCCAGTACTGCGGCCGCAGCTTCGGCTACAGGGAGCTGAGCATCGACCATGTCGTGCCGGTCTCCCGCGGTGGCCGCGACTCCTGGGACAACGTCGTCTGCTGCTGCCTCGGCTGCAACAAGCGCAAGGGTAACAGGACGCCGGAGGAGTCGGGGCTAAAGCTCATCCGGCCACCCCGACGGCCGTTCTGGATTCCGTTCTCCCGCTTCGCTACCCGCGCGGAGCCGCACCCGCTGTGGCGCAACTTCACCGACTTCGCCTACTGGAACGTAGCCCTCGATGAGGACCGACCCTGAGGCGCGGCGGCCGGCGGCGCCGGCGCTCGCCCTCACCCTCACCCTGGCGCTAGTCCTCACCCTAGCCCTGGCGCTCGTTAACTGCGGCCGCGGCCAGGACCAACGCCAGGCCCGCGCGCTCGCCGGCACCGTCGTGGTCGGCATCGCCGAGGCGCCCGAGAGCCTCGACCCTCGCGTAGGCACCAGCGTCGCCTCCTATCGTCTCCACCAGCTCCTCTACAACCAGCTGGTGACCCAGGACGCCGAGGGGCGGTTAGTCCCCGACCTGGCCGAGAGCTGGGAGGAGCGGATCGACGGCGAGGGCCTGGAGGCCCGCCAGACCTGGACCTTCCGGCTGCGCCGCGGCGTCCGCTTCCACGACGGCCGTCCGCTGAGCGCCGATGACGTTGTCTACACCTTCCACTCGCTGCTCGCACCCGGCTTCGCCAGCCACAAGCGGGCCGCCTTCGCCGACGTGGTGGAAGTGTCGGCTGAGGCGCCCGCTACCGTGGTATTCACATTGGCCAAGCCCCAGCCCTGGTTCCTGGCCAACCTCGGCGCCGTCGGCATCGTCCCGCGGGGCTTCCCGGCCGACGGCAGCCGGGCCCCGGTCGGCACCGGCCCATTCAGCCTCCGGAGCCGTGACGGCTCGAGACGGTTCGAGCTCGCGGCCAACGACAACTACTTCCGCGGCCGGCCATCGGTCAGGAGCCTGGTCCTGAGGGTGATCCCGGACGACACTACCCGCGCCCTCGAGCTGATGCACGGCAGCGTCGACCTGGTGATCAACGACATGGCCGTCAGCGCGGTCGAGTCGCTGCGCGAGCGGCCACGACTCGAGGTGCTGACGGCCCCGGGGCTGAGCTACGAGTACATCGGCATCAACCACCGCCACCCGGACCTCGGCCGGCGGCGGGTGCGGCAGGCGATAGCCCATGCCATCGACCGCGGCGAGATCATCCGCGAGTTCCTCGGCGGGCTGGCGCGGCCGGCGGTCGGGCCGCTGATGCCGCGACTCTGGGCGCTGCCGGTCGAGTTCCGCGGCTACGACTACGATCCCGAGAGGGCGGAGGACCTGCTGGAGGCAGCTGGCTACTCCGATCCCGACGGCCCCGGGCCCGAGCCCCGCCTGCGGCTTGTGCTCAAGTGCTCGAGCCGCCACGTGAGCCGCGACCTGGCGGTGATCTTCCGCCAGCAACTGGCGCGGGTCGGCATCGCCGTCGAGATTCGGCCCCTCGAGTTCCAGACCTACTACGCCGACATCATCGCCGGCAACTTCGAGCTCTTTCAGCTCCGCTGGGTGGGGATAATCGACCCCCACTTCTTCGGCTCCGCATTCCACAGCACCAGCGTTCCCGGCTCCGACGGCGGGCGAGAACGGGGCAGCTTCAACCGCGGCCGCTACGCCAATCCGGAGGTCGATAGGCTGATCGAGCGCGCCGAACGGGAGCGGGAGGCGGCGGAGCGCTGGCGAGTCGTAGCCGAGCTGCAGCAGCTACTCTCGGAGGATCTGCCCTACGTCGACCTCTGGTACCGCGACAACTTCGCCGTCTTCCGCTCCGACCTCGAGGGAGTCGAGCTGACGCTCAACGCCTCGTTCGCTCCGCTATACAGGCTGCACTACCGCGATCGCTAAGAGCAGCGACTGCTCCGGGGTGTGAGCGCGGTTCGTATTAGCCCGCAAATTGCACAAGGTTGGGCCGGCCCCGGTGTTAAAGTGATTGATATGTTGATCTTTCCGGCGCTCTCTCCACAGGACATTTAGGTTACATATTGACACCGGCGAGCCGATTTTCTCGAAGGTCGAGGCGGGAGCGGTTTTAGATCCGCAGGCGTGGTTAGCGCCACGTCGAGGGTCCAAAATCGGCCGCAACAAAGAGGTTCGGGAAAAGGGGTCGCCGGACGGCTGAATCTTGTGCAATTTGCGGGCTAGGTATCAAGATCAGCCAAAGGGTGCTCCTCAGCCTCCCAGGCGCCGCTTAAAATGGACTTGAGTTTCGGCGTGTAGCGCCTGGGGGCCGCGTAGACGACGATTTCCAAGTCAGGCAGCGCCCACGCCGTGCCCTCCTGCAGCAGCGCCAGAAGCAGGTTGGGTTCCCTGCTGGCGTGGGGCCGCATCCAGCAGCGGTGGCGCAATCCCAGCCCGTGGCGTACCGCCTCCTCCTCCAACTCCCCCGCCCGCGCGGCCAGCAGCACGAAGGCGGCGCGGCCGCCGGGGCGCAGGGCGAAGGCGGCGCGCGCCACTACGTCTCCCAGGGTGCAAAGCAGCTCGTGGCGGGCTCGGGCCTTCTCAGGGTCACGGTTCAGGCGCCCGCGGCCGAGAGCGCGGTATGGCGGGTTGCTGAAAACCAGATCGTAGGTGCCCTCCCACCTCGGGGCGCAGAGGCGGCGCAAATCGATCTCGTGTACGATCACAGAGTCAAGGCCATTGCTCTCGGCGTTGCCGCGAGCCAGGCGGGCCAGCGACGCCTGGATCTCGATGGCGTCAATCGACAGCCCCGGCCGCTTGTGCGCCAGGGCTAGCGAGACCACGCCGCAGCCGGCGCCCAGCTCCAGCGCCCTTTCGGCTGGCAGCGCGTAGGCGAACCAGGCTAGCAGGAGCGCGTCGAGGCTGAAGCGGTAGCCGCTGGCGCTCTGGCGCAGGACCACCTCGCCGTTGAATATAGCGTCCTCGGTAAATCCCATATCCGACGGTTTCATTACTACGGCGCCTCCCCAGCCAAGGTAGTTTACTCCAACGACGCCCCCAGCATACAATGAGGCAACACGATAGCGGGGAACAGGGTGGGGAAGGACCGGGAAAAACGGCTCAGCTACCGCGACGCCGGCGTTGACATCGACGCCGCCACAGAGGCCAAGAAGAGGATAGCCGCAACGGTCCGGTCGACCTTCACCGCCGGCGTTCTGACAGAGCTGGGCGGCTTTGGCGGCCTCTTCGAGCTGCCGCGGGGGATGCGCAATCCCGTTCTGGTCTCAAGCGTCGACGGCGTTGGTACCAAGCTCAAGGTTGCCTTCGCGGCCGGCCGCCACGACAGCGTCGGGCGCGACCTTGTGAACCACTGCGTCAACGACATCCTCACCACCGGCGCGCGGCCGCTCTTCTTTCTCGACTACATCGCCACCGGCGCGCTCGATCCGGACGCCGTGGTCGAGATCGTAGCCGGGCTGGCGGCCGCCTGCAGCGAGAACGGCTGCGCACTGATCGGCGGCGAGACGGCGGAGATGCCGGACTTCTACCGTCCCGGCGAGTACGACCTGGCCGGCACCATAGTCGGCGTCGTCGAGCGCGACTCGGTGCTCACCGGCGAGGCGGTGCGCCCTGGCGACCTCCTGATCGGACTGCCCAGCACCGGCTTGCACACCAACGGCTACAGCCTGGCCCGCAAGGTCTTCTTCGAGGTGCTGGGCAAGGGTGTCGACGACCACATGGACGAGCTGGGTTGCAGCGTCGGCGAGGAGTTGCTGCGGCCGCACCGCTCCTACGGTCCCGCGCTGCGCGGCCCGATAGATGACGGCCTGGTGGCGGCTCTGGCCCACGTCACCGGCGGCGGCATCACCGACAATCTGCCGCGCGTGCTGCCGAACAGCTGCCGGGCGGTCATCGAAACCGGGAGCTGGCCGGTGCCGCCGGTCTTCGAGGTGATACGGCGCGCCGGGCGGATCGAGGACGGCGAGATGCGCCGAGTCTTCAACATGGGGATCGGAATGATCGCCGTCGCCGGCACCGAGCAGGCGGGCGAACTCGAAAGCTGCCTGCGTCAGGCGGGCGAGGACTTCTACCGCATCGGCGAGATCGAGAGCGTCGAGGGGGGCGAGGAGGGCGTACGCTATGCCTGAGAAAAAGTGCATAGCGGTCCTGATCAGCGGGCGCGGCTCGAACATGATGAGCATCATGGACGCCATCGACCGAGGCGAGATCGACGGCGAGATCGTCCTCGTCGTCAGCAACCGCAAGAAAGCCGCCGGCCTCGAGAAGGCCGCCGAGCGCGGCCGCGAGACCCTATACATCTCGCACCGCAAGTTCGACAGCCGCGAGGCGTTCGACCGCGCCGTCGTCGCCGAGCTCGAGAAGCGCGGCGTCGACCTGGTCTGCCTGGCAGGCTTCATGCGCCTGCTCAGCCCCTGGTTCGTGCGCCGCTTCACCAACAGGATAATGAACATCCACCCCGCCCTGCTGCCCGCCTTCACCGGCCTCGACGCCCAATGGCAAGCAGCCGACCACGGCGTCAAGGTCAGCGGCGCCACCGTCCACTTCGTCGACGAGAAGCTAGACCACGGGCCGATAATCGTCCAGCGCGCCGTCGAGGTGCGCGACGACGACACCGGCGAAACCCTGGCGGAGCGTATCCTGAAAATCGAGCACCAGGTATACCCCGAGGCGGTCCGACTCTTCTGCGCCGACAGACTGCGCGTCGAAGGCCGTAGGGTTTTTGTCTCCCAGACATAACCCTATACGATTATGCTCGACTACACACTTTCACTTAAGTAAATATATATTTACTGAAGTTGTATATCTCTTATAGAAGACTATAGTCGTAAGGGAAAGACCCTGGTACTTTTTCTTAAGAAGCCCGTAAGGGATTGGTCCACTGCCTCCTTGCGGCGTCTGTTTCATTCCGCTAGCATGAGCGCCGCGAGGAAGGTGCAGCCTATGAAGCCTCGAGAGATGACGCCGGAAGAGCAGCTCGAATACCTGGCCCGTGGTTCGGTCGACCTGATCACGCGCGAGGACCTGGCCGAGCGCCTGGAGCTGGCGCGCCGGGAGGGGCGGCGGCTGAAGGTGAAGGTCGGCTTCGACCCCACGGCGCCCGACCTGCACCTGGGCCACACAGTTATCCTGCGCAAGATGCGCCACTTCCAGGACCTCGGCCACGACGTGGTGTTCCTGATCGGCGACTTCACCGGCATGATCGGCGACCCGAGCGGCCGCAGCAAGCTGCGCCCGCCGATGAGCCGCGAGGAGCTGGAGGCCAACGCCGAGACCTACAAGCAGCAGGTATTCAAGATCCTGCTGCCCGAGCGGACGATAGTCGACTTCAACTCCCGCTGGCTGGGCGAGCTCGGCTCCGAAGGATTCATCCACCTGGCAAGCCGCTACACAGTGGCTCGCATGCTCGAGCGTGACGACTTCGAGACCCGCCTGCGTAACGGCGTCCCGGTTTCGATGCACGAGATACTCTACCCGCTGGCGCAGGCCTACGACAGCGTGGCGCTGGAGTGCGACGTCGAGATGGGCGGCACCGACCAGAAGTTCAACCTGCTTGTCGGGCGCGACATCATGCGCGAGTACGACCTGGCGCCGCAGATCGTGCTGACCACGCCGCTGCTAGAGGGCCTGGACGGCGTCGAGAAGATGAGCAAGAGCTACGGCAACTACGTCGGCATCGCCGAGCCGCCCAGCGAGATGTTCGGCAAGCTGATGAGCATCAGCGACGAGCTGATGTGGCGCTACTTCGAGCTGCTCACGGATCTCCCGATGAGCGATATCGAGGCAAAGAAGCGCGCTGCCGGGGCGGGTGAAGTCAATCCGATGCAGATCAAGATCGAGCTGGCACGCGCCATCGTCGCCGATTTCAACGGCGAGGCCGCCGGCGGCGAGGCGGAAGAGGTGTTCCGCCGCACATTCAGCGAGGGCCATGTGCCGGACGACATGCCAGAAGCCCGAGTGACCGCGGGCGAACCGGTCCAGCTCATTCAATTATTACTGGATAATGGCTTGATCGGCAGCAAGGGGGATGGCCGCCGCCTGGTGCGCCAGGGCGCCGTCTCGATCGGCGGAGAGAAGGTCGGCGACGAGGAGCTGCAACTCGACCTCGATAACGGCGAAGAGAAGATCATCAAGATCGGCAAGCGCCGCTGGCTGAAATTGATTGTTAGAGAGTGTTGAAAACTCGAGGTAGCGTTGGGCTTCAGCCCGACTGATCGCGCACTAACGCAATGATGGCTCCCGTCTTCGACGGGAGTAGTCGGACTAAAGTCCGCCGCTACATTATATTGCGAGCAGACAGCTAATAATCGGATTGCATGCACAGATAAACATTAAACTGTCGGTTGCTGCAAAAATCGTCGGAAGAAACTTATAACAGGAGTTTATCAACACTCTTACAATCATATCAACTTATCCAGCGAACTCCCAGGGCCCTCAACATTTCGAATGTGGTTACGTAAGACATGTTAAAACCTTGGCAAACATTGGGAATCGGGACCCTTCTTTTTATATTAGGGTTTAGAACTTCTTGGGTTACGACGATGCGTCCCTTAGTCATGGCGTAGGCTACCAACCAACCATCCGCACCAGCGGCGAACTCTGATATGGCGGCATCCAAAAATTCTCCCTGATTTACCCATGCCATAATTAATCTAAATGCTTGGATTACTTCTTCATCATTGGTTGATATGAAAGCATCGGAGAAATAATTATTCGCCCATTCCGTCAGTTCGTCTCTACCGTTGTATAATTCTTTCTTTACGCGATCAATGCTCTCAATCCGTCCGTGTTCCGCAAGATCAACTAGGCTATCCCAGAATCCTGGAGCCAAGTCAAAAGCGTAATACTTACGCTTTGCTTGAATGAAAACATTAGCATCGAGTACGTAGATAGAATCGTCCAACGTCACGCGTTCCCTGTTCGAAGAGAATTTACATAATGATCAAATGTTTTTCCGTACAGTCCTGTCAATTGAAAAGCTTCGGAGTAAAGGAGTTTGCCTTCTTGGGTTGCCCGAACCACGGTGCTTGCAAATAACCGGCCCACCCGGAAATTTTGATTCGCGTAAAAATCCCCACCTGACTCTTGTCTTACGGCTTTTCTGTGTTCGTCACTCAAGTAATCGTCATAAAACTGGAAGAACGCTTCGCGATTAATCAGGGCCAAGTCTAACGCCCTTCGAGCAGCTACAAGAACGCTAACCTTGAATTGTCGGGCAATTGTTTGAAATGGTTCCGGATCATTCTTGACAAACGGCCAGATTTGGCGCAATTCACTTTCCGGAACGAGAAATTCAGCCGCCACGCGATTACATGAGAGTTCTGTTGGTTCATTTGCGGGTTGCATCTCACGCAGGTCGAACGCGGCGCTGCTACCGAAAAATACATGTGCCAGTTCATGCGCAAGTGTGAACATCTGTGCAGCCTTACTATCGGCATTATTGACAAACACGAGCGGGGCGTAATCATCCACTAATACAAAACCGCGGAATTCGTCGGGATCGAGCGTGCGATGGGTGTTATTACCGACGATCCCATTTACTACAACTAAAATTCCCACGTTCTCCATAGCCTCGCGTAGAGTGCGTAAGGCTTCCTCCCAAGTCCTCATCGAAGAAGCCCATCGCTCGTGAAAACCAAGTATGTTTCTAATATGATGGGCTATCACTGTCGGCTGTTTGGTGAGTGAGGCAGATCGAACGAAAGAAAGAGCTTCCTGACCTTCTTCAAGCAGGTATTCGCGCATCCAGGCTTGACGCTGCTGCATTAAATGTATGGTGTCAAGAAGATCAGGACTAGGAGTGCTTGGGGCTACGTCACTAATTGACCGAAAATGAGGGATTGGTAACTCTTCTTTCGGCGGTTTCTCAAGAAAGAAATAACCAAGCGGAGTCATGGTTACTCTTGCTAAAGATTCTAATTGCCGCAGTGTGGGGTCTACTTCGCCGGTGAACCACTGCCCGATTTTCGGAAACTTATTCCGTAAGTCGTCAATTCTCTTTTGGGACCGATCCAACGCCCAGCGCAAGATATCCTCATTCACGGACACCCTAATCATTGGCTGATCTCTCCTTTTACGTCGATTCTACCGGTTACAGCAGCGGAGATCAAATCTGATCGGTACTCGTAGAGTTTTACAATTGATGTCTGGATTTTATAAATCAAGAGACCGTTGATTTTCATCCTGTGATGGCGGCCCTTCACCTTGCTCTGTGACAGTATTGCAGTGAACGAGGTGATAGCTGCGGTATCTACCGGTATTTCGGCTTCGCGGCTCATTTACATGTCGTATTTGACGTCTTGCCAGAGCCGCGTTCCCCCGGTTCCCTCCTCTGCGCCTGATGATGCGGTTCTAGCTCATCTTGTGCCTCAGCAGCCAGTGCCGGTACGCCGGTCTTCGCTTTAATATGCCCCCTGGTCGGGTCGGTCGTCGCAGCGGATCGGTATCCTGACCGTCTGGCCGCTGTCGGCGGTGAACTGCGCCTGCCAGCGCCCGCGGCTGTCCCAGACGACGAGCAGGTGGTCTCCGGGGCGGACGGGAACCTCGAAGCGGCCGTCGTCGCCGACCAAACCGACGTATCGGCCATCGACGTAGCAGCGGACCGCGCCCGAGAAGCAGTCCAGGTCGCCCGCCAGCACCACCTCCAGCGTCGCCCCCGCCCCCGGGTCCTCGCCGTCGGATTCCTGCGCCGATTCCGGCTCCGCAAGCCGGGAGCGCGACTGGGCCGTCGGGCCGGAGCCGCGCGCCGATTCCGCCGCCTGGGCGGGGCCTTCGGCCGCTGAGCCGACGGCGCTGTCCTCCGGATCCGGCGGCGCCGTCCCCTCGAGCGCCTCGCTCCAGGCGGCGCCGGGGCCGCAGGCGGAAAAAGGCAGGGATACCAGGCAGATTATAGGTAGTATCGCCAAAGCAAAGCGCGATAGGCGAGAGATCCGGGGGAGTGAACGGAATGCGGGATTCCGATCATCCCGTGTACGCGTCGACCGCAGATCAAACATCTAGCCACCCTGGGGAGCTGGTGCCCCGCGATCCGCTTAAAGTATAACCCCGGAAAGAGCGCAGTATACCCCCTGAAGTAAACGCGGGCGTAAATATTCTGGCGGATGCTGGAAGCTCTGGCATTTGCACAACGGAAGCCAAGATCTGTTATAGCGAGCGCGAGCGAAGCCATCTTTTTGCTTCGGCGAGGTCACTTAGTTCGCCTCGCTCCTCATTGAGAGCTCTTCCCTGTGGGGTTGATTTTAGGCGCTCCGCTCATTAGGCTTTCTATGTTAGATAGGAGGAGTTAAAAGTGAGCGACGAGATTGGAAGAGAGCAGGTTCTTGAGGCGCTGCGCAGCGTCATGGACCCCGAGTTGGGCAAGGACATCGTTGACCTCGGGTTCATCAAGAACCTCAAGATAGACGGGGGCGGAGTCTCCTTCGACCTCGAGCTGACGACGCCGAAGTACCCGGCGAAGGATTCGCTCAAGAGCCAGGCTGAGGACGCGGTCAAGGCCCTACCGGGCGTGGAATCGGTGAGCGTGAACCTGACGGCGCGGCCGCAGGGCCAGGACCCCTGGGCCGATCGGGCGCCGATCCCCGGCGTCAAGCAGTTGATCGCCGTCGCCAGCGGCAAGGGTGGCGTCGGCAAGTCGACGATAGCCGTGAACCTGGCCGCCGGCCTCGCCGGGCGCGGCCTAAAGGTTGGTCTCCTGGACGCCGACATCTACGGGCCGAGCGTGGCGATGATGATGGGCGTGCCGCACGGCGAGCACCCGAAGGCGCTGGATCAGCAGATCCTGCCGATCGAGCGCCACGGCGTGAAGCTGATGTCGATCGCCTTCCTGCTGCCCGACGCCGGCGCACCGGTGATCTGGCGCGGGCCGATGGTGGCTAACCTGGTGAAGCAGCTCCTGCGCCAGGTGCTCTGGGGCAAGCTGGATGTAATAGTGGTCGACCTGCCGCCCGGGACCGGCGACGCCCAGCTTACTCTGGTGCAGACGGTGCCGCTGGATGGCGTGGTCATCGTCACCACGCCGCAGAAGATAGCCACCATGGACGCCGTGCGCGGCATCGAGATGTTCGCCCGCCTCGAGGTGCCGGTGCTGGGGCTGGTGGACAACATGAGCCGCTTCATCTGCGGAGCCTGCGGCGCCGAGCACGAGCTCTTCCCCCGCGACGGCATCGAGGAGGTCGAGCGGCGCTACAACGTGCCGGTCCTCGCGCGCGTGCCGATGGAACCGGCGATGGGCGAGCACGGAGACCAGGGTACGCCGACGCTGATCGCCGCGCCCGAGTCTCCCGCCGCAAGGGCGCTCGACGACATGGTCGAGGCGCTGGCGCGTAAGTTGGTTTAGCCCGCATATTGCACAAGGTTTGGCCGGCTCTGGTGTTAAGTGATTGATGTGTTGATCTTTCCAGCGCTCTCTTCACAGAACTGTGAGGTTACATATAGTCACTGGCGAGCCGATTTTCTCGAAGGTCGCGGCGGGGGCGGTTTTGGGCCCGCAGGCGGGGTTAGCACCACGTCAAGGGCCCAAAATCGGCCGCAACAAAGAGATTTGGGAAAAGGGGCCGCCGGACGGCTGAATCTTGTGCAATATGCGGGCTAGGGTTCCCCGTAGGTTCCCTCGAGCGTTATGCGGTTGCCGGTGCTGCGCTCCTCGCCGACGGCGGTGACGTAGACGGCCGGCTGGTCGGCCACCACGCAGACGTTCTCGCAGATGCCGCAACCGATGCACAGGTCGAGGTCGATGCGCGGCTGCAGCAGTTCGGCTCCCTCCTCCGCGATGTCGGGACCGAAGGGGCTGATCTGCCCCGGCTGCAGCTCCTCGCGCTCGTCCGGCTCTCTCGTCTCCGTCGGGCTCGTCCAGCGCCCGCCCCCGAAGCCGCCGCCGTGCGGGTCCACTGGCTCGACGGCGTCCTCGATCGTCGTCGCGGGCGCCGAGACCAGGTAGATCGCCTTGGGCGAGGTGGGGCAGTGCTCCTGGCAGACGATGCAGGTCTTGCCGAAGGCGTAGGGCAGGCAGCGGTTGACGTCGAAGAAGGCGGTGCCGATCACGGTGCGGATCTTGGCCTCGACGTCGAGGGCGCGGATGGCACCGGTCGGGCAGACCTGGCCGCAGAGAGTGCAGTAGTACTCGCAGTAGCCGAGCAGCGGCACCAGCACCGGCGTCCAGAGGCCCTCGACGCCGGCCTCGAGCGTGGCCGGGTGCAGTCCGTTGGTGGGGCAGACCTTCAGGCACTCGCCGCAGCGGACGCAGCGCCGCAGGAACTCCGCCTCCGGCAGCGCCCCGGGCGGCCGAATCAGCTTCGGGTTGAAGGCAGCCGGCTGCGGGCGGCCGCGCGCCGACTCGGTTTTGTATTGCGCCCCGGCGCGCACCAGCGGCGCCAGCACCAGCCCGGCGGCCACCGCCTCGAGCGCGCGGCGGCGCTTGAGGTCGATCCCTAAACTCGCCTTCTTCGTGGCGCCGAAGCGGAAAGCGAGGCAGTCGACGGGGCAGACGTCGACGCAGTTGTAGCAGACGAGGCACTCCGAGGGGCGCCACCCCTGCCGGTGCTCCGGGTCGCAGGCGCCCTGGCAATGGGCGTGGCAGCGGCCGCACTCGATGCACCTCTCCTTGTCGATCTCGAGGCGGTAGAAGGAGTTGCGCGAGATCGCGCCCAGCAGCGCTCCCAGCGGGCAGAGCGAGCGGCACCAGTAGCGCGGGCGCCGCAGGTTCAGCGCCAGCAGGAAGACGAAGAGGGCGCCGATCAGCAGCGCGCCCTGGAAATGCGGCTCCTCGAACGATAGGAAGCGCGGGTAGGCGACCAGGCCGTAGAGCTGATCGGCGAGGCCGATGACGGTGTCGTTTTCCGTCGTGTAGGCCAGATCGTAGGCGCCGTTGGCGGCCTGGTTGACCAGCGGGCTGACGACGACGCTGAAGCTGCGCACCAGGAGCGATATCGGGTCGGCGAGGCCGACAATCTGGAAGCCGATCAAAGCCGCGGCCAGCAAGCCGACCAGGATCATGTATTTCCAGCGCTGGTTCGGCCGGTAGAGGTTTTTTTCGATGAGCACCTTCTGTTTATCCCGCTTCAGCCAGGCTACGAACTGGCACAGGCTGCCCATCGGGCAGATCCAGCCGCAGAAGACGCGCCCCAGGGCCAGCGTCAGGGCCACGGTGGCGATGCCGAGGGCCATCGGCGTCGGCAGGCCGCGGTCAACGCCGAAGGGGAAGACGGCCCAAACCAGCAGGGCCAGCGTCAGCGCCAGCGGCAGGTAGCGCCGTGCCGCCAGCTCCACCGCCTCGCCGGCGCCGAACCGGGCCACGGCTTTTCCCAGTAGCCTTCCGACGGCAATCGCGGCCGCCAGCGCAGCGGCGAAGCCCAGTGCGAAGAACAGGAATCCCCGTGCGGCGAAAATCGCTGCCAGTGTCAGCAGCGGGTCGATCTCGAGGAAGAAGCGTACCGGCTGCCCGAGCGTGTCCTCGCCCTTGTACTCGGTCTGCACCAGGAGCGCGATGAAGAGGGCGAAGAAGAGGATCTGGACGGCGAGGCGAACCCGGCGAGTCATCTGCGGCCTCCGCGGCGCCGCATCAGGCGCTTACCTCCACCACCTCGAGGCCGGCAAGCTCGTGGGTGCCGAGGCCGCGCTCGGCGCCGAGGCGGACGTAGTCGAGGTCGGCGGCGCCGAGGCCGAACAGCTCGGCGCCGCGGGCGTCGACGGCCACCGGGTCGGTCCCGGCGATCACCATTCCACGCAGCTCGGTGTCGCTGAGGCGGCCGCCCTGGGGGCCGTTGCGCACCAAAATGCGGTAGCAGTCGAGCACCGTCAGCGCGGGGCGGAAGAAGGCTGTGAGGTCGACGATCCCCTCGGCCAGCCGCTGGTGCAGGCGGTTGCGCGGCCCGCCGATGAGGCCGTAGAGGTTCTTCATCCCCATCGAGAGGCGCGAGAGGCTGTGGTGCTTGGCGATCGGCACGTTGATCAGCACGTCGGCCTCCAGCGCGTCGAGGTAGACCGGCCAGTTGCCGAGCACCGTGCCGCCGGTTTCGGTGAGCCGGAAGCGGCGCACGTTCATGAACGGCATCTCGGCGCCGGCGGCGGTGGCCGCCTCGTAGATGCCGCTGCGCGCGTAGCAGCGGCGCGCATCGTTGAGCGAGTTGTCCTCGACCAGCACGCGCCCGGCGCCCGCCTCGAGGCACATGGCAACCACGGCCGCCACCACCTGCGGGTTGGTGTTGGCGGCCTGGTTCGGGAGCCGGTCCCAGCCGATGTTAGGCTTCACAAGCACTGCGTCGCCTCGCGAGACGAAGCGGCTCATGCCGCCCAGCGCCCCCACTGCCGCGCGAGCGATGCCGGCCGGGTCGTCTC
>CAYOXX010000077.1:0-16341 GCA_964408025.1 uncultured Acidobacteriota bacterium | reverse complement strand
GCCGCCGGCGGCCGCGGCTCATGCCGGGACCTTGTCCTTGAGGCGATAGACGTAGGCCAGCACCTCGGCCACGGCCCGGTAGAGGTCGGGGGGGATCAGATCGCCGATCTCGCAACTGCTGTAGAGCGCCCGCGCCAGGATCGCATTTTCCACCAGCGGCACGCCGTGCTCCTCGGCGACCTCCCTAATCTTCTCCGCCAGGTAGCCGCGCCCCTTGGCGACCACCTCCGGCGCCACCGCCTTCTCGCCCTCGTAGGCCAGCGCCACGGCGTAGTGCGTCGGGTTTGTGATCACCACGTCGGCCTCGGGCACAGCCGCCATCATCCGCCGCCGGAACATCTGGTACTGCACGGTCCGGATGCGGCGCTTGATCTTCGGGTCGCCCTCAGTCGTCTTGAGCTCGTCCTTGAACTCACGCGGCGTCATCTTCAGACGCTCCTCGTACTGGTACTTCGACCAGGCCAGGTCGAGGACCGCCACCACCACGAAGAGCAGAGCGATCTTGAAGAGCGCCGCGAATATGAAGCCGGAGGTGTAGGCCAGCGCCTGGGGCAGCGGCATCATTATCAGACCCGGCAGGCGATCGTACTCGGCCACCAGGGTATCCAAGGTTATGTAGACCACGATGAGGATGATGATGATGGTGCGCACAAAGTTCGCCATCGCCGTCTTGCTCATCAGCATCCGCTTCAGCCCCTTGACGGGGCTGAATTTGCTTGGCTGGAACTTGAAGGCCTTGGACGACAGGTTCCAGCCGCCCTGGAAGAGGACGCTGAAGGCCAGGGCCACCAGCAGCAGCGTGAGTAAAAGCGGCCCCAGCACCACCGCCACGTCGCCGGCCGCATCCCAGAAGATCTGCCCCACGCTCGCGTCGTTGACCTGGACCTGGCCGGCGCGCAGGATCATCTTGCGCATCATCTGCACCAGGCCGTTGACGCCGAGCCCGCCGAAGAAGAAGATGAGCACCAGCGCCCCGATGAAGGTGGCGATGTTGGGCATCTCACGCGAGCGCGGTAGGTTCCCCTCGCGCCTCGCCTCCAGCCTCTTGCGCTGCGTTGCCTTTATTGTGCGTTCGGCCTTGTCCTGCGTCGACATCTCAGGCTACCCGAGGAAGTTCAGCAGCGATCCGATCCGATCCAGCATGCTGCCGAGCATGTGGTGCACGGCACGCGGCATCACCCTCATTGTAGCACCCAGGAAGATGAAGCCGAGCAGGATCTTGATAGGAAACTGCAGCATCAACATGTTGAACTGCTTGGCCATCTTGGCCAGCACCGCGATGATCACCTCGACGAAGAATATCGCTGCCAGGATCGGAGCGGCCACCTGCATGGCGAACAGGTAGATGTCGGAGCCGGCGCGCAGCACCACCTCCGCGGCGTTCATGCCCACGCGCACCCCGAGCGGCTTTATGATGCTGAAGCTCTCGCGCACCACCCGCAGGATGATGATGTGGAAGTTCATGTAGAGCAGCAGCAGGACGGTGACGATGTTGAAGAAGGCGCCGATCAGGGAGACGGTGATCCCGGTCTGCGGGTCGAGCACATTGGCGATCCGCAGCCCCATGTGGGCACCGAGGATGCGGCCGGCGTACTGCACAGCCACCGAAATCACCTGCCCCAGCAGGCCGATGAGCACGCCGATGAGCATCTCGCCGGCCAGCGCCACCGCCAGCAGCAGGGCGCTATTGGGCACCACCAGGTCGGCCGGGTCGACCGCGGGAAAGAAGAGCAGCGAGGCTGTCAGGGCGATGAGAATCTTGACGCTGGGCGGAATCGAGCTCGAGCCGAAGATGGGAGCGAAGAACAAAATGCCCGAGACCCGGAACAGCACCATCAGGAAGCCCTGGATCTGCTGGATCGGTACCGCTATCTCCATCGCCGGCAATCAGCGTACATAGGTATGCAGCTGCCCGAAGAGACGGCTGGCGTAGTTGACCATGATCTGCATCATCCACGGTAGGGCGATCAGCAGCGTCAGCAGCACAGCGATTATCTTGGGGATAAAGGTCAACGTCTGGTCCTGGATCGAGGTGGCGGTCTGGAAGATACTGATCAGCACCCCGACGATCAGGCCCGCCAGCAGCATCGGCGCGGCCACCAAGAGCAGCACCCTGATCGCCTCGGTAGCCAACGCCAGAATCTGTTCCTGACTCATAGTTACGCCTGCGCGAAGCTCCGCACCAGCGAGCCGACCACCAGGTACCAGCCGTCGACCAGCACGAAGACCAGTATCTTGAAGGGCATCGATATGAGAATCGGCGGCAGCATGATCATCCCCATGCTCAGCAGCACCGAGGCCACCACCATGTCGATGATCAGGAAGGGCAGGAAGAGCAGGAAGCCGATCTCGAAGGCGGTCTTGATCTCGCTGAGCATGAACGCCGGGACAACCACGTAGGTCGGCACCTCGTCGAAGCTGGCGGCCTCGATTTCGCTGACCCGCAAAAAGAGCTCCAGATCCTTCTCCCGGATGAACTTGCGCATGAACTCACGCACCGGCCCCTCGGCGCGCGTCAGCGCCTCCCAGGCGTCCACCTCTCCGGCGTTGAACGGCGCCACCGCCTGGTCCCAGACCCGCTGCCCCACCGGAAACATGATCATGATCGTCAGGAACAGGGCCATGCCGATAAGCACTTGGTTGGGCGGCATCGACTGCGTTCCCATCGCCTGGCGCAGGAAGTGGAAGACGATGACGATGCGCGTGAAGCTGGTAAGCATCACCAGGATCGAAGGCGCCAGCGCCAGCACGGTCATCAGCAGCAGGATCTGCAGCGGCAGGCTGATGTCGGTGACGTCCTCGCCCTCGCCGATTGTGATGTTGATGTCGGGAATCCGCTGCGGCTGCGCCTCCGCCGGCTCTGATGTATCCTCCGGCTGCCACGCAGCCCCACCCCCGCCTCCGGCGAGGACTCCGGGCAGCCAGAGCAGCAGGTAGGCGCCCAGCAGAACCAGGAAGAATACGGCGCGGCGGCGCGCGCGGCCAACAACGGCGTCCACCCTGAGGGTGGCCCTCACCCTTCACCCCCCTCCTCGGGCTTGCCCCGCAACAGGCGCCTGAGCAGGCGTGCGAAGCCGCCCTCGGCGGCGACCTCGCCGCCCCGGAGGTTGCGCTCCACCTCGTCCGCTTCGAGCTCGGCCAGGAGAGATATCTCTGCCGGCGCGATGCCGAGCAGGTAATAGCGGCCGCCGACTCGCAGCACCGCGACCAGGCGCCGGTCCCCTAGCGGCACCGAGGCCACCACCCTCAGCAGCGCCCCCGATCCTAGAGAAAGGCGCTGTCCCGAGAACCGGCGCAGCAGCCAGGCGATCAGCACGATGAGGGCCACAACCACGGCCAGGGCGATCAGCATCTCGAACGTGTACGACCAGAGGTCGAAATCCTGCCCGCCTACCTCAATCGCGCCCCCGTCGCCGGCGCCGCCTTCCTGCCGCGCCGGCCGGGAAGCGCCGGCGGCGAGGGGGACGAGTGGGAAGAGAGAGAAGAAGTGGGGGGCAACCCGGCTCACTCCTTGCCTCCTCTCTCGGTGGCAAACTCAGTCAGGCGGATGCAGAAGCGGTCGTCAACTATAGTCACCTCGCCGCGGGCGATCAGCTTGTTGTTGGCTAGCACCTCGAACGACTCGCCCGCGCTCTTGGTCAGCTCGACTATCGTCCCCCGTTGAAGCTCAAGCAGCTCGCCTATCGTCATCTTGGTGCGCCCGATGACGATAGTTATCTTGTGGGGAATGTCGTGCAGACTCTCAAGCCGCAGCAGACGGCCCAGCGTGTCCCGCGAATCGGCCATGGCCCACCCCACCTAGCGCGGTTGGACGAGGAATTCCTCGAAGTTCACCCGTTGCAGATGGTACTGCTCCGGGAGCTGACTGTTGATCCGGCTTAGAAGCTGCTGCTTGATCAGAGGCCAGTTGGAGGCCTCGACGTCGCTGGGGAACTGCGAGGAGAAGAAGGTGGTGACGTTGTCCTTGATGCGCGACATGACCACCAACTGCTCCTCCATCTCGCCCTGAATCTCCTCGCTCTCCACCTCGAAGGAAATCTTGATCTTCAGATAGCACTCCCCGGCCAGCACGCTCTCCCCGCGGTTCAGCCGGATGAGGAACGGCATGTCGAATTCGAGCAGGCCGGGGGGATTATCCAGGTTCAGCGGATTGGTCTCCTCGGCCACCTCGGCACCCGCGACCGCCTCGAGACTCTCGCCGCCGCTAAACAAAGAGGAGAGGATCTGGTAAACCCACATCCCGCCCCACAGAGCCGCCACAACGAAAAACAGGGCAACGACGATTACGACGATGAGCTTGACCAACCCGCCTTTCTTTTTGGGCTGTTCGCCCTCAGGCTCGCCGGTCGCCTCTTCTTGCTTACTCGGTTCTTCCGCCATCGCTATCGCCTCAGTAGCCGCCGATGGTGAAGATCGTCGCTTCCTGTGGCTCGACGACGATCCTCACGCGCCTGTTCTGCGCCCGGTTGGCGTCGGAGTCGTTCGGTACCTTCGGCCTGGAAGCCCCGTAGCCGACGATGGAGAAGCGCTCCGGCGGCAGCACGCCGTCGGCCAGGAGGAAATCCAGCACCGCAGACGCCCGCCGGGCACTGGTAATATAGCACTCTTCCGCGGGAGCGGAGTTGTCGGTATGTCCCTCGACGGTGATTCGCCTAGTCGTTCTTTCGAAAACTACGGAAAGGAAGTTCTGGAGTCTGCCCAGGAAGATCGAGGCCTCGGGGTTTAGCTCCGCGCTGCCGGGCTCGAACAGCAGGCGGTCGACCAGCACTATCTCTATCTCACCGTCGGGAGCATCGGATATGGATACCTCGACACCGTCGGGCAGGCCCCAGCCGCGCCGCTCGGTACCCTCGCCTACCTCCAGGCTCCTCACCGCCGTCCGCAAGGCGTTATCCGGAATCTCGGGCATCGGATTGAAGATAAGGGAGCTGGCATACGAACCGCTGCCCTCGTTCATGAGGCCGAGGCCGTCGCCGCCGTAGTTTCCGAAGGCTTCCTCGAACCTCTCCGAGGTCAGGCTGGACATCGAAAAGAGCAGGACGAAGAAGGTAAGCAGAAGCGTGTTCATGTCGGAAAAGGTAACCATCCAGCTACCCATCGGCACGCCCGCAAAGCGCGTCTTGGTCTTCCTGGCCACGGCTCACCCCGCCTCCCTGGGCGAGCCGTAGCTCGGATGCTTGACTATGATCTCCACGCGCCGGTTCTGCTCCATGTGCTCGGGAGTGTCGTTCTCCACCAGCGGCCTGTGCTCACCCGCGCCCACCGCCGCCAGGCGGCCCAGGGAGATGCCGCCGCCGTTGAGATAGCGCAGCACCGCCATCGCTCGGGCCTGAGAGAGCTCCCAGTTATTCCTGAAAACCGTGCCGGCGGGCACCGAGTCGTCGGTGTGGCCCTCGATGAGGATATCGTTGCGGAAGGGCCGCACGATGGCGGCCAGCCGGTCCAGGAAGCCCCGCCCCTCCTCGGTCAGCTGAGCGCTCCCCGCCGCGAAGGTCAGGTCTCCGCCCACCGTCACCACCAAACCCCGCGGAGTCACCACTATCCCGACCCGGCCGCCGAGGCCCCGCTCCTGGACGTAGCTCTTGAGGCTGGAGTAGGAGTCGTAATACGATGTGAAGATCTTGTAGACCAGCTCCTCGCCCGGGTACTCCTCCCGCTCCTCCGCCTCGACCATCTCGTAACCGGAATCCTCCAAGAACGCGAAGAGGCGGCCGGCTTTCTCGAAGATGCCGGCGAACTCGAGCCGTAGCGACGTAATCGCCTCCCGCTTGCGCTCCTCGTCGATCGTCGAGAAGGCGTTGAGCAGGATGAAGAAGGCGAGAATGATGATCGAGAGCGACGTGAACATCGTCACGTGGGCGGCAAGCTTCGGCCGCTGGAAAATGATTTTGGGCCGGTCTGGTACGTCGTTTGCCATGCTCTCCCTAGAACTGCGTCTGCCGGGCGCCGGGCGGCAGGAAGGTGTTTAGCTTCTGCTCGACGATGCGCGGCACGTCCCCGCTCTGGATCGAGAGAATGCCGGCCAGCGCCATCTCCTTGAAGAGCAGCTCCTCGCCGCTCCGCTTCTTCAGCTTCTCCGCCAGCGGCAGGAACACCAGGTTGGCCAGCACCGCGCCGTAGAAGGTTGTCACCAGGGCGATCGACATCGACGGGCCGATCGAGGAGGGGTCGTCGAGGCTCTGGAGCATGAAGATGAGGCCGATCAGGGTGCCGATCATGCCGAAGGCGGGGGAGAAGTTGCCCATCGACTCCAACACGCCGGCGCTCACTCGGTGGCGCTGTTCGACCTTGTCTATCTCGACCTCCAGGATCTGCCTGGTCAGCTCCGGCTCGGTGCCGTCGACCACCAGCTGGATACCCTGGCTCATGAACGGATCGTCGGCCTCGTCTGCCACGTTCTCCAGGGCCAGCACGCCGTCGCGCCGTGCCACGCGGCCGTACTCCACCATCCTGGGAACCAGCTCGGCCACGGGGCGGCTGGTGTGGAAGAAGGCCTTGCTGAGGGCACTGAGCATGTTCTTGACATCCTGCATCGGGTAGGCAACCAGGGTGGCGCCCAGGGTGCCGCCCATGACGATCATCATCGACTTGATGTCGATGAAGAAACCGAGGCCCTGTCCCAGGATGATTGAGCCGAAGATCAGTCCGAAGCCGGCGAGGAAGCCCAGTAGAGTCCCTATGTCCATCCAAGCCCCTCAATGAACATCAGCAAACAACTTTGAAAGATCGTACGGGTTAAAATCAAGCAGCACAGCATTTTAACGGATTTAATCATAGCACAACAACACCGGCTTGTAAAGCTGCACCGGCGGCCGCCGAGGGCTTGTGGTGTGGGGTGAACGGGGTCGCGGGCCGAGGGATTGCTCAGAGGAGCAGTTTGCCGGCCTCAAGAATCTTCCTGCCGTCTATTTCCAGTGTGGGCGCCAGAATGATGCCGTCGAGGTGCACCGGCACGTCGACCACTCCGCCCATCGACATGTTGTTGCCGATGGCGACGTGGACCGTGCCCAGCACCTTCTCGTCCTCGAGGATGTTGCCGACGACGCGCGCCTTTTCGTTTGTGCCAACGCCGAGCTCGGCGATGGAGCGGGCGTCCCCTCCGTACTGCTCGATGGCCGCCTCCAGCTCCCGCGCGGCCCGGCCGCCAGCGATTTCGACCGCGTGGCCGTTCTTGACGGTCAGCACGATTCGCTCGCCGTCCAGGACGCCGCTGTCGCCCATGGCGCCGTCGACGACGACCGTCCCCTGGCTGGTCCCCTCCAACGGCCCAATAAACGCCTCGCCGGCAGGCAGGTTGCCGAAGTCCCCGGCGTTCACCAGGATGCCGGTATCGGATAATCCGTCGCGGCCGGCAATGCCGAAGCGGATGTCGGTGCCGGCCTCGGTGGTCAGGCGGGCCTCGCGGCCCTCGGTCAGTATCGCGGCGATCCCGTCGCTCAGCTCGGCCACGCGGGCGTAGTCGGCCCCCATGGTCCGCACCATCGTCTCCTCGGTGATCCCGGGCATCGTGGCCACGCGCGCGCCTTTGTCCGAGGCGGAGCGCCGGGCGGCCGTGTGGCTGAGGCTGCGGAAGGTCGCCGCCACCAGCACGTCGCAGACCAGCATCGCGGCCCCCACCGACGCCGGCGGCTCCTCGCCGTCCATCCCGCGCGGCAGCATATCCATCAGCACCACCTCCGCCCCCGCCACCTGCGCAGCGTGGAACAGAGCCATCCCGATGGCGCGGCAGGGAGCGTCGGTGACGACAAGGCAGTTCTCGCCCCCCCTCACTCCCAGGCACTGATTTACGGCAACGGACGCGGACGTCTGCAGGTCGGCCATCATTCTCTCCCTTTCAGCTCAGCAGTTCACTCTCGATAGGAGAGAACGAAATTCCCACCTATTAGGTTCACCGGCGAGTCGGCTCTTCGTGTGATCATCCGAGGAGGCGGTTCCCGTCAGCTCTCCACGCCACCGGCCCGCGCCCGCCTCGCCAGGTATAGCAGCATGAGCAACCCGACGACGAACGTGGCCACCGAGATCAGCTGCTGCCCGGTCAGGCCCAGCCAGATCGTGCCGTGGTCGCCCCGGAACCACTCGACCACGCCGCCGCGCACGAGCGAATAGAGCACCACGTACCACCAAAACACCTGGCCGTCGAACCTCCTGTAGCGCCAGAGCACCAGCAGGGCCACGAAGACCGCCACCATCAGCAGCGACTCGTAAACCTGCGTCGGGTGGCGGAAGACGCCGGGAGCCGCCCCCGCGACTGAGTCGGGCCCGAAGGCCACCGCCCAGGGCACCTGGGTGTGGTCGACAGGCTTGCCGTAGCAGCAGCCCGCGGCGAAGCAGCCGACGCGCCCAATGGCCTGGCCGATTGCGATTCCGGGCGCGGCCACGTCGGCCACCAGCCAGATCGGCTGCTTCTTCCAACCCAGGTAGAGGACGGCTAAGATGACGGCGACCACCAGGCCACCCTGGAAGACCCCGCCGGCGCGCAGTGTCTCCAGCAGTCGCCCCGGGTCCGCAGCGTACCTGGACCAGTGGCCGATGACGTAGAAAAGCTTGGCGCCGACGACAGCGCCTATGAGGATGACGATCGAGATGTCGACGATCACCTGCGGCTCGATGCCCACGGACCTGGCGCGGCGCAGCGCCAGCATGATGGCAGTGAAGAAGGCGGTCGCCAGCATCACACCGTAGCTGTAGACGGTGAAGCCGCCGACGGTGACGAACTCAGGAAACATCGGCCTCCTCCTCGCGCGGCTCCGCGTCGGCTGCTTTCTCCAAATCGACGTCCTCCTCTGCGAATCCCTCGTTGTCCTCTCCGGCCGCCTTGCCTTTCCCCCCGGCACCGGCGAGCGCGTAATGCTCATCCCAGGTCGCCGCGCCGGCGACCTCTTCACCCACAACCTCGACCGCCTCCGGCCTGGGGCGCGGCCAGAAGGTGTCGACCAGCAGGGCGGCGACGCCCAGGACGATGGCCGAATCTGCGATGTTGAAGGCCGGCCAGCGGAAGGTGCGCCAGTAGAACTCGAAAAAGTCGGTGACCGATCCGAAGGCGAAGCGGTCGATGAGGTTGCCGATGGCGCCGGCGAAGATCATGTGCAATCCCGCCTGGCTCAGCCACTCGCCCGGGCCCAGCCGCAGGGAATATACGACGACCAGGATCAGGGCGACGGCGGCCAGCGAGGTCAGCACCGCCTCGCGGTATCCCCCCGGCAGATCTGCGAAGAGCCCGAACGCCGCCCCCTCGTTCCGCACGTGGTTGAGGCGGAAGAAACCCTCCAGCACCTCGATCTTCTCGTGCACGCCGATCTGCGCGCGCACGATGGCCTTGCTCAGCTGGTCGAGCGCAATCAGTGCCGCGGGCAGCAGCAGCCAGACCAGCCGTCGGCGCCAGGAATTCATCTCTCCTCCTCTATCGCTCTCAGGACGCGGGCGCAGCGCTCGCAGACGCTCGGGTGATCGGGGTCCCCGCCGACCGTGGGCGACCAGCCCCAGCAGCGCTCGCACTTCGAACCGACCGCCTGCCCGACCTCGGTCTGCAGCTCCTTGCCCTCCTCGCCCTCCCTAGTTTCGACCTGGCTGACGATGAAGAGCTGTGTGAGGTCGCCGCGGTAGCGCTCGACCAGCTCGCCCCAGGCGGGCGGGACCTCGAGGACGACGCGGGCGTCGAGTCCCTGGCCGATCGTCTTGGCCTCCCGCGCCCCCTCGAGCGCCCTGAGCACCACGTCCCTGAGCTGCCGCAGCCGGACCCAGCGCTCGGCCAGGGAGTCGTCACGGATCTCGACCGGCTCGGGGAAGAGGGCGGCGTGAACGCTGACCTCCTTGCCCTCCCAGCCGGGCATCCGCTCCCAGATCTCGTCGGCGGTGAAGCTGACGATCGGCGCCATCAGCCGCACCAGGCCGTCGAGGATGCGGAACATGGCGCTCTGGCTGCTGCGGCGCAGGCGGTCGCCGGGCAGCTCGCAATAGAGACGGTCCTTGAGGATGTCGAGGTAGAAGGCGCTCAGGTCGACGGTGGCGAAGCGGTTGAGGTCGTGGTAGACGGTGTGGAACTCGTAGCGCTCGTAGGCCCGCACGACGCGCCGCCGCAGGACCTCGAACATGGCCAGAGCGTAGCGGTCGATCTCCTCCATCTCGTCGGCCGGCACCGCATCGGCCGCGGGGTCGAAGTCAAAGAGGTTGCCCAACAGGAAGCGGCAGGTGTTGCGGAGCTTGCGGTAGGCCTCGGCGTTGCGCGCCAGGATCTCCTCGCTTACCTTGATGTCGTCGCGGTAGTCGGTCATCGCCACCCAGAGCCGCAGGATCTCGGCGCCGTTGCGCGACACGTAAGCCTGGACATCGAAGATGTTGCCAAGGCTCTTGCTCATCGCCCGGCCCTCGGCGTCGACGACGAAGCCGTGGGTGAGCACCTGGCGGTAGGGAGCGCCCCCCTTGCCGACGATGCCGCACAGCAGCGAGCTGTGGAACCAGCCGCGGTGCTGGTCGCTGCCCTCCAGGTAAAGGTCCGAGGGCCAGGGCAGGTCGGGCCGGTACCCCCGCCCCAGCACGGCGGCGTGGCTGATGCCGCTGTCGAACCAGACGTCGAGGATGTCGCTCTCCTTGCGGAAGGCGGCGCCGCCGCAGCCCGGGCACTTGAGTCCTGGGGGCAGCAGTTCCTTTGCCGGCTTGTCGAACCAGACGTCGGTCCCCTCCAGCTCGAATATGTCGGCGACCCGCTCGATGACGTCAGCGTCGAGGACTACTCCGCCGCAGGCCTCGCAGTAGAAGGCGATGATCGGCACGCCCCAGCTCCTCTGGCGGCTGATGCACCAGTCGGGCCGGTGGGCCACCATGCCGGCGATCCGCTCCTCCCCCCAGCTCGGGAACCACTCGGTCTCGCCGATGAGCTCCAGGGCCCGCTGCCGCAAACCGTTGTGGTCCACGGCGACGAACCACTGCTCGGTGGCACGGAAGATGATCGGGGCCTTCGAGCGCCAGCCGTGGGGGTAGGAGTGGATGAACTCCTCCTGGTGCAGCAGGCAGCCGCGCTCGCGCATGAAGTCGATTATCGGCCGGTTGGCCTCGAAGACGTTGAGACCGGCCCAGTGCTCGACCTCGGAGGTGAAGTTGCCGTCGTCGTCAACCGGGCTGTAGATCTCGATGCCGTACTGGAGGCCGGTGTTGAAGTCGTCGGCGCCGTGGCCGGGGGCGGTGTGGACCGCGCCGGTGCCGGCCTCGAGTGTGACGTAATCGGCAAGCACCAGCAGGCTGTCGCGCTCGATCCACGGGTGCCGCGCCTTGAGGCCCTCGACGGCTCGGCCCTTGAAGCGGGCCAGCACGCGCCCGCCCTCCAGCCCGCACGCCCCCTGGACGGCGAAGGCGAGCCCCTCGGCAAAAACGTAGACCGCCCCGCCGTGCTCGTAGGCGACGTAGTCGAACTCGGGGCGGAAGGCGATGGCCATGTTGGCCGGCAGCGTCCAGGGCGTGGTGGTCCAGATGACGATCCGCACTTCCTTGCCGGCCAGCGCCGGGTCGAGGCGGGCGGGATCGCCCTTCATCGGGAAGGCGACGTAGACGGAGGGCGAGGTGTGGTCGTGGTACTCGACCTCCGCCTCGGCCAGCGCGGTGCGCGACACCGGGTCCCAGTGCACCGGCTTCTTGCCCGTGTAGACGTAGGCGCCGCGCACGAAGGCGGCGAACTGGCGGGCGATGGTCGCCTCGTAGTCGTAGCTCATCGTGTAGTAAGGCTCGTCCCACTCGCCGAGCACGCCGAGCCGTCGGAACTCTTCCCGCTGTATGCCGATGTATTTCTCGGCGTAGCGCCGGCACTCGCGCCGCACGTCGCCGACGCTCATGCCGGCCTTCTTTTCGCCCAGAAGCTGATCGACCTTGTGCTCGATCGGCAGGCCATGGCAGTCCCAGCCCGGCAGGTAGGGGCTGTCGAATCCGGCCATCGTCTTGCTCTTGACCACTATGTCCTTGAGGATCTTGTTGAGCACGTGGCCGTGGTGGATGTGGCCGTTGGCGTAGGGGGGGCCGTCGTGTAGAACGAACGACGGGCTCCCGGCGCGCGCGGCACGGATCGCACCGTAGACGTCGAGCTCGCCCCAGCGCCGCAGGATCTCCGGCTCCCGCTGCGCCAGGTTGGCCTTCATCGGGAACCGCGTCTCAGGTAGGTTTAGCGTATCTTTCATGCTCATCGGACCGATTTTACTCCGCTCGTGGCAAAACTGTGGTTGGACCTGAATGTTAGGGAGGCCGCGTTCAGACGGGAATTATACGGCGCCGGCGCCGGAACGGGTTCTCGTCCCTCCCGGTCGCCGAGCCGAACCCCCTCGAGGTATTCTCACCCATATGCATCTTACCGGTCCGCAAAATTGCCGGCTGTCGCGGCTTGGTCCGCAACGCGGCGCTAAAGATAGCACAACGCCACCGGGCAGGTCAATCGCGCGCAGCCTCACTCCACCTTGAAGCGGCCGGCATGCCTTGGTATCATCCGGCTACCGTCGGAGCGCCGCAGCCTCCGGCGCAACAAGGGGTGCGGAAAGATGAAGGGGTGCGGAAAGATGAAGAGAACGCTGACGGCGGCAATCGCGCTGGCAATTGCCATCGCCATCCCCCTGACGCTCTGGGCGCAGGCGGGAGGCAACGGAAGGCTCCGCGGCCGGGTGACCGACCGCAACGGCGACCCGGTCCAGGGCGTCCGTATAACGGCCGAGAACAACCAGACCGGCCACCTCGTCCGCGCGCTCACCAACCCGAGCGGCGAGTACACACTGAGGCGGCTGGGGGATGGCATCTACCGCATCGACTTCACGAAGGACGGCTACAGCCCGCTCGAGATCAGCAGGCAGATCCGATCCACCTTCACCAACCCGGACCTGAACGTAACGATCGAGTCGCTCGAGCCGGCCACCGAGGAGCCCTCGTTCGGAATCGAGGCCTACAACCGGGGGGTCGAGCTGCTGCGCGGCGGCAGCTTCGAGGAGGCCCTGCCGCTGTTCCTGGGCTTCCTCCAGGAGAACCCGTCGATGTACCAGGTCTGGCTGAACGTGGGCATCTGCTACGGCGGCCTGGAGCGCTACGAGGAGGCCCTGGAGAGCTTCAACAGGGTGCTGGAGACCGAGCCCGACAACACCAACGCCATCTTCCTTATAGCCAACACCTGCCTCAACATGCAGGACACGGTTAGCGCCGAGCGCTACTACGAGATGCTGGTCGAGCGGGTCGCCGACGACCCCGAACACTGGTACACCCTCGGAGAGCTCTACAACTACAACGAAAAGCGCGAGCAGGCCCTGGAGGCCTTCCGGCGGGCCGTGGAGCTGCGCGACGACTACGCCGACGCAATCCTGAAGCTCGGCGCGACGCTGCTCGCACTCGAGGAGCGCGAGCAAGGGGTGCAACACATCGAGCGTTTCCTGGAACTGGCCCCCGACTCGCCGATGGCGGCGAGCGCGCGCACCATGGCCGCCCAGGCCCACCGCTTCCTCGGCGAGGATCTTATGGAGGCGGTGCGCTACCAGGAGGCGATCGCGCACCTCGAGCGCTGCCTCGAGCTGGCCCCCGACATCGAGGACGCCGATGAGATAAGGGCCATGACCGAGGCCGCCCGGCAGGAGCTGGAAACGCCGCAGCAGTAACCCGGTGGCCGGAACCGCTCTCCGGCGCCGCAGATGCCATAAAGGAGAGGAATATGACTGCTAAAATCCTGCTGACAGCCGCAGCGCTGGCCCTGCCCATCGCCCTAGCCTCCGTCCCGGCTGACGGCGGTAGCATCACCGGCTCTCAAGACGATAATTGGGTCCAGGATTATCATCGCGCCAGGCAGCACTTCCACAGAGGACTCGACCAGTTCCAGGCCGAAAACTACGAGCAGGCGAGGGAATCGTTCTCCAACGCGCTGGATATCTTCCCCCAGCACGCCGAGGCCGCCTTGCACCTCGGGATCTGTAATTACTACCTGCAGGATTACGAGACGGCCCTCCATTACATCGAGGAGGCGATGGAGAAGTACATGCAGTTCGCCTCACTGCGCCTCCGACTCAGATACGACGAATACGACGACGCCCAGGAGCGCATCGTCGAGCTGCAAGCAGCGAAACAGGAGCTCGAGGCCAGGCAAGGCAGAGGCGGGCAATCCCAAGCGGCCGCCTCGCAGACACTAATTGAGATTCAGAGGCTCGAAGGGGAGATCGCGCGGCTGCAGGGAATTGCGCCTCCCGCCACCACAGAACCGGTGATCCCCGCCAAGTACTATTTCCACTTCGGTAACTGCTACCTGCGCATGCAGCGCTACAACGAGGCCTACAGGCAGTTCCTGCAGGCGATCGAGGTCGATCCGGAGCACGGCGACGCCCACCACAACCTGGCCATCATCCTCTACATGGCCAGACGTTACGACGACGCCTGGCTGCACCTGCAGCTGGCCAAGCAGTACGGCGCCGAAACCAATCCCCAGTTCGAGGAGGCGCTGAACCAGGCGATGCAGGAGCAGTAGAGCGCACCGGGCACGGCGGAGTTGCCTGATTCCTCGCAATCCTCCACGCAAGCGGAGATATGTTGCGGCTGTTTACATTCTCGTAATACAACAAGGGGCGGCGCGCCGGCACCGCCCCCCGCGTACTCGATGTCGTTATCCTAGAAAAAATTCACTGAGGTCAGCTCGCCCAGGAGTTCCTTATCCGACTTGAAGATCTCGTAAACCTCGGCGGCGCAGGCCAGGTCCTGGATTCCCAGGCCGGTCGAATCGAAGACGGTTATCTGGGCGTCGGACTCCCGCCCCGGCTTCCTGCCGGTCACGATCTCGCCGATGTTGCCGTAGATGTCGTCGCGGGTGATGTTGCCGCCGGCCACGGCCACATTGATCTCGCCGCTGTGGGAGGCCTGTTCCCAGTTGTCAATCACTATCGTCGCGCGCTTCAGCAACTGCGTCTCCAGCTCCTGCTTTCCTTCGGCGTCGGCCCCGATGGCGTTGATGTGCGCCCCCTCAGGCACGTGCTCGTCCATCACTATCGGCTCCCTGACGGGAGTCGTGGTCGTCAGGATGTCCGAGTTGCGGGCTACCTCCTCGACCGTATTCGCAAGCTGCACCTCGAGGCCAAAGCCGCGGGCGAAGCCGGCGAACCGCTCGCTGTGTGAGCGGTCGATGTCGAAAGCTATCACCTTGGAGATGCCCGGCATGGTCAGCATCAGCGCCTCCAGTTGCGTGTCCGCCTGGATGCCGGCTCCTACGAATCCAGCCACCTTCGAGTCCCGCTTGGCGAGGTACTTGGCCGCTATGCCGCCGGCGGCGCCTGTCCTGATGTTGGTTATGTAGGTCGCGTCCATTATCGCCAGAGGAAATCCGGTATCCGTATCGATCAGCGTGAAGGTGGCCATAACCGTGGGCAGATCACGGTTGTCCGGGTGCACATTCACGTTCTTCACTCCCGCTACGTTGTTGACGGGGATGTAGCAAGGCATGCACCTGAGGTCCCCCTTCTCGAAGATGAGGTAGACCTTGGGAGGCATCTGCACCTTGCCCTCGCCATAGAGCTTGAACGCTTCCTCGACGCAACGGACGGCGCTCTCCATCGGCAATACTCTCTCGACGTCGGCTTTTGTTATCAGAAGAGTTTCGTAACTCATTTGGACCACCCCTCCGGTTGCTCTGATGAGGTCATTCGAGTTCGGTTCTTTGGCTTCTCCTGTGCGAGAGCGGGCGCAAAAAACCTATCGCGACTCCAGGCACAATCCAAATAAAGTTTATGGTCGCCCGGTAGCCGTGTCAAGCGCGGCTCTGCCTCGGCCGCCTCGGCTGCAAACCCGAATGCCCGAGGCGGCACCCGGCCGCCCGCGGACCGCATCTCGAAGTAGCAACCGGCTCGAACCGACCATCCAGTTGCGACATAGGATCGCGACCGGCCCGCCGCTCGCCAGGCGCCCGCACTTGAGCTACCCCGCGGCCAACGATAGAATCGGCGCGCAGGCCGCCGTTCGGTAACTGGGAGAAGCTTTGGCTAAATCCATCCGGGAAGGGAGCTGGCCGCTGGTGGTCGCCCACCGCGGCGCGGCCATGCGGCTGCCCGAGAACACGCTCGCCGCCTTCGACGAAGCGCTGGCGTTGGGAGCCGACGGCGTCGAGTGCGACGTGCGGCTCAGCGCCGACGGCGTGCCGGTCGTCGTCCACGACACCACCGTCGACCGCACCACCGACGGCTCCGGCCCGGTGGCCGCCCTCTCGCTGGCGGAGCTGAAGCTGCTCGACGCCGGCTCGGGCGAGCGCGTCCCGACGCTGGCGGAGACGATCGACCTATGCCGCGGCCGCGCCCTCCTCTGCCTCGAATTCAAGACCGCTGACTCAGTCCGGCCATCCATGGAGCTGCTGAAGGA
>CAYOXX010000076.1:0-16427 GCA_964408025.1 uncultured Acidobacteriota bacterium | reverse complement strand
TGGCGGCGGAGGACACCCGCCGGATTCGCAAGCTGCTCAACGCCCACGGCATCACGGCCAGGACTGTCAGCTACCGCGAGCGCAACCGCGCAAAAGCCACGCCCCACCTGCTGGCCGCGATCCATGGCGGCGCACCCGTAGCTCTGGTGAGCGACGCCGGCACGCCGTGCCTCAGCGATCCCGGCGCCGAGCTCGTCAGGCTTTGCGCCGAGCAGGGAGCGGCGGTGTTCGTCGTGCCCGGGCCGAGCGCTGCCGTCGGCGCGTTGGCGCTGTCGGGCTTCCCAGCGCAGCGATTCTCCTTCCTCGGCTTCCCCCCGCACCGCTCGGCGGCCCGCCGCAAGCTCTTTGCCGAGGTGCGTGAGCGGCCGGAAGCGCTGGTGCTCTTCGAGGCGCCTCACCGCATGGCGGCGACGCTGGACGACCTGATCGCGATCCTGGGCGACCGCCCGGCGGCCGCGGCGCGGGAGATGACGAAGCTGCACGAGGAGACACTTCGCGGACCGCTGTCGGAGCTGCGGCGGCGGCTCCTGGAGCGCGAAGAGATACGGGGCGAGTTCACCCTCGTGATCGCCGGCTCGGCGGGGCAAGAACCGCAGGAGATCGGCGAGAGGGAGCTGCGGCGCCGCTACCTGGAGATGCTCGCCGCCGGCGCGGAGCCTAACGAGGCCCTGAGAATGCTGGTGGCGAAAAGCGGCATCAACAGGCGCGAGCTCTACCGCCTGCTGCGGCGACACGAGGGGGGGAGGGGGAGGACTGATGGATAGGAATCCGCAGATAATGGTCTTCGGCAGCCACAGCCCGGCCGGCGGCGAGTCGGATTACGAGGGCGCCCTCGAGCTCGGCCGGGCGCTCGCCGAAGCCGGCTTCGACGTCGCCAGCGGCGGCTACGGGGGCACCATGGAAGCGGTCCTTAAGGGGGCCCGAGAGGCCGGCCGCGAAGGCGTCGGCTACACCGCCCACATCTTCGCGGCCGCTCCGAACCGCTTCGTCGGGCGCGAGATCGGCTCCGAGGGACTTCTGGAGCGGATCGAGCGGATGATCGACGACAGCGACGGCTTCGTAGTCCTCAGGGGCGGCACCGGCACACTCAGCGAGCTGGCGCTCTGCTGGGAGCTGGTCAACAAGAAGCTGGTGCCCCGCAAGCCGATCGTCTGCCTCGGCGAGTTCTGGCGGCCGCTGATCGGCCTGCTGACGGGGGAGCCGAGCGTGGAGAGCGTCGAGAGCCTGCGGCCGGAGGGCCGGAGCGCCGCCGACTTCATACGCTTCGCCGCCGGCCCCGCCGAGGCCGTGAGGATTCTGAAAGGCGAGCTGGAGGCGTAGAGATGGCGGTTCGGACAAAGACGATTCGCCTGCCCCGCACCAACGAGCTGCAGATGGTCGACATCACCGGCCAGGTGGCGGCGGCGGTGGCGGAGTCGGGCCTGCGCGACGGCGTCGTCACGGTCTTCAACCGCGGCTCCACCGGCGCGGTGACCACCATCGAGTTCGAGCCGGGCCTGCAGCAGGACTTCCCGGCGATGCTCGAGCGGATCGCGCCCCGGGAGATCCCCTACAGACACGACCTGACCTGGCACGACGGCAACGGCCATAGCCACACCCGCGCCGCGCTGCTCGGCCCCGACCTGGGCGTACCCTTCTGCGACGGCCGCCTGACACTGGGCACCTGGCAGCAGATCGTCTTCATCGAGCTGGACAATAAACCGCACAACCGGGAGCTGGTCGCGCAGATCGTCGGCGAATGAGGTGATCTGCCTAACAAAGTTGGCCGTATTACATTAATTCTCTTCGGATTCGCGCTACATGCGGTGATTCGGCTTGATTCTTTCGCACGAGAACATTACAATCCGCACGGCCCGAAGAGGGAGGGAGAAGGACAGAGATGACAAGAGCCAAAGAGGAGCTGTTGAAGCCGGCCCGCAACGCCCTGGTCCAATGTATGGGCCTCGTGGAGGGCGAGTTGGTCCTGGTAGTCACCAACCACGAGAAGCAATCGATCGCCGACGCTATATTCCAGGTAGCTAAGGAGCTCGGAGCAGATCCATCGATCCTTCTCTATCCCGCGGGTAAGATCAACGGCGAGGAACCCCCGAAGATGGTGGCCGAGGCGATGAAGGTCGCCGACTTAGTCCTGGCCCCGACGGTTGTCAGCATCAGCCACACCGATGCCCGCCGGGCCGCCAGCGGCAACGGCCACACCCGCATCGCTACGCTACCCGGCATCACTGAAGAGATCTTCATCCGCGGCCTCAGCGCCAACTACAAGGAAATCGCCGAAACCTGCGAGCGGATCCGAGCGGTCCTCGAAGCGGGTAAGATTGCCATGGTCACCACGCCGTCGGGAACCGACCTGGAGATCGACATCGACAACACCGCGGTGGCCAGCGACGGCAACATCTCGGAGCCCGGAGCCTTCTCCAACCTGCCCGACGGCGAGAGCGAGCTGGCGCCCAGGAGCATCGACGGCCTCTTGGTCGTCGACCGCTGCGGCGACATCATCACCGAGCCGACCAGGGTCGTTTTCAGGGGCGGCTACGTAGTCGAGATCGAGGACAACGCATCGGGCAAGCGCTTCCGCGACGTCATCGAGCAGACCAAGGCCGTCGACGGCAACAACAACGCCGAGTTCGCCGCCGAGTTCGCCATCGGCACCAACCCGACAGCCAAGGTCACGGGCGTAATCCTCGAAGACGAGAAGGTGCTCGGCACCTGCCACATAGCCGTCGGCGACAACACATCGTACCCCGGCGGCGAGAACCCCTCCACACTCCACCTCGACGTCATCCTCTTCAAGCCTACCATCACCATCGACGGCAAGGTGATCCAGCAGGACGGCAAGCTCCTGGTCTAGGAAACAGACGGGTACCCATTTTTAGACTATCCGACTCACAACAAAGTGCTGACGCGTGAAGGTACAGGTAGCTTTCCGCGTTTTTCCTACAGGCTCTCGCCGATCAGCTCGAGGAAGGGGGGCAGCGTCTCGCCGGCCTTTCCGTAGAACGAGTGGTCAACGAAGTCGCTGATTTCGGTCGGCTGCAGCGTGAACTCCAGCAACAGGGCCCCGGCCCGCCTGGCCAAGATCGGCAGCGAGGCGGCCGGCTGCACTACGGCCGAGGTGCCGACAACCAGGAAGACCTCGCAGCTCTCGGCCTCGCGCGCGGCGGCTTCCATGACGCCGGGTGGCAGCATCTCGCCAAACCAGACAACGTTAGGGCGTAGCAGGTTGCCGTCGGCGCTGCGCGGCGGTATCTCGGGCAGCGGCGTCCTCTCGTCCACGCTCACCTCGCCGGACTCGGTATCCCTCACCTCCCAGATGTTGCCGTGCAGCTCGATGATGTTGCGCGAACCGGCCTGCTTGTGCAGGCCGTCGATGTTCTGGGTGACGAGTGCGAAGTGCTCGAAGTGCATCTCCATCGCCGCCAGCGCCAAGTGCGCGGGATTTGGCTTCACCTCTTTGAAGCCGGTGCGGCGGCTGTCGTACCAGTTCCAAACCTTTACCGGGTCGCGAGCGAACGCCTGCGGCGTGGCCACCTCCTCGATGTTCACCTTGCCCCAGGTGCCGTCGGGGCCGCGGAAGGTTTCGAGGCCGCTCTCGGCGCTCACCCCGGCGCCCGTCAGCACCGCAACCCGCCGGGCTGACGCGAAGCGCCCGGCGACCCTCTCCGGAATTGTCTGTTTTACCATCGCTCCCCCCGCCGCCGTTTTCGCGAGTATATCCGATCCGGCCCGCTCGGACCAGCGCCGGCGGCCTTGATGCGCCACCGGCGGACAGCTACACTATGCATTCCCACCCGGACGCGAGCCGTTGCCGGAGGCAGGAGAAGAGGAAGAGAGGATGATCAAGATCCCGTACAGATTTCTTATAGTAGCCGTCGCCGCCGCCGCAACGCTGGCTATGCTGGCAGCCACTGTCGGGGGCAGCCCGCCGGAGGCGGAGTTGGGCGGCGGGGAGCTGATCGTGGTCGAGCGGATGCGCGAAGGCGCCATCTACTTTCACAACACCCCGTACGTCTTCAGCGACTCCACGGCTTTGCTCGGCGACCTGAGGCGCGAGGAGATCCGGGTGGGCGACTGGCTGCTGGTCACTATGCCGGAAGGCGAGGCGGGACGCCACCGCACGCTGTTGACGATAGAGAGGGCCCCCGCGGACACCGTGGAGCTGACCGGAACCATCGGCTCGCTGCTGCTGGAGCCGGTCGAGGGCGAAGACGGCGCGCAGCAGGCCCGCCCGATCGGCTTCACCATCAACAACCTCTCGATCTACTACCCGCCGGGCGTCGACCCCTTCGAGGGCCACGCCGGCGGCCACAACGAGCCCGCGGTCGGGCTCGGCGTCAAGGTAAAGGCCAGGATCGAGCGAGAAGGCGGGGGCGGGAGCGAGCGGCTGCTGCTGCGGGCCCGCATCGACGACGAGGGCTGGTTCCAGACGATCCGGAGCCACAATCTGCTCCACGCCATCACCATGCTCATGCTCCAGATCGCCGTGATCCTGCTGGTGGCCAAGGTCGGCGGCGAGCTGTTCGAGCGCTTCCTCGGGCAGCCCGGCGTGCTGGGTGAGCTGATCGGCGGCGTCATCATCAGCCCCTACGCCCTGGGAGGGATGATCAGCATCCCGGGCGTGGGGGCGCTGTTCGAGACCGTCAGGCTTTCGGACATCCTCGCCGCCTCGCCGATCCAGCCCGACTTCGCGGTGACGCCCGAGCTCTGGGCCATCGCCCAGATGGCGGCGATAGTGCTGCTGTTCATGGCCGGCCTGGAGACCGACCTGAAGCAGTTCCTGCGCTACGCCGGGCCGGCGACGGCGGTGGCCATGGGGGGGGTGATCACGCCGTTCTTCCTCGGCGCGCTGGCCACCTGGTGGTTCGTGCCGGGAATCGAGTCGATGTGGGACCCGACGGCGCTGTTCATGGGCGCTGTGATGGTCGCCACCTCCGTCGGCATCACCGCGCGGGTGCTGAGCGACATCAACCGCCTCGACACCTCCGAGGGCGTCACCATCCTGGCCGGGGCGGTAATCGATGACGTACTCGGCATCCTGGTCCTGGCCATCGTCAACGCCATCGCCGTGGTCGAGCTCATGGGGGGCACTCTTGACGTCGAGACCATCATCGGTATCGCCGTCAAGGCGGTGCTGTTCTGGCTCGGACTGACCGGCATCGGCATCCTGGCGAGCAGACAGGTCGAGCGCTTCCTCGTTTGGTTCAAGACCAAGGGCGCCACCTTCGGGCTCGGCCTCGCGCTGGCCTTCGCCTGCGCCGCCACCGCCGAGCTCTTCGGCCTAGCGATGATCATCGGCGCCTACTCGATCGGCCTGGCGATGAGCAACACCAAGGTCTCATACTTCCTCGAGGAGAGCCTGGCCAGCGTCTACAACTTCGTGGTGCCGATCTTCTTCGTCGTCATGGGGATGATGGTCGACTTCAGGCAGATGCTGCCGCTGCTCTGGCCCTACGGCGTGGTGATAAGCTTCTTCGCCGTCATCTCCAAGGTCCTGGGCTGCGGTATCCCGGCGCTGTTCGTCGGTTTCAACATGCGGGGCGCCACGCGGGTCGGCCTCGGCATGCTGCCGCGCGGCGAGGTAGCGCTGATCATCGCCGGCGTCGGCATCGCCAACGGAGTGATCCAGACCGACATGTTCGGCGTGGCGATCCTCCTGACACTGGTGACGACCCTGATGGCGCCGCCGGCGCTGGTGCCCGCCTTCCAGATCGGCGGTCCAGGCACCCGCGCCGAGGCGGCGGCGGAAGTGCCGGCCCAGGCGGAGGGGCCGTTCATGGTGATCCACGCTCTCTCGGCCACCCACCAGGGCTTCCTGCGCGATATCTTCCTCTCCGAGCTGCAGCAGAGCGGCTTCCACAGGGTCTTCAGCGACCCAACGGCCGGCGTCTACGAGATCGAGAAGGGCGGCAACCCGGTAGTCCTCAGCCTGCGCGAGGACGACTTCGCCGTCGCCATCGACGCGCCCGACGCGATCCAGGAGGAGGTGCGCACCGTCATCCGCGGCGTCGGCCAGATGTTGCTCACCTACCGCGAGAGGATCGTGGGCGAGATAGAAGGGAGAGGGGCCGCGCAGGAGGGGTAGTCGGAGCGCCGCGCATCAGCGCAGATCGTACTTGTTCAGAAGGTATCTCAGCGAGCGGGGGCTCATTCCGAGCAGCCCGGCGGCGCGGGTTTGCTTGTTGCCGGCCTTCTCCATGGCTGTGGCGACGTAGAGGCGGCGTAGGCCCTCCATGTACGACTCGAGGTCGAAGCCGCCGTCGGGGATGTGAATCCCCTCCATCCCCTCCGGAGGCGTGGAAGTGCGGATCTGGCTCGGCAGCGATTCCGCGGTGATCGCCTCGCCCGTCGTCATGGCAACGGCCCGCTCGATCGCGTTCTCCAGCTCGCGCACGTTGCCCGGCCAGGAGTAGCTCTCGAGGGCGCGGCGGGCGCTGTCGGCGAAACCGCGGATCAGGCTGCCCGTCGCCGAAGCGTATTTATCCAGGAAAAATAGGGCCAGCAGCATGATGTCCTCGCTGCGCTCGCGCAGGGGCGGGATGTTGATGCGGATTACGTTTATGCGGTAGTAGAGGTCCTTCCGGAACTGCCCATCGCTGACCAGCTTCTCCAGGTCGACGTTGGTGGCGGCGATCATGCGCACGTCAACCGGCCGCTCCTCGGTGCCGCCGACCCGCCGCACACGCCGCTCCTGCATCGCGCGCAGCAGCTTCACCTGCATGCTCACCGGCGTGTTGCCGATCTCGTCGAGGAAGAGCGTGCCGCCGTTGGCGCTCTCGAAGAGGCCGATCCTCGTGCGGTCGGCGCCGGTGAACGAGCCCTTCTCGTGGCCGAACAGTTCGCTCTCGAGCAGCGTCTCGGGCAGCGCGCCGCAGTTCACGGAGACGAAGGGGTGCTCGGCGCGCGGTGAGCTGAAGTGGATGGCCCGGGCCACCAGTTCCTTGCCGGTGCCGCTCTCGCCGGAGATGAGCACCGTAGTCGGCGTGGCCGCCACGCGCTCGATGATGCGGAACAGCTCCAGCATCGGCCGGCTCTTGCCGACGATGTTTTCGAAGCCGTGCTCGCGCTTCAGCTCCCTGCGCAGCAGTATGTTCTCCTCGGCAAGCTGCTTGCGTTGCAGGCTGCGCCTGACGATGATGCCGAACTCGTCGACGTTGAAGGGCTTGGTGATGTAGTCCTCGGCACCCAGCTTCATCGCCTCGACGGCGGTGTCGTGGCTGCCGTAGGCGGTGATGACGATCACTATCGTCTCCGGGCTGGCCCGCTTGCAGTGCTCGAGCAGCTCGATGCCGCCGATGTCGGGCAGCCTGATGTCGGTTATCATCAGGTCGAAGGCATCGTCGGCCAGGGAGCGCTTAGCCGCCTCGCCCGACTCCACAGTGCTGACTTCGTAGCCCTGGCGACCGAGCATCGCGCCCAAGAAGTCGCGCATGCTCAGCTCGTCATCGACTACGAGTATCTTCGCCATTTTTAAGGTTCCGCCGTCAGGAGCCGCACGCTGATGCCGGGCTGCTCGGCGCCCTCGATCGGCAGCGCCGTCGTCACGCTGGTACCCACGCCGGGCGCGCTGCGCACAGTTATTTTGCCCCCGTGCTCCTGGACTATCCGGTAAACTATCGCCATCCCCAAGCCAATCCCCCCGTGGCTGCGGGAAGTTAGGGGCTGGAAAAGCTGCTGGAGTTCGTCGGCCGCAATGCCGACGCCGTTGTCGCTCACCGTCAGGACGGCCTCGCCGTCCTCCCGCCTCAGCTTGATGCGCAGCATACCACCCTCCGGCATGGCGCGCACGGCGTTGGTGGCCAGGTTATATATAAGCTGGCGCATCATGTTGGGGTCCACGCGGGTCACCAGCTCGTCCAGCCCGTCGGCGGAAAAGCTTATCCGGTGCGCCGGCGTGACGCCGGTGCTGTGGGAAAGCAGGGCCACCGTCTCCCTGACCACCGCGACCAGATCGATCCTCACCGGCGAGAAGACCGGCGGGCGGGCGAAGGCCAGGAATTCGTTCAGCGTTGCGCTGAGCCGCTCGCTCTCGCGCACAATGATGTCCAGGAAGGCGAGCAGGTCCTCGGGCAGGTCCGAGGCCTTCTGGATCATCTGGGCGCTGCCGCTGATGGCGCCGAGGGGATTGCGGATCTCGTGGGCGATGGCCGCGCTCAACTCGCCGGCCGCCGTCAGCCTGTCCCCGATGCTCAGCTGGGCTCTGAGGGCCTTCTGTGCGCGCAGGTCGGCGATTAGGTACAGCTTGCCGATCGGGTCGCCGCCCGGCCCCATCAGGAGAGCGCGTGTGACGCCGACGTCGATCCTTTCGGCCCCCTCGTCACCTTCGCGCTCGTCGCCGCCGCGGCGCAGCAGCATCTCGCGGCTCCAGGTTTCGTCGCCGAAGATCGGCTCGGGAGCCGAGGGGTTGTAATCGATCCACCTCCTGATATCGCTGCTCAGAACCCGCTCGGCCGGCACCTCGAACAGCCTCAGGGCTGCTGGGTTGGCGAAGGTGACGCGACCCTCCAGGTCGGTGGTGACGATGCCGCTGGTGATGCTCTGCACGATGCTCTGGTTCAGCACCCGCAGCCGCTGCAGGTCGACTGTCCGCTGGCTGAGGCGTACCGCTGTGTGCTGGAGCATGCTGGCCAGGTAGCCGCTCAGCGCTGCCAGCATGGCGAGGGCGAACAGGTGGAGTCCGATGGTGTAGAGCAGGCTGTTGAGGGGCAGCAGCGAGTAGGGATAGATGACGCCGAGGTCGATGAGCCCGCTGTTGGCGGCCAGCACGACGGCTGCCAGCATGGCGCCCCCTACCGATGCCAGGGCGAAGCTCGTGCCCCGGCCTAGCGCGACCGCCGCGGTCACAACCACCGGGTAGTAGAGGATGATGAAGGCGCTCTCGGCCGCCCCCGTCGCCATGACCAGCAGCGAGACGAGCAGCATGTCGATGAGCAGCTGGGCGAAGACGAATGCGCGGCTGTCGCGCAGGGGGCGCACCAGCACCGCGTAGAACACCGTCAGCAGGTAGGTGAGGCCGATGAGGAAGTAGAGCGTGTCGTTGGCCAGCTCGTAGAAGAGCTGTACGAAGAGCGCCGAGCCGAGCAGCGTGGTGACGACGACCACCCTCATGGTCATCATCACCCTCAGCGCCTTGCCGCGATCGGGCCCGGCCCGCTCCAGCTCAGTCGGCGTGAGGGTGTCGCTGAGGGTCATCGGTCAGCCTCCGCTGCGCGCACCGACGCAGCTTCCCCAAGCCCCCGGCCTTATGCGATCTCCGAGATGAGGCTGAAGATCGGCAGGTACATCGAGACCACGATCCAGCCGACCGTGGCGCCCAGGAAGATGATGATCAGCGGCTCGAGGAGCGACAGCAGGTCGGCCACGGCGGCGTCGACCTCCTCTTCGTAGAAGTCGGCGACCTTGTTGACCATCGCGTCCAGCTCGCCGGTCTGCTCGCCGACGCTGATCATGTGGACCACCATGGGCGGGAAGACCTCGGTGTCGCGCAGCGGCTCGCTCAGCGTCTTGCCGCTCTCCACGGCCACGCGCGCCTCCATCACCGCCTCCTCGATCACCGTGTTGCCGGCCGTCCTGGCGGTGATATCGAGGGCGTCGAGTATCGGCACGCCGCTGCTGACCAGCGTCCCCAGCGTGCGGCAGAAGCGGGCGATGGCGATCTTGCGCAGCACTATCCCCAGGACCGGCAGGCGCAGCAGCAGCGTGTCGATCACCTTCCTGCCGCCCTTGGTGGAGTAGTAGAACCGGACTCCCCACACTACGGCGACGATGCCGCCGACGATGAAGAGGATGTAGTTGGCGACGAAGTTGGAGATGTCGATGGTGATCTGCGTAGGCGCCGGCAGCGAGCGACCGAGGCCGGTGAAGAGCTTGGCGAAGGTGGGTATCACCTGCCAGAGGATGAGGATGACGACGCCGATGGCGATGACGATGACGCTGACCGGGTATACCAGGGCGCTCTTGATCGCCCGGCGCAGCTTGACCAGCTTCTCGATGTAGGTGGCTAGGCGCCCCAGGATCATGTCAAGGATGCCGCCGGTCTCGCCTGCGGCCACCATGTTGGTGTAGAGCTCGCTGAAGACCTGCGGGTGCGCGCCCAGCGCCTCGGAGAAGCCGGAGCCGCCCTCGATGGCCTGGCGCACCTCGAAGAGCGTCTTCTGCAGAGCCTTGTTTTCGCTCTGGCTGCCGAGGATCTCCAGCGCCTGGTTCAGCGGCAGGCCGGCGTCGATCATAAAGCTGAGCTGGCGGGTGAAGACGCCCAGCTCCTTCTGCTTGACCTTACCGCGGCCGAAGAGGCGCTTCTTCTCCGCCTTCTCCTCCACGGTGGTGACCAGTATCTGCTGCTTGCGCAGCGCCGCGATCGCCTCGCTCTTCGAGGCGGCCATCAGGTCTCCCTGCAGCAGCTTGCCGCCGCGGCTGCGCCCAACGTAGGTGTAGGATGGCATGGCTAACCTTTATCCCCGCGCGGCCGGCTCGTTCCGCCTCCCCCGGCGGTCGCAGGCTTGGCGACGCTGTCCTCCAGGACGCCGACGCCGCGGCTGATCATCTGCTCCAGCTCCTCCTTGTTGGAGCTGGCGCCCATCGCCGACTCGAGGGTGATCTTGCGGCCCATGTAGAGCGAGGCCAGGCTTTGGTTGAACGTCTGCATGCCGTGCTTGGCCTGGCCGGTCTGCATCATGCCGTAGATCTGGTGGATCTTGTCCTCGCGGATGAGGTTGCGGATGGCGGAGTTCGGTATCAGGACTTCCATGGCCATCACCCGGCCGCGGCCGTTGGCGAGCGGCATGAGCGACTGGCAGAGGATCCCCTCCAGGACGAGACTCAGCTGCGCGCGCACCTGGCTCTGCTGGTGGCTGGGGAAGGCGTCGACGATGCGGTTGATGGTCTGCGCGGCGCTGTTGGTGTGCAGCGTGGCGAAGGTCAGGTGGCCGGTCTCGGCGATGGTCAGCGCCGCCTCCATCGTCTCGAGGTCACGCATCTCGCCGATGAGCACGACGTCGGGATCCTGCCTCAGCACCGCTCGCAGGGCGTTGGGGAAGCTGTGGGTGTCGGCGTGCAGCTCCCGCTGGTTTACCAGCGCCCGCTTGTGCTTGTGCAGGAACTCGATCGGGTCCTCTATAGTCACCACGTGGACGTTCTTCGCCCTGTTGATCTTGTCGAGCACGGCGGCCAGCGTGGTGCTCTTGCCGCTGCCGGTGGGGCCGGTGACCAGCACCAGGCCGCGCGGCAGCTCGCAGAGCTTCTCCACCACCGGCGGCAGCCCCAGGGAGTCGAAGCCGAGGATCTCCCAGGGGATGAGGCGAAAGGCGGCGGCCACCGAGCCGCGCTGGTTGAAGACGTTGCAGCGGAAGCGGGCAAGCCCCTTGATGCCGAAGCTGAAGTCGACCTCCAAGTTCTCCTCGAAGCGGTGCTTCTGCGCATCGGTCAGCACCGAGTAGGCCAGCCTCTTGGTGTCGGCCGGCTTCAGCGCTGGGATGTTGATCCGCATCAGGCGGCCGTGGACCCGGATCTGCGGCGGGCAGCCGGTTGTTACGTGCAGGTCAGAAGCTTTCTGCTCGATCATCGTTTTCAGTAGCGCGTGCAGCGTGAGATCCGTGCCCATTCGTCAGCCCCTGGCTTATCCGCCGTCGGCTACGCCGCCCCAGGTTGGCCCTCGAAGCGCCGACGCCGCTGTGTCGAAGTCCTCACTTGATCGTTTCGCGAAGCACCTCCTCGACGGTGGTGATCCCGGCCTTGATCTTCTCCAGCCCGCTGCGGCGCAGCGAGATCATGCCCTCGGCGAGCGCCTGGTGGCGGACCTCCTCGGCGGTGCCGCCGCTGAGGATCAGCTCCCGCATGCTTTGGTTCACCGGCATAACCTCAAACAGCCCGATCCGCCCTTTGTAGCCGGTGCCGCTACAGGTCTGGCAGCCCTCACCCAGGCCGCGGTAGATGGTCACCGACTCGGCCTCCTCCTCGCTGAAGCCGATGTCGACGAGCGCCTTGGGCGGCGTCGGCACCTCCTCCTTGCAGTCCGGACAGACGCGCCTCACCAGCCGCTGCGCCAAAATGCAGAGCACCGAGGTGGCCACAAGGAACGGCTCGATCCCCATGTTCATGAGGCGCATAATTGTCGAGGGGGCGTCGTTGGTGTGCAGGGTGGAGAGGACCAGGTGGCCGGTCAGGGCCGCCTTGATGGCGATCTCGGCCGTCTCGAAATCGCGGATCTCGCCCACCATGACGATGTTGGGATCCTGGCGCAGGAAAGAGCGCAGGGCGGAGGCGAAGGTGAGGCCGATCTTCTCCTTGGTCTGCAGCTGGTTTATCCCCTCGAGGTTGAACTCGACCGGGTCCTCGGCGGTCATGATGTTGGTCTCCGCAGTGTTGAGCTGGCTGAGGGCGGAGTAGAGGGTGTTGGTCTTGCCGCTGCCGGTGGGGCCGGTGACCAGCACCATCCCGTACGGCTTGATGATCTCGCTCTGCAGGATCTGGAGGCTGTGGGGCTCGAGCCCGAGCTTGGTCATGTCCAGCATCAGGTTGGCCTTGTCCAGGATGCGCATCACAACCTTCTCGCCGAACAGCGTCGGCAGCACGCTGACGCGCAGATCCAGCTCCTTCAGCCCCACGGGGGTGCGCATCTTGAGCATGATGCGGCCGTCCTGCGGCAGGCGCTTCTCGCTGATGTCGAGCTGCGACAGGATCTTGATGCGGCTGGAGACCGCCTGCTTGAGCTTCAGCGGCGGGCGCATGATCTCGTAGAGCAGGCCGTCGATGCGGTAGCGCACCCGGTAGTCCTTCTCGTAGGGCTCGATGTGGATGTCGCTGGCGCCGCGCTGCACCGCCTCGTGCAGGATCACGTTGACGAGCTTGACCACGGGCGCGTCCTGGCTGCTCCGTTCCAGGTCGGCGACGTCGATCTCGTCCTTCTCCTCGCCGATCTCGATGGCGTCGTCCCGCACGTCGAGCGACTCCAGAACCGAGCTGAGCCGGTCCACCTGCGTGCTCTTGCCGTAGTGGCGCTCGATCGCGTCGCGGATGGCCATCTCGCCGGCGATCATCGTCTCCACGTGGTAGCTGGTCATGAAGCGGATCGTGTCGACGGCGAAGAGGTTTGCCGGGTCGGCGATGGCGACCGCCAGCTTCTCGCCCTTCCGCTTGATCGGCAGCAGGGTGTTCTTGAGGCAGAAATCGGGCTGCAGCAGGTCGAGCACATCCTGATCTATCTCGATCCCCCCCAGGTCGACGCTCTTGGTACTGTAGTGCTCGCTGAGGAGCTCGACGTAGCGGGGCTCCTCCAGGAAACCGAGCGAGATCAGGTTGAAAGCCAAGCTCTCGCCGTTCTTCTCCGTCTTCTTCTCCGCTTCGTCGAGCTGGTCCTGGGATATCAGCTTGTTACGGACCAGAAGCTCGCCAATCTTAGTACCCATTAGAACGCTCTTCTTCCAGCAGATAGGCAGGATCATTGTAAGCCTAAATACCAGTTGCGTCAAGAGGTTGTGAGTCGTCGGCCCGAGCCGTTCCCGTGACGGCCGGTCCGAGAAGAAACGCTACTTTGGAGCCGGGAGGGCCGGCGGAGCATTCCGGGAGGGACGCAACGTCGGTTACATGCTATACTTTAGCGTTGCGAAGGCGGTAACTCAGTCCGCCGCAGGCGCCGACAGTCGCGGTAAGAACCGTGACCCGGCATCCGAAATCCGCTTGCACAAATCCGATGCGGTTTTACACGGTAACCGTCGTACCTGACTCGATCGAGGGCAGGCACCGCGTCTTCGTCGTGCGGCTCCGCGCCGCCCTGGTGGCGGCAGCGCTGGCGACGGTCGCCGTGGGGCTCGTAGCGGCGCTGCTGTTGTGGGGAGTGGTCTTCCCCTACAACCGGGTTGCCGCCGGAAGCCGCCTGGCGGAACGCTTCCGGCTGGAGAACGGCGCCCTCGGCGCGGCCGCCGCCGAGGCGCGGGACTGCCTGCGGTCCTACCGGGCGGAGCTGGCGCTCCACCTGCTGTTGACGGAGAAGCTCAACCAGGTGCTCGGCATCGACGACGGCGAGTCCGGCGGCTACCCGCTGGGTGACAGGAGCGAGCGCGCCGGCGAAGACCTGCTCGACACTCTCACCCTCCTGGAGCGGCGCCTGGTCCGTTACGGCGAACTCATGGACCTGATCGAGTCGGTGCCGATGCGACTGCCGCTGCGCGGGCCGGTCACGGTCTCGTCGCGCTTCGGTCCGCGGCGCTCGCCGTTCACAAACGATGTGGAGATGCACAACGGCATCGACTTCTCCGCCCCGGTGGGCACAGAGATCCAAGCGGCCGGCGGCGGCGTGGTCACCTTCGCCGGCCGCGACGGCTACCAGCAGGAGACCGACTACGCCCACCTGGGGCTCTTCGTCCGCATCGAGCACCGTGAATCGGGCTACGTCACCCTCTACGGCCACTGCTCGAGGCTCCTGGTCAGCTCCGGCGATGAGGTCAGGGCCGGGCAGCCGATCGCCCTGGTGGGCAACACCGGCTGGAGCACCTCCCCGCACCTGCATTTCTCGATCATGTGGGGCCGGCGCTACCTGGACCCCGAAGACTTCCTGCTGTATTTTGACGCCGAGCGGATGCGCCTGGCGCTGACCGGCAGGCCGCGCGAAGCGGATATTGGAGGACACTAAAGATGGCTGAAAAGGACTTGGAGCACGAAGCGATGGTAGTGCCGCGCGGCGCCCGCATTATCGCCGGCGAGGGCGGGCAGATAGAACTCGACGTCCAGGGCGACCTGATTCTCCAGGAGAGCCAGCGCGGGCTGACCGGGCTCTCCAGCCACCACGGTTCGATCCTCATCGACGACGACGTCACCGTCCGCTCGCGCTCGGTAAAGGCCTGCCACCTGGTGCGGGTGCGCGGGCGGCTGGAGACGAGCGACATCCAGGCCGCCAGCGTAGCCGTCGAGGGCGGCGCGATGAGCTGCGTCGAGCTCAACACCGGCCGGCTGGAGAGCAGCGGCGGGCGCCTGGACGTGAAGGGCATCACCGCCAAGGAGGTTCGGATCAGCGGCGGGCAGGTCGAAATCGGCGCCATCAACGCCGAGCGGTTGAGGCTGGAGAACCGTGTGAGGGGCACGCTTCTGATCAGCTCGGCCAAGGATCGCCACATAGACGAGACGGTGCAGCTCAAGGGGGGCTTCGAGACCGACGTCGAGCTTCTCGGATACCTGCTGAAGTACCGCCACCAGATCCTGAGCGGCCGCGTGCTGCAGGAGCTGGAGAGCTCCGATGAGGGGCGCGATTTCCAGCGCCTGCTGTCGGGAGCCGAGACGGCCGCGGACGCCGCACCGGCGGACAGCGGCGGCAAGCCGGACGCGGCGGTAATCGAGCGGCTGCAGCGCTACGGCGAGGAGCTCAAGGCGTCCCTGCCCGAGGCCGCCGAGCAGTCGGCGATCTTCAAGCTGCTCGTCACCAGCCTCGAGCAGGGCGACCTGCCTACGCTGATGTCGCTCTTCACCCGCTGGTCGGACTCGCTGAGGAAGGAGCGGGAGCAGCTGCCCGACGAGACATCGCTACTGCTCGACGAGATCGGCAGGTTCGTCAAGGTGCCCGACGGCGGCTGAGCGCCCGCAGCCTCACCCACCCGACGAACCTTCCCGCCGGGGAATGAAATACCGCGCCGCCCGGCGCCGTAGATAGACTAAGGGGTATTTGCTCGCACTTCGGTGGTTAACGTGTCGGAGAACGGTCACGAGGGGGACTGCCGGCAGCATTGCCTAAAATCGCTGATCGAGGTCTTCCTCTACATCGACGGGCAGCTGAGCGAAGAGAGGTCGAAGGAGATCAGTCTGCACCTCGACCACTGCGACTGCTGCTACGGCCGCGTCGAGTTCGAACGGATGCTGCAAGGCTACTTCAAGGCGAAGGCCGGTTTCGAAGAGGCCGCCCCCGAGACGGCCGCCAAACTGGACGCCATACTCGGCAACCGCTGAACCGCTCGCCCTCCGCCCTCCGCCTCCCCCGCATCGGCACGGTCCGTGCTACCATTCTCACTTGCCATGCCTGCACCCGACAGGATTGCGGTCGCCATGAGCGGCGGCGTCGACAGCAGCGTCGCCGCCGCGCTGCTGCGTCGCCAGGGCTTCGAGGTGATCGGCCTCACCATGAGGCTGGCGCCCCGGCGCCGCGGCGACCCCGGCGCCGAGGCGCGCGCCGTCGCCGGGCTGCTCGGCATAGCGCACCGAGTGATCGACCTGGAGGCCGATTTCGAGCGCCAGGTGGTCGCGCCGTTCGTGGAGAGTTATCTCGGGGGCAGGACGCCCAACCCCTGCGTCGTCTGCAACAGGGAGATCAAATTCGGCAGCCTGCTGCGGCGGGCCCGCGCCCTGGGCGCCTCGGTCCTGGCCAGCGGCCACTACTGCCGCCGGGAGGAGGCGGGCGGCGGGCGGGTGCGCCTGCGCAGGGCCGCCAGCGCGGCCAGGGACCAGTCCTACTT
>CAYOXX010000075.1:0-16432 GCA_964408025.1 uncultured Acidobacteriota bacterium | reverse complement strand
GTTGTACACTCATCCGATTCCTCGCCCCCCGCCCCGCGCCCCGGAGCGCCTTGCGGACGGCCCCACGTGCGGTTAGAGTGTTGCGGGGAGGACCAGCCGTGCAACCCCGCATCGCCGTCATCGCCCGCGTCGGCGCCCACCGCACGTTCCTCGAGCGGGAGCTGACGAGGCTCGCCGTGCACGTGCCCGACACGCCGTTCGGCGAGTCGAATCCCGTCCACGTTTTCGACTCCGGCAGCGGCCCCTTCGCCGTGCTCTCGCGCCACGGCGAGGAAGGCTACGCCGTCAGCGCGCCCTTCGTCAACGACAAAGCCAACCTCTGGGCGCTGAAGAATCTGGGCGTCGAGAAGATCGTCTCCTGGTCGGCTCCCGGCTCGATCGATCCCGCCATCTCGCCCGGCGACCTGGCGGTTCCAGACGACCTGCTGGAGTGGCGAGGCGGCCCGCCCGCCACCTTCTTCGAGGGGCGAGGCCAGGGGATTGTGCGCGCCAACCCAGCTTTCTGCCCTGAACTGCGGGGGGCGGTCCTGTCGGCGCTGCGGGAGCTGCCGTTGCGGCTCCACGAGGGCGGCGTCTACGCCGCGACGACGGGTCCGCGGCTGGAGACGGCCGCCGAGGTCCGGGCTTTGGCACGCTGCGGCGCCTCGCTGGTCGGAATGACGCTTGCGCCCGAGCTCTGGCTGGCGCGCGAGCTGGAGTTGTGCTACGCCGCCGTCTGCTGCAGCGTCAATCTCGCCGAGGGGATGGCGGAGCGGCCGTTCCAAAAGGGTGTCCTGTTCGAGGGCCTGGCGACCGGCGAGGAGCTGGCGCGGGCCGCGGAAACGGAAGCCGCATTCGCCGACATAATCCTCGCAATTTTGCCTGCCGCTGCGGCTACGCCCCGCGAGTGTCCTTGCCCCGTCCTGCTCGAGCGCTACCGCCGCCGCGGCGACCTGGAGGCAGACTGGTGGCGCAACCTCTGAACGGCATACCCAAGCCCGTCCCGGCCGGCGGCGGGGTGCCGACGGTCTACCGCGCCCGCCGGGTGGTGCCGGTAGCCAGCCCGCCCATCGACGACGGCGCGGTGGCGGTCAGGAATGGCGCCATCGAAGCGGTCGGGCCATTCGGCGAGACGGCAACCGGCTACCCCGACGGGGCAGTCTGCGACCTGGGCGAAGTGGTGCTCCTGCCCGGCCTGGTCAACGCCCACACCCACCTCGACAACTCGGCGATGCGCAGCCGCGCCCCGCGCGGGGCCGGCTTCATCCCCTGGATCGAGGCGCTCCTGCAGGCCAAGGACGAGATCCCGCCCGAGACCCGCCGCCAGGCGACCGCCGCGGCCTGCCGCGGCCTGCCGGCGCTGGGGACGATCGCCGTGGGCGACATCTCTCCCTCGGCATTCTCGCCTCCCTTCCTGGCGTCGCAGCCGCTCTGGGGTCAGGTCTTCATCGAGGTTACAGGATTCGGCCGGGCCAGTGGCGAAGCGGGCCTGAGCAAGGCCGACCAGACGCTGCGTCAGATCGAGAGCCAATATGGCGGCGGCCGCTTCCGCTTCGCCGTCACACCCCATTCCCTCTACTCGACCCACCGGATCCTCGTCCGCGCCATCCTGAGCAGGAACGCCGATACCGGCCGCCTCAGCTCGCTCCACCTGGCCGAGTCGCCCGCCGAGGTGCGCTTCCTGGCAGGGGAGAGCGAGCGCTTCGCCGAGGTAATAAGACGGTGGGGTTACTGGGAGGAGGGCTGGCAGGTGCCGCGCATGAGGCCGCTGGGCTACCTGGACAAACTGGGGGGATTGCGCCCCGGGGTCCTGGCCGTCCACTGCGTTCAGCTCTCCGGCGAGGAGATCGAGCATCTGGCCCTCTCGGGCTGCGCCGTATGCCTCTGCCCACGCAGCAACGATTACATCGGCGTCGGCCAGCCGCGTGTCGCCGACCTGCTCGCCGCCGGAGTCAAGCCCTGCCTCGGCACCGACGGGCTGGGCAGCGTCGAGACGCTGAGCCTATTCGACGAGATGGCATTCGTGCGCCAGCGCCACCCAGGCGTCGAGCCCGCGGCGCTGCTGCGCATGGCGACGGTCAACGGCGCCCGCGCTTTGCGTATCGACGGCCGCTTCGGCTCGCTGGCGCCGGAGCGGATCGGGCGCTTCCTGGCCTACGCCGGAGACGAGGTCGGCGACCCGCTCGAGGCCCTGACGTCCGGAATCGACCACAGTAAGTTGTTCTGGGTGGGGGGCGAAGTTGCCTGATCCGTCCACCGGCCTCAACGGAGCGCCGTCGGCTTCGCCGGCGGCGAGGGCAGGCCGGGCGGCGCTGCGCTACTTTCGCCTCGTCCGCCTCGCCCACACCGTCTTCGCCCTGCCGTTTGCCCTCGCCGGCCTGGCGCTGGCATCGCAGGAGACGCCGTTCCGCTGGCACGTCCTCTTCTGGGTGCTGGTGGCGATGGTGGCGGCGCGCAGCGCAGCGATGGGATTCAACCGCATCGTTGACCACCGCTACGATGCGCTCAACCCGCGCACCTCCGGCCGCGAGCTGCCGCGAGAGCTGATCTCGATACCGGCCGCCTGGGTATTTGTTGTCGCCTGCAGCGCACTGTTCTTCGCCGCCGCCTGGGCCCTGAACCCCCTCTGCGGCTGGCTCAGTCCGCTGGCGCTGGCAGTGCTTTTCTTCTACTCGCTCACCAAGCGCTTCACCTGGACCAGCCAGTTCTTCCTCGGCCTCAGCCTGGCCATCGCGCCGGTCGGGGCCTGGATGGCGCTGACCGGCGGCTTTGATTGGCGCGCCGCAGCGCTGGCCGCCGCGGTGCTGCTCTGGGTGGCGGGATTCGACATCTTCTACGCCTGCCTCGACTTCGACTTCGACCGCGAGCACGGCCTGCATTCGGTGCCGATGCGTTGGGGGCTGCGCGGGGCGATTTTAATCGCGCGCGCCCTGCACGCGGCCGCGGCCGTCCTGATCGTCGGCCTCCACTGGCTCTTCCCCCTGGGAGCAGTTTACCTGGCGGGCGCCGCCGTCGTCGTCGCCGTCCTGGCGCTGGAGGACTTCATGGTGCGGCACGACGACCTCAGCCGCGCCGTGGCCGCCTTCAACCTCAACGGCGCCGTCTCGATTCTGTTCTTCCTCGCCATCCTCGCAGGCATCCTCTGGCGGTGATGTTTCTTCTCTACCGTCGATTGAACGTATGCGGTGGAGGATATACATCCCGCTACGCGGGAGATGGCGGACAGGAATGTCCGCCCTCCCGATGTGGCATGGGCGAGTGACGGACAGGAGGGCGCGCAGCCGCGGCGAACCTGCCACACCGGTGCTATGGCCGGTAGACGTGTAAGGCCACGGAACGTTGTGAGTTCCGCGGCCTTGTGTCTTGTTAGGGGGTGGATCTATTCCTTACTGCCGCCGCTCGAGGTGGCCGGCCGCTCCTCGAGCTCCCGCCTGCGGAAGCGCAGCCAGGTGGGGAAGCGGATCGACTGCAGGTCGTCGAGCAGCGTGTAGACCACCGGGACGACGAGCAGAGTAAGCAGCATCGAGGTCAGGAGCCCTCCGATGACGGCGACGCCCATATGGCTGCGGAAGCTGGCGCCGGCGCCGATGCCGAGTGCCACCGGGAGCGAGCCGAAGATGGTCGAGAAGGTGGTCATCATGATCGGGCGCAGCCGCCGCGGGCCGGCCGTCAGGATCGCCTCGGTGCGCTCCATGCCGCGCCGGCGCAGCGTGCCGGTGTAGTCGACCAGGAGGATGGCGTTCTTGGTAACCAGCCCCATGAGCATGATGACGCCGATCATGGAGAGAATGTTGAGCGTCTTGCCGGCGATCAGCAGGAGTCCCATGGCTCCGACGATCGACAGCGGCAGCGAGAGCATGATGGTGAATGGGTGGACGAAGCTCTCGAAGAGGCTCGCCAGGACCATGTAGATGATGATCACGGCCAGCAAGAGCGTGAAGTTGATGCTCTCGAAGCTCTCCATCATCACCTCTGCCATGCCGAAGTGCTCGGCGCGGACGCCGGGCGGGATGCCGATCTCCTCGACTATGCCGTCGATCGTCTCGACGGCCTGGCCGAGGGTATAGTCGGTTGTGAGGTTGGCCATCACCCTGATCTCGCGCATGCGATTCTGACGGTTGATCTGGATCGGCCCGCTCTCGCGGCTGACCTCGGCGAGGTTGCCCAGCTCGACCGGCTGCCCGGTGCGCGAGACTACCATCAGGCGCTCGATGTCCCCCGGCTCGTCCCGGTCGTCGGCCTGCAGGCGCACCCGCACGTCGTACTCCTGGCCGCCGCTCTGGAATGTGGTGACATCTTCGCCCCCGACCAGAGCGCGGATGGTAGTGGCGATACCGGCCATCGAGACGCCGAGGTCGGCAGCCCTGTCGCGGTTGACGCGCACGCCGATCTCCGGCTTGCCGAGCTCATAGTTGGTGTCGAGGTCGACGAAGCTGGGGATCTCCTCCATGCGGACCATGATAGCCTCGGCGAAGTCCGCGAGCTGGTCGAGGTCGGTGCCGCGCAGGGAGTACTGCACCTGGTAGCTGCCCCAACCCCCGCCGCCGCCGACGTCCTGCCGCAGCTCGCCGATGGCGATCTGGATGTCGTCGAGGTCGGCCAGCCGATCGCGCGCTGCATCCATGTACTCCTGCTGGGTGAAGGCCCGCTCCTCCAGCGGCAGGAGCTTGACGTCAATCTGCGCCTCGTTGACCATCTCCTGCCTGCCGCCGCCGGCGGTGACGAAGATCAGCTCGATCCCGCCCATGTCGTGCAGGCGCTCCTCGACTTGGTTCACGTAACGCATCGTCTCGTGGATGCTTGAGCCAAGCGGTGCCTCGATGGCAATGGTGAAGGCGCCCTCGTCCATAGTCGGCGTGAACTCGCCGGGGATTAGGGAAGTGATGTAGAGGCTGAAGATGAATACGCTGATGGCGACGAGCACGGTGATCGCCCGGAGGCGCAGTGCCACGGCCAGCGTCGCCCTGTAGCCCCGGTCTACGGCTCGCAGGAGCCCTGTGATGGCGCGGGCGACAAAGTTGCGGCGCTCGCCTTCGCCCCGCACCTTCATGAAGCGGCTGCAGAGCATAGGGGTCAGCGTCAGGCTGGTGAAGGCGCTGATGACGACCGCGATGGCGACTGTGAGACCGAACTCGTAAAAGAAGCGCCCCATGATGCCGGTCATGAAGGCCACCGGCACGAAGACGGCCAGGATGGTCGTCGTCATCGAGACGATCGCCAATCCGATCTCGCCCGTCGCCTCCATGGCCGCCTGTCTCTTGCTCTTCTTCTCCTGCTCCATATGCCGGTAGACGTTCTCGATCACCACCACCGCGTCGTCGATGAGCAGGCCTACGCTGATGGTCAGCGCCAGCATGGTCATCATATTGATGGTGAAGCCCAGGAAGTTGATGAAGGTGAAGGTGGAGATGATCGACGTCGGGATGGCGATGGCGGCGATGAGGCTGGTGCGGAAGTTGCGCAGGAAGAAGAGGATGACCATCACCGCCAGCGTGCCGCCGATTATCAGGTGGCCCTGCACGTCCTCTATCGACTCTCTGATGAAAGTCGAGTTGTCGATGGCCACGTTGATCTCGATATCAGGCGGCAGCAGTGTGCGGATCTCCTCGACCTCGGCCAGGATGTCGTCGGCCAGAGCCACGGTGTTGGCCCCGGCGACCTTGCGGCACTGCAGCGCCACCGCTCGGCGACCGTTGAGGAAGGAGAGCGAGCGCAGGTCTTCCATTCCGTCCTCGACGTTACCGATGTCGCGCAGCCGCACCGGCGCCCCCTCGGCGTAGGCGATCACCAGGTCGTTGAACTCCTCGACGGTCTCCAGGTCGCCGTGGGTCTTGACGGTAGCCTCGTCGGTGCGCGTCTCGATGCGGCCCCCGGGGATGTCGATGTTCTCCGCAGCCAACACAGCCATCACCTGGGAGACGGGGATGCCGTAGCCCCTAAGCCTGTCGGCGTCGAGCCATACGCGCACCTCGCGCTCCTGGCCGCCGATCATCTCCACGCTGCCGACGCCGCTGATCGTCTGCAGGCGCTCCTTTATGTTGCGGCGCGTGTACTCGGTGATGCGGCGGATCTCCTCATCGGGATCCTCGGGGTCCTCGCGGCCGAAGACCGCCAGCGTGATGACCGGTATCGATCCGAAGTCGAGCTTCTCGACCAGCGGCTCCTCGACCTGGTCGGGAAGCTGCTCGCGGATACCGGCGACCTTGTCGCGAACGTCCTGCACCACCACGTCGAGCTGCTTCTCGATCTCGAACTCGATGACCACGATGCTGATGCTCTCGCTGGAGATCGAGCGCAACGAGTTGATGCCGTCGATCGAGTTGACCGCCTCCTCGATCACGTCGGTGACCTCGACTTCAACGGTCTCCGGGTCGGCGCCGGGCAGGATGGTGGTGATGGTCACTACCGGGATCTCGACGTCGGGCATCAGGTCGATGCCGATCATGCCGAGGCTTACGAAGCCGAAGACGATCAGCGCCACGATGACCATCGTCGCGAAGATCGGGCGGCGAACCGAGGTGTCTGCTAACCACATGTCATCTCTCCAGGTGTTGAATGCGGCTCAGTACTGCAGCTCGACCCGCTCGCCGCCCTGAAGCGGGCCGGTGATCAGGCTGCTGCTGCCGCGCTGCTCGACCAGCGCCACCGCCACATCGCGCACCCGGTCGGCCTCGAGCACCCGCAGGTATAGGCCGCCGTTGGTGCTGAACAAGGCGCCATTGGGTACCAGGAAGGTCGGCTGGCCGCCGCTGAGGCGCACAACACTCTCGGCGAAGAAGCCGGGCCTGAGCATACCGTCGCCGTTGTCGAACTCGGCCTCGATCGGCACCGTGCGGGTCTGCCTGTCCACCGTCGGGCTGACCAGCGTCACCTCACCGCTGAAGACGCGGCCGGGGTAGGCAGCCAGGCGGGCGTTTACCTCGTCCCCCTCGGCGATCTCGGCCGCCAGGCGCTCGGGAACCGAGAACCTCAGCACGATCGGGTTGACTACGCTGATGACCACCAGCGGGTCGCCCGCGCCGACGAACTCACCGGCGCTGGCCGGCCGCGCCGAGATCACTCCTGCCAGGGGAGCTACGACATCGGTATCCTCCAGCGCCTCGGCGGCGATGGCGACCGCCGCTTCCGCGCTGCGTACCTGGGCCTCGGCCATCTCCAGCTGCGTTCGGAACAGATCGAGGGTGCTCTGCGGGATGGCGCCGTCGTCGAACAGGATCTGCTTGCGCTCGTACTCGCTGCGGGCGTTGCCCAGGCTCGCCTCGGCCACCGCGAGCTGCGCCCGCGCGCTGTCCAGCTGCAACCTGAAGTTCTCCGGATCGATGCGGCCGATTAGCGTCCCGCTGCGGACCGTGTCGCCGACGTCGACCAGCAGGCTCAGCAGCGTACCGCCAACCTCGGCGCTGACGGTGACCTCCTCGTCGGCTTCGAAGCTGCCGATGGCGCGGTGCTCCGTGGAGTTGCCCTGGGGCCGGACGACGGCGTAGCCGTTCTCGTCTCCCGGTTCCTCAACGCTTGCCTCTTCGCCGGACTCGACTGCCGACTCGGCGCGTTCCGGAGTCTCGATGGTCGCCCTGTCGTCGTCGCCGGGGCAGGCGCTCAGCAGCAGGGCGAGCAGTATCGGCAGTATTATCCTCTTCATCTTTCAGGCTCCTCTTCGATATCCACAACCAGAAGTCCGAGGCTGCGGCGCAGGCTGAACAACGCGAGCACCTCGTCGGTTGATATGTTCGCTAGTGTCTTCTCGGCAGAGATGAACTGCTGGCGGGCGTCCTGCAACTCCAGATCGGTCGCCTCGCCGACGGCGTGGAAGCGCTCTATATCGGCGTAAGCCTGCCGCGTAAGTTCCACCTGCGTCTGGACAGTCTGGCGGCTGGCACGCAGCGACTCGTAATCGAGGTGCGCCTGCACGATCTCGGCACGGATCTGCCTCTCCAGCAGCTGCCTCTGCAGTTGTGCCTGCCGGTGGGCGCTCTCGGCTTCGGCCTGGCGGGCTCTGCTGAAGCCGCCGTCGTAGATCGGCACGCTGAAGTTGAGCATCAGCCTCCAGAAGGCGTTGGAAGGGAAGGGCGAGCGCTGGCGGTTGTAGAGGAAGTCCAGCGACACCGTGGGCAGCTTCTCCCCGGCGGCGATGCCGATCTGCAGCTCGCTGATGGCGATCTGCCTGCCGGCGGCTCTCAGCTCGCTGCGTCCCTCCATGCCGATCGCCAGCAGCTCCTCTAGCGTCGCGGCGGGGAGCGACGGCGCCCCCGGTGGCGCCAGGCGGTAGTCGCCGTCGATGCCGGTCAGCACCGTCAGGTCCTCCTTGGCCCGCGCCATCGCGCTGCGGTCCACGATCACCCCCAGCTCTGCCTCGGCCACCTGCGCCTCGGCCTGCAGCACCGAGGTACGGATCCCCTCGCCGGCCCGCAGCAGGACCTCGGCCTGGCGCAGCTGCTGGCGGGCCAGCTCCACTGCCTGGCGGCTGATCTCGAGGTTACGCTGAGCCTTCACCACCTCGGCGTAGACGGCAGCCACCTGGAAGAGCAGGTCGCGGCGCGTCCGGTCGAGCTGGTCCTCGCTGAGGCCGATGTTGATGCCGCTCGCCTGCAGGGCCCTGATGTCACGGAAGCCGACGAACAGCGGTTGCGAGATGGTCAGCGAGGCTTGCCAGTCGTAGAGCGGCGTGATGACGAATCCGCCGGGTGAATCCTCCGGCATCTCCATCCCGGGGATGTCGAACTCAATCGCCTGTTCGCGGTCGTTGCGCGTCAGCGTGCCGTTGAAGTACGTCGACGGGAATAGAGCCGACCTGGCCAGACTTCGCCAGCTGCGAGCCACCTCTATGCCCTCGCGGGCGATCTCGATCTGCTCGTTGGTGCCCAGCGCCGCCCGCAGCACGTACTCCAGGTCGAGCAGCGGGCCGCCCTCGCCCTCCTGGGCCGCCGCCGGCGCGGCCAGCAGCGCCGTGGCCGCTACGAAGTAGATTAGCTTCCTGATCATTGCTCCTTATCCTTGGAAACTGATATTCCGTTCAGAAAAAGATCGATTAAGAACCCCGCATCCGCGTGCACATCGCGCTCCGCGCACGCGTCAAGCCCCACCTTCTTCGGCAATCCTACGTGTAGTACCGCGTGCAGCGACTCTAGGTAGAGCAGGGTTAAAAGCTCCGGATCGGATCTCCTGATTTCACCGTTCTCCATCGCTTCCTGGAACAGGCTCGTGAAGGCTTCAAGAAACTTGGCCACCTGCGGACGCGCCGGAGCCTGCTTGTCATCCTTGTCGATGAACGGTTGCTCTCCGATAAGCTGGGTCCGGTGCACGAAATCGAATATCTCCCGGTGCTCGGCGGCCATCCGGATCGATTCCTCGTTGGCACGGATCAACCGCGGGCGCAGCGGGCCTTCTTTACCAAGAGCTTTAGTGATCGTGTCGACAAAAAGTTCCAACACGCGCTTTAATACGGTGCCGAGAAGCTCGCCCTTGTCCTCGAAGTAAAGGTAGAGAGTCCCCTTGGCGACGCCGGCCAGCTCCGCCACACGTTCCATCGTCACGCCGGCTACCCCCTCGCGGTTGAAAAGCTCGATCGCCGCGTTGATGATCTCCTTGGTGCGGAACTGCACCAGCACGTCGTGGCGGTTCGGCTTATCGTTGTCCATTTTCGATGACCTGCCATTCAGTTTCCTGACCGGTCGGTCAATATAGTGACGTAGAATGCGGTTGTCAAGTTCCGTTTCGAGTGAACGACGATCCTGCTCGGCTACTTGGACACCCACAACCGTGGGGCCTATAATGTACCGGAGGGGCGGCAGCTCCCGAACAGCATCTTGGTTATCTAGCCCGTATATTGCACAAGGTTTAGCCGGCTCAGGTGTTAAGTGATTGATATGTTGATCTTTCCGGCGCTCTCTCCACAGGGCGGTGAGGTTACATATTGTCACCGGCGAGCCGATTTTCTCGAAGGTCGCGGCGGGGGCGTTTTTGCACCCGCGGGCGTGGTTAGCGCCACGTCGAGGGGCCAAGAACGTCCTCAACAAAGAGATTCGGGGAAAGTGGCCGCCGAACTGCTGAATCTTGTGCAATATGAGGGCTTGGAGGGCCGACATTCCTGTCGGCCACCTCTAGTAAGGGGCGGCAGATGAATATAGGTATTCCGAAGGAGACTTTCCGGGGCGAGAACCGGGTGGCGCTCTCCCCGCTGGCTGTGAAGACCCTTGTCCAGCACGGCCACGCGGTCTACGTCGAGGAAGAGGCGGGCCTGATCAGCAACTACTTCGACACCGACTACGAGGATGCCGGAGCGACGATCGTCTACAGCGCCGAGGAGGCGATAGGCCGGGCGCAGTTGTTGGCCAAGGTGCAGCGCCCGGCGCTGGAGGAGGAGGACCTGCTGGTCGACGGCCAGGTGCTGTTCAGCTTCCTGCACCTGGCGGCGGCGAGCCGTGAACAGGTGAATAAGCTGATCGACAAGAGGATAACGGCGATCGGCTTCGAGATCATCGAGAACGACGACGGGAACCTGCCGCTGGTGCGGATCTTCGGCGAAATCGCCGGCCACATGTGCCTGCCGGTGGCCGCCCGCTGCCTCGAGTCGCAGGCGGGCGGGCGAGGCATCCTGCTGGGCGGCGCGCCGGGGGTGCCCCCGGCCGAGGTGGTGATCATCGGCTCCGGCTACGTCGGGCGCAGCGCGGCCCGCACCGCCCACGGGTTGGGGGCCAGGGTCACTCTGCTGGACATCAACGTCGACCGGCTGCGCCTCGCGTTGCGGCAGCTGCGCGGCGGCGTGGTGACCGTCACGTCGACGCCGCAGCACATCGAAAGTGCGCTGAGCTACGCTGATGTCCTAATCATGGCCGTCAGCCTGGGCGGCGGGCGGCGGGCGCCGATGGTAGTCTCGCGCGATATGGTGCGCCGCATGAAGAGCGGCAGCGTGATCATCGACACCGCCATCGACCAGGGCGGCTCGGTGGAGACCAGCCGCCCGACCACGCTCGACCGGCCCACCTACGTCGAGGAGCGGGTGGTGCACTACTGCGTGCCCAACATGAGCGCCGCGGTGCCACGCACCGCCAGCCGCGTCCTGGCCAACGCCGCCCTGCCGTACATCCTCGAGATTGCCGACGAGGGCCTGGACAACGCGCTGAGCAATCACCCCCCGCTGGCGCGCGGCGTCTTCACCTACCGCGGCCACTGCTGCCACGCCGAGGTCGCCGACCTGTTCGGCCTGCCGCACGAGCCGCTGCCCAACCTGCTCGAGGGGGTGCAGCCATGAACCCCGCCGACTTCCGCAAGCGCTTCGTCGAGCCCGGGGAGGCGGTCAAGGCGATCGAGAGCGGCAACCGGGTCTGGATCCACCCCGGCGCCGCATCGCCCGTGCGCCTGGTCGAGGCCATGGTGGCGCGCGCGCCCGAGCTGCGCGACGTCGAGGTAATCCACCTGATGCACTTCGGGCCGGGAGGATACGTAGATCCGGAGATGGAAGGTCACTTCCGCGCCAACAACTTCTTCCTCGGCGCCAACATGCGCACCGCAGTCAACGAGGGCCGCGCTGACTACATCCCGATCTTCCTGAGCGAGATCTCGCAGCTCTTCATCGAGGGCATCATGCCGGTGGACGTGGTGCTGCTCAACCTCTCGCCGCCCGACGAGCACGGCTTCTGCTCCTTCGGTTGCGGCGTGGACAACACCAAGGCGGCGGCGCAGCACGCCAGGGTCCGCATTGCCCAGATCAACCCCAACATGCCCCGCACGCTGGGCAACAGCTTCATCCACGTCAACAAGCTGGACTACATGGTGGAGGTGGACGACCCGATACTGGAGCTGAAGCCGAAGCCGGTAACCGAGCTGCACAAGAGCATCGCCCGCCACATCGCGCCCCTGATCGAGGACGGCTCGACGCTGCAGATGGGGATCGGCGGCATCCCGGACGCGGTGCTGCTCTTCATGGAGGACAAGAGCGACCTGGGCGTGCACACCGAGATGTTCAGCGACGGCATCGTGCCGCTGATCGAAAAGGGGATCATCAACGGCGAGCGCAAGACGCTGCATGCCGGCAAGGTGGTGGCCAGCTTCTTCTTCGGCAGCAAGTCGCTCTACGAGTTCTGCGACAACAACCCGATCTTCGAGTTCCGCCCCACCGAGTACGCCAACGACCCCTTCATCATCGCGCGCAACGACAAGATGGTGGCCATCAACAGCGCCATCCAGATCGACCTGACGGGGCAGGTGTGCTCCGACTCCATCGGCTACTGGTTCTACAGCGGCATCGGCGGACAGGTCGACTTCGTACGCGGCGCCGCCCGCAGCAAGGGCGGCAAGCCGATCATCGCGCTGCCCTCGACGGCGAAGGGGGGCAAGGTCAGCCGCATCGTGCCGATGCTCGACCACGGCGCCGGCGTCGTCACCAGCCGCGGCGACGTCCACTACGTGGCCACCGAGTTCGGCATCGCCTACCTGCACGGCAAGAACGTGCGCCAGCGAGCGGAAGAGCTGATCGCCATCGCCCACCCCGACTTCCACGACGAGCTCACCGAGTTCTGCCGCGAACACAAGATATTCAGGTAGCCAACGCAATCCGGAGCGTTGAGAAAGGGATCTCCGTTCGGAGACCCCTTTTTTACATTGCCGAGTCGTGCTGCTGAGCGTTCGGCGTCAAAATCCTTCGCTTTCTTCCCAGGTCTATTCGCCCTCGCCCTTGAGGTAGCGGTCGAGGAACTCCAGCACGGCCTCGAAGCCCTCGATGCGGTTGGCGCTCTTGGAGAAGCCGTGGCCCTCATCGTCGAAGACTACGTACTCGACGATGCCGCCATTGGCCTCGATGGCGGCGACCATGTCGTCGCTCTCCACCTGCAGCACGCGCGGGTCGTTGGCGCCCTGGAGGATGATGATCGGCCTCGCAATCCTGTCGGCGTGGAAGACCGGCGAGGTGGCGCGCAGCATCTCCATGTCGGTCTCGGGATTGCCGATCTCGCGGTAGAGCGCCTCGCGGAAGCTCTCCCAGTACGGCGGGATGCTCTGCAGCGTGCGCACCCAGTTGGCGACGCCGAAGATGTCGACCCCGACGTCGAACTCCTCGGGTTCGAAGGCCAGCGCCGCCAGCACCATGTAGCCGCCGTAGGAGCCGCCCAGGATGCCGATCTTGTCGGGATCGATCCAGTCGATAGTGCGCAGGTAATCCTTGGCGTCGACGCAGTCCCAGAGCGGCTCGCGGCCGTGGCGCTGGTCGTCGGCGGCGAGGAAGGTCTTACCATAGCCGGAAGAGCCGCGGTTGTTGACGGCGAACACGGCGTAGCCGTGGTTGATCAGGAACTGGCGCTCGGCGCTATAGAAGGGGCGGCTCTGGCCGCCGGGTCCGCCGTGGATCCAGAGCAACGCCGGGACGGGGTTCTCAGCGCTGGCCCCGATCGGCCGGTAGAGGGGACCGGGGATCTCCATGCCGTCGCGCGCGACGAAGCGGACCACCTCGCTGGCCACCAGGTCGTTGGCGTCGATCTCGGGATTGAGTGTGTCGGTGAGCTGCCGCACCTCGTTAGCCGCGACGTCGTAGATGAAGAGGTTGCGCGGGGAGTTGTCGCTGGAGACGTAGAAGCGCATCAGCTCCTCGCTGCGCGAGAAGGAGACGCCGCCGATCTGCCCCGGCGGCAGCTCGGGAAGCTCGACCTCCTCGCCGGTGGCCGTCTCGGTGATCGTGATCGAGGTATAGCCGTCCTCGTTGACGCCGACGACGCGGTAGGTGCCGTCGTGGCTGAAGTAGGCGAAGGAGACGTCCCAGTCGGCGCTGTAGACCCCCTCGTGCTCGCCGGTCGTCACGTCGTAGCGCCAGAGGCTGGCGAACTCACCCTCGAGGTTGGAGGTGTAGTAGAGGTAGCGGCTGTCGATGCTGAAATCCATAGCGAAGAACGTGGCTTCGCCCTCGTGCTCGCTGATCAGCATCGGCTCGCCACCGCCCTCCAGGTCGAGGATCAAGAGGTCGGAGTCGTTGGTGGTGTTGGTCCGCGAGAGGGCCAGCCAGCGCCTGTCGGGGCTGAAGGCGGCGGGATCGAGGCCGGTGTTGTTCTCGTAGACGAGGATCGGCTCCAGCGTCTCGATATCCCACTCGTAGAGGTCGAAGAAGCGCGGGTTGCGCATGTTGTTCAGCGTGCCGAAGCTCCGCAGGTCGTGCGAGAAGCCGGCGAACATCTCGCGCGTGTTCTCCCCCTGCGTCAGGTCGGTGACAGAGCCGTCGGGCTCGAGCACGAAGAGGTGGTAGTTCTCGTTGCCACCGTCGTCGCTGGTGTAGAGGATGCGCTCGTCGTGCGGGAAGTAGGCTTGGGCGTAGATCGAGTCGGTGGTTGACTCTGTCACCGCCGTCCGCTCGCCCGTGGCTACGTCGACGACGTAGGCGTTGTAGATGCCGCTCTCGTTGCTCGAGACCAGGAGCTTGCTCTCGTCGGGGCTGAAGGAGCCGCCAGATATCGAGATGGTCTCCATGAACTGCTCCATGGTGTAGGTGGTGACCGCCTCCTGCTCTTGCGTTTCCACTTGCTCTTGCTGCTCTTGCGGGGCGTAAGCCGCAGCCAGAAGCAGCGCTGCGGCACAAAGGGTCAGTACTTTTCGCATTTCACACCTCGTTAATGTTGGAGAGAAGAGAATCATACCAGCAGTGGGCGCCGTTCTCCACCGCTCAACTGCCTGTGTCGCATCCGCCCCGATCCTTCCACGAAACGGCGAGAGCCTCACCACCCAATTGTAGGGGAGCCCTTTATGGCTCCCGCTTCTTGTCGGATCGACGCAGGTTGATCCCTTTATGGCTCCCGCCCATCTTTGAGGCTGCCTGAAATTCAGGCCGGCAGGGTGTTCCCGCCGCGGCCGCTGGACCGCAGGCTTGCCGCTTTAATGGCTCTCCTCGCCCCAGTTAGGCAGCGCCAGCTGCTCGCCCTTCTCTTCCAGCACCCGGCGCAGCCACTCGCTCGGGTAGCCCGGCTGCTGCGGCCGGCCGTCCTCGTCCTGAACGAAGCCGTCGTTGTACTTGGTCAGTAGAAACTCGCCCAGCTCGATCCAGCGCCTCACGACCTGCTCGCCGTGGCCGACCGAGTAGTCGGTCAGGTAGCGCCTCATCAGGACCTCGTCCTCGCCGCCCAGCTCGACGGCGGTCCTCTCGACGGCGCCCTGGAGCGCGAAGAACGTCCCCTCGATATCCCGCTGCACGGCGATGATGTCGGCCGAGATGTCGGAGTAGCGAGCGTAGGCGAGGTTGGTGACGAAGTTGAACACCCACCACGCAGAGTCCCACGAGAATCTGCGCAGCGTGCCTACTGTGAACGAGCGGGGCACCTCGGAGATGCCGCAGTAGAGCGGTACGAAGCAGGAGGTGTAGGCGTCGTCGACGCAGTACCAGAAGACGCCGCCGACCGCGTCGGGGAGCCACGAGCGGCTCTGCGAGACGAAGACGAAGCCGCTCTGCTGCGTCGCAATCGGCCGCTCCCACATGTAGCGCCCCCTGTCGAGCTTCCACGACAGCGGCCGGCAGCGCAGTATCGAACCGAAGGGGCCGGCGTCGACGCCGTGCGTCATGTCGTACTCCGTCCCCTCGTAGTGGTCGCGCATCAGGTCCATGACGTCGCTGACCGACAGCGGCTCGTCCGGCTCCACCCAGAGCGGGTAGGGCTCGGCGCCGGGGACGCCGCGGTGGTAGTCAGTCGAGAGGTCCAGCGACGGCGCGCAGAGCTGCAGCACCCGCCAGACCCGCGTGGCGCAGGCGCGCAGGCCGCCCGGCGAGGCCGGGTCGTAGGCGTCGCGGAAGCTGAACGGCTCGCCGCTGTCGGGATCGTAGTAGCCCATCTTGACAGCAAAGGAGATGACGTCCTCGGAGTAGAGGCAGCTCTCCGGCTCGTCGAGCGGGAAGCTGCCGATGCGCGACATGTTGGCGTGCACCGATACGAAGCCGTCGGGCACGCGGCGCGCAACCCAGACGATGCCGGTGCGGCCGGGGCCCTTGCCGATGAAGTCCAGTATCCAGGCCTCCTGGGTGTCAGCTATCGAGAACGACTCGCCGGAGCTGCTGTAGCCGTACTCACCGGCCAGAGCGGTGATCACACCGATCGCCTCGCGGGCCGTGCGCACACGCTGCAGCGCCAGGATCATCAGGTGCCCGTAGTTGAGCAGACCGTCCGGGTCGTGCAGCTCCTCCCGGCCGCCGTACGTGGTCTCGCCGATAGCCACCTGGTGCTCGTTCATCAGGCCGACAACGGCGTAGGTGTGCGCCACCTGGCTGACCGTCCCCCGCACCTGGCCGGCCCGGCCCCTGATCTCGAAGACCTCGCCGAACTTGTAGTCGGCGGCGGGGGAGAAATACAGGTGCGGGTGGAACTCCGCATCGGCGGCGTAGGTGATGATCACCGACCCGTCCGCCGACGCCCCCTTGGTTACCAGGATGCTGGTGCAGGCCGGCGCCGGCCCCGAGCACAGCGCCAGGCACGCCAGCAGCGCAAACGCGATA
>CAYOXX010000074.1:0-16861 GCA_964408025.1 uncultured Acidobacteriota bacterium | reverse complement strand
CGGCCCCGGGGCCGGCCGGGAGCCCGGTTGCGATGGCCTCGTACTCCGCATTCGGATCGAGCTGGGCGTGAAGGAGCTGGTCGATGAAAGTGGTCTCCACCCGCATCAGCGCCTCCTGCTCGTCGATCATCTTGTTGTCGAGGTAGTCCAGGGCGATTTTGACCGCCGCGTTGGCAGTCCGCTTGCCGGCGCGGGTCTGGAGCATGAAGAGGCGACCGTCTTGGATCGTGAACTCCACGTCCTGCATGTCGCGATAGTGCTCATCCAGCTTGTCGCGGATGCTGATCAGCTCTTGATAGTTCTCCGGCATCAGGCTTTCAAGCGTAACCTGATCGTCGCTCACTTTATTGATCTCATTAATCGGTTGGGGCGTCCGGGTGCCAGCCACGACATCCTCGCCCTGAGCGTTGACCAGGTACTCGCCGTAGAAGACGTCCTCGCCGGTGGCGGGGTGGCGGGTAAAGGCGACGCCGGTGGCGGAGTTGTCGTTGAGGTTTCCAAAAACCATCGCCTGCACGTTGACGGCGGTGCCCATCTCCTCGGTGATGTTGTTGAGCTTGCGGTAGGTGACAGCCCTCGGATTACCCCATGAGTCGAAGACCGCGCGGATGGAGGCTTCGAGTTGGTCCCAGGTCTTTTCCGGAAACTTCTCACCCAACCTGCGCTCGTAAGCCGACTTGTAGCGCCTGATTAGCTCCTTCAGATCGTCTATGGTGAGGCCGGTGTCCAGCAGGATGCCCCTGTTCATCTTCAAATTGTTGAGAATTTCCTCGAACGCTTCATGCTTGATTCCCCGAACCACGTTTCCGAACATCTGGATGAAGCGGCGGTACGAGTCAAAGACAAAGCGTGGATCGGAGACATCGGCCGCTAAGGCGCCCAAGGTCATCTCGTTCAGGCCGAGGTTGAGAACGGTATCCATCATTCCCGGCATGCTGATCGGTGCTCCCGAGCGGACGGAGACCAGCAGAGGATTGCAGGAGCCGCCGAACACCCGCCCCATCGAGTCTTCGAGGCGGTACATGTGTTCGTGAACTTCATTCATCATACCTTCAGGGAAGGCTTTGGTCTTCTGGTACTCCTTGCAGGCCGTGGTCGTGATGGTAAAGCCCGGTGGCACGGGTATGCCCATCCTGGTCATCTCAGCTAGATTGGCGCCCTTGCCGCCCAGCTCCATCTTCATCGTGGCGTCGCCCTCGGCCACCCCGTCGCCGAAGAAGTAAACGTACTTTGGCATGAACTCTCCTCTCTGGGCTAACGATCGTCTCCCACCGGGCCGGTGCTTTAGGTCGCCCGCTGCGGCGACTCCATTCCGTCCAGGAAACGATATGCTTTCAAGCGCTTGCCGAGCGCTTCGGTAACTCTTTTCCGAAGAAAGCGGCCAAGTTCATCCAAGTCCCCCGCTTCCGCCTTCGGCAACGAGTATTCTAACAGGTTAGTGCGCAGCAGCGCCGACATCAACCCCCGCGCCCCTTCCTGCTTTATAGTAGAGACCGGCGGCAGGATGCCGGCCAGCTTCAGCGTGAAGAGTTCGGCGTAGTGCATCACCAGCCCCGGCTCGACGCCGGCCAGCAGCGCCTTCTGCGCCAGCTCCAGCAGGCGGAATTGCGCCGGGTTGGGATCGCGGTCGCGGTGGAACTCCGCCGTCAGCTCGACGATCACGCCTGCGGCTCCCGCTACCTCGACGCTGTCCGTGGCTGCGAACAGCGAGCGCACCGCCTCGCAGCCGGTCACCACCGCCAGCTCCCGCCCCGCCTTCTCGACGAACATCAGCTTGACCAGCGTAAGCGGCTCCAGCGCGCCGGCGATGCGGCTGCGCAGCTTGCGCGAACCCTTGGCGATCCCGCGCAGGAGCCCCAACTCCTCGGTGAAGAAGAGCACCACCCGGTCCGCCTCACCGTAGTTGTAAGACCGCAAAGAGAACGCCCGTGCCCGCTGCGTGCTCATCACTTCCAGGCTCGCCTGACATAGTCTGTTGTCGCACCGGAAAATATCACAACGGCAAATATATTCAACCCTCTTTATGAGGAGACTTGGAAATCGGCTTTTACTTTACTAGTTGTTGCCTGAAAAAAAGTGCTTGCAAAAGCAAGATACAAACAGTATCATTTTCAACACAGAGTACTAATGAGGAGTGGAATGATGAAAATCATGGTTGTGTTACTCACATATTTTATCAGTTTTACCAGTACAGTACACCAAACCGAAGATATACAACAATATGTTCGCTCGACTCTGAGTGGTCAAACCATATGGCTCAAATGCGACGTATTATTTTTTAAGAATATCTTTTCTGTGAGAATGGAAGTGACAAATGTGATGTCGGATGGAGTTGTTTATCGTCGTGAAGGCATGGTGGATCGCGACGCGCAATCCTTCATACAGCAATGGCAGAATAGAGGATGGTATGAAGCGTATAGCCCGCAGCTTGCGTACAGAGGTGACGTTGCGGAGATTATCAACATCAGATTTCGCCGGGACATGTTTATTGTTTATATACGGACGGCTTCCAATCAGCGAACGGGGATTTTTTTCATATTCGAAAAGAACCTCAGCCAATTAACGACAGATGAGGTCGATCAATTCCTGCATACTGCTTTCGCATTCTCCGAAGAAGAGTTGGAAGCGGAGGAAACGAGAACGGTTTCTGTCGGTATGTTGGAAGAGGAAGTCAGAAATTATGCCGGCTTGCCAAATGCCCGCTTAGAGCCTGAGCCCGGAGTTATGGTCTATATTTACGAGGGCTTCAGGGTCATCTTTGAGGATGGCATCGTAGTGAGAATCGAATATTAGGGCGACACCCGAAACGAGTTATGCACCGCGGACAGCAATTCCCTACCTCATGATATTGGGGATTGTGGCGGACAGCAATGTCAGCCCTCCCGAAATGAAGGAAATAAGTAAGACCCTTCTGCCTCTCGTAAGCCTTAAACCGCTACTGTTTGAATCGCTCTACCTCACTCCCGGCGGAAGGTTCTCTGTCAGGTACCAAGTGAGCAGCTCGTAGAGGTGGCGGGTGGTGTTCTCGCCCTCGTATATGCCGTGCGAGCGGTTGGGGTAGGCCATCATCGTGAAGCGCTTGTTGTGCCTGATTAGCTCGTTGATGAGCGCTTCGGTGTTCTGATAGTGGACATTGTCGTCCCCAGTGCCGTGTACGATTAGCAGATTTCCTTCGAGCCGGTGCGCAAAGGTGATCGGCGAGCCGTCCCGGTAGCCCTCCTCGTTGTCGCTAGGCAGGCCCATGTAGCGCTCCTGATAAATCGTATCGTAATAGCGCTGGTCGCTGACGGGAGCCACCGCTACGGCGGTTCGGTAAAGGTCCGGGAAGCGGAAGACGGCGTTGAGGCTCATCGTGCCTCCGGCACTCCAGCCCCAGATGCCTATCCTCTCCGGGTCGACGTAATCCCAGCGATCGATGACGGCCCGCACCGCCGCGGCCTGCTCAGCTGAGGCGAGGATGCCGATCTGGCGGTAGACGACTTTCCTCCACTCGCGGCCGCGCGGCGCCGGGGTGCCGCGGTTGTCGACGCTCATCACCAGGTAGCCCCGCTGGGCGAGCATCAGGTACCACAGGTAGGCGGTTCCGCCCCAGCGATCCTGCACCGTCTGGCCCCAAGGCTCTCCGTAGACGTAGAACAGCACCGGGTAGCGCCGCTGCGGATCGAAGTCGGGGGGCTTGATGCACCATCCGTCCAGCACCACGCCGTCGCCGATGTCGACGCGAAAGAACTCTCCCGGGCGGCGCGCAAGTTGGTTCACTCTTTCCCTCAGCTCGGCGTTATCTACCAGAGTCCGCACCACATCGTGTCCGGGCATTCGCACGAGCTCGGTGACCGGCGGCGTATCGAAGTCGGAGAAGGTGTGAAACGCCCACCGCGCGTGCGGCGATATCCGGTAGCGGTGGAAGCCGCTCGCGTCCGCCTGAGTGAGCCTTTCCGCTGCGCCGCTGCCGTCGAGTGGAACGCGGAAGAGGTAGCGCTGGCCCGGGTTGTCGGGCGAGGCGATGTAGTAGAGCCAGCCACCCTCCTCATCGATATTCTGGATACTGATCACGTCGAACTCGCCGGGAGTGATCAGACAAAGCTCCTCACCGGATCTGGACGCAATATAGACGTGGCGCCAGCCATCGCGCTCGCTCACCCAGGTGAAGCTGCCGCCCCCTTCCAGCCACTGCAGGTAGTCGACGACGTCGACCCAGGCCTCGTCACGCTCGGTCAGGATCGTGCGCGCCTCTCCGTTTTCGGCGTCGCCGAGTATGACTTCGTTCGTGTTCTGGAGGCGGTTGAGTCGCTGCAGGACGATCTCCTCCGAGCCGGCCGCCCACTCCATGCGCGCGATGTAGTGGTTGCGGGGATCGCCTGGGAGGTTTATCCAGACGGTTTCGCCGCCGTCGGCGCTCACCACGCCTACACGGCAGGCCGAGTTGGTCTCGCCGGCCTTCGGATACGGGATCGCGGTCAGCCGGGGATAGAAGGAATCGGTGTTGTTGATCATGTAGAAGGTTCGCACCCCCTCCGAGTCGAATTGCCAGTAGGCGATGAGCCGGCCGTCGGGGGACCAGCGGAAGCCGTCGCGCAGGTCGAACTCCTCTTCGTATACCCAGTCCGACGTGCCGTTGATTATCGTCTGCGAGCCGTCCTCGGTAAGCTGGACGATTCGGTTGTCCTCGAGATGCTCGACGTAGATGTTGTTCGCCCTGACGTAGGCCACGCGGCCGCCGTCCGGCGAAAACTTGGCGAACATCAGCGTCGACGGCTCGGCGTCGCCGCCGAGCTTGCTCAGGTTCCAGCTATCCAGATCGAGGACCCAGTAGTCGCCGCGCGTGTTGCTCCTCCACACCCGCGCTGTGTTGGTGAATACGAGCAGCTTCCGTCCGCTTTCCGACAAGACGTAGTCTTCAATCTCCAGCGGCGTTGTCTCACCCGCCGGGACGAGGTGCTCGGACGGGACCAGTATCTCGCGGCGGCCGGACTCGGGATCGTACCTGACGATATCCGTCCCCTCGGCCTCACCTTCAGGGGATTCCAAGGTCGTGTAGCCGGAGCCGTCGTCCAGCCAGCGCGCCGGGCCGAATCTCTCAGAAGAGAATTCGCGCGCGGTGAAGATCCGCTCGAGTGTCAGCAGCGAAGGATCTTCTTGCTGGGCCGACAACAGCGAGCCAAAGAAGACTACGAGCAACAAAGCCGAAAGGGGGATATAGCGCTTCATGATGTTCTCCTTATTGGAATTGCGCAGGGATTGATATCTTGATTCATAGAAATCCACAACTGATACATGCCATAAATACCTGTCATCCTGTCAAGTGGCAATGAATTTCGTCGGTCTTCTCGCGTCTTGCTCTCGACCGGACAGCGTCAAAGCGATTCACTTCTCCGGCAGGAAAATGTAGAGTGCCGGCAGGATTCAAACGGGGGGATGAAGTGATTCGGTTCACGCGATGTTTAACCACGGTCGACGCGCACGCGGCCGGCGAGCCGCTGCGGATCGTCACCTCCGGGCTGCCGCAAATCGAGGGCGACACGATCCTGGAGAAGAGGCGAACGATGGTCGAGCGCTACGACCACATCAGGAAGCTGTTGATGCTGGAGCCGCGCGGCCACAGCGGCATGTACGGCTGCATCATCACGCCGCCGACCACAGACGACGGCGACTTCGGCGTGCTCTTCATGCACAACGAGGGCTTCTCGACCATGTGCGGCCACGGCATCGTCGCCGTAACCAAGGTGGCAATAGACATCGGCCTGGTCGAGGTGACGTCGGAGCGGATGGAGATCAAGATCGACGCCCCGGCCGGTCGCATTACGGCCCGTGCGCTCGTCCGCGACGGCCGGGCATTAGATGTCAGCTTCGACAACGTGCCGTCGTTCGTCTTCGCCAGCAACCTGGAGGTTGACGTTGACGGGGTTGGGGAGATTCCGGTCGACATCGCCTTCGGCGGCGCCTTCTACGTCTACGCCGATGCGGCCGGGCTGGGTGTGCGGGTAGTGCCGGAGCAGATCGACCGCCTCGTCGAGCTGGGCGTTGAACTCAAGCACAAGGTGATGGACCACATGGAGATCGTCCACCCGCTGGAGCCCGAGCTACGCGGCATCTACGGAACCATCATCTGCGAGGATGCTGTGAAGATCGAGGGCTGCGTCGAGTCCAGGAACGTCTGCATCTTCGCCGACGCCCAGATCGACCGCTCGCCGACCGGGACAGGCACCTCGGGGCGCCTGGCACAGCTATTCGAGAGGGGAATCATCGACCGTGAAGTGCACTTCACTAATAGGAGCATCATCGACACCGCCTTCTGGGGGCGGATCACAGGGTTCGAAAAGGTCGGCGATTTTCAAGGAGTGCAAACCGAAGTCGGCGGAGCCGCCAACATAATGGGCTTCCACCAGTTCGTACTCGAACCCGACGATCCGCTGCCTGAAGGATTCCGCATCACCGGCGGGTAGTAGAAGAGGAGAATGTCTATACTGACAAGTGTCTCTGGAGCCTTATCGTTCGGATATTTCCTTGACGCCCTATATCATTGAAATTTGAGGCGCGATCCCCTATTGGCGGCTGTAGCGCGAGAGATCGCCATTGTAGGTAAAAAGTAACAGATCTGCCGTGCCGTCGAAAAACTGCCTGAACTCCAACTGGCCGTCGAAAGCTTTGCAGAAGAATCTGTGTTCGGCATACGGGTATAATGTGTACCTGGGTAGGTTTGAATAATTGGGACTTGCCCCTTCCGGAATATAGATCAAAACTAGGAACTCACTCGTGTTAGCGATTATGATTTGCGAGCCGTCGTCCGCTCTGTATCTCCCGACGTACTTGCGGAACTCCCTCGGGTTGATGAAAATCGCCTCAAACGCCGTCGGAATCGCGTAAGGCCGGTCCGTGGCAATCGCCAGCAGGTCATCCCTGATACGCGTCCTGGGATAATCAACGACGTTGCCGAGGATTACGACGGTGATGTCGGACTCAATCAAGTGCGACAAGACGCAACTGAATCCCGGCATTCTCCCGGCGTGACTGAGCAAAGTCTGACCGTCGTGCTCCGTAATGAACCACGCGTACCCGTAAGAGTTCAGGTTGGGAGTCAGCATAACCTCGACGGATTCTCTGCTGAGGATCCTCGCGCCTGCCACACCCCTTGCCCAGGCTAACAGATCTTCGGTTGTGCTGTATGTTGCGCCAAGCCATCTTGGCACAAACTCAGCCACGTCCCTGGGGCCGTGAAATTGGATGGAATAACCCGTTGCTGCTGCCTCGATCTCCGTTCCCGTGTCCACAACGGTATTAGTCATCCCCAGCGGCTCGAAGATGTTCTGGCGAATATACTGGTCAGGGTGCGTTCCCGATGCCCCGTACACAATCAGGTAAAGCAGCTGATAGCCGACGTTGGAATAGCGGAACTGACTGCCCGGCTCGGACAACAGGCGTTGATTGTTCAACCTGTCTCTAAGATGCGAGCCACTACTCTCACCACGGTTGCCCGCGTCCGCGCTGTCGCTCAGATCCATCGGCAGGCCCGACGTGTGGCAAAGCAGGTGGTGAATAGTCACTTCATTTCCGTAGCGGTAATCAGGCAGGAAGCTGGCTACAGGATTGTTGACGCTCAGAAGACCTCTCTCTTGCAGCTGCATGATTGCCGCCGCTACAAACTGCTTACCGAGCGATCCGATCTGGAATCTCGTGTCCGGCGAGTTTGGGATCTGCTGCTCGATGTTCGAATAACCGTATCCCTTACTGAATAGTATCTCGTCGCCCCTGGCGATCAGGATCGAGCCACTGAAGTTGCCCATCTCCAGGTACGGCGAGAGGTATTCGTCTACCTTCCCCTCGATAGATAGCGGTTGGGCGCACAAGCCGGCCGCAAAATCCAAGAAAAGGACCGCAATCATATTTATAGTTATGAAACTACTTTTCCTAGTCCAATATGATTTTGCTTTTGCTATCATTAGACACTCTCCTATTTTTACAAATTCACTTTACAGTATAGATTTGTATAACGTCTGTAATCGTCAACACAGGTCTAGATCAGGAGGGGATCCTTCACAGTGGCAGCCAGGTGCCGATGCCCTTTTCGACCGCCCTGCGGTAGACGATGGGGGCCACCGCCATGTCGTCCATCGCCAGGCCGAGGTTACAGGTCATCGTGCGCTCGGCGGCCGTCTCGCGACCCGCCTTTTTACCCGTCACCAGCTCGCCGATTTCGGCGTAGATGGGCGGGATATCCCGGAAGTAGCCGATTTCGCGGTAGTGCTCGAGTTGCGGCACGTCGTCGGTGACGAACTTGTCCGCTTCCGCCATCGCCTCGGGGTGCCAATAGGAGTCGAAGTCTACCAGCGAGGCGAACGCCCCCTGCGCTAACCAGCCGGCCTTTATTGTCGTGTGCGGCACTTTCAAAATCGGCCCGGCCGTGACGACTATATCGAGTCCTTCCACCGCTTGCTTCGGCTCGCCGGCCTTTACAACCTCGACGTCGTCCCAGCGAGCGTTGGCGCGCCGGGCGTAGCGGTCCATTTGCTCGGTGACGGTGTCGTAGGCGACCACTTTCCTGATTGGGAAGACGATCTTCAGCGCCTCGAGGTGGCTGAAGCCCTGGACGCCGGCGCCGAGGATGCCCAGCGTTTCCGATTCGTGGCGAGCAAGGTATTTTGCGGCGACAGCGGAGGCTGCGGCAGTGCGCTTGGCGGTGATCCATACGCAGTCCATGACGCAAAGCGGCAGGCCGGTCTCCGGGTCGTTCAGTATCAGCAGTCCCGAGATGTAAGGCAGACCCTTCTTGTAGTTGTCCGGGTAGCCGCTGACCCACTTGACGCCGAGCGACTTCATCGCCGGGATGTAGGCCGGCATGGCGTGGATGAAGGCGTCGGGCCTCGAGTGGACGCCGGGCTTGGGCGGCATCTCGACATTACCTAAGCCCTTCTCGCGGAAAGCCGCCTCCATGGCGTCGATGATCTCGGCCATCGTCACACCGGTCGCCTCGATGTCGGCCTGGGAGAGGTATAAGATTTTCTGGCCTCTCATTCGCTCCCATTTTTTCTCACCCCTCTTCAAAGGTCGGAGGGGGATTCCGAACCGTTTCCTATATGATCTCCACCGCCTCGGTCGCCACCCAGCCCTTGGAGCCGTTGGGCAGTATTATCTCCAGCAGGCGCCCCTGGCGGCGCCCGACCCGCACCTTCGCCGCCTCCGGGACGGAGAAACGCCCCGGTGCATCGGCCGACGGCTCGCTCGCCGCTTCGACGTCCCGAGCGACGATCACCCCGTACGACTCGGAGCGCGCCAGCAGGTCGTGCGAGATGGCGACGCCGACAGCAACCGCCGCCACGGCGGAGAGCACGATAACTAGCGACCAGTAGAGCGCCGGGTGGCCGACCGGCAGCCCGAGGATGCGGAGGGCTACGAGCAGGTTGAGGGCGACGAAGGCGGCCAGTCCGACGGCCAGCGTCGGCACCGGCGGGAAGAGCGAGACCGCCCGCCAGACCACAATGTCGGCCGCCGCGAAGTTCTCCTCTCGCATGGCGCTGTTGAGATGGCGCCGCTCGACGAAGCGGATGTTGTAGCGGATGTCGGCGTCGGTCGGCATCTGCCGCGCGGCCCGCTCGTAGTGCAGGCGCGCCGGGCCGGTCTTCCCCTGCCGGTAGAGGGCATTGCCGAGGTTGTACTCGAGCGGGCCGTTGGCGAAGGCGCCCGCGAGAGCGCCCCTGTAGCCCTCCTCGGCCCCGGCGTAGTCCCCGGCGTCGTAGAGCTCATTCGCGCCCCGGAACAGGTCGCCGCGCGTTTGGGCAGCCGCGAGGGCCGCCACCAGCAGCAGTGCGATTGAGGTAAGCCTTATCATAACGCCCCGTCCAGATCGGCCAGCGCCCGCGCCGCCCGCTCGCAGAGCTCGGCGGTTGTTGCGCCGCCCGCGGCCGACGGCGCGTAGCGCGGCGCGTCGCAGGCCTCGAGAACGCTCTCCAGCTCTCCGAGGGCGCTGCTGTCGTGGAGGTCGCGCCGCAGCAGCGCCGCCCGCACCTCCTCCATCGATAGCCCTGCGGGATGCAGCCCCAGCTTCTCGGCTAGGTAGCCGAAAACCGCTCCCTTCAGCTCCACGCGGCCGGCGTCGGGCCGACGAGCGGCCAGGCTTGCGGCCTTGCGCAGGCGACGCAGAGCCGGCTTCAGGGCCCGGCGGTGCCGACCCATCCCGACGCCGGTTCGGCCTCGGCGCAGCACGAGGGCGCCGGCGTAAAGTAGAAGGTTACACACCGGCGGCAGCGCCAGCAGGAGCCAGAAGAGGTAGCTATCGAGAAGCGCCCGGCCCCGGTCGGCGAGCGCGCCGGTCGAGGTCTTGATATACCTGATGTCCTCCTCGCCTTCGACAGCCTCGACCGGCGACGGCCGCTCGGCGGCGACCTGCGGCTCCGCCGGCTCGATTACGAGCGCAATCGGATTGGCCCTGGCCACCAGGTAGGTTTCCCTGCGCGGATCGAAGTACGGGTACTCGAGGGGGCCGAGAGTCGCTTCGCCCGGGCGGCTGGGGATCAGAACGTACTCCCAGGCCTTTGTGCCGCCCCAGACGCCGCCGCGCAGCTCCGCACTGTGCTCGCCGCTGCCGCCGACGAGCTCGAATCCGCGCGGAACCGGCGGCGCGGCCTCCGGCACCCGCTCGATGTCGCCGTCGCCCGAGAGCTCCACCGTGAGCCTCAGCGGCTCGCCGGCGCGGCCCCCGCCCCCGGTGCTGCCGATCGACCAGCGCAGATCGTAGTCGCCGACCGCACCCGCGAATCCGGGCGGCCGGCCCGCCTCGGGCAGAGGTTTGACCTCGATCCGGAGCGCGTTGGTAGAGCGGTGCGCGATGCCGGTGCGGCCGCCGAAGGGGTCCTCGCGGAACTGCAGACGCAGGCCGAGCGGCCCGATCTGCTTGATCCCCGCGGAGAGCGGGAAGAGCACCTGCACGCGCAGCGTGAGGCGGTAGTAAATGAGGCCGCGGAACTCGACCTCAGCGATCGGCGCCCTCTCGAGCGGCTCCTCGACGACGACGAATCCCTCCGTCTCCGGCGTCTCGGTCACGTCGTAGTTAGTCACCCGCACGCGGCGGAAGTAGAGCTCCGTAGTCAGCGCGAACTGCTGCCCAACGTAGACGCTCTCGCGGTCGGCGCTCAGCCGCAGGATGATGTCGTTCCCCAGCGATCCCTCGGTCACCGTCACCGTTATCGGCTCGGTACGGAATAGGCGCCCCCCCACCTCGACGGGGATAGGGGGAATTGTAAGCCTGCCCGTGCGCCTGGGGTGGAGCGTGTAGACGTAGGTGTACTCGAGCGAGACCACATCGTTGACCCAGCTCTCGCGCCTGCCGGTCTGCTCGCCGAGCCTCTCGAATTCGCTCAGCGCCGGCAGGCGGACGTCAACCGGACCTGGCTCGCGCCGGGCGCTGACGGTGATCACGAGCTGTACGAAATCCTCTTCCGTGATCCGCTCGTGCGTCACCCGGGCCGAAACGCTTACGCCGTCCTCCTGCGCCGCGGCCGAGCGGGCGGCCAGCACGGTCAAGAGAAGTAGCACAGCGATGGCGGGCTTGCGCATCTCACCAATCCCGGAGCGGGCGGCGCCTGGCGGCGGCGCGGCGGTTACGCTGTTCCCGCAGCATCCTCAGAGCCCGCAGCTCTGCGTCACGGGCTGCGCGCAGCAGGTTGCGGGCCACCTCCTCGGGAATCTCGCGGCTCTCGGCTTGCCGATCCTCGGCCCGACCGTCCTCGCGACGCCTCTGCTGCTGCCGCTGGCGCTCATCCTGTTGACTATCCCGGCCCTCACCCTCGCCTTCGTCCGCCCGGTCCTGATCTCCCTGCCGGTCGCGGTCGCCCTCACCCTCACCCTCTTGATCCTGTTCTCGCTCGCCATCGCCTGAATCGCCCTCGCCCTGCCCTTCCTGCTGCTGTTGGCTTTCGAGCTCCTCCAGCAGCCGGTTGGCGTACTCGAGGTTGCTCTTGGCGTCGCGGTCGGCCGGCGCGTCAAGCAGAGATTGGCGCAGCCAGCGGATAGCTGTGTGCAGCTCGCCCTGCCGCGACGCGAGCGCGCCGTCGCGGGCCGCCTCGTCGGCGAGGCTCAGGTATGCCGTGCCGAGATTGTAGGCGGCGCGGGCCCTGATCGCCGGTCGGCGGCCGAGCTCGTCAAAGGTCGCCGTCAGGGCGCTCTCCGCTTCCTCGAGAGCCCCCACTGCGGCGCGGCAAGTCAGCGAGTTGTAGCTGGCCAGCGGGTCGCCCGGTGCGAGGGCTTCCGCCGCCTCGAACTGCCGCAGCGCCTCCTCGTACCTGCCCCGGCGGAACAGCTCCAGGCCGCGCTCGAACGGTCCGATCTCCTCTTCCGCCAGGGCGAGCGCGACGGTTGCCGCGAGCGCAACGATAAGGGCTCTCTTCACTTCGCCCTCCATTTCCGGTTTCCTATCGCCATCTCGATGCCCAGCAGCAGCACGGCGGCGAGCAGTGGGTACTGGTAGATTTCGTTGCGCATCGATTTGAACCTGGAGGCGAACTCCGTCTCGCCCATACTCGAGATTCTACCGTACAGCCTCCCCAGCGCCTCCCCGCGCCCGCTGAAGGTGTAGTACTCGCCACCGCCGGCCTCGGCGATCCGCCTGAGCAGGTTCGAGTTCAGCCTGCTGATCACGTAGCTCCCGCCGCGCATCTTGAACTCGGTCGGCCTGCCGTCCTCGAGCCGCTCCGGCACCGGCGCGCCCCGCGCGCTGCCGATGCCGAGGGCGTATATGACTACACCCTCCTGGTGGGCCAAGCGAGCCTGCTCGAGGGCGTCCTCGTCGTGGGTCTCGCCGTCGGTGATCAGAACCAGCACCCTGTGCTTCGCCGACCGGCTCTCGAATCCCTCGCGGGCGGCCTCGATGGCGGCGCCCAGCGAGGTACCCGGAGTCGGCATAGAATCGGTGTCGATGGAGTCTAGCGTGATGCGGAAGCCGGCGTCGCGGTCGGTGAGCGGGTGCACGAGCACCGCCTCGCCGGCGAAGGCCACCAGGCCAATGCGGTCGCCTCCGAGGTTTTCCAGGAGGGAGTCGATACCGTGCAGCGCCCGGCGCAGCCGCGAGGGCGCCACGTCGGCGGCGTCCATGCTCTTCGAGACGTCCAGGGCGACGATCAGGTCGATGCCGCTGCGCCGCACCGGCAGGGGCTTGAGGCCGAACGTCGGCCGCGCCGCCGCCGGTGCGAGAAAGAGGACCGCCGCGGAGAACGCTATGGCCCGCAGGAAGAAGCGCAGCGGGCTGGCGTCGCCCGCCAGCCGGTCCAGCGCCGCCCGCTCGCCGAAGCGTTCCATGCGGCGCCGGCGGCACAGGTAGAGCGCCGCCGCGGCCGCCAGCATCAGCGGCGCCAGCGGCACGCCCCAGAGGAACCAGGGTAGGCCGAATTGCAGTTCGGCGCTCATTGTTCCCCTCGGCTCGCTGTGGCCGGCGTCGTCGCCGTCACGGCAGCACCCCCAGACGCGTCCACCTCAGCAGCCGCTCCAGCGCCAGCAGCACGAGTGCGGGGTAGAGGAACCAGTGGAAGTACTCCGTCTCCACCGGGTAGCTGTAGGTGCGAGCCCGCACCTCCGTCTTCTCCAGCCTGTCGATCTCATCGTAGATACGGGCCAGGGAGCGCGGGTCTGTGGCCCCGCGATAGACGCCTCCGGTCTCCTCGGCGATCCGCTCGAGCAGCTCCTCGTCCAGCCCGACCTCGAGCGTGCGCCCGTAGTAGGGCGGCCTGGCGGGGAACGGCACCGGCCCCTCGCTGCCGACACCGACGGTGTAGACCTTCACCTCCATGTCCCTGGCGATGGCGGCCGCGTCGAGTGGCGAGACCTCGCCGCGGTTGTTGACGCCGTCGGTCAGGAGGATGATCACCTTGCTCCGCGCCGCGGAGCCTGCGAGGCGGTTGAGCGCCGTCGAGATGGCGGTGCCGATGGCGGTGCCGTCCTCGAGGAGGCCGAAATCGAGCTCGCTCACCTTGTCCTGCAGGTATCCCATGTTGGTGGTCAGCGGGCAGACGGTCGCCGCCAGGCCGGAGAAGGCCACCAGCCCGATCCGGTCACCGCGCCTGCCCTCGACGAATCTGCGCACCGTCTCCCTGGCCACGTGCAGGCGGTTGCGCGGCTGGTAGTCGAGCGCCTCCATCGAGCCGCTGGTGTCCATGACCAGCATGATGTCGGCCCCGTAGCTCAGGACCTCCTCGAGCCGCTCGTAGCGCACCGTCTGCGGCCTCGCCAGGGCGACGATCAGTGCCACTACTGCCAGCCAGCGCAGCAGCGCCGGCAGGTGGCGCAGCCGCACCCAGGCGGTCGGCTTCACCCGCCGCGCGGCGTAGGCGGCGCTGTACCTGAGGCTCGCCGTCGCCCGCCGCTGCCGCAGCCAGTAGAGCGCGACCAGGACCGCCAGCGCCGCCAGCAGCAGCAGGGACTCCGGCGTCCCCAGCCGCGTGCCCGGCGGAAACCCCAGAAAGCTAAGCTCCATTCACGTTCACCGCTCTACGTTGTTACCGGACGCCAATAGCTTTTCGGCATCGTCCCTGGTGAGCGTAATTATTTCCCTGGCGGTCGCGATACCCTCGGCGCCGCGCTCCCTGGGCGGCTCGAGGCGGGCGAACTTCACCAGGTCGCACGTCTCCAGCAGCGGCTGCAGTTGCGGGACGACGAACGCGGCCCCCGCCCCCCCATCGAGGCGGCTGAGCGATTCCAGCAGCTCGGACGACGTCATCTCCAGGGCCGTGATGCGGAACCTCAGGGCCAGGTAGCGGCGTACCGAGTCGGCCAGCGCCGAGTAGTACTGCTTGACCTGCCCCCAGAGAAGAAGCCTGGAGTTTGCCAGCTCCTCCAGCTCCCGCAGGGCCCTCTCGGCCGGCGTCAGCAGCATCAGCTCCTTCAGCGACCGCGGCGTTCTCCTGAGCAGCAGGAGCGTGGTCGCCGCCCCCACAGCCAAAACCAGGCCGGCCAGAACCAGCCACGGCCAGAGCGCCTCGCCTCTCCCCTCGCCCGGGCGCGGCAGCGGCGGCTTGAGGCTGACGATCGCCTCAGGTCCGCTCTCGCCCGGCGCGACGCTGAGCACGCGCAGCTCGAGCGCCGGCGTCGATGCCTCGAGCGCCGATCCGTCCGCGGCCACGACGCTCACAGCCGCTGCCGGAAGCGCCCGCCGCCCGACGGCGAACGGGATCACCCTGTAGCGCCGCCGCAGCACTCGGGCTCCGAGCAGGTCAACCCCTTCCTGCGAGCCGAGTTCCTCCAGCAGCAGCTCCCCAGCCTCCACTGGCAGCGGCTCGATGCGGATCGCCGCCGCGCCGGCAGCTCGGACGCAGAGGACCAGCTCGACGGGGTCGCCGACGCGCACCAGCGCCGGCGAAACCTCGACCTCGACGGCCACCGGCGGCCCCCGCCCCTCCGCCTGCGTCGCCGCCAGCGCCAGGGCCAGGATACATAGTGTCGTGCTCATCGCCTCGCCCTGCGCGCCCTCTTTCTGAAGAACTTCACCAGCTCGACGTCGTACGGCCCGCCGGTGCCGACTACCAGGTGGTCGATGCCGTTTACGGCCAGGAAGCGCTCGAGGCTCGACTGCTCGGCCTCGCGCAGCTTCGAGAAGTCCTCGCGCCAGCGCCGGCTCGAGGTGTCGACGGTGTGATGCTCACCGCTCTCGGGATCGACGAGCCGCACCAGCCCCATCCCCTCCAGCCGCGTCTCGCGCCGGTCAGCGAGCTGTATGGCCACCACGTCGTGCTTGCGCGCCAGCACCCGCAGCGGCTTGCGGAAGCGTGCGAATCTGCGCGGCTCGGGGCCGGCCAGAAAGTCGGAGAGCATGAAGAGGACGCACCTCTTGACCTGCGTGCGGCTGAGGTACTCGAGCGCCCCGGCCAGGTCGGAGCCGCGGCCCCGTGGCTTGAAGTAGAGGACCTCGCGCACCAGCCGCAGCGCGTGGCGCCTGCCCTTGCGCGGCGGCAGGTGCAGCTCGATCCCGTCGCTGAAGGTCAGCAGCCCGACCTTGTCGTTGTTCCTGATCGCGGCCAGGGCCAGCAGTGCGCAGATCTCGGCGGCCAGCTCGTTCTTGAACTCGGCGGTCGAGCCGAAGTCCATCGAGCCGCTGGCGTCGACCGCCAGCATCACCGTCAGCTCACGCTCCTCGACGAACTGCTTGGTGAACGGCCGGCCCATGCGCGAGGTGACGTTCCAGTCGATCGAGCGCACGTCGTCGCCCGGTGTGTACTCGCGTACCGCGTCGAACTCGATGCCCCGTCCCTTGAAGACGCTGTGGTACTGCCCCGCCAGCGTCTCGTCAACCACCTTGCGCGAGGCGATCTCGATGCGGCGGATCGTGCGCCGGATTCGCTTTAGCGTTTCCCTCGGTATCACGGCACTTCGATGCGGCCGAAGACTTGGCGCACGATCTCCTCGGTGCTCACGCCTTCGGCCTCGGCCTCGTAGGTCGGTATGATGCGGTGGCGCAGGGCGTCGGCGCCGATCGCCTTGACGTCCTCGGGCGTCACGTAGCCGCGGCCCGAGACGAAGGCGTGCGCCTTGGCGCCCTGCGTCAGGTAGATGCTGGCGCGCGGCGAGGCGCCGTAGGCTATCAGCTCGCGCAGCGGCAGGTCGTAGTCGGCCGGGAAGCGGGTGGCGGCGACGATGTTGATGATGTAGTCCTTGATCTTGTCGTCGACGTAGACCCCCTTGACCACCTCGCGCGCCTGCAGGAGCTCGTCCAGCCCGACCACCGGCTCGACCGGCTCCGGCTCGCCCATCGCCATCCGCTCCAGAATCTGCCGCTCCTCGCTCAGGCTCGGGTAGTCGACCTTCACCTTGAGCATGAAGCGGTCCACCTGCGCCTCGGGCAGCGGGTAGGTGCCCTCCTGCTCGATCGGGTTCTGGGTGGCCATCA
>CAYOXX010000073.1:0-16885 GCA_964408025.1 uncultured Acidobacteriota bacterium | reverse complement strand
TGCCGTCCGAGACCACGGGCCTCGGTTCGTCCCTCGTTGCGGCGGCAGCCGGGCCTGGGCCGCTCTCAGCGGCGTCCTCCGCGGCAGCGTCCTCGGCCCTCGCCCTCGGCGGGCGCAGCACCTTGAGGTGCCCACGGTCGCCGGGCTGTTGCCTTTTCTGTGGCTTCCAACGCTGCCTTGATGAGAGCGTGTGGTAGACATCGTTGCTGCCCCACGCCTTGGCTGTCTCGGCCACACCGCGCAGCTCCGCCATCTCGTCCCTATTTGCTGCTCTTTCGAAGAAGCGACGGATGAAGGGTTCCACTTCCTCCCTGACGATATCCGCGTCGATCACGTGCCAGCGCTCGACGAATCCTTTTTGCAGGCATAGGTAACAGATGGAGAGGAGCTTGGTGATGTTTCCCTCCGCCAACTCGGCGACAGATTCAAGCGCAGCGTCGCTGAAGATCCCGTCTTTCGCGCCGCAAAGCCTCAGCCTGTGTTCGATGATCGCGCGCGCCTGCTCGGTGTCTGGGGTTGGCAGCGTGAGCGTCTGGGCCGGATGGCTGAGCGAGGTCTCGAAGAAGAGGGGTATTTTCCGCCCGCTGAAGACTACGGTCAGCGGCCAGCCGTGCCGGCGCCCGAGGCCGTAGAGCTTCAGGCACTCGCCGATAGCGGTCTCTTCGGAGATCGTATCCGCGTCGTCGATAGCCACCGCCAGCGGGCGGCCGGGGTGGGATTCCCTCAGGAAGTGCTCGCTCAGGATCTCCTCTACGCTATCCGGCGGGCTCGGGCCTGCGGGGCGGAGTATCTCCAGCAGCTTGTCGCCGCTGTCGAGGAACGAGCCCGGGATGATGACGAACCTCACTTCGCCCCTCACCGATTCCTTCGCGCAGCGTAGGAGCGTCGTCTTGCCACCGCCGGCGGTGCCTACGAGCCAGAAGGTGTTCGGCGCGATCTTCGAGGCCAGCGACAGCGAATAGCACGCCTCGGCGAAATCGTCGTGGAAGAGTACAAGCTCTTCCTCGAAAGCCGTGGTGAACGGGCTGCATTGCAGTTTCCAGTGCTTGATGTACATCATCCGACCTCGTTACGGACGTCATCTGTTGTGCTGAACGCTTGCACCGGATGCCTGTGGACAAGTATATCATGGTTCGGGCTGCGGAGACGGCTCCGGCCTCGCGCGCGGCACTCAGTCGCGTACGATCGATATTATCATCGGCGCCGTGCCCGATAACTTTACCACTTGAGGTTCCGGGAGTGAGCGCTTTCGCAGGCACTGGCACCGATTCCGGGGCCGCCGAGGGCGGCCTGCCGGTTCGGGACGAGGCCGTCTACAGTCGGCGGCTGCACTTCCTGCTGCGCAGGTTCAAGCGGGCCCAGAGGCGCTGGCGGCTGATAGAGGAGGGAGACCGCGTCCTCGTCGGCATCTCCGGCGGCAAGGATAGCCTGGCTCTGGCCCACCTGCTGCGGCGCTGGCGGCGCGAGTCCGCCGAGCGCTTCGATTTCGCCGCGATTCATCTGCAGGCGACTGGGGCTCAGGGGAACGCCGAGCGCCGTGAGCTGCTGCGCCGGCATTTCGCCTCTCTCGGCGTCCCGATTGAATTCGCCACCGTAGACATCCCGGACGAAGCCGCTACGCCCAAAGCGGGCATGCGCTGCTTCCGCTGCTCCTGGAACCGGCGCAGAGAGATCTTCACCAGCGCCCACGAGCACGGCTTCAACAAGGTGGCCCTCGGCCACCACCTCGACGACGCCGCCGAGACGGTGCTCATGAACCTCCTCTTCCACGCCAATCTCGAGACCATGGAGCCGAAAGTTGAATTCTTCGACGGTCTGCTGACGCTGATCCGGCCGCTGATCCTGGCCGAGGAGCGGGAGATCGTCCGTGTCAGCTCGGTAGTGTGCTTCCCCTACTTCGGCTGCCCCTGTCCCGAGGAGCCGCGCACGGAGAGGGATCGCGCCGGGGAGCTGATCGCCTCCTTCGGGCGCAAGGCGAGGATGGTCAAGCGCAACCTCTGGAGGGCCTCGCGGAGCTGGGTGGGTGACGGGTAACCGTGAACTGAGGCGAAGCGGGCGCCATAGGATTCCGTTTCACTTCCCGAACAGCTCGAGCAGTTCGCGCGGCAGCGATTCGCGGTTGGCGTGCGTCACCTCGATCAGGCGGACGTCGCCGCGGCGCCGCACCTCGGCCGGGAAGCCGCCGCCGGCGCGCGGGACGGTGCCGAGCAGGGGGTTGGGGCCCGCCAGGAGTTCCCGTACGCGGTCGATGAAGGCGTCGGAGAAGCACTCCATTTTGCCGATCTCGTCGACGACGATGAGCGTAGCCGCGTCCGGCGGCCTCAGCGCCGGTAGGATCACCGCTTCGAACGCCGCCACGTCGACGCCGTAGCGCCCCACGCGCCGCCCGCCGCCGATCTCTACGTGGCTCATAACCGCCTGGCGTCCGTCCAGCGATTCGACGGCGAAGCCGACGCGCCGGCCCCCCCGCCCCCCCCGCCCACCTTGCTCCCCTTGGCGGATCTCGGCGGTGAAGAAGCCCGTGGCCGGCCGCTCGAGGCGCTCCAGGAGCCGCCGGATGACGGTCGTCTTGCCGCAGCCGGGCGTGCCGGTCAGCATAATCTTGATCCGATCTGCTCCCATCTCGGCGGTACCTCTATAGCTTCAGCGAAGTCGAAGATCAGTATACGTCCAATTGAAATAGAAAATGTATATGGACTCGGCGCCCGTTCGGTACCGCATCGGAGTTCGGATCGCCTTTGGAGATTATGTTAACTCCCGCCGGACTGCGACCATAATATGCCCTACTTTAGGTAGGTAGGAAGCGGCGGCCTGATAGAACATTCTCGATCTGATGTTGGTGTCAATAAAACGGAGAGGCTAACCGCGTGATCATCTCGTAGCTGAACACCGATGCCTTGATGATTCGGAGACGCAGATAACTTCCTGTCGTTCATGCGCTCGGATCTTGAGTCTTCCTCTATCACAACTGGTTCTGAGGAGAGCGGTCATGTATCATGTTTTCGGTTCCTTACCTAAGGGGAGAGCATGCCCGAAGAGAATTTAACGCTGCACGTCAACGGTCGCCGCCGGCAAGTGCGTGTCGAGCCCGACGAGCCTCTGCTCTGGGTGCTTCGTGACCGGCTGCGGTTGACCGGGACCAAGTTCGGTTGCGGCGAGGGGGTTTGCGGAGCCTGCTCCGTTCTCATCGACGGAGAGGCGCGCCGCTCGTGCGTGATACCGGTCGGGTCGATCACGGAAAGCCAGCGGATCGTCACCATCGAGGGGCTTGCCAATGGGAGCAGGCTGACCCCGGTGCAGCGCGCGTTCCTGGACCACAACGCGTTCTGCTGCGGCTTCTGCACGCCCGGGATGATCATCAACGCCACGGCGCTTCTGAGCAGCAATCCCAATCCCAGTCGCCAGGAGATCATCGACGCCCTGCAAGGCAACCTCTGCCGCTGCGGTTCCTACCTCAACGTCATCGAGGCTGTCGAGTCGCTCACGGCCTCGGCTGCGCAGAGGAAGGGGTCGTAGGATGGGCGTCAGCAGGAGGGAGTTTCTGGCTTCCGTCGGGGGCGCGGGCCTCGTCTTCGCCTTCCGCTTCCGCGCCGGCGCGGGCACCCGTCCGGTCATCGGCGAGCCGGTAGTCGAGGACCTGGTGCCGGGCTGCACTGCTTTCGATAAGGAGACCGATTACAGCGAGTGGATCTATGTCGGTCTGGACGGCGTCGTAACCGCCTTCACCGGCCGGACGGAGCTGGGCCAGGGGTTGCGCACGGTGATCTATTCGGTGCTGATGCAGGGGCTGGACCTGCCCGAGCATCGCATAAACGTTGTCATGGGCGACACCGACAGCTGCCCCGACGACGGCCCCACGACCGGCAGCAGCGCCACCCGTTACGTCGGCTGGGGCATGTGGCTGGCCTGCGATAGCGTGCGAACGCACTTGAGTAGCCGCGGGGCCGCCGCCCTCGGCCTCGACGAGTCGGAGGTCGTCTACAGCCGCGGCAGAATCGAGAGCCGGTCCGACCCGACCAGGAGCGTCAGCGCCTTCGGTCTCGGCGGCGGCCAGGCGGTGCTGACGACCATCGATACGAGCGCGCCGGTCAGCAGCGACAGGCAGTACCAGGACCCAGGCTTGAGGAACGTCCTCGGGAAGGATATCGTCACCGGGCGCATCGAGTACGCCGGGGATCTCGAGTTTGAGGGGATGCTCTACGGCGCCTACCTGATCCCGCCCTATCACCGGATTCTCACCCGGCTGCAGTCGGCCGACCTCGAGGCGGCGCGCGCGGTGCCCGGCGTAGCCGTGGTCGATATCGTGCGTGGCAAGGTGGCCGTTTGCGCTGAGACATACCCTGCACTCCAGAAGGGCCTGGCCGCGGTGGAGGCGGAATGGTCGAGGCCGTCCCGCCCCCAGGTGCTGCGCAACATCGAGGAGATCCGCGAGGGCGCAGAGTTGTACAGGGAGGTTGAACAGAGCGGCAACGTGGATGCCGGCCTCGCCTCGAGCGACTTCGTCCTCTCTGAGACGTACTCGACGCAGTACATGACCCAGTGTCCCATCGAGACCGACACGGCGGTGGCCTCTGTCGACGGCAGCTCGGCGACCGTCTGGGCGAGCTGCCAGTACCCGCACCTGGTCCGGACGCGGGTGGCCGACGCCCTAGGCGTCCCCGCTTCGGGCGTGCGCGTGATCGGTATGCAGGTGGGAGGCGGGTTCGGCGGCAAGACCGCGAGTACGGTGAACCCTGATGCCGCGCTGCTCTCGCGGCTTGCGGGCCGGCCGGTGAAGTACGTTTACAGCCGCGAGGACCAGTTCAACCGACATAGCCGCTACAAGGAATCGTGCGTATTCGACATCACTACCGGCGTCGATTCCGGCGGCAGGATGGTGGCGCGCCGGCTCGACATACATCAGGACGAGGGCTACGGCACGACCGATACGTACGACATCCCCAACGTGAGCACGCGGCTATTCCATGCGGAGATGCCGGTCAGCCACGCCACCAGCCGCGGCACCAGCTACGTGCAAGACTGTTTTGCGACAGAGAGCCACGTCGACCAGGTAGCCCACGCTGCCGGCTTCGACCCTTGGGAGTTCAGGCGCCAGAACGTCTTTCTGTCCGCCTTCACCGACCTGCTCGATGCCTGCGCAGAGATGAGCGGCTACCACAACTTTCAGCCCGCCGGGGATCGCGGCATCGGCATCGCGATCTGCAACCACGGCGGCCGCCAGATGGGCGCGTTCGCCGTCGAGGTGGGGATCAATACGCGTACCGGCAAGGTCTCGGTCGAGCGCGTCTGCGCCGCATTCGACATCGGCACGGTGATCTGCCAACACACGCTAACGATCGGCATCCGCGGCGCGATCATGTGGGGGATCGGCTACGCGCTGATGGAGGAGATCGAGCTCGACGGCCACCGAAGCCACACCAAGAGCCTGGGCCAGTACCGCATCCCGCGCTTCGGCGACGTGCCGAGGATTGACATTCGTCTCATGAGCGTTCACGACCCGGGCGGGCACCCGCGCGGCTGCGGCGAGCTGCCGGTTGTCCCCACTATTCCGGCCATCGCTAATGCCGTCTACAACGCCACCGGCATCCGCTTCTTCAGCACGCCGATTACGCCGGCGCGATTGCGGAGGATGCTCAGGCTGTGATCTGCTTCGTCGCCCGACGCCGGGCCCGCTTGGGAGCGCTAGGGGCTTAGGCTAGAGTGTGAACGGGATCCGAACCCCATCGGCGCGAATAGTTACTTGCGATTTTCCGCTCCGTTTGAAATCATTAGCAGTTCGAGACTTCAGGGCTCTTGCACCGATGATATGCTTTGGATTCGGTTTCCACAGCGGCGGAACCACGGGATTTCCGGCTGCGGATTGAAGCCGGCCGCAGCAATTGTTCTTCGCACTAAACCTGATAAGGGGGTAATTATGAACTTGCGCAAAGTCATTGTTGTCACGGCGCTTACTTTGGTGGTCGCCGTCGCCGCGGCGAGCGCGGCCCACGAGGGGCGCCTGCTGCGCTTCCCCGACGTCCACGGCGACAAGGTGGTGTTCGTCTACGGCGGCGACATCTGGACGGCGCCGACCGCCGGCGGAACGGCAACCCGCCTGACGTCGCACGAAGGTCTGGAGCAGTTTCCGAAGTTCTCGCCAGACGGCCGCTGGATCGCCTTCACCGGCCAGTACGACGGCCACAACCAGGTCTACGTGATCCCCGCCGACGGCGGCGAGCCGCGGCAGCTCACCTTCTACCCAACCACTTCGTTTCCGGAGCGCTTCGGCGGCGACAACATGATCTACAGCTGGACGCCGGACGGCGAGCGGGTAGTCTTCCGCTCGCAGCGCGAGGCGTTCGACGTCTTCATCGGGCGGCTCTACGCCGTCGGTCTCGAAGGCGGCATGCCCGAGCCGCTGCCGCCTCCGATCAGCGGCTCCGCCAGCTTCTCGCCCGACGGCACACGGCTGGCCTACAACCGCGTGATGCGCGACTTCCGCCCCTGGAAGCGCTACATGGGCGGCATGCAGCAGGACGTCTGGATCTACAACCTGGCGGATAACAGCATCGAGCGGATCACAGACTGGGGCGGCACCGACAACTACCCGATGTGGCACGGCGACACGATCTACTTCAACTCCGACCGAGAGCATACGCTCAACATCTTCGCCTACGACGTCGTGAGCGGCGAGACGACGCAGGTGACGCACTTCGACCAGTACGACGTCAAGTTCCCCAGCCTCGGACCCGGCGCCATCGTCTTCGAGAACGGGGGCTACCTCAACGTGCTCGACCTGGAGAGCGGTGAGATCACTCAGCTCGAGATCACGCTGCCTACCGACCTGCCGTCGACGCGCCCCCAATACGTCAACGTGACCGAGCGCATCGAGGACTTCGACTTGGGGCGGGCCGGCAGGCGCGCGGTCTTCACCGCCCGCGGTGAGATTTTTACCGTTCCGGCCGAGCATGGCGACATCCGCAACCTGACGCAGACGCCCGGCGTGCGGGAGAAATTCGCCGCCTGGTCGCCTGACGGCCGCTGGGTGGCCTACATGTCCGACGCCAGCGGCGAGGATGAGCTATACATCCGCGCCGCCGACGGCAGCGGCGAGGAGATTCGCCTGACCGAGGGCGCCGACCGCACACGCTTCGCGCCGCTCTGGTCGCCCGACAGCAGCAAGCTAGTCTTCTCCGACAAGAGCCTGCGCCTCTTCTACATCGACATCGAGGAGAGGGAATTAGTGCAGGTCGACGAGGCGACTGCCGGCGAGATACGTGACTACGCCTGGTCGCCCGACAGCCGCTGGATAGCCTACTCCAAGCCGGCCGACATCACCGGCTTCCGCTCGCTCTACCTCTACTCGCTGGAGGAGGGCACACCTCACCAGATCACCGGCGGCTACACCCACGACGACGAGCCGGTCTTCGACGCGGACGGCAAGTACCTGTTCTTCACCTCCGTGCGTGACTTCAACCCCAGCTTCACGCTCTACGAGGCCAACTTCTACTTCCGCAACTTCGGGCGCATCTACGCGATCACACTGCAGGCGGACGAGCCCTCCCCCTTCGCGCCGCGCAGCGACGAGGTGGAGGTCGAGGTCGAGGATGAGAACGGCGACGAGGAGGAGTCCGAGGAAGGCGAGGACGAGGGCATCCGCATCGACCTGGAGGGGATCGCCGACCGCATCGTCGGCTTCCCGCTCGAGCCGGGCACCTACTTCGGCCTCAGCGCCACCAGCGGCAAGGTCTTCTACTTCCAGGGCAGGGAATCGGGGCCGCCATCGCTTAACCTCTACGATCTCGGCGAGCGGGAGGAGCACACGCTGCTGGCCCCCGTCATGGGCTACAGCCTCTCGCCCGACGGCGCCAAGCTGCTCTACCGCAGCGGCAGCACCTACGGCATCATCAACGCCGCGCCCGGCCGCTACAGCGTCGGCGACGGCCGGCTCGATCTGAGCAGCATGCGGATGCTGCGCGACCCGCGCGCCGAGTGGGCGAACTCCTTCAACGAGGTCTGGCGCCGCGCCCGCGACTTCTTCTACGATCCCAACATGCACGGCCTCGACTGGCCCGCCATGCGAGAGCGCTACGTCGCGCTCCTGCCTTACGTCTCGCACCGCAACGACCTCACCTACATCCTCAGCGAGATGGTCAGCGAGCTCTGTTGCTCGCACACCTACATCGGCGGCGGCGACCAGCCGCAGGTCGAGAGGGTCGGCATCGGACTCCTCGGCGCCACCTTCGAGGCCACAGAGAGCGGTTTCTACCGGATCGCCAAGATCTACGTTGGCGAGAACTGGCACAACGACCTGCGCTCGCCGCTGACCGAACCCGGCGTGGTGGCCCACGAGGGCGACTACGTAATCGCCATCGACGGCACGCCGCTACGCACCGACGCCAATCCCTACAGTTTGCTTGCCAACAAGGCGGACCGGACCGTAGTGCTGACCCTCAACGACGAGCCGACGGAGGAGGGCGCGCGCGAGGTGAGCGTGCGGCCGATCAGCGACGAGTGGTCCCTGCGCTACTACAACTGGGTGCGCGACAACCGCAACTACGTATCCGAGCGCACCGACGGCCGAGTCGGCTACGTCCACATCCCCGACATGAGCACCGCCGGCCTGCGCGAGTTCGCCAAGTGGTACTACGCCCAGATCGACCGCGAGGGGATGATAATCGACGTCCGCTACAACGGCGGCGGCTTCGTCAGCCAGATGATCCTCGAACGCCTGCGCCGCATACTGGTCGGCATGGGGGTTTCGCGTAACTTCGGCATCTCGACCTACCCCGACAATATCTTCGTCGGCCACCAGGTCTGCATCACCAACCTCTACGCGGCCTCCGACGGCGACATCGTCTCCTACTTCTGGCGGGAGTACGGCCTCGGGCCGCTGATCGGCACCCGCACCTGGGGCGGAGTCATCGGCATCCGCGGCGGCCCGCAGCTGCTGGACGGCGGCTACTTCTTCGTGCCTGAGTTCGCCACCTACGGCATCGACAGCCAGTGGATCATGGAGAACGTGGGCGTCACCCCTGACGAGGTCGTCGACCTGCTGCCGGTCGACTTCCACGCCGGGCGCGATCCGCAGCTCGACCGCGCCATCGAGCTGGTGCTCGAGGCGATGGAGCGCGAGCCGCGCCGGCGCCCCGAGCCGCCCGAGTACCCGATCAGGGACTGATACACCAGTCTAGCGCAATAACACAAGGGGGGAGCGGCGCGCCGCTCCCCCTTGTTATCTATTTCGCTGGAGCCCCGCCGCGCTCGCTTACTGCTATGGCAGGTCCGGATAAAAGCTGGTGCGAATGAGTTAGCCGTTTGCCGGAATCCGCAGAATGTGCCCAGATTGCCGCCACGATTTGGGCGTACGTGATGGCCTTAGTCAGATCGAGTAGCGCTCGATGACGAAGTCAGGGATCTCGACCGGCCTGCCGGTCGCCACGTCGACCATCACGTAGGTGATTGTGCCGCGGGCGGCCAGCTTGCCGGATTGCTTGTTGTCGATTTCGAACCCTATGGTGACCAGCGAGCGGGCGCGTTTGCCGCCGGCCCTGTCGCCGATCCCCTCGACCCAGGTGCGCACCACGGCGGTATCGCCCAGCGCCAGGGGCCGCTTGTGCTCGATGGAGGCCGAGCGGACCACCCAGCTCCAGCCGCGGCGATCGAACTCGTCCATCGGCATCTTGTAGCAGCGCTTCATCTGGTCGTAGCGTGCCGCCAGCACGTAGTCGAAGTAGACGGTGTTGTGCACGTGGCGGTTGGCGTCGATGTCGCTCGGCCGCACCGTTATCTCGGTCTCGAACTTGGTAGGCATACGATCTTCCCTCCCTGCGGAGGCGGCATTATACGCCAGGCCGGCCCGGATATCTTGGCCTTGCGCGGTTGAAAGATTATCGCCGTCGGCGTATCCTTCGGTGGCCGCGCCGGAACGCGGCCCCGAGGCCAAAACGATAACGAGGTGACGCGCACGATGGATATCCTGGACGGCGTCGGCAACACGCCGCTGATCAAGCTGAAGCGCTCGAGCCCGAAAGCGGGCGTCGACTTTTGGGCCAAGCTGGAGCTGGCCAACCCCACCGGTTCGCTGAAGGACCGCATAGCCCTCTACATGATCGATGAGGCGGAGAAGCGCGGCGAGCTGCGTCCCGGGATGACGATCATCGAGGCGACCAGCGGCAACACCGGAATCTCGCTGGGGATGGTGGCCGCGGTGAAGGGCTACAAGCTGAAGCTGTTCATGCTGGAGAACAAGACAATCGAGCGGCGCAAGATGCTGCGCTACTGGGGCGCCGACCTGGTGCTGACGACCAAGGACGACCCCGACAGCCACATCTACGCCGCCAAAGAACTTTTGGCCGCCGAGCCGGACCGCTACTACTACATCGACCAGAACGAGAACGAGGACAACGTCTGGGCCCACTACCACGGCACCGGCCGCGAGATCGTCGAGCAGCTCGACGGCAAGGTCGACTGCGCCGTGGCCGGCTTCGGCACCGGCGGCTGCCTGATGGGCATCGCACGCTACCTCAAGGACAACGGTATCGGCGCCCGCATCGTCGCCGTCGAGCCGGTCGGCCCGCAGGGCGGCATCGACGGCCTCAAGCACGAGAGCGAGGCATACCAGCCGCCGATCTACGACCGCGGCCTGATCGACGAGACGATCTGCGTGTCCGGAGAGGACGCCCTGCGCTTCACCAAGGAGATCGCGACGAGCGAGGGAGTGATAGCCGGCATCAGCTCCGGGGCGGTGCTCTGCGCCGCCCGGCGCGTGGCCGCGGGCATGGACGGCGGCAACGTCGTGATCATTTTCGGCGACCGCGGCGAGCGCTACTTCAGCACCGCTCTCTTCGACCTGGAATGAAACCAGGTACCCGGCGAAGCGGGCGGACAGCGATTATTAGAGGGAGAGGGATGTGGCGGAAGACAAGATACTGGTAGCCTACGCCAGCAAGCGCGGCTCAGCGCGGCAGGCCGCGGAGTGGATCTCCGAGGAGCTTGGCGCCGACTGCGACCTCGTCGACCTGAAAACCTCTCCCGGGATCGATATAGAAGCCTACGGGACCGTGGTTCTCGGCAGCGGCATCATGGCCGGCAGTGCCTATCCGCCGCTCGAGCGCTTCATCAAGCGGAACCGAGAGAAGCTGGTCTTCAAGGACCTCTGCCTCTTCATCACCCACCTGGAGAAGGGCGAGGGTATCGAGAAGGATTTCCAGTCCGCCTTCGATGAGGGTCTGCTCAAGCGTGCCCGCGTGAGAATGGGCGTCGGCGGCCGCCTGATCCTCTCGCAGCTCAACTTCCTCTACAGGATGATCTTCCGCCGCATTAGCAAGAATAAGGGCGTCGATCTCGACAACTACGACTCGCTCTCGCGAGAGGCCTGCGCCGAGTTCGCCGGCAAGGTGCTGGCCGGCGCGGGCGAGGAAACAGGGGAGACCGTCCACTAGGCTGCCGGCGAGCGGGAGGGGAGCCCGATGGCGGAACTACACGCGCAACTGCTCGAGTGGTTCAACTTAGCCCGAGAGATCGCCTGGGGACCCTTCATGCTGCTCCTGCTGGTCGGCACTGGCCTCTACCTAACGGTGCTGCTCGGGGGGCTGCAGTTCCGGACGCTGCTACGCTCGCTCTGGCTGGCGCTGGTGAAGCGTAAGGAAGAAGGCGAGGCGGCGGGCTCGATCAGCCACTTCCAGGCACTGATGACGGCGCTGGCGGCCACGGTCGGCACCGGCAACATCGCCGGCGTGGCTACCGCCATCTTCGCCGGCGGCCCGGGGGCGCTGTTCTGGATGTGGATCACCGGCCTGGTCGGCATGGCCACCAAGTATTCGGAGGCGATACTCTCCTGCCGCTACCGCACCATCGACAAGGACGGGGTCCCCTCGGGCGGGCCGATGTACTACCTGCGCGACGGCCTGCGCCAGCCGCTGCTGGCCGCGGCCTTCGCACTCTTCGCAGTAGTCGCCAGTTTCGGCATCGGCAATATGGTGCAGGCCAACTCGGTGGCCGACGGCCTCGAGTCGACAATCGGAAGGATGCCGGCGGTAACCGGTTTCCTCGAATCGGTACGCGCCTCACTCGGCTTGGAGGTAAGCACAGTTTTCATCTTTAACTTCATCGTCGGCGGGGTTCTGGCGCTGATGACCGGGCTCGTGATCCTGGGTGGGATCAAGAGCATCGCACGCGTCACCTCGACCATCGTGCCCTTCATGATCGTCGGCTACTTGGGCGCCGGGCTCTTCGTACTGGCCGCCAACATCCAACTTGTGCCGGATATCTTCGCGCTCGTGGTCGGCAGCGCCTTCACCGGCACCGCTGCCGCGGGCGGCTTCCTGGGCGCCATGGTAATGAAAACGGTCCAGGCGGGCGTGTCCAGGGGCGTCTTCAGCAACGAGAGCGGCCTGGGCAGCGCCGGCATCGCCGCCGCGGCCGCCAAGACCAGGTACCCCGCCACGCAGGCGCTGGTCTCGATGACCCAGACTTTCATCGACACGCTGGTCGTCTGCAGCGTCACCGGATTCGTGATCATCGCCAGCGGCCTCTGGACCACCGGCCTCGACGGCGCCGAGCTGACCACGGCCGCCTTCGCCAAGCTGACTCCCTGGGGCCTGGGCGACGAGGTGGTCGCCTTCGGGCTGGTGTTCTTCGCCTACTCGACGCTGCTGGGCTGGAGCTACTACGGCCAGAAGAGCGTCGAGTTTCTCTTCGGCCGCCGCTCCGTCACGCCCTACAGAGTCCTCTTCTGCATCATGATCTGGTACGGCGCGGTCGCCACGCTCGACCTGGTCTGGGCCTTCAGCGACGTCATGAATGCCCTGATGGCGGTGCCCAACCTGGTCGGCCTGCTCTTCCTCTCGCTGGTGATCAAGCGCGAGACCGACCGCACGCTGCCCTTCCTGATGGGCCGCGCGCCCGCGCCACCGGAGGAGCCGGAGCGTTAGATGCAGTGCTCATTAGTCCCCGGCTTGGGCTAAGATCGGTATCTCAGCCGCTATTCAGTGTGGAAGTGGTTGGACCGTTGCAGATGACGCCACGCCACCGCGAATCAGATATACCTTACCCCAAACCGAGGGGCGGATAGAGAGCTATTTGATCAGCGGTCAGGTCCTACTTGAGGTAGTAACTGTGGATGACGGAAATCTTGTTACTACCCCACCAGGCGGTATGTCCAGAACCCTCGTCGTAATGCCGGACACCCTTAATGCGGCCTCGGCGGAACATATCACCGAAGGCGAGGGCTTCCTGCAAGTTCGCGTAGTCGGTGAAGTAAAAGCCGTCGAAACCGTTTACCGGTGACTTCAGGAGAACGATGACCTCATAGTAACTTCCGAACTCCCGAACGATAATCTGGTCGATATCGGCTTTGCTGAAGTAGGCATCACTCTCCGCAAGAGCTGTCACGGAAAAGGCAAGAACCAGAATTCCGACGGCTACGATGGCGCGTTTCATAACATCCTCCTTGCAGTTTCTCGCCGGTGGTATCACGTGGAGGCAGACAACACCGGCATTGTGAGCAATGAGATTCTTGATGTTACCGATAGTAGAGAAATATCGGCGCACCGTCGAGTGAAAATCCGGAGCGTCGGTAAACAAGACGCTTCGACCTGGTCTGGACCTTCAGCGACGTATTGAACGCGCTGATGGCGGTCCCCGACCGCTCGCTGCACTACCTGATGGGCCGCGCGCCCGCGCCGCTGGACGGCCGGCTTGGCAAGCCGCACTCGAGTTGTGTTCTCATCTGGGATCGTGTTTGTATTCCGCGACTGAAGAGATAGCAACGGGCGAGCCGTAATCTGTTGTCACGGGCAGGGGCTAGCTATAGAATACGCGTAGTGGTGTTGTCCTGATAATCATCCAGGGAGGTAAATGTCCGATGAGGTTTATTATTCCGATTCTCCTGTTCCTGACGTTCGCCACGCCGGCAGCGGCGCAGGAAGAGGAGGCGATCTTCCCGTTCCCTTACCGCCTGGTCGAGCTGGAGAACGGCTTCAAGGCGTACCTGATCGACGCCGGCGGCCCGGGTCAGGTGGCGTTCGTTACGCTTGTGCGCACCGGCAGCCGCGACGAGTGGGAGCCGGGCCACTCCGGCTACGCCCACCTGTGCGAGCACATGATGTTCCGGGGCACCGAGAGGTATCCCAGCACCGTCTACGACCAGATCCTGACCCGCATCGGCGCCGACAGCAACGCCTTCACGTCGTCCGACTTCACCTGCTACTACATTGTGGCCGCCGGCGACGCGCTCGAGCGGTTGATGGATCTGGAGAGCGACCGCTTCATGAACCTCAGTTACGCCGAGGCGGCGTTCCGGACGGAGACCGGGGCGGTGATAGGCGAATTCTACCAGGGGCGCGCGAATCCCTTCTCGGTGCTCTACGAGACGCTGCGCGACACCGCCTTCGATCTCCACACCTACAAGCATACGACTATCGGCTTCGAGGCCGACGTGCTGGCGATGCCCGACGAGTACGACTACAGCCGGTCGTTCTTCCGGCGCTACTACCGGCCCGAGAACTGCGTGCTGCTGCTGGTCGGCGACTTCGACGCCGACGCGGCCGAGTCGCTGCTGCGGCGCTACTACTCCGGCTGGGAGCCGGGCTACACGCCGCCCGAGATCTCAGCCGAGCCGCCGCAGGAGGGCTCCCGCGAGGCGGAGGCGTCCTTCTCCGGGCGCACGCTCCCCTGGCTGGCAGTCGCCTACAAGGCGCCGGCCTGGAGCGCGACGAGCCGCGAGGCTGTCGCCTGCCAGATCCTGGGGCGGATCGCCTTCGGCTCCAACTCCGACATCTACAGGCGGCTGGTGCTGCAGGAGCAGCGCGTGCAAGCGCTGTTTGAGGACTTTGATTTGCAGCGCGACCCGTACCTGGCCTCCGTCTCAGCGATCGTCACAAACCCCGCCGACGTGGCCGGGGTGAGGGAGGAGATCGAGGCGACAGCGGCCCGCTTCCGCGACGAGCTCTGCGACGCCGAGCTGCTGGAGAACACCAAGCGCCGCATGCGCTACGAGTTCCTCATGGGCCTGGAGACGGCGCGAGGCGTGGCCTTCTCGCTGCTCGCTCAGGTGATCAACACCGGCGGCATCGAGGCGGTCGAGGACTACTACCGCACCGTAGCCCAGATCACTCCCGAGGATATCCGGAGCGCGGCGCGCTCGTTCCTCGTCGACGACGCCAAGACGGTGGTGACGCTGACGATGGAAACGGAAGAGGAGGGAAGGTGACAGCCATGGCACGCCCAGCAATTGTTTTTTCGTTGATCCTCGCCGGGTCGCTCTTCCTGCTCGGCTTCGGCGGGCAGGATATCGAGGGGCCGGCGACCGTGCTGATGCCCGAGCAGGGGTCGCCCTACGTCGCCTTCCGCATCTGGTTCGATGTCGGCTCGCAGAGCGACCCTGAGGGTAAGGAGGGCCTGGCGGTGCTGACTGCCGGGATGCTCGCGGAGGGCTCGACGACGGAGAACCCCTACGACCGCATCCTCGAGCTTCTCTACCCGATGGCGGCCGGCTACGGCGTCTCTGTGGACAAGGAGATGACCGTCTTCTCCGGCACCGTGCACCGCGACAACCTGGAGGAGTACTACGAGCTTCTGCGCCAGGCGATCCTGTCACCGGCTTTCGCCGAGCAGGATTTTAACCGGCTGCACGCGCAGCATTCGAATTACGTCGAGCGCGTGCGCCGCTTCTCCAGCGACGAGGAGCTCGGCAAGGAGCTGCTCAGCCGCGAGGTCTTCCGGGGCACGGCCTTCGAGGCGCCCGAAGAGGGCTACGTCGGCTCGGTCGCCGAGCTCACGCTCGACGACGTGCGCAGCTTCTACAGCACCCACTACAGGCGCGGCAACGTTGTGGTCGGTCTGGGCGGCGGCTACCCCGAGGGCTTCGCCGAGCGGGTGGCGGCCGACTTCGAGGCCCTGCCCGAGGGCGAGCCGGAGCCGGTTCCGGCGCCTGAGCCGCGGCCGATCGAGGGCATGCAGGTGCTGATCGTGGAGAAGGACACCGACGTCACGGCCATCAGCTTCGGCTACCCGATCTCGCTGCTGCGCTCCGACGCCGACTTCTACGCCATGATGCTGGCCAACTCGTGGCTGGGGGAGCACCGCAACTCGTCGAGCCGCCTCTACCAGGTGATCCGCGAGATCCGAGGCATGAACTACGGCGACTACAGCTACATCGAGGCCTTCCCGACGGGCCACCGCACCACCATGCCACCCGTAAACGTCTCGCGCCGCCAGCAGATGTTCCAGGTCTGGATCCGCCCGGTGCGCAACGAGCACCGGCTCTTTGCTTTCCGCGCGGCGCTGCGCGAGCTGCAGTTGCTGATCGAGAACGGCCTCACTGAAGAGCAGTTGGAGCTGACGCGCAGCTTCCTGCACAACTACACAGTCAACTACGGCTCGACTGTCAGCCACCGCCTCGGCTACCGGCTGGACGACCTCTTCTACGGTCTCGAAGGCAGCCATCTCGAGCGCATCAGGCCGGAGCTGGCGGCGCTGACGCTGGACGACGTAAACGATGCCATCCGCAGGCACCTGCAGTGCCGCGACATGTGGGTGGTCTTCATCACACGCGACGCCGAGTCGCTGCGCGATGCGCTGGTCGGCAACGAGCCGAGCCCGATCACCTACGAGAGCGAGAAGCCCGCGGAGGTGCTGGCCGAGGACCTGGAAATCGAGGCCTACCCCATTAATGTCAGCCCGGAGAACGTCACCATAATCAGCATCATGGAGGTCCTGGAGAATTAAGCGGGATAAGCGACTTGATCGAGCGCCGGGAGACCGCGTTGGCCTGTTTCCCGGCGCTTTTATGCACTAATCTTGAATGCCACGTCTTCAATTAACAACATAGTCTGATACCCGGTAATGCAGACATTCCTGACGGCCCGGCAAAAACTTCATTCGGGATTTTACCCATTTCAAA
>CAYOXX010000072.1:0-17349 GCA_964408025.1 uncultured Acidobacteriota bacterium | reverse complement strand
GTAAACTACTTATTAGTTCTATTCGAATAAAATTATTAGGCTGTTAATTTAAAACTGATATTATAGTTACTTAATTGGATCTGTCAATCATTTATATTTAATCCACATCGGCAAAAACTACTTTACTTAGATTTCTTGGCAGATTATATAAACACAAATCACAAATAATCAATACTAAATATAAACGAGGAAATAAGCGTAGCTTAACTGCAGGGTCAAGCGTAACTATTTATCGCTACGATAAGTCATGTGGAGTAAATAGTTAAAGTACTCTCCATTAAAAAATCTTCCCATACTAGATTGGCGGTCACATCTTCATCTGAAAGCTAACTATCGCCGTGGTGCGCACCAGCCCGCTGGCGGTGCTCAAGGGCTAAACTCCCGCGCCTACGAGCGCAACTATTGCATCTGCAAGCTTTTATAGACTCATCCTGAACTTGCCCGTGCTCCGCGGCGGACGGTGGGCGCGCGTTGCGCGTCCAGCGGCGCTATGCTAACCTCCTGCGGCATAAAAACAAGGGCGATGAGGCGGTGGCGCTGCCGGATCTCGACAAGTACGAAGCGGTAATCGGGCTGGAAGTGCATGCGCAACTGCTGACCGAGACGAAGCTGTTCTGCCGCTGCAGCACCCGCTTCGGCGACCCGCCCAACACCAACACCTGCCCCGTCTGCCTCGGGATGCCGGGCAGCCTGCCGACGCTCAACCGCCGCGCGGTCGACTTCGCCGTCAGGGCGGCGCTGGCCATCGGCTTCGCCGTGAACCCGGTCAGCCAGTTCGCGCGCAAAAACTACTTCTACCCCGACCTACCGAAGGGCTACCAGATCACCCAGTACGACAAGCCGCTGGCCGAGCGCGGCCGCATCGCCATCGAAACTGATGAGGGCCGGCGCGAGATCTGCGTCACCCGCCTGCACCTGGAGGAGGACGCCGGCAAGATGCTGCACGAGGGCGGGGACGCCGAGAGCAGCCGCGTAGACTTCAACCGCTGCGGAGTGCCGCTGATCGAGATCGTCAGCGAGCCGGAGATCCGCTCCCCCGCCGAGGCCGAGCTCTACCTGCGCAAGCTGCGCACCATCCTGGTCTACCTCGAGGTCTGCGACGGCAACATGGAGGAGGGGAGCCTGCGATGCGACGCCAACCTCAGCATCCGCCCGCAGGGCAGCAGCGAGTTCTTCACCAAGACCGAGGTGAAGAACATGAACAGCTTTCGCGGCGTCCGCCGGGCGCTCGAGTACGAGATGCGGCGCCAGGTCGAGCTCGTCGAAGCGGGCGGCCGGGTGGCGCAGGAGACGCGGCTGTGGGACGAGGCGGCCGGCGCCACGCGCCCGATGCGCGGCAAGGAGGAGGCGCACGACTACCGCTACTTCCCCGAGCCGGACCTGGTGCTGCTGCGCGTCGACGACGACTGGCTGGCGCAGGCCAGGTCGGAGCTGCCGGAGCTGCCCGACGCTAAGATCGACCGCCTCGAGGCCGACTACGGCATCCCGCGCTACGACGCCGGTGTCCTGGCCGCGGAGCGCCCGCTGGCCGACTACTTCGAGGCCACCGCAACGGCCGCCGGCGACAACAAGCTGGCCAGCAACTGGGTGATGGTCGAGGTCCTGCGCGCCCTCAAGGAGCGCGGCATCCCGATAACAGAATTTCCCGTCGCCCCGGAGCTGCTGGCACGGCTCCTGCGGATGCTCAGGGCCGGGAAGGTGAGCGGCAGCGCCGCCAAGGAGGTCTTCGACGAGATGGTCGAGCGGCCCCGCGACCCCGCCGTGATCGTCGAGGAGGAGAACCTCTCGCAGCTCAGCGACGAGTCCGACCTGAGGGAAGACGCCCTGCGGGTGATCCGCGACAACCCCAAGCCCTACAATCAGTACAAGGGCGGCAAGGAGGCCGTCTTCGGCTTCTTCGTCGGCCAGCTGATGAAGGCCACACGCGGTCGCGCTAATCCCCAGGTAGCCAAGCGGCTGCTCAGGGAGCTCCTCGACGCCCCGGAGCTGCCCGACGGCTGATTGATTGGGCAATTCCTTCTGGCCCGCGGGCTGCCGGCGGCAACTTTTTCCCCATCGCCCGGGAGCCGGGCGGATTCGCCGCTTACACAAGTAATCATCCCAACTCACTGGAGAACAGCAACTTGGCGGCAGCGTGCCGACACAGCCGCGGCCTTGGCACGGGAACTGCTGCGACTGGGGCGGTTATTTGAGCAACCGCTGTTCGGCGACTGCGTCGAACTGCCCCCCGGGGGGACTGTTCTCAAGGGACAGTTCTCCCCGGGGGCCCCCCAACCCATATGGGGGCGGACTATATCGAGAGGAGAGGTTGAGCGATGTCCAGTTCGTTTTACTCGGCGTTGGCGGGCCTCAACGCAAACAGGATGGCTATCGACGTCATCGGCAACAACCTGGCTAACATAAACACCATCGGCTACAAGCGGAGCTTCGTCAGCTTCGCCGACGTTCTGGGGGCCAGCCTCGCCAGCGCCGTCAACGGAGCCGGCAACCCGATGGAGGTCGGGCTCGGCACGCGGGTCAGCGCTATCGACCAGATCTTCGCCCAGGGTACGCTGCGCAGCAGCGGCCAGGCCACCGATATGGCGATCCAGGGCGCCGGCTTCTTCATGCTCAGCGGCGCCACAGGCATGTCCTACACCCGCGCCGGCAAGTTCAGCTTCGACAGCGGAGGCGACCTGGTGACGCCCGCGGGCAAGAGGGTGCTCGGCTACCTGGCCGACGCCACCGGCTCCATCGTCACCTCCACCTCGCCGATGGCGCTCAACATCTCCTCGCAGATCACCAGCAGCCCGAACTCCACCACGGAGCTCCAGATGATGACCATGCTCGACGCCGACGCGCTGGCCGACGCGGCCACCGGGGAGTTCTCCACGCCGGTGCGCGTCTTCGACTCGCTCGGAGTGTCCCACACGATCAGCTACGTCTACCGGCGCTACGATACGCCTCCCGCGGGAGCCCCCGCCGGGACGGCTATCTCCTGGGGCTTCGATATCCGCATGGACGCATCGGAGGTCCTCGATGCCGGCGGCACGCCGGTGGGCACGGCCGGGCAGAGCTACTCGCTGCTGACCGGCGCCCTCGTCCCCGACACCGCGTCGCTGGCCACCGGCGAGTTCGAGGGGCTGCTTCACTTCGATGCCTCCGGCACGCTGCAGGAGGTCGACTTCTCCGGCGCCACCCAGAACAACATAGGCACCTTCGATCTGCTCACGGGGACGGATCCGACCGGCATCGAGATCCCGGGTGGAACCTTCACCTTCGCCTCCGGTGCTGACCTGATCACATTCGACTGGGATGTATTCAACGACGACGGCTCCACCAACATCACCACCTTCGCGACGGAAGCCGGCTCTGCGACCAGCTCTACAATCCAGGACGGCTTCGGCGTCGGCTCGCTGAACTCGATTATCGTCGCGCCCGACGGCACCATATCGGGGCTCTTCAGCAACGGCGACGTCCGCGACCTGGCGCAAGTCGCTTTGGCCAACTTCAACAACCCGCAGGGCCTGCTGGCGATCGGCGACAACGAGTTCCTCGAGACTCCAGGTTCGGGCCAGCCGGCAATCGGCACACCGTCTACCGGCGGCCGCGGCAACATCAGCGGCTCCATGCTCGAGCTCAGCAATGTCGACCTGGCCGAGGAGTTCACCAACCTCATCATCTCCGAAAGAGGCTTCCAGGCTAACTCCCGGGTCATCGTCACCAACGACAACCTGCTCCAGGAAGCGATTAACCTGACGAGGTAACCACGGTGATTGAGCTCACACGCTTCGACGACACGAAGTTCGTGCTTAACTGCGATGTCATACAGTACGTCGAGGCCGCGCCGGACACGATAGTTTCTCTCACCACCAAGGAGAAGCTGATGGTCAAGGAGAGCGTGGAGGACGTGATCGACGCGGTCGTCGAATTCAAGAGACGAATCTACCGAGGCGATCTGGAATTCCGCCGACCCGAAGACGGGCAGATAGTCGAGTAGCGGGGAACGAGAACGCGTAGAAGATGAGCGAGACGGCGCAGATACTGGCCCCGACAGCGGATAAGGCATTCGCCAACCGACCCGGCCTTAACGCCGGGGAGGGCAGCTCGCTGGCGGCCGACACAGCCGCCTCCCAGATCGCGTTCATCGATCTTCTCAGCAGCTCGCTGATCTTGCCGCTTGCCGAGAACAACAATGGTGAATCTCTCGCTGCCCGTACCGAGAGCGCGGCGCCAGAGGCGCGCTTCGAAGACGTTCGGGAGAGCCCGCAGCGGAGCGAAGTCAAGCCCCAGAGCCGCCAGGAGCGCGACGCCGCACCCAGCCCGGCAGAGCACCGCTCGCCCGGCGGCGAGCGAGTCGCCCCCGAAAGCAACAGGCCCGCTGCCTCCGCTGCTGAGAACCGTGAGGCGAAGAGCGGGCGCGGCGCCGCCGCCGAGCGCGAGCCCGCGCGCCCACTCAAGGCTCCCGACCCCGCTCCCGACGGCAATCGCGCCGCCGATGCCGAAGCCCGCGTGCGAGTTGCGGCAGCGCGTGCGTCTCGCGCGGGCTTCCTGCAGATAGCCGCTCAACAGCGGGCGGTCGCGGCGCCTGAAGGACAGGTGCGACCGCAATCGGAAGGACCAGCGCGACCGCAATCCGAAGGGCAATTGCGGGCAGTCCCCGGCGCGGAGACTCCCCGGCAGGCTCAGCCCGCGCGAACGCCGTCCCAGATGAAATCGCCGCTGGCGGAGATTGTGCATCGCCCGGCGGCCGAGGACGCCGGCCTCAGGAGCCAGCCCCAGCGACTGGTAACCACGTTGCAGGAATCGATCGCGCGGCAGGCCGCTGCCGACAAGATCACTCAGCCGCAGGCCTCCGCGATGTCGTCCAAGGGAAGTAGCGGAGGCGCCCCGCAGGGCGGCGGCACCAGCGCGCATAGCGACTTCATGGCCGCCGTCGCGCAGCAGGCGACTGCGCAGGGCTCGGCAAAAGTATCCTCGGTAGCCAAGGGCTTCGCCCAGGCCGCTACGGCGGCGCGGGCGGCCCAGGGCGCTGCTCCTCCCGCGCAGTCGGGACCGACTGCAGGCCTCGCCGAGGGCGCCAAGATGCCGACTCGGCCCGCTTCTGAAGCCGGCAGCGCCCAGAAGACCGCCCCGTCCCGCGAGCCCGCACAGGCGGAGAAGGTGCTGCGCCAGGTGGTCAAGGCCACCAAGATCACCATCAGCCGTGGCCGGGAAGAGGTGCGTATGCTGCTGAAGCCGGAGCGCCTCGGCTGGCTGAGGGTGCGCATCGCGGTCGAGGGCCAGAAGGTGACGGCTAGGATAGTGGTCGAGAACGAAGGCATGCGCGACCTGCTGGAGTCCAATGTCAGGAATCTCCACCAAGCGCTGCAGAACCAGAATTTGAAAGTCTCACAGATCGTCGTCGACCTGCAAGGCGATGGCGGCTCCCAACTGCGGGAGTCGGGCGGAGGGAACGGCAGCGAGGCCGATCCCGACCGCTCCTCAGCAACGGAAGATACGGCGCCGGATGCCGAAGCCGGCTGGCCGGACGCCGATGAGACGGGGGATTACCTCGTCGATCTTCGAGTGTGAAAGGAGTTTAAAGCACCCACTATTCTCCTTGCCCTTTCGGCAACCCCGAACAGGGTAAACACCACTCACATTCTTCCACTCTTCGCGAGGCCGCAGCAACACGCGGCCTCACCTTTTTCTCAAAGATATTAGTGTGCGTAAGCAGTCCATGCGGGCTCCGCCGCCAGCGGACAAGCTCATGCCCGCGCCCTCGGCCTCTTCGCCTGCAATTCGGCCGCGCGGCTCGCAGAAGGGGCTGTTAATTCGTCCGCCCGAAACGGAGGGGCCCCACGGAAGCCCCCGAATGCCCTTACCGCTCTCTATCGGCGCAGAGCGGCTCCTCGCGGTCGCCAAGAGCCATCACCAGCTCGTAGACCAGCCGCGAGACCTGCTGCAGCTTTGCGTACTCGATCCTGTCGGCGTCGTCGCTGGGCTGGTGGTAGTCGGCGTGCTCGCCGCTGGAGAAAAAGACCGTCGGGACGCCGTGGCGGTGGAAGTTGTAGTGATCGCTGCGGCCGAAGTAGTTCTGCGGGTCGTTCTCGTCGAGGCTGAAGTCAAGCGGTAAACCGACCCGCTCGTTGGCCGCGACCACCGCGTCGTGGAGTTCCATGCAGAGCTTCGTCGAGCCGATGGCGAAGATGCCGCCGGTCTCCTCGAGGCGGGGGTCGGTGCGCCCCACCATGTCGAGGTTGATGTTGACCATCACCTCGCCGATCGGCACGGGCGGGTGGTCGGCGAAGTAGCGCGAGCCGAAGAGCCCGACCTCCTCGGCGGCGTAGAGGATGAAGATGACCGGGCGGCGCGGCGGCGCCATGGCCACCGCCTCGGCGGCCTCGAGGATGGCCACCGAGCCGCTGGCGTTGTCGTCGGCGCCGTTCATGACCTGTTCGCCCCGCATGCCGACGTGGTCGAGGTGCGCGCCGACCGTGATGTACTGGTCCGCCAGCTCCGGGTCGGTCCCCGGCACCATAGCCACCACGTTCTGCTCGCAGAACTCGGTCCTGACTACGTCGACTGCCAGCCGCAGACGAACGCCGTCCAGCTCGAAGCGGCGATACTCTTCCAGATCGCCGCTCTGCTGGAAGCGCATCGGGTTGAAATCGGTGCCGTCGAAGAGTTCATTAACCAGCATCGGGTGCAGCAGGAGGATAGGGATCGGACTTTCGGCTCCCCCGCCTTCCTCGCCGGCGTAGCTGATCCTGTCACGGCCTAAGAAATTGCGAATCATGTTCCAGCCGAAGGCGATGTCCATGTTGGGCACGATCGCGACGGCGGCGGCTCCCAACTCCGCGGCCGCGGCGGCTTTCCTGACCGAACCCCGCATCGTGTGGGCATACCCCGCGTGCAGCTCGCCGGGCAGCACCGGCTCGCCGTCGCGCCGGGGCGCGCCGAGCAGGAAAACCACTACCCTGCTTTCCACCTCCAGACCGTCGTAGTCGTCCCAGCCGTGCTCCGGCTCGTGGATGCCGTAGCCGACGAAGAGCAGCTCGGCTTCTATAGCCTGCAACCCCTCCGGATCGCCGGCCTCGGGGAGCAGGTACCTCTCGCCGATCTCGAAGACAGTTTCCTCGTCGCCGCGGACCAGCGTCAGCGAGTTGCCCTCACCGGTCCGGCTACGGACCAGCGGCACCGGCTGCAGGAAGCCGGCTACGTCCTCGTCGTTTGTCCATATTGGCTGCAGGCCGGCGGCGCGGAACTGCGTGACGCAGTAACGGGCCGCGATGCGATAGCCCTCCTCGCCCGTCATCCGCCCTTCCAGTTCGTCGGAGGCGAGATAGAACATGTGGTCGCGCAGCTCCGCCAGGGTTATCGACTGCGACGGCGACTCCTCAGGCCTCCCGTCGGGGCCGCCCGCCGCCGCGAACGCGAACAGAATCGCGAAGCAGGCTACAAGTGCTTGCTGATACCGTCTCATTTAAATCTCCTCCCATCCGAAAGTCGATTTATCAAGTTAACTGAACACTCCGTCATCTGACACCGCCACCCTCACCGGCACAGAGTGCGTGCTCGCGATCCCCCAGCTCCATCACCAGCCAGTAGGCCAGCACGGCGATGCTGCGGAGGTTGTCATACTCGATGCGGTCGGCGTCGTCGGTCGGCTGGTGGTAGTCGGGATGTTCGTCGTTGGTGAAGAAGACCACCGGTATGCCGCGCTCGTGGAAGTTGAAGTGGTCGCTGCCCCCGAACCAGCCGTCGCCACCGCTGTAGTCCAGCGGCAGCCTGACCGTCCGTTCGTTCACCGCCCGCAGGATCCCGGCCAGCTCAGGGCAGGTGCGCGCTGCGCCGACGGCGTAGATTCCGTCCGATTCGGGGTTGCGGGGGTCGTAGCGCCCGATCATGTCGAGGTTGATGTTCACCATCACCTCGTCGACGGGCACGGGGCAGCGGTCCACGAAGTGGCGCGAGCCGAAGAGGCCGAGCTCCTCGCCGGCGTAGAGGATGAAGACGACCGGCCTGGCGCTGGGGTGCGCGGCAACCGCCTCGGCTATCTCGAGAACCGCGGCCGAGCCGCTGGCGTTGTCGTCGGCGCCGTTGTAAACCTGCCCGTCCTCGATGCCGAGATGGTCGAGGTGCGCTCCGACGGTGATGTACTGGTCGCTCAATTCCGGGTCGGTCCCCGGCACCATGGCCACCACGTTGCGGGTGGCGATCTCTTCGAGCCGGTAGTCGACTACAAGCCCTAGCCGGACACCCTCGGCGGCTTGGGGCGGATGGCGCCCGCCTGCGGCGAAGATGGCGTCGGCCGCCTCCGGGCCGACGACTACCACCGGTATCCGAACCTTGGCGGCCGGGGAGACGGCGGAGGCGAGGTCAAGGCGGTTCTCCGCGAGCTCGAATCTCCAGCCGTCCCAGGCGCGCACGGCCTGCGCGTCGGTGACGATGACGGCGGCGGCGGCGCCCATTTCCATCGCCGTCCGCGCCTTGGCCAGCGGTCCGCGGTCGAGCGAGGCGTGGCGGCGCCAGCGGTCCACGGCCTCGATCGGGTCCGGGTGGCTGGCGTCTGGCGGATCGCCGCTGAGCGCCAGCACAATCCTGCCGCGCGCGTCGAGCCCCTCGTAGTCGCTCCGACCACCGTAGCCGACGAATAGCGGCTCGGAGAAATCGAGCACCGCTTCGGGATCGCCGCCGGGGCTGAGCAGCAGATAATGCTTGCCGACCGATAAGGAGACCTCGTCGTCGCCGCAGCATACGGTAAGCGAGTTGCCGTCGCCGAGGACGTGGCTGACCAGTGAAAACTCCTGGAGGAACGTTTCGCGGCCATCCTTTCCAGCCAGGAGGGTGGCCAGGCCGGCGGCACGGAACTGCATGGCGGCGTAGCGCGCCGCGGCGTCGTAGCCCGCCTCGCCGGTTCCCCGCCCCTCCAGTTCGTCGGAGGCCAGGTAGTAGACGTGCTCGCGCAGCTCCACGACGGTTATCGACCGCGCAGCGCGCGCGGTGCCCTCCTCCTCGGCCCGGGGCGCCGGCGCGCCGAGCGGCAGGCAAACGCACAAGACCGCAAGCCAGGGCCGAAGCCGCATCGCTCCTCTCCCCCTTCCGGAGCCCCGCCCGCGTGCTCCCGTGACTGCGCACGCCGGTCGGTAGGCGGAGCACAGGTTACCACACAGCCCGGAATTGTCGTAAGGGATAGCCGTCGAAACGGGGTCCGCTGCTGCTGGCGGACTTGCTGAGACATCGAGCTGTTCTAGCCTGCATATTGCACAAGGTTTGGCCGGCTCTGGTGTTAAGTGATTGATATGTTGATCTTGCCGGTGCTCTATCCACAGGACAAAGAGGTTACATATTGTCACCGGCAAGCCGATTTTCCCGAAGGTCGAGGCGAGGCCGATTTTGGACCCGCAGGCATGGTTAGCGTCACGTCGAGGGTCCAACATCGGCCGCAACAAAGAGATTCGGGCAAAGGGGACGCCGGACGGCTGAATCTTGCGCAATATGCGGGCCAGGGATGCCTTGCGCTATTTTTCGGAGCTTGCCCTGGCGCCGGCTGCCGCGGCCGCCCCCTCGGCGGCGCGGCGGCGGAAGAGCACGGCCACGATCCAGTGCCAGACCTTCTTGAGGTCGTCGAAGAGCGTGTAGAATACCGGCACCATCAGCAGCGTCAGCACCGAGTTCAGGGCCAGGCCGCCGATCATCGCCAACCCCAGCGGATTGTAAGGCATGCCGACCACGTTGGCATCGCCGAAGCCCAACGGGATGAGGCTGAAGATGGTGGTGCCGGCGGTCATCATAATCGGGCGGAAGCGGTAATGGCCGGCCAGCGAGATCGCCTGCAGGCGGTCCATACCTTTTTTACGCTGGCGGTTGATGAGGTCGACCAGGACGATGCCGTTGTTGACCACCACGCCGATGATGATCACGATGCCGATGAAGGCGAAGAGGTTGGCGGGCATGCCGTAGACCTTCAGCAGCAGTTGCGAGCCGGCGAAGGCGAACGGCACGCAGCAGATTATGGTCAGCGGCAGCGCGAAGCTCTCGAACAGGACCCCCATGAGCAGGAAGACGAAGGTGACGGCGAGGATGGCGGCGAAGCCGAAGCTCTCGCTGTCCTCCCCGAGTCGCAGCTGCCGCTCGCCGAAGCTGTAGGTGTAGCCCGGCTTGTGGCCGAGCCGCCGCATGGCGCCGGCAACCATCGGCATCAGCTCGTCGATGCGCTCGGTGTTGCCCGTAACCCAGAGGCTGTAGCTGGGCTTCCGGTTGTAGTGAGAGATGGTGCTCGGGCCGCGCGTGTGGTTGAAGTCGGCGATCGCGGAGAGCGGCAGCTCGCGGCCGTCGTTGGTCGGCACCCGCAGGTTGCCGAGCTGCTCGATGTTGCGGCGGTCCTCCTCCCGAATGCGCACCGCCATCCGAATCTCGCGGTCGCGTTCCTGGAAGCGCGGCAGCTGCACGCCGCGCATGGCGTTGCTGACCGTGGCCGCAGCCCAGGCCGGGTTGACGTTGGCCGTGCGGGCGCGGTCGCGGTCGATGACGACCGTCAGCTCCTCGCGCCCGGTCTCGACGTCGGTCTCGACGTTGATCACGTCGGGAAGGCGTCGTAGCTCACCCTTCACGCGCTCGCCCCAGCGGCGCAGCTCGTCGTAGTCGCGACCCTCCAGCACCAGCCGGATCGTCCTGCGGTCCTCCTGGCCGCCGCTCCAGCCGACCAGCATCTCAGCCTCGCCGGGAATCAGACCGATGTCCTCCTCCAGGTGCTCGCGGATGAACTCGCGGTACTCGGCGTCCGCACTCCTGTGCATGTCGTTGAGGAAGAAGAGGTTGCGGGCCCAGAGCAGCGGCTTCTGCAGCACCGGTGTCTTCCGTTGGCCCGGGCTCCGAAACATCGTCACGCGAACGTAGTCGTGTTCCACCCAGGTGGAAAGAGTATCGAATTCGAGCACGTCGCTATGCTGCCGGCACCACTCTTCCACCCGCATGGCGAGTTGCAGCGGGTAGCCCTCGATCTCGCCGTAGCGCTGGCCGAGGCGGAAGCGGACGGAGGTGTCGATGGTATCATCCATCTCGTCCTGGTAGCCGAGGTCGCTTGTGAAGGCGAAGATACCGAAGAGCACGACAAGCGATAGCACTACCATCTCCACCCTGTGGCCGACGGCCCAGCGCAGGGCGTTCACGTAGCGGTCGCGCACCCAGTCGATCACCTTCGAGCTGCCGATCCTGCCCTTGTCCTTGAAGCGGGTGGTGACCAGTGGGATGAAGATCAGGGCGACCATGAGGCTGGAGAGCAGGCCGAAGACCACCGGCAGGCCGATGCGGCCCAGTAGGTAGCCCATGATATCGTTGCCGCTCATCAGGATCATCGGCAGGAAGACGACCACCGTGGTCAGCGTGGCCATCACCACCGCCTTGGCCACCTCGCCGGCGCCCTTGATCGCCGCGTGCTTCGGCTCGTCCCCGCTCTTGCGGTAGCGGAAGATGTTCTCGACGACGACGATCGAGTTGTCGACCACCAGGCCGACGCTGACCATCAGCCCCATCAGCGTCATCAGGTTGAGCGACTCGCCGGTGAAGTACATCGCCACAAGCGTGGCCAGCAGGCTGATCGGTATGGCCAGCGTGATCACCAGCGTCATGCGCACGTGGCGCAGGAAGAAGAAGAGCACAAGCACGGCGAACAGCGCCGCCCACATCGCCGTCTCCTGCAGGTCGGCGAGGCTGTCGATGATCAGCTGCCCCTGGCTGAAAACCCAGCTGCGCCTTATGCCGCGCAGGTTCGGGTTGTTCTCGAACTCGTAGTCCAGCACCGCCATCACTCTGCGGTGCACCTCGACGCTGTTGGCGCCGGCCTCTTTTTGAATTCCCAGCCAGATACCCTGCGCATTGTTGATGCGCTGAATGCCCTCCTCCTCGGGCACCTCGAATGTAATAGAGGCGATGTCGCCCAGCAGCACGCCGGGGGCGATCTCGAGCCGCTCGACTTCGTCGACGGTGACGAAGCGCCCCATGGCCCGGATGTAGAAGCGGTGGTCGCCCTCGCGCACGAAGCCGCTGGGGATGGCAAAGTTGGCGCGCCGCAGCTCCTCGACCAGCTCGTAGAGGTTGATCCGGTGGGCCGAGACGCGGTCCATGTTCAGCTCGATCTCGAAGCTCTTCTCCTGCACGCCCTGGATCTCTACGTTGGCCACGCCCTCGATCCGCCGCAGCTTTCTGGCCAGGTGCAGATCGAGGTGGTAGAAGAGGTCGGCAAATTCACGTTGGACGGCCAACGCAACATTAATTTCGTAATCGGAGCCGATATTGTAACGCCGCACGTAGATCCGCTCGACGTCGTCGGGCAGCTCGCCCATCACCCGGTCGGCGCGGTCCTTGACCTCGGCGTAGGCCATGTCCATGTCGGTGCCCTGGTTGAATATGATGCCTGTCCAGGAGTAGTCGCGCCCCATCTGGCTCCAGGTCTCCCGCACGTTGCGCACCGTGCCCAGGATCTCCTCGATGGGGCGCGTGATCTGCTGCTCGATCTCCTCGGGCGTCGCGTTGGGATAAGGGACATAGATGCCCATGACCGGCAGGTCGTAGCCGCTGGGCATCATCTCCAGCGGAATCCGGGTGTAGGCTATGTAGCCGACCACCAGCAGCGCCACGAAGATCACCACCACGGTCACCGGCCTGGTGACGCTGAAGCGCGGCAGCAGCCAGCGCTCACCTTCCTGCTTCTTCATCTCCCGAATCCGCCCTTTGTCTATTCCTATCCACTATGCACAACGAATCGGGGCTCTAATTGGTTCCCAATCTTCGTGATGTATTATAGCCGATGGGGCTGCGCTACGCGCGCGCGGTTCCCAGCGGCCACCTCACCCGCAGCCCTCTCCGTCCTGCCGGGACCGCACAGAGATATTAATGTTTCGTCGCCGCTTTCGGGAATGTCGTTTACGGGAGGTATTTACCTACTTCTCGGAGCTTGCCCTGGCGCCGGCTGCCGCGGCTGTCCCCTCGGCGGCTTGGCGGCGGAACATCACGGCCACGATCCAGTGCCAGACCTTCTTGAGGTCGTCGAAGAGGGTGTAGAATACCGGCACCATCAGCAGCGTCAGCATCGAGTTGAGCGCCAGGCCGCCGATCATCGCCAGCCCCAGCGGGTTGTAGGGGATGCCGACCAGGTTGGCATCGCCGAAGCCCAACGGGATGAGGCTGAAGATGGTGGTGCCGGCGGTCATCATAATCGGGCGGAAGCGGTAATGGCCGGCCAGCGAGATCGCCTGCAGGCGGTCCATACCTTTTTTACGCTGGCGGTTGATGAGGTCGACCAGGACGATGCCGTTGTTGACCACCACGCCGATGATGATCACGATGCCGATGAAGGCGAAGAGGTTGGCGGGCATGCCGTAGACCTTCAGCAGCAGTTGCGAGCCGGCGAAGGCGAACGGCACGCAGCAGATTATGGTCAGCGGCAGCGCGAAGCTCTCGAACAGGACCCCCATGAGCAGGAAGACGAAGGTGACGGCGAGGATGGCGGCGAAGCCGAAGCTCTCGCTGTCCTCCCCGAGTCGCAGCCCCCGCTCGCCGAAGCTGTAGGTGTAGCCCGGCTTGTGGCCGAGCCGCTGCATGGCGCCGGCAACCATCGGCATCAGCTCGTCGAGGCGTTCGGTGTTACCCGTAACCCAGAGGCTGTAACTGGGCTTCCTGTTGTAGTGGGTGATGGAGCTCGGGCCGCGCGTGTGCGTGAAGTCGGCGATCGAGGAGAGCGGCACCTCGCGCCCGTCGTTGGTGGCGACGCGCAGGTTGCCGAGCTGCTCGATGTTGCGGCGGTCCTCCTCCCGTACCCGCACTGTCATGTGGATCTCGCGGTCGCGGTCCTGGAAGCGCGGTAACTGCACGCCGCGGATGGCGTTGCTGACTGTGGCCGCAGCCCAGGCCGGGTTGACGTTGGCCGCGCGGGCGCGGTCGCGGTCGATGACGACCGCCAGCTCCTCGCGCCCGGTCTCGACGTCGGTCTCGACGTTGATCACGTCGGGAAGGCGTCGTAGCTCACCCTTCACGCGCTCGCCCCAGCGGCGCAGCTCGTCGTAGTCGCGACCCTCCAGCACCAGCCGGATCGTCCTGCGGTCCTCCTGGCCGCCGCTCCAGCCGACCAGCATCTCAGCCTCGCCGGGAATCAGACCGATGTCCTCCTCCAGGTGCTCGCGGATGAACTCGCGGTACTCGGCGTCCGCACTCCTGTGCATGTCGTTGAGGAAGAAGAGGTTGCGGGCCCAGAGCAGCGGCTTCTGCAGCACCGGTGTCTTCCGTTGGCCCGGGCTCCGAAACATCGTCACGCGAACGTAGTCGTGTTCCACCCAGGTGGAAAGAGTATCGAATTCGAGCACGTCGCTATGCTCCCGGCACCACTCTTCCACCCGCATGGCGAGTTGCAGCGGGTAGCCCTCGATATCGCCGTAGCGCTGGCCGAGGCGGAAGCGGATGGAGGTGTCGATGGAATCTTCCAGCTCGTCCTGGTAGCCAAGGTCGCCGGTGAAGGTAAAAATGCCGAAGAGTATGACGATCGAGAAGAGCACCATCTCCACTCTGTGGCCGACGGCCCAGCGCAGAGCGTCGACGTAGCGGCCGCGCACCCAGTCGATCACCTTCGAGCTGCCGATCCTGCCCTTGTCCTTGAAGCGGGTGGTGACCAGTGGGATGAAGATCAGGGCGACCATGAGGCTGGAGAGCAGGCCGAAGACCACCGGCAGGCCGATGCGGCCCAGTAGGTAGCCCATGATATCGTTGCCGCTCATCAGGATCATCGGCAGGAAGACGACCACCGTGGTCAGCGTGGCCATCACCACCGCCTTGGCCACCTCGCCGGCGCCCTTGATCGCCGCGTGCTTCGGCTCGTCCCCGCTCTTGCGGTAGCGGAAGATGTTCTCGACGACGACGATCGAGTTGTCGACCACCAGGCCGACGCTGACCATCAGCCCCATCAGCGTCAGCAGGTTGAGCGTCTCGCCGGTGAAGTACATCACCACCACCGTGGCTAGCAGGCTGATCGGTATGGCCAGCGTGATCACCAGCGTCATGCGCAAGTGGCGCAGGAAGAAGAAGAGCACCAGCACGGCAAACAGCGCCGCCCACATCGCCGTCTCCTGCAGGTCGGCGAGGCTCTCGATGATCAGCTGCCCCTGGCCTATGACCCAGCCGCGTTCGATGCCAATCAGGTTAGGATTGTTCTCGAACTCGTAGTCCAGCACCGCCATCACGTTGCGGTGCACCTCGACGCTGTTGGCGCCGGACTCTTTTTGTATTTCCAGCCAGATACCCTGCGCACTGTTAATGCGCCGAATGCCCTCCTCCTCGGGCACCTCGAAGGTTATGGTGGCGATGTCGCCCAGCAGCACACCGGGGGCTATCTCGAGCTGCTCGACCTCATCGATAGTGACGAAGCGCCCCATGGCCCGGATGTAGAAGCGGCGGTCGCCCTCGCGCACGAAGCCGCTGGGGATGGCGAAGTTGGCGCGGCGCAGCTCCTCGACCAGCTCGTAGAGGTTGATGCGGTGGGCCGAGACGCGGTCCATGTTCAGCTCGATCTCGAAGCTCTTCTCCTCTGTCCCCTCGATATCGACGTTGGCCACCCCATCGATCCGCTGCAGCTTCCTGGCCAGGTGTAGGTCGAGGTGATAATAAAGGTCGGCAAATTCACGTTGGATGGTTAAAGCAACAGATATTTCGGAATCGGCGCCGGTATGGAAGCGCCGCACGTAGATCCGCTCGACGTCGTCTGGCAGGTCGCCCATCACCCGGTCGGCCCGGTCCTTGACCTCGGCGTAGGCCAGGTCCATGTCGGTGCCCTGGTTGAATATGATGGCGGTCCAGGTGTAATCGCTCCCCATGGAGCTCCGGGTCTCCCGCACGTTGCGCACCGTGCCCAGGATCTCCTCGATGGGGCGCGTAATCAGCTGCTCGATCTCCTCCGGTGTCGCGTTGGGATAAGGGACATAGATGCTCATGACCGGCAGGTCGTAACTGCTGGGCATCATCTCCAGCGGAATCCGGGTGTAGGCTATGTAGCCAACCACCAGCAGTGCCACGAAGATCACCACCACGGTCACCGGCCTGGTGACGCTGAAGCGCGGCAGCAGCCAGCGCTCACCCTCCCGCTTCTTCATCTCCCGAATCCTCCCGTTGCCTATCCCTAATTCACTATGCACAACGAATCGGGGCGCCGATTGGTTCCCAATCTCCCTGGTGTACCCAAACTAATAGTGTATCACGACGCGCGCGTGTACACTTAAGTCGCTGTTGAGACCGTGGCGGTTTTCGCCGTTGTTCAACACGAGAGACCGGTCGTGAAGAGATGTAGGCGAATCACGGCTTTCGCCCTGCTGGCGTCGGGGTTTCTGCTGTTCGCTACGGGCCTTCCCTGCCCGGCCGACGAGGCGCGGCTCCCCACTCCCTCCTTCGGGCGCGCCGCCGCCCTCTGGCGGGCGGGCGACGTCGACGGCGCCTTGGAGGCCCTGGACCGCGAGCTGACGGAACTGGAGATGCGGGAGCCGCCCATCGAGGCGTGGGTCCTGAGGGCGGCGCTGCTGGCCAGTGCCGGCCGCGCGGCCGAAAGCGAGGCGCTCTGGCTGGCCGTGGCGGCCCGCGAGCGCCCGCTGAGGCCCTACGCCCTGCGGAATGTGATCTCCGGCCGCGTCGGGAGTGGGGATACCGAGGGTGCCGACGAGGCTCTCCGGACCCTGATTGGCGTCGACGGCGCGCGGGAGCACGCGGACCTCGTGCTGGCGGTTGCAGAGGACCATTGCGACGCGGGAGGCCACCGGCGCGCGGCCGAGCTCTTCGGCACGGTTCTGCGGCACCACCGTAGCGGATCGTACGCCGACGCCGCCCGGCTCGGCCGCGCCGCTGCCCTCGAGGCACTCGGCGACGCGGAGGGAGCGGTCGCCGCCCTGCGCTCGGCGCAGCTGCAGGCCGGGCAGCCGGGCACCTGGTCCGCCGCGCGCGCCGCCGAGGTGCGCATCTGCTCCGAGCTCGGGCGGGAGCCGCGGCCGTTCGGCGAGGACGAATACCTGCAGATGGTTCGCCGGTTGCGCGGAGGCTCCGGTTTCGAGGCGGCCCTGGAAGTCCTGGAGCTCTGGCGCACCGGGCACCCCGGCAGCCGCCGCGCCGACCGGATCGAAGCCGAGACCGTCGAAACGCTCTACCGCATGCGCGCCAACGACGAGGCGCTCTCGCGCTGCCTGCAGCTCGCCCAGCGCTTCCCGGACAGCCAACAGCTGCACCGGGTGCACCTGCTCGAGCTGCGGCTCTACGTGCGGCTCGGGCTCACGCGGGACGTGGCGCGCCTGGCCGGAGAACTACGCAGTTCCGGGTCGGGGGCGCCGCACTCGGTCCGCCACGACGCCGGAATCGTCC
>CAYOXX010000071.1:10808-17722 GCA_964408025.1 uncultured Acidobacteriota bacterium | reverse complement strand
GGCCGGCGGCGGCGGCGCCGTGCAGGCTGGTATCTGGAGACGGTTTGCGCTACGATGATCGCCGAGAGCATCGGCGACGGGCGCCGGCCAACGACACTCTAGCTCGGAGGAAAACCGATGCGTACCTTCATAGCACTTACAGCCGCCGCAGCCCTGCTGCTCTCTCTCTCGGCCTGCGGGAGCAGGAGAGCGCCCGATACGGAAACCGGGACCGTGCAGGGCGAGGGCGTAGTGGTCGAGCAGCCGGACACCGAGATAGCCGAGGACGACTTCGAGGTGGTGGACGAGGGCGTCGGCGTCGGCGAGGAAGGCGGCATCAGCGAGAGGCCGCTCTCGGACATGACCATCGAGGAGATCAACGCCGCCGAGTTCCTAAGTAACATCTACTTCGACTTCGACCGCTACGACCTGCGAGACGACGCCATCGACTCGCTCGAGCAGAACGCCGCCTGGCTGCGCGAGCACGCCACAGTGCGGGTGATCATCGAGGGCCACTGCGACGAGCGCGACACCGAGGAGTACAACCTGGCCCTGGGCGAGCGCCGCGCCAACGCCGCGCGCGATTACTTCATCCGCGTCGGCATCGCTCCCTCCAGGCTGATGACCGTCTCCTACGGCGAGAGCCGGCCGCTCGACCCAGGCCACAACGAGTACGCCTGGGCCAGGAACCGCCGCGCGCACTTCCGGGTCTTCGAGCGCTGAGGAGACGCCAGCCGAAGCGGGAAGATCCGTCGGCCTAGGCGGACGGACTGTGTGCCGCCGAAGTGGTAGCCAAGCTAACAGAACTTTGAGGTAACCGGAACGATGAGAACTACTGCGCTGGTCGGCGCGATTGCGCTCCTGCCGCTGCTGCTTGGCGGGTGCGCGTCCAGCGGGCCGAGGGAGGAGCGCGTCGACAGGCTGAGCCTGATCGAGCAGAACCTGGCCCGCGTGATCGCCGACCTGGACGAGCTTCAGGAGGAGAACCGCGCCAACCGGTCCGAGATCGTCGCCCTGCGCGGCGAGCTGCAGGAGGCCCTTGCCGCGCTGCGGATCGATGGGGCCAGGCTCGGCGTCCAGGTGGACAGCCTCGAGGCGATGCTGCAGGCGATCGGCGAGCGCGTCGACGACGCCGAGCTCCGGATCGACAACATGCGGCAGGAGCTGCGCGGGCTGCGCTACAGCCGCTACGGCGGCGCCTACTCGACAGCCGAGGAGAGCGAGGAGGCCGACGAGGAGGAGCCGGCCGGCGAGTCCGCAGAGGAGAGCGAGCCGGCCGAGGAGAGCGAACCGCTCGGCGAGGCGGCGGCCTACCGCATCGCCTATGCCGACTTCCTGGCGGGCGATTACAACCTGGCGCTTTCCGGCCTCAGGGAGTTCCTGCGCAGCTTCCCCGAGTCCGCCGACGCCGACGACGCGCAGTTCTACGTCGGCGAGTGCCTCTACAACCTGGGCGACTACGAGGCGGCGGTCGAGGAGTACGACGCCGTCATACTTCACTACTCAGACTCCCAGTACAGGGTGAGCGCCATGTTCAAGAAGGCGCTCTCGTTCCTCAGCTCGAACCAGACCGCCCAGGGTGTGATACTGCTGCAGCAGCTGATCCGCCGCTATCCCGACACCAACGAGGCCCGCATGGCGCGCGAGCGGCTGCGGAGCCTCGGCCTCAACCCGTAGCGATCAGGAGGTTATGATGAGCAGGTCGCTGAACAAGGTTATGCTGATCGGAAACCTCGGCCGCGATCCCGAGCTGCGCTACACCGCCGACGGCACGCCGGTGGCCAACTTCTCGATCGCCACCTCCGCGCGCTGGCGCAACGCCGAGGGCGAAATGCAGGAGCAGACCGAGTGGCACGACGTGGTCGCCTGGCGTCGCCTGGCGGAGATCGTCGGCGAGTACCTGAAAAAGGGCTCGCAGGTGTTCGTCGAGGGCAAGCTCAAGACCCGCTCCTGGGAGGGGAAGGACGGGCAGAAGCGCTACCGCACCGAGGTAGTCGTCGACAACATGATGATGCTCAGCGGCCGCGGCGAGCCCGGCGCCCCGGCGGGCGAGGGCGGCTTCCAGCCGGAACAGATCAGCGACGACGACATCCCCTTCTAGCCGCAAGGCCGGGACCCGCTTTGGAGTAGCGGCGACCTCGAGCGGATCTGGTCCACTAACCTGAGACTAAACTGCGAAAGTTGAGAGGGAGGGATTGAAAATGCGCATTGCGGTTCCTGTAATCTGCGCGGCGACGTTGCTGCTCTTCGCATGCGCGGCCGGCGCGCAGGTCGGCAAGTTCGGGGTCGGGGTTCACGGCTCCTCCGTGAGCTCCGCCACCGAGGAGGACGCCCGCCAGATGCAGTGGGGCATCCACGCCCGCGCCCGCCTCAGCAACTTCTTCGCCCTCGAGGGCTCCATCGATTTCCGCAGCGAGGACATCAACGGCGCCACTCTGAAGCTCTACCCGATCCAGGTGTCGGGGCTCTTCTACCTCCTGCCGTCGAGCAGGCTGCAGGTTTACGGTCTCCTCGGCCTCGGCTGGACCCGGACAACCGCCGATGGCGACCTGTTCGACGGCGAGGCCGAGAACACCGACTTCGGCTACCACTGGGGCTTCGGGGCCGAGGTGCCGTTCGGCGCGGGTTCGGCGATATACGTCGACGTCCGCTACCTCAACCTCGACCTCGACATCTCGAGCATCATCATGCCGGATGTCGACACAGAGGGCTGGCAGCTCAGCTTCGGCTACACCTTCTACTTCTAGCCCGCGCGGCATCGGCCAGGAGAAAAGGAACACGGGGCAAGCATCTATTCTCTAAGCTGTATACTGATCTTATTAAAGGACTTATGTCGGAAGATAAACGCCTTTCTCAAAATATCTAATACCGTTTCTCTATTTGGACGCCGGAGTAGTAGTGCTGCAGTATCTGGCGGTAGTCGAGGCCGGCGATCGCCATGCCGGAGGCTCCGAACTGGCAGAGTCCGACGCCGTGGCCCCAGCCGTTACCGATGAAGCGCCAGGCGGCGATGTTGCCCATCTCGTCGTAGATCCTCTCGATGACGAAGAGGTTTTCGCGCAGCCCCAGCGCGCGGCGGATCTGCAGTCCGCGGAGCACCGCGCGCCCCTCGTCGCCGACCACCTCGAGTTCGACGACGCGCTCGCTGACGCCGTAGCGTAGCGGCCGCAGCTCGCGGACGCGCCCGACGGAGGCGAAGCGGCCGACCGATTCGGCCAGCTCGGCGGGCGAGTAGCGGACGTCCCAGCGGTAAAAGCGCGAGTCGCGGTCGCTGGCGATGCCCTGCAGTGGCGGCGAGTGCACCAGGGCCGCGATGCGACCGTCCCGTAGGCAGAGCACCACTCGGTCGCCCGGCGCCATCTGCAATGTCCGCACCGGTACCGTGTAGCTCTGGAAGCGCTTAAAGAGACGTGCGCCCGCTTCCATCTCGTAATCCTCGACTTCGGCGCCGCTGCGCAGCTCAAGCGTTCCGCCCCCGGCGCGCACCAGGTTTCCTTCTGCGGTCCCCAGGGCGCCCTCGAGCCCGAGCAGCCTGCGCAGGAGCCGCAGGGCGGTGGTCTGCCGCAGCGGCTCGCCGATGGCCAGGCGCCCGTCGGGCTCGGCGGCGATCAGGCCCAGGCGCAGGAAGTAGAGGACCATTCTCCCGCTCTCGAGGTCGAGCCCCGCGGCGCCCTCGAGGTCGATAAGCGCGCGGACATCCCCCTCGGTTACGTGCCGGCTTATGCGCTCCTCCCAGCCGGCGGCCGCGACCAGGCTCTCGATCGCCTCCCGGAGTGTGGGAGTGGACTCCCGCGCAGCGATTCGGTCCGAGTCGTCCCGCGTGCGCCCGCTTCCAAGGCGGCGGGTCGCCCGCTCGACCCAGAGCCGCCAGCGCCCGCCCTCGACCTGCGCCGCCGGCTCGGGCGAGAAGCCGGTCGAGAGCACGCCGGCGATCTTCAGCGTAGCCACCTCGTAGTCGAGCGGCAGGTCGTCGCTGCCGTAGGTTACGGCTATCTCCTCGTCGGAGCGCAGGCGGCTGAACTGCTCCGCCTCGGGCTCGCAGGGCACGCCGCGCAGGTAGGGGACGGGGTCGCCGGAGAACACGTTCTCCACATCCTCAGTGTGGCCGCCGCAGGTGGAGGTGAAGAGGGCGTTGATCGGCTCGCCCTCGTAGACGATTATCTCGCCGGTGGTTTCCCGGATCGCCCGGTCGCTTAGCTCGTGTTCGATGTCGGCTCCCCTGTAGACCTGGCAGCGAGCCGACTCGCAGATGTCGTAGCCCTGGCGGGCGTACTGCCCGCGATTCTTGAAAGCGTAGGTGCGCGCCGCCACCGCCTGGGCCTTGAGCGCCTCGAGCTGCGGAAACGAAGTCGGGCTCATCTCGGCCGGCACGACTCCGCGCAGGTACTGCTCCATGTTGACGATGTTGATCGGCAGCACGCGCCCGTCTGCGCCGGCGCGCACCTCCAGCGCGCCGCGGTAGCGTGAGCTGCCGACCTCCAGCAGGGCGTTGGCCAGCCTCGGCGCGCAGCGGAAGGTGCGGGCGGCGGCGATGCGACTGCCGCCGGCGTCGACTGCCGCCAGCGATCTCGCGGGGCCCGCCACGGTGCTGTCGCGCACCACCCAGGTCTCCTCGTAGCCGGCGGCGTGGAGCGCCCTCTCGACGCGGAGAGCCTCGGAGCGGCTCGGCGCCTCGCCCACTTGCACGCGCCAGGTGCGTGTCTGGGCGTTGTAGCGGACGACGGTCGGCAGCCCCGGCTCCCGGCGGATTTGGGCCGCGAGACGCTCGGCCGCCGCCTCGCGGCTCAGCGAGGCGACCTGCACCCGGTAGAGCTCGATCGGCTCCTCGCCGCTGGCTCCCTCCACGAAAAAGCTGATCTGCGAGACCTGCCGGCGTCCGGAGACCGCGGCGTTCCGCTCCTGATCGATGAGGACCAGGCCGCCGCCGGCGCGCACCGTCAGGGCGCTCGTGGCGAGTTCCTCCAGCCCGATGCGGATCGCCGGGGTTCGCACCAGTCGCGGGCCGACCCGGACGCCTTCCACAGCCGGTCGCGGGCGCACCGTTTCCGCATCCCCTCGCCTGGCGCCGCCGCAAGCCGGCAGCAACATCAGCGAGGCAAGGAGGGTCAGTGACAGTAAAGGTTTGCTGGAATTGAAGATCTTCGCGGCTCGCCGCGTCCGTCTCCTCGGCATTCCCCCTATCCTCTTTGCTTTTCAATTCCTTCCGCCGGCCGCGGCAAGGGACGATTTTACTGTTCGTCCTCGTCGCGGACCTCGGGGCTGAAGGTGGCGGGGAAGGTGATGCTCAGCGCCCCGGCGCGCCTGGCGATGTCGAGAACGCGGAAAACGGTGTCGAAGCGTACCTCCCTGTCGGCCCGCACCACCAGGGCACGCCTGTCCTGCTCCCGGCTTGCGATCTCCATTCTCAACCGCTCCTCGAGCTCGTCGATGGAGATTTCCTCCTCGCCCAGGTAGACGATTGCCCCGCCGGCGGCGCCCGCGGCGACTACGCTCACCTCGAGGTCGCGCAGCGTCACCCCCGCCGCGTCGCGGGTCTCCGGCAGGTCGAGGTTCAGGCCCGGGCTCTCACGGAAGGTGGTCGTGACGACGAAGAAGATCAGCAGCAGAAAGACGATGTCGACCAGCGACGTGATGTCGATGGCGGCGCCCTTCTTCAGCTTCCGCTTGAACTCCATCTTCCTCTACCGCCGTTCGCCGTTGGAGATCAGCTGGCGCATGACGTCGGCGCTGTTCTTCTCGATCTCCAGGATAATCTTTTCGCTCCGGTCGACGAAGTAGTTGTACATCACCAGCGTTGGGATGGCGATGGCCAGTCCGGTGGCGGTTGTGATCAGCGCCTCGGCGATGCCGCCCGAGAACTGCGCCGCCTGGCCGAGGCCGACCTCCTGGATGCGGTTGAACACGCGGATCATGCCGATCACGGTGCCGAAGAGGCCGAGCAGCGGCGAGATGGCAGCGATGGTGCGCAGCGTCCCCAGGTAGCGCTCGACCTTCGGGACCTCGTAGCGCCCGGCCTCCCCGATCGCCTCGCGGATGGCGAGCTCGCCGCCGCCGGCGGCCTCGAGGGCGCGCGAGATGATGTTGGTGAAGACGCCGGAGTTTTTAGTGCAGTGATACTGCGCCTCCTTGAGGTCGCCCTCGCTGATCATCCGCCGCAGGAGCCTGACCTCGTCACGATCGATGAAGCGCACGCGGCGCAGGTCGAACAACTTGTAGATGACAATCATCAGCGCCAGCAGTGAGCAGAAGCTCAGCGGGATCATCGTGATGCCGCCGGATACGAAGAATTCCCAGATCATGGTCTTATCACCGATTGTCCAGAGGTCGCATGTTAACCCAGAAGCCGAAGGTAACGGTCAGCGTCTCGTTGGGGAAATCGGGTGGCAGGGGCGGGAAGGCGGCCTGCCGCCCGGGATAGGGGCTGACGATTGCGTAGTGGGCCGAGCGGTCGTAGTTCTGGGTTCCCGAGGGCCGCAGCAGCGCCACGTCGACGAGGCTGCCGTCGCGCCGGATCTCGAAGCGGTATACCGTGAGGCCGGGGTGGCCCTGCTGGAAGATCCAGAGCGTATCGAGCTTCGGTGCCCAGTAGTCGAAGATCTTGTCCTTCATCCGCATGATGTAGGGCATGTAGTCCCAGGCGTAGGTGTCGAGCTCGATCAGGCCTTCCAGCGGCCGGGCCGACGAGGGGCGGTCCTGATCGTAGACCGCGAAGAACTCGCCGTCGAACAGAGGCTCCTGCAGCGCCTCGCGGAACCTCCGGCTCATCTCCTCGATGCTCGGCGATTCCGACTCGGCCTCTTCCGGGGTCTCGCTTTCCCGGGGCGCCAGCCGCGAGCCGCTCTCCGAGGCGAGTGGGGGACGCTGCCCCTGCTGGCGCTCGCGCAGGCGGCGCTGCTGCAGGCCGGTGCGATCGATGCGGCGCTGGCCTGGGCCGC
>CAYOXX010000071.1:0-10798 GCA_964408025.1 uncultured Acidobacteriota bacterium | reverse complement strand
GTTGGGTCGGGGGATTCGGGGGTTTCGGAGGGCTCCTCCGGCGTCACCGCCTCGCGCTCCTCCGGGCCCAACGCGGGATCGGGCTCGGGCAGCTCCGGCGGCGTGACGTTCAGCACGAGCGGCTCCGCCAGCGCCGCGGGCTCGTTCATGAAGAGCAGGAACGGGCTGACGCTCTGGGGCAGCAGCAGGATGATCAGGTGCAGCAGCAGCGCCACCCAGAGCGCCTCGCGGATAGAGAAGTTCTTTAGATCGAGGAACTTGAAGCTGATCTTCTTCTCCATTTCTTGTTGCGTTCTCAACGCGGCCCGCCGGCTCCCGCCCTCTCGCGCAGCAGGTTGCCGATCAGCAGGCCGACCGTGCTCTCGCCCGGCGCCACGGCCCAGTGCCGCACCGACGACTCGACGGCCCGCGCCGCCCTCTCCAGCTCCTCGCCGCCGACCAGCTCGCCAGTCCGCCAGTCGGCGGCCTGGAGCTTGACCAGCAGCCGTTCCCCGAAGAGACCGTACATTCTTGCCACGAGATCGGCATTGAGGGCTATGGCCTCGGTTACATCTATCCCCAGCTCCGCCGCGATCTGCCGGTGGTAGGACATCAGGCAGACCAGGTCGAAATCGGATCCGCCGAGCCCCTCCAGGTCCTGGCCGAGCCAAGCCAGGCCCCACTGCGGGTCCAGGACCGTATCATAGTAGACGTTCAGGGCTATCACGATGTCAACGTCGGCTCCGCGGCAGGCGGCGATAATCCTGCTGCCGAGGGCCAGCAGGCGGTCCGACTTGTAGCGGCACCAGCGCTCGTGCTCGCTGCCGAGGCGGCCGATGTGCAGTCGCCCGTCGTCCTCCCGGTAGACCTGCTGGAACAGGTCCCGCGGCCGCGGCTCGGCGCCGTGGAGCTCGCGGTAGCCCGCCAGCCCCGCCGGGGTGAAGCCCTCGAATGTCTTGATGACGAAGTCGTCCTGGAGCAGGACGCCGTCGATCGGCTGCGAGGCCAGGTCGGCGTAGAGGCCGAGCATGTACTCGGCGAACTCGTCGTTCAGCAGGTCGAAGTGGCCGAGCTCCTCGGTGCGGTCCGAGGCGGGATTGTAGCGCCGGTCGCGCCAGCCGTCGCGGCTGTCGAGCCAGTCCATGCGCCGCGTCGTCATCCAGGCGAAGAGGCGCAGCCCGTGACGGCGGCAGAGGCCGGCCAGGGCCGGCAGCATGTCGGCGACTACCGGGGCCCAGTCGGTTTCGAAGTAGACACCCAGTTCGCCGCCGGCCGCCGCGCCGGCCGCGGGTCCGTGGTAGCGGTCCCCTTCGTTCTGGAAGACGCGGAAGAAGATGGTGTTGAAGCCGCTGCGCCGCAGGCGCCCCAGCTCCGCGTCGACCTCCGCCCAGGTAGCTCCCGCGAGAGCGTGCAGCTGGGCGGCTACGATCGGCTCTACGCGCCCCGAGCCGGCGTCAGCGGCGGGGCCGGCCGGGAGCGCGAGTTGCGCCGCCAGCGAGATGGTCGCGAAAAGCAGAGCCCTACGCGGGGCTGTCGGCTGTCTGAGCATTTTCCATCGGCACTTCGAAGCGGCCCGAATCGAGCAGCCCGACGGCGATACGCCGCTCCTCACCGGTCAGGTCCGCTTCGGTCAGTTCCGCCCCCAGAACCTCGGCCATCGGCGGCACCAGGCAGGCAACTAACTCTTCGTGGGTGAGCTGGCGCCCGAGCACCTCTTCGAGCCCGACCATCGCCGAGGCGAGCCGGGCGCGGGCTTTCGGAGCGGCGCCTGTGGCCAGGGCGAGCGCCTCGGCGTCGGAGCGCAGCAGTATCGAGCCGTGCTGCAGGGCGCTGGCGCGCAGGCGACGCTGAGCGCTGCCTACGACCTTGCGACCCCGCCAGGCCAGCTCGCAGCGGCTGGGTGCCGCGAAGCAGGGCAGGTGGGAGCGGGGGGCGCGCCGCGAGCCGGCCGTCAGTTCGAGCTCCGCACCGGCGGCGGCCAGGCCGCGGCGCATCGCCTCCGCGATCCTGCGGTAGGAGGCGACTACTGATCCGACGAACGGCGGGCGCCCGAGGGGTGCGACGACGCTGTAGGTCAGCTCGCTGCTGTGCAGCACGGCGCGGCCGCCGGTCGGCCGGCGCACGAGAGCGATGCCGGCGCGCCGGCAAGCCTCGAGGTCGGCCGCCGCCTCCGGCTTCTCCTTGGCGCCGAGCGACAGAGTCGGCTGCGCCCAGCGATAGAAGCGGAGCGCGGGGAAGCCTTCCCTGCCCGCCTCGCAGGAGCGCAGCAGCGCTTCGTCCATCGCCATGTTCTCCAGCGGCGGCTCGGTGCCGTGGACGATCAATCTCCCGGTCATAGCCATTTCCGGCGGCGGCCTATTTGCACCTCTGCATCTTGCGGAGGCGGAAGCAGGCGGCGTTCGCCTCGCCTTGTCGGTAGAGGATAGCCGCTGGCGGCCGCGTTCGCCAGACCCGAGGGCCGCCGCAACATGCAACATTTGGCGTTGCATTTTGGTACCTATACGGCCTGCCGGCCCGTCTCCGCCGTCCGTTCGGATCTATATTCCTTTTGCCTACAATGCTTTACGTTTTTCCCCTTGTTGGCACGACACTTGATTAGGTTTTTGTTGCTAGTTTAGGGAGGAGGGCATGTCTGGCGCGGCTCGCCTGCTCACGCACACGAGCTACAGGCTACCGGTGGTCGATTCCAGTCGGCTTGTGACAACCAATCCGCATTCCCCAGGCTTCCAGCGGTTGGCGGTCGGGCGCGAAGGCCCGCACCGCATTGTCGGTGTTTCGGACCCGCTTGGTAAGACGGACTACCTCCTCCCCATGTAGCTTATCTCCATCCCCCACACCCAGAGCGCCCCCTGACCGGGGCGCTTTTTTTTAGCAAATGTGGGCTACATAACTCTTGACCGCGGTGGCGGCGGCTGTATGATGCTGGCGGCATGGCGGACGCTAGCAGTGCCGGTACGTCTCTGCAGGGAATCCGCCGAAGCGAAAGTAGTTCTAGCCTTGCGGATACTCAGGATATCCTGGCTCCTGTTGCTCGCTATCCTGTTGGGCTTCGCACCCGCACGAGCCCAGGAGGAGTCAGAGGAGGAGGTCAGCCCTCTCGTGCGGCGGGGCATCGAGCTCTTCGGATTGGGTTTGGCCGGGGAGGCGATAGCGGTGCTGGAGCAGGCCGTCGCGGAGGACGCTGACGCCGCCCCCGCCTTCAACGCCCTCGGCGTGATCTACTCGCGGCAGGGCCGATTCGAGCGAGCCATAGAGTGCTTCGACCGGGCGATAGAGCTACGCCAGCCCTACTTCAAGGCGATCTACAACCGGCTTCACCTGCTGGTCAGCCAGGGCCGGACGGAGGAGGCGCTCGGGATGATCGAGGGAGTGGTCGAGCGCTACCCCGACCACTCCGACGGCTGGATCAACCGCGGCGTCCTGCTCGGGCAGCTGGGGCGGGTCGATGAGGCGCTGGAGAGCCTCGACCGGGCCATCGAGCTCAACGCCGACGACTACGACGCCCACCTCAAGAAGGGCCAGCTGCTGGTGCTCAACCGGCGCTACGAGGAGGCGCTGGTCTGCTTCCGACGCGCTCTGGAGATCGCTCCCGACTACCAGCCGGCCGCCAGCGCCATCGAGGTGGTCGAGGATATCATGGAGAAGAAGCGGCAGGGCTACATCCGCGTGCGCCATATCCTGGTGCCCGACGAGGGGGTCGCCCGGCGCTTGCTGGGCGACCTGCTGAGCGGCGCGGACTTCGCCGAGCTGGCGAACCACTACTCCGCCGACAGCTCGGCCCGCTTTGGCGGCGACCTGGGCTTCATCCGCCGCGGCGAGCTGATCGAGGTCCTCGAGGAGGCGATGTTCAGCCTCGAGGTCGGACAGGTCTCCGGCATCGTCCGCACCCCGCGCGGCTTCCACATCTTCAAGCGGGAAGAATAGGGCCTCCCTACCTGCCCCTGCGAACCTCGATCTTGTTTGCCTTGAACGTCAGCGAGAGCGCCCCTTGCAGGTCGGTTCGCAGGATCGTTATGCCATCTTGCTCGAGGGCGTCGATGACGGCCGGGCGCGGGAAGCGGTGGACGTTGTCCAGCTGCGCGCTTATCAGGGCCAGCCGCGGCGCGGCCGCCTCGAGGAAGGCAAGAGATAGGGCGTCGTCGCTGCCGTGGTGGGCGACCTTGAGGACGTCGCAGCGCAGCCGCTCGCCGTAGAGCGCGGCGGTCTCGTCCAGCGGACCCCGCTCGGCGTCGCCGGTGAGCATAATCGAGTATCTGCCGATCTCCACCAGGGCGACGAGCGAGTTGTCGTTCGAGGCCTCGGGGCCGGCGTACGGCTCGGCGGGCGGGCCGAGGACGTGCCAGCGGGTCGAGCGCCAGCGCAGCGTGCGGCCGCGCGAGAGGCGCCTGACGACCCAGCCGCCCCTCTCGGCCGTCCTCAGGAGGTGGCGGAGGTTGTCGTTCTCCTGGGCGGCGCTCGTCAACCACAGTTCACGTACCGGGAAGTTCTCGGCCACGGATAGGAGTCCCTCCAGGTGGTCGGTGTCCGAGTGGGTGCTGACCATCAGGTCGATGCGGCGGTGCCCGCGGTGCCAGAGGAAGTCGCAGACCACGCTCTGGCCGACGTCGAAGTCACTGAGCGGCGTGCCGCCGCCGTCGATGAGCGCGGCCGAGCCGTCGGGCAGCTCGAGCAGCAGCGCCTCCCCCTGCCCCACGTCGATCGCGTGCAGCCGGTAGTGGCCCCGCGGCGCGACGACGAACGGATTGACGGAGATCAGCGCTGCCGCGACGACGGCCGGCGCGGCCCGGACGACGATCTTCGCCACCGCTTCAGCTTTGCGGATCAGCGCCAGCCAGAGCGGCAGCGAGACGTAGTAGGCGACCAGCAGCCAGAGCGGCGGCTCCGGCACGTGAATGGCCAGTGGCAGCAGTGCGTCGAGGAGCCGTATCACCTCCAGAGTCAGGCCCAGCAGGAAGGAAACCAGGACCGCCAGCAGCCAGCCGAGCGCTGGCAGCGCCGCGGCGGCGAAGAGGAAGAGGAAGCCCAGGATGATGATCAGGCCGAGGACCGGCACCAGCAGGGCGTTGGTGACGATGCCGTGCAGCGTCACGGTGTTGAAGTTGAGGGCCACGATCGGCATCACGCCGAGCTTGGCCGCTACGGAGATCGCCAACAGCGATCCGGCCCAACCGAGCGGACGGAACAGGCGGTTTAGGGGCTTGTAGAGCAGCGTGATCGACAGCGCCGCCGCGAAGGTCAGGTGGAAACCGACGTTGTAAAGCTCGGTGGGCGCGACAGCCAGGATGCAGCAGGCGGCGAAGGCGAGGTTGTTGACCGAGTTCGAGCGCTTGTCGAAAACCCGCCCCAGCAGGAAGACGATCCCCACTAGGCAGGCCCTGCCGGCGGAGCTGCGCCCGCCCGCCACCGCCCAGTAGAAGGAGATCACGACTATCGTGACGACCGATGCCCAGCGGTCCGGAATCCGGGCGGAGCGCAGCAGCAGGAAGCAGATGAGGCTGAGTGCCCAGACGTGGTAGCCGGAGATGGCGATGACATGCAGGAGGCCGAGGCGGCGCAGGAGGTTCTTTGTTTCCTGCGAGATCATGCCCCGGTTGCCGATCAGCATCGCCTCCAGCAACGCACCGCGCTGCGATAGCACGCCGTGGCGCGCAAAGTGGCGGCGTACCTGGCCGCCGAGGGTCGCCCGTAGCGAGCTGAACAGCGACGATCCCGGCAGCCCGCAGCCGCGGCCGAGTATCTCGACGGCCATCGGGCTCTTGAGCGAGCAGATGTGGGTGATCCCGCGCAGGCGCAGGTAGCCGGCGTAGTCGAATCCGCCGGGATTGCCGGGCCGCCGCGGCTTCTTCAGCCTGGTCAGCATGCGGACCCGGTCGCCGGCGCGGAACGGCAGTTCCCTCTCCTGCCAGCGCTCCGACAGGTAGACGGTGACCAGGATTCCGCCCTCGGCCTCGCGGCTGGTGCCGGACTGGGAGATCCGTTCTACGTCTAAGGTCAGCTTTACGAGGTCGGGCCGCCTCTCGGGGTGGCCGCGGACGACGCCCTCGAGCTCGATGAGTCTGTCGAGCCGCAGCTCTCCGGCGCTCTCGAGGCGGGGCAGGCGATCGGGGGAGCCGGGCGCCATGGCGGCGGAGTGCAGTGCGGCGCCGCAGAGGGCGAAGGCGGCCAGGGCGAAGATGAAGGCGAGCGAGCGTCGCCCCCAGAGCGCCGCTCCCAGGGCGCAGGCGGCGACCAGAATCGTCCCCACGCGCAGCGTCCCCGCCTGCGCGGGATCGAGAGGTGACAAGAGGATGCCGAGGATGAGGGCGGCGCAGATCGGAATCCAGGGATATCTCACGGCCTCTCTGCTTCTGTGTACTCTTCAGGGGACAGCGTTCTTTTAATAGGACAAGCGCCAAGCCTCCCTTTTCGCCGTCGGGTTTTGTGGTCTACGTAAACAGCTCTGCAGCCGTAGGTTACGCGGAAGAAACCGAGGCGGCGCCGTGGAGCTTCTCCCGCGGCAGCCGGTACGCGCCTTGCTTTAATACGGGTTGAATTGTAACATGTGCTCAACAGAATCACCGACAGGCATCAAAAGGTGGCGCGATGAGAAAAAGTAATCTTGTGGCTTTCGCTCTGGCGGCGCTCCTAGCCGCACCGACGCTGGCCCAGAGCCAGGGGGAGGTGGAGGAGTTCACGCTGGAGACGATTGTCGAGATGGCCCAGGCCGGGCTGAGCGACGAGACGATCATCAACGCGATCATCTCGTCCGAAGCCGACATCGTTCTGACCGTCAGCGATATCATCAGCCTCAGGGAGAGGGGAGTCAGCGAGGACGTGATCAACTTCCTTCTGCGCACGCGGCCGATGACCGAGGAGCCGCAGGCCGAGGCGGTATATGAAGAGGAGGGCGAGCCGCTGCCCGAGTACGTGCAGGGCGCCGACGAGGGGAACTACTACGACGGCTACGAGTACACCGACGGCTACTACCCCGAGGACGACCGCTACTCCTACATCATCTACCACTACTACGGCCCCTGGTTCCGTCACTACCCGTTCTACTTCGGCTTCTACTACTACCCGGTCAGCTATTACTCCTACTGCTGGTGGCCCGACGACTACTACTACTACTTCTACCACCCGCGCTTCTACGGCTGGCGCTACTACTACTCCTATCCCTACTACTACCCGGGCTACTACTGGGGCGGGTCCTACTACTACAGCGGCGGACGCTACTACTACGACCACGGACACTACGGCCTGCGCGGCCGCTACGTCAAGACGCCGAGCGGCCGCTACATCCGGCGCTACGGCGGATCGAGCAACCGCTACGCCGTGCAGCGCGGCGAGGCGATCGGCACGGGCAACAGCGTGCGGGTCAGGGACAGCGCGGTCCAGCGCAGCGGCTCCACCTCCTATATCAGGAGCCGAAGTGCCCAGGTTCCGGCGCGACGCTACACGCCGTCCACGAGGTCGCGTTCCGGCTACATCAGCTCCCGCGCGGCAGTGCCGCGGACCAGAAGCAGCCCGACTGTGCAGCGCCCGTCGACTAGCACGCGCACCAGATCCTCGCCGGTCGTCAGCAGCCGCTCCGGTTCCGCCTATCGCACCAGGTCGGCCCCGGCCGTGAGGAGCCGTTCGAGCACGCCGTCACGCACCAGATCCTCGCCGGCCGTCAGGCGCCCGTCGAGCTCAAGCTCGCGGCCGTCGGCGGTGAGTAGACCGTCGAGTTCTAGCTCGCGGCCGTCGTCGGCCGCCAGGAGCAGGTCGAGTTCGAGCAGCCGTTCCTCATCCTCGTCTTCGCGCAGCAGTAGTCCGAGCAGGTCGCGGCCCAGGCCCTAAACCGGATACAGGACGGATTACAGGCGCGGGGGCGCAATCCCCCGCGCTTTCTCTTTCTACGCCGGAGCCCTTACCGAAGCGTATGCGATTCGAGCAGGTTAACGCCGTTCGGGAAGAACCGCTTCAGGACCTCGTTCACGGAGACCAGGATCTCGATAGGCTTGCTGCCGCAGATGGTGTGAAAGGCCCGGTTGCCGACCTGGTTCCTGGTTACTAGGCCGGCGTCGCGGAGGGTTTTGAGGTGCCTCGAGACGTTCGCCTGCTTCGTCCCCAGCCTCTCAACCAGGTCGCTTACGCAGAGCCTCTTTTCGCTGTTCAGGCAGGCGATGATCCGGATGCGGATCGGGTCGCCAAGCGCCTTGAGGATCTGCTCGCCACGCTCCAAGTGGTCTCTTCGAATACTCATATATTCACACCTATACCCTTCGCCTACTTCATGGAACTGCCCAGGCGGCGTTTTCGGCACGCAATCCGCGTTTTTTCTTCCCCGTATCCGTCGACGCAGATCACCGCGGCGCAGGCTGGCGTGCCATTCCCTCCCGCCTATAGCCATCGTTCGCCCGGACTAGGCGGGCGATTGCCCGCTCCGGCTTTCGCGCGGACAGCGCTTGAAGAAATCCGAGGAGGATTCGGCTGATCCTGGCCGCCAGCTGTAGAGGGCACTATCCTGCCGGGCGCTCTGCTTAGCACTTTCGGCTTGAACGAAGGATCGGACACTCACAACTAGATTATTTTGACTTTTCCCTTTATATCTATCATAATGCTGTTTAGGGTAAATGATTCAGTATTGGAATCGAGTCGAGTGTAAGCGGGGTGGACCAACGGCCAGGTTGGCTCTGTGGCCTGAGTTTAAATTTTAGCGGCGATTTCAATAAATGTACTACTTCAACCTATGCTCGAATATTATTAGTGGAAACGGGTAGGTTGTTTGCACCAATAAAATAGCATTATCGCCTGTGTGTGCGGGAGAGCAGAAGACAGATTTATTGGTCGAAAGCCGATCCTGAATTTCCCTGTTTAAGAGGAGGGAACATCAAGGGGAGTGACGATTAGTTAGTCGCCTGGCTGATGATAATTGTGATCGGCTGACTGAGTTACGCGGGGCTTATGGACGCTAGTATAATAGTCGGCTTGTCGATTCTCGTTCAGTTCGCGGCGGCCTGCTTTGCCTTGTGGCTGATCAGGATCACCGGCCGTTGGGTGGCCTGGTTGGCGATTGCGGCGGCCCTTCTCCTCACGGCGCTGCAGCGGTCGATTTCGTTTGCGATGGCAATATCTGGTGATACAACCCACATTCACGACTTGGCCACGGAGATCGTCGCCCTCTCCATCTCGATTCTGATGCTGCTGGGCGTAGCCTGGATAACACCGATGTTCCTGGCCACCAAGCGTTTGCGAGACGAGCTTACGCAGTCTCAGCAGAAACTCCGCGAGAGCGAAGAGCAATTCAGAGCAATTTATGAAAACACAGCTATCGGGCTTTACCGCACCACACCCGACGGCAAGATACTGTTGGCTAATCCGGCACTTGTTAGTATGTTGGGGTATTGGTTTTTCGAGGAGCTGGCGGAGCGAAACCTTGAGGCCGAGGGATTCGAACCGGATTATCCGCGCAGCAGGTTCTGTGAGCTGATCGAACGAGACGACGAAATAATCGGTCTGGAATCGGCCTGGAAACGCCAAGACGGCTCGACCGTATTCGTGCGCGAGAGCGCCAGGGCGATTCGCGACGCCGAGGGCAACACACTCCACTACGAGGGAACCGTCGAGGACATCACCGAGCGCAAGAATGCCGAGGAGGAGCTGAAGAGACACAGCGACCAGTTGGAGGAGCAGGCACGCGAACTAAGGAGTCTGAACAGGGAGCTGGAGACATTCAGCTATTCCGTCGCGCACGACCTGCGGGCTCCGCTGCGGCACATCGAAGGTTTCGCCCTCGCCTTGCTGGGGGACTACGGCGAGCGTCTAGATGATCAAGGCAAGAGATACGTTCAGAAACTCCGCAAGTCCTCGGTGAAGATGAGGCAACTTATCGCTGACCTCCTGAAGCTGTCGCGGGTGGCTCGCGCCGAGCTGAGCCGGTCGGAAGTTGACCTGAGCCAGCTGGCCAGGGTGATCGTAAGCCGCCTGCGCGAGTCGGAGCCCGACCGCCGGGTCGAATTCGAAGTGGCGGAAAACGTGACGGCGGTCTGCGACGCCCGGCTGATGGGAACCGCGCTCGCCAACCTGCTGGGCAACGCCTGGAAGTTCACCGGTAAGCTTCCGCGCGCGCGCATCGAGTTCGGCGTCAAGGAGGTCGAGGGCAGGCAGGTCTACTTCGTGGCCGACGACGGTGCCGGGTTCGACATGTCCGGAGCCGACAAGCTCTTCGTGCCGTTCCGGCGCCTGCACGACGAGGGCGAGTTCGAGGGCACCGGCATCGGCCTGGCGACCGTGCAGCGGATAGTCAGGCGCCACGGCGGCCACATTTGGGCGGAGAGCGAGCCCGGCAAGGGAGCCACCTTCTACTTCACGCTCGCTTAGCTCGCCCGGCCACCGGGTTGACGCTTGGGGGCGCTTCCGCTAAGCTTTGGCCTCTAGAAGACGATAACCCGACCAGCACAGCGATGAGCCGGACGCCCGCGATCATATTCCTGTCTTTCAGCAGCGCCTTCGAGTTCATGGACACCGTCCACGAGCTGACCGAGGAGATCCTGCGCGAGGCGGGGTTCGGAGACGACGACCTCTACTGGCTGACGGTGGCGGTGCGCGAGGCGATCACCAACGCCGTCAAGCACGGCAACAGGATGGACCCCGCCAAGCGGGTCGAGGCGGAGTTCACCGTCGGCGCCGGGGAGCTGCGCGTGCGGGTGGCCGACCGCGGCGAGGGCTTCGACATCGATTCGGTGCCCGACCCGCGCCTTCCGGAGAACCTGCTGCGGGAGAAGGGGCGGGGGATTTACTACATCAGGACTTTCATGGACTACGTTCGCTATGATATCTTGCCTGGGAAGGGCACCAC
>CAYOXX010000070.1:0-17887 GCA_964408025.1 uncultured Acidobacteriota bacterium | reverse complement strand
GGCCACACCGTCGGCGCCGGCACGATCACCGAAATCGTGGAGTGACGCAACGATGATAGGCGAAAGGATTAGGATCCGGCTGAAGGCCTACGACTACCGGGTGCTGGACCAGAGCACGCGGGAGATCGTCGAGACGGCGCGCCGCACCGGCGCCCGGGTGGCGGGCCCCATCCCGCTGCCAACGGTCAAAAACAAGTTCTGCGTGCTGCGCAGCCCCCACGTCGACAAAAAGAGCCGCGAGCAGTTCGAGATCCGCACCCACAAGCGGCTGCTCGACATCCTCGAGCCGACGCCGCAGACGGTCGACGCGCTCATGAAGCTCGACCTGCCGGCCGGCGTCGACGTGGAAATCAAGGCCTCCGGGGCCCAGCAGTAGCTTCAGCAGAGGTGAGTTCAGGTGATTAAGGGAATCATCGGCAAGAAGATCGGCATGACCCAGACCTTCGACGAGGACGGCCGCGTGAGCCCCGTGACCGTGATCCAGGCGGGCCCCTGCGTCGTCGTCCAGCGCAAGACCAGCCGGCGCGACGGCTACGACGCCGTCCAGCTCGGGCTGGTCGAACCCCGCAGCCGCAAGAAGACCACGCGGGCGATCGAGGGTCACTTCAGGAAGGCTGGCTTGGCGCCCGTGAAGTTCCTGCGCGAGTTCCGGCTCGAAGACGGCGACGATATCGAGCAGGGCGCCGAGGTGCGGGTCGACGTCCTCAGGGACGCACGCAGGGTCGACGTAACCGGCGTCAGCAAGGGCAAGGGCTTCCAGGGCGTCGTGCGCCGCTACGGCTTCCACGGCGGCCGCGCCACCCACGGCTCCATGTTCCACCGCGCACCGGGCAGCGTCGGCCAGAGTGCCGACCCGGCACGGGTCTTCCCCGGCACCAAGATGCCCGGGCGCATGGGGGGCGATCGGGTCACCGTAAGGAACCTCAAGGTGGTGCGCGTCATCGAGGACCAGGACCTGCTGCTGGTTCGCGGCGCGGTGCCCGGCGCCCGCCACGGCTACCTGCTGATCCGCGAGTCGCGCGCGAGCAGGAGAAAGGCGGCTGCCGATGCCAAAAGTTGACGTGGTGAACCTCGCGGGCGAGCGGACCGGCAGCCTCAAGCTGCCCGACGAGGTCTTTGCCGCCCCGGTCAAGCAGCACCTGGTTTGGGAGGCCGTACGCCACCACCTGGCGCGGCGGCGAGCCGGCACCGCCAAGGTAAAAGACCGCAGCGAAGTGCGCGGCGGCGGCCGCAAGCCGTGGCGCCAGAAGGGCACCGGCCGCGCGCGCGTCGGCTCCAGGCGCACGCCTCTGTGGCGCGGCGGCGGCACCGTGCACGGCCCGCGCCCGCGCAGCTACGACTACCGCCTGCCGCGCAAGGTGCGGCTCGCCGCGCTGAGGGCGATCCTCAGCCAGCGCCTGGCCGGCGGAAGGCTGAAAGTGGTCGACGAGCTGACCCCGGGCAGCCACAAGACCAAGGCCTTCCTGGCCGCCGCCACCAAGCTGGGGCTGGCCAACGCCGTCTTCGTAGACCGGCGCGATAACGCCGACCTGCAGCGCGCCACCGGCAACGTGCGCACCATGCACGTGCTGGACCACTTCGCACTCAACCCGTACGACCTGCTGCGCTTCCGCAACATCGTCTTCAGCCGCGCGGCGGTCCAGAGCGTGAGCGAGGCACTGAAACCGTGAGCGAGAACTTCCGCATCATCCGCCGGCCGGTTATCACCGAAAAGAGCTCCCTGCTCAAGGACGAGGGCAACGTGCTGGTGCTGGAGGTCGAGCGCGAGGCCACCAAAACCCAGATCAAGCGGGCCGTCGAGCAGGTCTTCAAGGTAAAGGTCCAGAGCGTCAACGTGCAGAGGATCAAGGGCAAGGTCAAGCGGCGCGGCCGCCACGAGGGTCGCCGGCCCCTGCGCAAGAAGGCCTACGTGCGGCTCAAGCCGGGCGAACAGGCCCCGGAATTCTTCGAGTCTACTTAAAGGTGCAAAAAGCGGGCCAGCGACTTCTCAATACTCTTGCAATTGCTACTACGGTGTGGTAGAAAGCGGACTCTTGCGCCGCGAAAGCGGAGTAAAAGACGCTCGGACAAGCAGTTATGGGCATAAAGAAGCAAAAACCAACGTCGCCTGGGCGGCGCTTCCAGTCGGTGCTCGACTTCTCGAACCTCACCGACGGCAAGCCGCACAAGCCGCTGCTCGAGCCCAAGAAAAGATCGGGCGGCCGCAACAACAAGGGCCGCACATCGATCCGCTTCCGGGGCGGCGGGCACAAGCGGCGCTACCGGGTGATTGACTTCAGGCGCGACAAGCTCGGCGTGCCGGCGCGGGTGGCGACCATCGAGTACGACCCGAACCGCAGCGCCAACATTGCGCTCCTGCACTACGTCGACGGCGAGAAGCGCTACATCCTCGCGCCCAGGGGCCTGAAGGCCGGCGACACGGTGGCCTCCGGGCCCGACGCCGACATCGTGGTCGGCAACGCCCTGCCGCTGGCGCGCATCCCCCTGGGCACGGTGGTGCACAACATCGAGCTCAAGATCGGCAAGGGCGGCCAGATGGCCCGCAGCGCCGGCACCGGCGCCCAGCTGATCAGCAAGGAGGGCCAGTACGCCGGCCTGCGGCTGCCCTCGGGCGAGGTGCGGCTCGTCGACCAGCGCTGCTGCGCCACGGTCGGCCAGGTCGGCAACCTCGACCACCAGAACGTCAGGCTCGGCAAGGCGGGCCGCAAACGCTGGCTCGGCCGCCGGCCCCACAACCGGGGCGTAAGCATGAACCCGGTCGACCACCCGCTGGGCGGCGGCGAGGGCAAGAGCTCCGGCGGGCGCCACCCCGTCAGCCCATGGGGGATGCCGACCAAGGGCTACAAGACCCGGCGCAACAGGCGCACCGACAAGTACATAGTGCGCCGGCGCAAGAAGAAGTGAGAACCCGATGACCCGCTCGATCAAGAAAGGCCCGTTCGTCGACGAGCACCTGCTCAAGAGGGTGCAGAGCATGGGAACCGGGTCCGAGCGGCACGTGATCCGCACCTGGAGCCGCCGCTCGACGGTGGTCCCGGAAATGGTGGGCCTGACCATCGCGGTGCACAACGGCCGCAAGTTCATCCCGGTATTCATCACCGAGAACATGGTCGGGCACAAGCTGGGGGAGTTCGCGTCGACCCGCACCTACCGCGGGCACGGCCAGAGGGGCAAGGTGCGGCGGGTGTGACAAAAACGGGGCAGGGCGATGATCGCTAGGGCGGTGGGGCGCTACCTGCGGCACAGCCCCCACAAGAGCAAGCTGGTCCTGGACGCCATCCGCGGCAGGGGAGTCGAGGAGGCGTTCGGCTTCCTGCGCTTCTGCCCGCGGGCCGCCGCCAGGGACGTCGAGAAGATCCTCAAGAGCGCCGTGGCCAACGCCCAGCAGATCGACGGCGACCTCGACACCGAAGACCTCTTCGTCAGCACCGCCGACGTCGGGCCCGGCCCCTCGCTGAAGCGCTGGCGCGCGCGGGCGCGCGGGCGGGCGGCCCGGATCCTCAAGCGGACCGCCCACATCACCATCGCCGTCGACGCGCGCGGCGGGCAGGAGAAGGAATAAAGGGAGGACAACCGTGGGGCAGAAAGTTCACCCGTACGGCTTCCGGCTCGGCTACACCAAGACGTGGCTCAGCCGCTGGTACGCCGAGCGCGATTACTCCGAGCTGCTGCACGAAGACCTGGCTCTGCGCGAGAACCTCAAGCGCAAGCTCTACCATGCCGGAATCTCCAAGATCGAGATCGAGCGGGCGGCCAACAAGCTCAACATCAACATCTACACCTCCAAGCCGGGCATCATCATCGGCAAAAAGGGCTCGGAAGTCGATTCGCTCAAGCACAGCATCGAGGGCCGCACCAGCCGCGAGGTGTTCCTGAACATCCACGAGGTCTCCAAGCCCGAGCTCGACGCCCAGCTGGTGGCCGAGAACGTGGCCCTGCAACTGGAGCGGCGCATAGCCTTCCGCCGCGCCATGCGCAAGGCGGTCGACAGCGCCCAGCGCTTCGGCGCCCGCGGCATCAAGGCGATGTGCAGCGGCCGCCTCAACGGCGCCGAGATCGCCCGCAGCGAGTGGTACCTCGAGGGGCAGCTGCCGCTGCACACACTGCGCGCGGACGTCGACTACGGCTTCGCCGAAGCCAAGACCACCTACGGCGTCGTCGGCGTCAAGATCTGGATCTACCACGGCACCGTGGACGCGACGGACGGCGGCGGGCACCGCCGCGGCGGCCGGGAATTCCGTTGATGAGCGCCGGGTAAGGGGAGAGCGCCGATGCTAATGCCCAAGAAGATCAAGCATCGCAAGGTCCAGCGCGGCAAGCGCCGGGGCAAGGCCTGGCGCGGCTCCACAGTAGTCTTCGGCGACTACGGGCTCAAGGCCACCGAGTGCGGCTGGATGACCGCGCGCCAGATCGAGGCGGGCCGCATCGCCATAACCCGCCACGTCAAGCGCGGCGGCAAGGTCTGGATACGAACCTTCCCTGACAAGCCGATCTCCCGCAAGCCGGCCGAGACGCGCATGGGCAAGGGCAAGGGCGCGCCGGAGGAGTGGGTGGCGGTGGTCCGCCCCGGCAAGATACTCTACGAACTGGAGGGCGTGAGCGAGGAGGTGGCCGCGCGGGCCATGGAGCTGGCCGGCCACAAGCTCCCCTTCAGGACCACCTTCTGCACCCGCATCGAAAAGGAGCAGCGCTGATGCTCAAGGCACGCGACCTGCGGGATGAGTCGCTCCAGGAGCTGGACAAGCGCGTCGGCGACCTCGAGGACCAGCTCATGAAACTGCGCTTCCAGAAGGCCACCGGCCAGCTTGACGACAGCCACAAGATCCGCAACGTCCGCAAAGACCTGGCTCGCGTGCTGACAGTATTGGGCGACAAGCGCCGCCAGCCGGCGCGGGAGGAGGGCTGAGACCATGGCCGCGAAAGAAGCATCAGCGGCGGCGGCCGCCGGCGTCAAGGCGACGCGAGTCGGCCTCGTGGTCAAGGTGGCGATGGACCAGACGGTCACCGTCAAGGTAGACCGCCTGGTGCGGCACCAGCAGTACGGCAAGATCGTGCGCCGCAGCAAGAAGTACCTCGTTCACGACCGCCACGGCAACGCCGGCGTCGGCGACGTCGTGCGCATCGTGGAGTGCAGGCCGATCAGCAAGCGCAAGCGCTGGCGCCTGCTCGAGGTGGTCAGCAAAGCGGAGTGACGGGCGGAGACAGCGACGATGATCCAGATGGGCACACGGCTGGTGGTGGCCGACAACAGCGGCGCCAAGACGATCGCCTGCATCCTGCCCAAGGGTGGCGACGTCGGGCGCGTGGCCGGCGTCGGCGACATCATCACCGCTTCGGTCAAGGAGGCCGCGCCCAACAGCGCCGTCAGGAAGGGCTCCGTCGTGCGCGCCGTCGTCGTGCGCACGCGCAAGGAGGTGCGCCGTCGCGACGGCAGCTACATCCGCTTCGACCAGAACGCCGCCGTGCTGATCAAGGACGACAAGGAGCCGGTCGGCACCCGCGTCTTCGGCCCCGTGGCGCGGGAGCTGCGCGAGCGCCGCTTCACAAAGATCATCTCGCTGGCACCGGAGGTCCTCTGATGCGCAAGTGCCACATACGCAAGAACGACGAGGTCCGGGTGCTCTCGGGGCGCGACCGCGGCAAAACCGGCAAGGTGCTGCGCGTGCTGCGCGGCCAGGGCAAGGCGATCGTGGAGCGCATCAACTTCATCAAGAAGCACGTGCGCCCGAACCCCCAGCGCAACGTCAAGGGTGGCATCATGGAGCGCGAGGCGCCGATTGACGTCAGCAACCTGCGGGTCGTCTGCACCGCCTGCGGGGCGAGCAGGGGCTTCAACATCAAGGTACTCGAAGACGGCCGCAAAGTGCGCATCTGCAAGGCCTGCGGCGACCAGGTAGGCAGGACGGCTTGAGGATGGCTGCCAAGGCAAAAGAGGCTGCGCGGAAAAAGCCCGGGGCGGGGCCGCCCGCCAAGGGCAAGAAGGCCGGGGCAAAGGCGCCGGCCCGCGTCGAGGCCCGCTACCGGCGCAAATACTTCGACGAGGTGGTGCCCGCGCTGGTCAAGGAGTTCGGCTACGGCTCAGCGATGGCCGTGCCACGCATATCCAAGATTGTGCTCAACATGGGGCTGGGCGAGGGGACGCAGAATCCCAAGATCATCGAGAGCGCCGCCAACGAGCTGGCCGCCATCACCGGGCAGCGTCCGGTGGTGCGCAAGGCGCGCAAGAGCATCGCCTCGTTCAAGCTGCGCGCCGGGATGGAGATCGGCAGCGCCGTCACGCTGCGCCGCGACCGGATGTACGAGTTCTACGACCGGCTCGTCAACGTAGCCCTGCCGCGCGTGCGCGACTTCCGCGGAACCGCGGTCAAGGGGCTCGACGGCCGCGGCAACTACACGCTGGGGCTGCGCGACCAGCTCATCTTCCCGGAGATCGACTACAGCAAGATCGACAGCCTCAAGGGGCTGAGCATCACCATCGTCACCACGGCGAGCACCGACGAGGAGGCGCTCAAGCTGCTCAAGCTCATGGACTTCCCCTTCCGGGAAGCCTGAGGGTGAGAGTGAGAAGAAAGCAGACGGCACCGACGGAGGGAACGGTTTGGCACGGAAGTCACTGATCGCCAAGGCGAAGAGGAAACCGAAGTTCAAGGTGCGGGCTTACAACCGCTGCCGCATCTGCGGCCGCTCGCGGGCCTACTTGCGCAAGTTCGGCATGTGCCGCATCTGCTTCCGCTCCCTGGCGCTGGAGGGCAAGATCCCCGGCGTCATCAAGTCAAGCTGGTAAGGTGGGGTAGCACCGATGATGACCGACCCGATAGCCGACATGCTGACCCGCATCCGCAACGCCATCGGCGCGGGGCACCGGACGGTGTCGATCCCGGCCTCCCGCATGAAGCGCCGCGTCGCCGAGATACTACAGCGGGAGGGTTACATCGAGGCGGCCGAGGCGACCGAGGCGCCCGACGGAGGGCCGCAGGGCAGCCTGCTGCTCACACTGCGCTACCACCCCGAGACCGGCGAGTGCCCGATCCACGGGCTCGAGCGCGTCAGCCGCCCGGGGCGGCGCGTCTACAGCGCCGCCGACCAGATGCCCGAGGTCCTCAACGGCCTGGGGATAGCCATCGTCAGCACCAGCAAAGGCCTGATGACCGGCAAGTCCGCACGCGCCGCCAACGTCGGCGGCGAGGTGCTCTGCAAGATATGGTAGGGGAACAGGGATGTCCCGAATAGGCCAGAAACCGGTGCCGCTGCCCCAGGGCACCACGGCGCAGATCGGAGCCGACGGAGTGCTCGTCAAGGGGCCCAAGGGGCAGCTGAGCAGCCCCCTGATGCCCGGCATCACGGTGGCCCTGGAGGGCGACGTGCTGACGGTCGAGCGCTCCGACGACGCAAAGCAGTCGCGCGCCGACCACGGCCTCGTGCGCAGCCTGCTGGCCAACGCCGTCGCCGGCGTTAGCGAGGGCTTCAAGAAGGAGCTCGAGATCCAGGGGATCGGCTACCGCGCCGCCGTCAGGGGCGGCAAGCTGGAGCTGCAGCTCGGCTACAGCCACCCGATTCTCTACACGATTCCCGAGGGGATCGCGATCTCCGTAGAGAAGAACACCGCCATCACCGTGGAGGGCATCGACAAGCAGAAGGTCGGCCAGGTGGCCGCCGAAATCCGCGCCAAGCGCCCGCCTGACGTCTACAAAGGCAAGGGCGTGCGCTACACGGGCGAGGTTGTGAGGCGCAAGGTCGGCAAGGCCGCCATCGGGATAACGTAAGGAGCGGGAAGGAATGGCAAAGGATCGCAAGGCGGCCAGGCGGCGCGCGCGCTACCGCATCCGCAAGCGCGTCGGCGGCGCGGCCAAGCGCCCGCGCGTAGCCGTGTTCCGCAGCCTGCGCCACCTCTACCTGCAGGCGATCGACGACGCCAGTGGCACCACCGTGGCCTCCGCCTCCACCCGCGAACCGGAGCTGGGCGGGAAGCTCAAAAAAGGGGGAGGCGGCGGCAACGTGGCGGCGGCCAAGGAGGTCGGCGCGCTGCTGGCCAAGCGGTTGAAAGAGAAAGGCTTGAGCACCGTCGTGTTCGACCGCGGCGGCTTCATCTACCACGGCCGCGTCAAGGCGGCCGCCGAGTCGATGCGCGAGGCCGGACTAAAGTTCTGAGGAAACGCGATGTATACGAGGCCCCAACGGAGAACCGACAGGCGGCACGACCGCCGCGACCGCCGCGACCGCGCCGACAGCGACCTGATCGACCAGGTGGTGCACATCAACCGCGTCACCAAGGTAGTCAAGGGCGGCAAGAACCTGAGCTTCGCCGCGCTCGTGGTGGTCGGCAACGGCAAGGGCAAGGTCGGGTTCGGTAAGGGCAAGGCCCGCGAGGTCCCCTCAGCCATCCGCAAGGGGATCGAGATCGCCAAGAAGAGTATGATCGACGTGCCGATGAAGGGCTCCTCGATACCGCACCAGGTGCTCGGTATCTACGGCGCCGGCAAGGTAATGCTCAAGCCGGCGGCGCCGGGCACCGGCGTCATCGCCGGCGGAGCGGTGCGCGCCGTCTGCGAGTCGGCCGGCATAGGCGACATCCTCACCAAGATCCTGGGCTGCCACAACCCCTACAACGTGGTCAAGGCGGTCTTCCAGGGCCTCTCATCGCTGCGCAGCCCCGAGATGATCGCCGGGCTGCGGGGCAAGGCTGTCGAGGAGCTCTAGCAGATGGCCAGGAAGAAGAGGGCTACCATACACGTCCAGCAGGTCAAGAGCGGCATCGGCTACAGCCGCCGACAGAGCGAGGTGCTCAAGGGCATGGGACTGCGGCGCATGCACCAGATCGTCGAACTGCCCGACAACGAGGCGAGCTGGGGGATGGTCAGGAAGGTCCCGCACCTGGTGCGCGTACTCGAACCCGAGGACGCCGGCGGGAGCGCTAGTGGCGAGAAGGAGAAAAAGCAGTGAGCGCGGCGCCGAAAAAAAGCGGGAGCGCGGGGAAGGCCGCGGCCGGGGTTCCGGAGCTTGAGCTGCACAAGCTGAGCCCACCCGCCGGAGCCGTCAAGAAAAAGCGGCGCCTCGGCATGGGCCCCGGCTCGGGCCGCGGGCGAACCGCCGGGCGCGGCCACAAGGGCCAGAAAAGCCGCAGCGGCTACAGCCGCAGGCCGGGCTTCGAGGGCGGGCAGATGCCGCTGCACCGCCGCGTGCCCAAGAGGGGCTTCACCAACATCTTCCGCAGGCAGCACGCAGCGGTCAACGTCGGCAGGCTCCCCGCACTGGCCAGGGAGGGCGAGGTCACGCCCGAGCTGCTGCTCCAGCGCGGCGTCATCAAGAAAATCAAGGACGGGGTCAAGATCCTCGGCCACGGCGAGCTCAAGGAGGCGCTGACCGTGCGGGCGCACGCCTTCAGCGCCGCCGCCAGGGCCAAGATCGAGGCCGCGGGCGGCACGGCGGAGGTCGTGGGCAAGTGATCGAGACGCTGCAGAACATCTTCCGCATTCCGGACCTCCGCAAGCGGGTGCTCTTCCTCGGCCTCATGCTCTTCGTCTTCCGCATCGGGGCCCACATCCACGTGCCGGGCGTCGACTGGGTGGCCATCAAGGCGGTCAGGGAGGCCGCGGGCCAGGGGCTCTTCGAGTTCCTCGACATGTTCAGCGGCTACGCCATGCGCCAGATCACCGTCTTCGCCCTCGGCATCATGCCCTACATCAGCGCCTCGATCATCCTGCAGCTGCTCACCGTCGTCATGCCCTACCTCGAGAAGCTGAGCAAGGAAGGGGAGCTGGGGCGCAAAAAGATCACACAGTACACACGCTACGGCACGGTGCTCATCTCCCTGATCCAGGGCTTCGGGCTGACCTTCTACTACCAGAGCATGACCGCCACCGTGGACGGCGTGAACCGCAGCGTGCTCACCACCTCGGCCCAGGGCAACATCCTCTGGTGGCAGATCCTCACCGTAGTCACGCTGACCGCCGGCACCGCCTTCATCATGTGGATCGGCGAGCAGATCTCCGAGCGCGGCATCGGCAACGGCATCAGCCTGCTGATCTTCGCCGGCATCATCGTCGGCCTGCCCGGCGCCGTCGTCGTCACCGTCGAGGACCTGATGGGCGCCACGGCGCGCGGCGAGGGCGCGATGACCCCCTTCAAGCTGATCCTGCTGCTGGTCTTCATGGTCGTCGTGGTGGCCGCCATCGTCTTCGTCGAGCGCGGCCAGCGCCGCATACCCGTATCCTACGCCAAGCGCGTTGTCGGCCGCAGGATCTACGGCGGCCAGAGCACTTACATACCGCTGCGCATCAACACCGCCGGCGTCATCCCCGTCATCTTCGCCTCCTCGATACTACTGCTGCCGCAGTGGATATTCGACAACGTCGCCAACGCCACCGGCTGGGCTTGGGCCCGCAGCGTCAACAACATGATCCAATACGGCCAGATCCTCTACGTGCTGATCTACATCGCGGCGATCATGTTCTTCTGCTTCTTCTACACCCAGATCGTCTTCAACCCCAAAGACGTGGCCGACAACATGAAGAAGCACGGCAGCTTCATCCCCGGCAAGCGCCCGGGGCGGCGAACGGCCGACTACATCGGGCTGGTGCTGAACCGCGTCACCACCGCCGGCTCCCTCTACCTGGCCTGCATCGCCGTGATGCCGATCTTCCTGCTCAACGGCTTCCGGGTGGAGACGATACCCTTCGTCGGCGAGTTCCTCGACCGGCTGCTGCCGACCTGGTTCACCCGCGGCATGGACATCCAGTTCTTCTTCGGCGGCACCAGCCTGCTGATCGTAATCGGCGTGGCGATGGACACCGTGCAGCAGATCGAGAGCCAGCTGGTCATGCGCCACTACGACGGCTTCTTCAAGGGCTCGCGCATTCGCGGCCGGCGGTGAGTGTGAGGGACCAGGGTCTGGAGGAAAGATGCGGCTGATACTGCTGGGACCGCCGGGGTCGGGTAAGGGGACGCAGAGCGCCCGGCTGGCCGGGCGCTACGGGGTGCCGCAGATCGGCACAGGCGACATGCTCCGCGCCGCGGTGGACGCCGGCACCGGGCTGGGACGCCAGGCGAAAGCCTACATCGACGCCGGCGAGCTGGTGCCCGACGAGCTGGTAGTCGAAATCGTCCGCCAGCGTATGGCGGAGCCCGACGCGGCCGCGGGCTGGCTGCTGGACGGCTTCCCGCGAACCGCGGAGCAGGCGCGCAGGTTGGACGAAGTGCTCGAGCAAAGCGCGAAGGAGATCGACCGGGCGGTGCTGATCGAGGTCCCGGACGACGAGATCGTGCGGCGGCTCGGCGGACGCCGCGTATGCGCCGCCTGCGGCGCGGTGTTCCACCTCGACTGGAAGCGGCCGGCCGTCCAGGGAGTATGCGACCTGTGCGGCGGGCGGCTCCGGCAGCGCTCCGACGACGCCGAGGAGACGGTGCGCGAGCGGCTGCGGGTCTACCGCGAGCAGACGGCACCGCTGGCGCGCCACTACGAAAAGCTCAGCGTCCTGGTGGCCGTCGACGGCCGCGGCAGTGTAAACCAGGTCTTTGACAGGATCGACGGGGTCTTATGATCGAGGCGAGGCCGATAACCCTGCGCTCCGCGGCCGAGATCGGGGCGATGCGGGAGGCGGGGCGGATCGTGGCCGAGGTTCACAGCATGGTCCGGGAGTTGGCCCGTCCGGGGATCACCACGGGCGAGCTCGATCGCCGCTCCGAGGAGCTCATCCGGGCGCGCGGCGGCGTTCCGGCCTTCAGGGGCTACCGGCCGCCGGGCAGGGTTCCATTCCCGGCGACGATCTGCACGAGCATCGACGAAGTCATCGTGCACGGCATCCCCGGCAAGCGCCGGCTCGAAGACGGACAGGTGCTCAGCGTCGACGTCGGAGTCAGGCTGGGCGACTACTTCGGCGACGCGGCGCTGACGGTACCCGTAGGTCGGGTCGACGACGAGGCCGAGCGGCTGATCAGCGTCACCGCCGGGAGCCTCGAGGCGGCCGCCGAGCAGGTGCGGGTCGGCAACCGCATCAGCGACATCGGCGCCGCCGTGCAGGCACACGTCGAGGCCGCCGGCTTCAGCGTCGTGCGCGATTTCGTCGGCCACGGCATCGGCACGGCCCTGCACGAGCCGCCCGAGATCCCCAACTTCGGGCGCCCCGGCTACGGCCCGCGCATCCGGGCCGGCATGGTGCTGGCTATCGAGCCGATGGTCAACGCCGGCGGCTGGCGGACGCGGGAGCTGGATGACGGCTGGACGGCGGTCACGGCCGACGGCAGCCGCAGCGCCCACTTCGAGCACACCATAGCGGTCACCCAGGAGGGCCCGCTGGTGCTGACACTGCCGTAGGAACGGCAGGCGGGAAGGTACGGTGAAGAAGGAAGAACCGATAGAAGTCAGGGCGAAGGTGCTTGAGCCGCTGCCCAACGCGATGTTCCGCGTGCAGCTGGAAAACAAGCACACGATCCTGGCCCACATCTCGGGCCGGATGCGCAAGCACTTCATACGCATCCTGCCCGGCGACGAGGTGCTGGTCGAGCTGTCGCCCTACGACCTCACCAGAGGCCGGATCGTCTACCGCTACAAGTAGGCGGCCGCGCCCGGGAGGCGGGAATGAAAGTGCGGGCATCCGTAAAGCGGATATGTAACAAATGCAAAATCGTGAGGCGCAAGGGCGTCGTGCGCGTCATCTGCTCCAACCCCAGGCACAAGCAGCGCCAGGGTTGAGCGGCGGCAGCGAAGGAGAGGAAAAGTGGCACGAATCGCGGGCGTGGACATACCCAACAACAAGCGCGTGGAGATCGCCCTGACCTCCATCTACGGCATCGGCCGCACCGCAGCGGCCGCGATCGCCGCCGAGGCGGGGATCGAGCCCCGGGTGCGCGTGCGGGAGCTCAACGAAGAAGAGGTTCGCAAGCTGATCCGCATCATCGACGCCAAGCACAAGGTCGAGGGCGACCTGCGCAAAGAGACGACGATGAACATCAAGCGCCTGATGGAGATCAACTGCTACCGCGGGCAGCGCCACAAGCGCAGCCTGCCGGTGCGCGGGCAGCGCACGCACACCAACGCGCGCACGCGCAAGGGCCCTCGCAAGGCGGCGGTCAAGACTCGCCGGGCCGTTTCCAAGAAGTAGCCGACAAGGGGCCGAGGTGAAGGCATGGTAAAAAGAACAGGCAGCAAGGGCGGCAGGCGCCGGGTAAAGAAAGACATCCCCGCCGGCATCGCCCACATTCAGGCCACCTTCAACAACACGATAGTTACCATCACCGACCTGGAGGGCAACGTCATCACCAGCGCCAGCGCCGGCACCAGCGGCTTCAAGGGCTCGCGCAAGGGCACCCCCTACGCCGCCGGCCAGGCGGCCGTGCAGGCCGCCGCAAAGGCGCGCGAGCACGGCGTCAAGACTGTCGACGTCCGGGTCAAGGGCCCCGGCTCCGGCCGCGAGAGCGCCATCCGCTCGCTCAGCGCCGCCGGCATCGAGATCAAGACCATCAGGGACGTCACACCAGTCCCTCACAACGGCTGCCGCCCGCGCAAGCGCCGCCGCGTCTGAGCGGCGGTAAGGACCTAGGAGGAGAGCATTGGCACGCCACACCGGACCGCGAGCCCGCCAGAGCCGCAGGGAAGGCCTAGACCTGTTCGGCAACACCAGGGCCGCACTGGAGAAGCGCAACTACCCGCCCGGCGAGCACGGCCGCAGGCCCTTCAAGATGCGGGGCTATGGCCTGCAGCTGCGCGAGAAGCAGAAGGTCAAGCGCATCTACGGCATCCTGGAGCGCCAGTTCCGGCTCTACTTCAAGCGCGCCGCCCGCATGAGGGGCGTCACCGGGACCAACCTGATGATCCTGCTCGAGCGCCGGCTCGACAACACCGTCTACCGCTCCGGCTTCGCCCGCACCCGCGCCCAGGCCCGCCAGCTCGTCTCGCACGGGCACGTGGCGGTCAACGGCCGCAAGGTCAACGTCCCCTCATACCAGGTCAGGGAGGGCGACCAGGTGGAGGTGCGCGGCGACAGCAAGAGGCTGCAGGTAATTAAGGACGCGCTCACGCACAGCCAGGGCCGGGGCGTCCCGGAGTGGCTGCAGCGCGACGACTCCGGGCTCAGCGCCACGGTAGCCCGGCTGCCCGACCGGCTGGCGGTCGAGATGCAGATCAACGAGCAGCTGATCGTCGAGCTCTACTCCAAGTAAGCCCGGCGCCGACAAGGAGGCACGCAGCAGATGCTCTGGAAAGGATTTCAGAAGCCGAAGCGCCTGGAGGTCAACGCCAACACGCTCACGCCCACCTACGGCGAGTTCTACGCCCAGCCCTACGAGCGGGGTTTCGCCACCACCATCGGCAACACCCTGCGGCGCGTCCTGCTCAGCGCCATCGAGGGCTCGGCCATCACCGCCGTCAAGCTCGACGGCGTGGTGCACGAGTTCTCCTCCATCGACGGGGTTACCGAGGACGTCACCGACATCATCCTCAACCTCAAAAGCATACCGCTCAGGATCGCCAGCCCCGAGGTCGAGCAGGCGACCATCACGCTCGAAGCCAAGAAGCCGGGCGAGCTCACCTCCGGGGCGATCGACGGCAAGGGCCTCGTAGAGATCCTCGACCCCGACGTCCACATCGCCACCCTGGGCAAGGGCGCCAAACTGGCCGCCGAGATGAGGGTAAAGCACGGCTACGGCTACCGCTCTGCTGAGGCCAACTTTGACGACGACCTCGGCCTCGGCCACATCCCGATCGACAGCGTCCACTCGCCCGTCAAGAAGGCCAACTTCACCATCTCCTCCGCCCGCCTCGGCCGCGCCACCGACTACGAGAAGCTGACGCTGCAGGTCTGGACCAACGGCTCGATCAGCCCGCAGAGCGCCGTGGCGCTAGCGTCCAAGCTGATCAAGGACCACTTCTACATCTTCATCAGCTTCGAGGAGGAGCCCGAGGGCGACGGCGAGGACGCGGGCGACGGCGACGACAGGCTGCTGGAGTACGTCGACCGCAGTATCGAGGAGCTGGAGCTCTCGGTGCGATCCCACAACTGCCTCAAGAACGCCAACATCAGCACCATCGGCGAGCTGGTGCAGCGCACCGAGCAGGAGATGCTCAAGACCAAGAACTTCGGCCGCAAGAGCCTCAGCGAGATCAAGGAGATCCTCACCGGCATGGGGCTCAGCTTCGGCACCAAGATCCCGGAACCCGAAGAGTCGCCGGCCGAGGAGTGACGGGGGGGGGAGACGAGGACAATGCGACACCGGATCGCGGGACGCAAGCTCGGCAGGACAACCAGCCACCGCTGGGCCCTGCTGCGCAACATGGCCACCTCGCTCTTCCGCCACGAGCGCATAACCACCACCGTATCCAAGGCGAAGGAGCTGCGCCCATTCGCCGAGAAGCTGATCACCCTGGCCAAGCGCGAGACGCTGCACGCCCGCCGCCAGGTGATGCGCCACGTGAAGGACCGCGAGGTCGTGGCACGCCTCTTCGACACCCTCGCCGCCCGCTACGCCACGCGGCCCGGCGGCTACACCCGCATCGTTCGCACCGGCCACCGCCGCGGCGACTCCGCCGAGATGGCGATCGTCGAGCTCGTCGACAGCTCCATCGAGATCGCCAAACCGAAGCAAAGGGCTGCAGCGCCCAAAAAAGCCCGCAAGCCGGCCACCACCCGCAGGCCCACGCGCCGGGGCACAGCGCGCAAGGCCGCCCTAGCCGACGTCGCGCTTGCCGAAGAAACTAGGGAGGAAGCCGAAGCCGCCGAGGCCGCGGAAGCCGAAGAGGTCAAGGAAGAAGCCAAAGAAGAGGCCAAGGAAGAGCCCGAAGCTGAAGCGAAAGAGACCGAAGCCGAGGACAAAAAGGCCAAAGCCAAGGAAAAGAAGGCAGAAGCCAAGGAAAAGAAGAAAAAGGCTGCGAAACCCAAAAAGAAAGCGGAAACCAAGTCTGAAGAAGCCGAGCCTGAAAAAGGCGAAGGCGAAGAGAAGAAATAAGACAGTTAGCCCTCCCCGACCATCGTCTACTCTGTGGACTGTAGTATCCCCCAAACCTCCTCGGCTACGATAGCCGTCGTACAGCCACCTCCGCGTCGTTCGCCGCCGCCGATTGCCTTGGGCAGGGCGAAGGCGACCTCGTCGCGATTCCCTCGCCCCTTCTTGTCCAGTTGCATCAGGCGGATGATCTCTCCGGGTTCCAGCCCGGCGGGAACTCGGAGCGGAAGACCGAGGGCTTCCAGCAGCTCCAGAAGCCTCTTCGCATCGTCTGCGAGAAAACCGGTATAGCGGACGGCCAGTCTGCTCTCCATAGCCAAGCCTATGGCCACAGCCTCCCCGTGCAGAAGCTCGCCGTCGGCCGCCGCCTCGACCGCGTGGCCCAGCGTGTGCCCGGCGTTCAGAATCGCCCTCTCGCCCGCCTCCAGCTCGTCGCGGGCGACGACGCCGGCCTTGAGCTCGGCGCAGCGTAGCAGCGATTCCTCCAGCAGTTCGCTCGCAGTGTCGAGAAGATCGCGCGGGCTCCCCTCCAGCCGCGAGAAGAGCTCGGCATCGAGGACGAGTGCCGTCTTCACCACCTCGGCCAGCCCGGCACGGTGGTGGCGCTCGGGGAGCGTGAGCAGTGTGTCTAGGTCGGCGAACACCGCCGCCGGCTGGTGGAAGGCACCGGCCATGTTCTTGGCGCCGCCTATGTTCACCGCCGTCTTGCCGCCCAGGGTGCTGTCGGCCATCGACAGTGTGGTGGTCGGCATCTGCGCCCAGGGTATGCCGCGGCAATGCAGCGCCGCCGCGGCGCCCGCCAGGTCGCCAGATACGCCGCCCCCGATGGCGACTACCGCGTCGCCGCGCCCGATCCCGGCCCCCAGCAGGCGCTCCAGCAGCTTGCCGAGGACACCCCAGCTCTTGCTCGCCTCGCCCGGCGGGAAGTCTAGGAGGAGTGCGTCAATTCCACGGTCGCTGAGGCTGCCGAGGAAGGTCTCCCCGTAGAGGCCGGCGACCGTCTCGTCGGCAATCGCAGCCAGCCGGCGGCCCAGGCCGCTGCGGGCCAGCCAGTCGGCGGCCTCGGGGAAGAGGCCGCGCCCGAAGGCCACATGGCAGTGCTTCAGGGGCCGTCCGGGGAACTCTATCTCGAAGCTCCGCACCTTCACCCGCCCCCGCTCGGCCACCGGCTCAGCGGCGGCCCCGCTTCTCCAGCGCCCAGAGCGTCTGCATCTCCAGGAACTCGGGGAAGCTGATGCCGGCCACCTCGGCGGCCTGCGGGATCAGGGACCTGCTCGTCATCCCGGGGATAGTGTTGATCTCCAGCACAAACAGCTCCCCGCCGCGTTCGATCATGTCGGTGCGGCTCATGCCGCCGCAGCGCAGCTCCCGGTGGCAGCGCACCGCAAGCTCCTGGACTGCGGCGGTCGCCTCGGCGCCGATTCGGGCCGGCGTTATCTCGTCGGTGGCGCCGGGGGTGTACTTGGCGTGGTAGTCGAAAAACCTGCTCTCCAGCGGCACCAGCTCGGTCGGCGGCAGCGGCAGTGGCCCGCCGCCGCCGGGCCGATCGACCACGGCGCAGGTAAGCTCGCGACCCTCGATGTACTCCTCCACCAGGGCGTGCTCGCCGGCCGCGGCGATCACTTCCAGCAGGCCGGTCAGCGCGGCGCGGTCGGCGGCGATCCCCATGTTGTGGCTCGAGCCCTGATTGCCGACCTTGGCGACGCAGGGGTAGCCGAAGCGCTCCTCGGCGCGCGCCACGAACGAGCCGAGGTCTTGCCGCAGCTCGGCCGAGGCGGCGTGGACGAAGGGCGGCGTCGGGATGCCAGCCTGGAGTAAAATTTGCTTGGACAGTATCTTGTCCATGCCGACGGCGTTACCCAGGACCCCGGAGCCGGTGTAGGGGATTCCCGCGGTCTCGAAGAAACCCTGGATGACGCCGTCCTCGCCGCCGGGGCCGTGCAAGGCGATGAAG
>CAYOXX010000069.1:0-17973 GCA_964408025.1 uncultured Acidobacteriota bacterium | reverse complement strand
CGCCCCGTGGCGCAGTGTGACGAAGACGCCGGCGTTGCGCATCATCGCCGGTGTGACGTTGTAGTTGTCGAAGCTAACGCGCGGGAGGCTGCCGCCGGCGGTGCAGGAGTTGAGCACGTCGCGCGAGAGGCGCAGCAGCGTGCTGCGCTCGGCCTCGTTCATGAGCGTGCGCGCGCTGGCGAAGCAGAAGGCACCATAGCTGACGCAGTCGGAGCTGTCGCCGGTGATCTGTGCCGACGTGTAGTAGGAGAGCAGCATCGACTGCGTCTGGTCGCCCACGGCCGCCAGCAAGATCGCAATCGGCAGCGCGCCGCAGGCGGTGATGCCGGTGCGGCGCCTGTAGTCGAGGAACTGCCGGGCCTCGCCGGAAAGTATCGCCGAGAAGGCTCCGAAGTCGAGGTTGCGCAACTGGTTCTCGACGTCGGAGGTGAACGGCTGGTAGCCGAAGCGGGCGCCGTAGTGGGTGAAGTCGGAGCTGACGACCAGGAGCGTCGATTCGTCCAGCAGCGGGCGCAGGGCCGCGGCCAGCCCCTCAATTTCGTCCTCTTCCAGGTGGCCTACGAGCACCGGCACGATGCTGAATTGTTCGAGCATTCGCTGCAGGAACGGCAGCTCGATCTCGATGGAGTGTTCGCTGCGGTGGGCCCGCCGCTGGTCGCTGATCAGGGAGTGCCTGCGCAGCGCGGCGCAGGCGGCGGCGTCGAGCGGCACATCGCCCAACGGCGTGCGGTATGCCGAGTAGGCCGGCACGCTGCAGCCGCGAAGCGGGACGTTGTGAGTGGGCGCGAGGATGACGACGCGTGCGAACTCCTGGTCGCCGATGCACTTGAAAGCCGCCGCGGCGGCGTAGCCGGAGAAGCGGTAGCCGGCGTGGGGCGCGATCAGGGCCCGCAGCTCGCCGTAGAGATCGGGGGCGTTTACCGCAGCCAGGAAGTCGTCCACCATCCGGCGCAGCTCGTCCGGATCTTCGGGGTACCATGAACCGGCCAGCGCCGACGGCCTGACCTCCCCTTCCTGCGCGAGCGCTGGCGCGCACAACGCTGCGGTCACGCACAGCAGCGCCAAGGCGGCTAGATTGCTTGCGTCACGCGAATACCAGCGATCCGTCTTTGCGCGCAGCATGTTTTCACCCCTCAGCACGGAAACGGTTCCGGTGCTCAATATTATATCTTACTACCCCGTACATGAAAGTGAGGAGGAGATCGGGACTCCATTTAATTCTTGCCTCAATACGCTGAGGTGGCCACAAACGACGGTTTTGGTTGTGGAAGAGAAGATGGGCGGCATCCGCCTTCGCCTCCGACTACGCTGAAGCTTCGTCGGACAAGCAGGCTTCGGCGGACATTATCTTTTTGCGCTTTAGATTATCCAAAGGCTTCGTTGGACAAGTAAGCTCCAGCGGAAAAGTTAGGTCGCCCCTACAGTTGCTTGGACAAGTTGGCGGACAGGAATCCAGATACATTCATTTTCTTATGCAGGGCAAAAAAAATGCCGGGGCACCCTGGGAAGGGTGCCCCGGCTAGGTGGTGGTGCACGCGGAAAGGTTTTGGATGGGAGCGTCAGATTAGGAAGGGTTTTAGATTTTAAAAAACAGCTCGGTTGGGATCTTGCGAGAGGGGTTAATTCCAATTAGCGGCGGTCAGCTGGTGAGAAGCGGGCGGCATAAATGCCGCCCCTACAATTGTTTGGATATGCTGACAGACAGGAATCAGTCGTCCGCCTAGGAATATTTTCCACGTCAGTTGCGTCAGGCTGAATTTATCCGCCTCAAGCGGAGCCCGACTAGGCGGCCTAAAGGCCGCCGCTACATCTTTGAGACAGACAGGAATGTCTGTCCTACCGGATTTTTTATTTAACCTTTTAAACAGGACAGGGCTAGCGGGAATCGGTTTAGTGTGCGAGGAGGGGTGAGACGAAGGCGTTCCAGATGACCGATACGGCGGCGCCGCTGACGACGGCCCAGAAGCCTACCTTGACGCCGATCGTTTTAAGCGAGGCTAGGATGCGTTCATGCTCGAGCTGGTTCTGGTTGGCGCTGCGGATGAAATCGGCCTGCTGGCGCTTGAGCCTTTCCACCTCGGCGGCGGTGTTGCGGTAGTTGGCGCCGAGGACCGCGACGCTGGTTTTAAGCTGCTGCAGCTCGTACCAGAGCTCCTTGTTGGTCACGCGCCCGACGGCTTGGAAGGCGAGGCCGTTGCCGTTGTCTCGCGCCATGGGGATCACCATACCGCGGGTCCGGCGACGCTGGCGAAGATGTCCTGGGAGACGGTTGTCTCGCCGTCGGCGGTTACTCTGACCCTGTAGGGGCCGAGCGGGAGGTTGGCGGGCGGCGTGGCGGTGATTTCGGTACCCGAGACGCGGGTGTAGCTGGCGGCGGCGCGCTCGCCCTGAGCCGCCTGGCCGACGAGTGTGACCTCGGTGATCGGCGCGTTGAAGCCGGACCCGGAGATGGTGACGACGGCTTGCGAGGAGGGCTTGGAGCTGGAGGGTGCGATCGAGGTTACAGTCGGGCCGCTGGAGTTGAAGGCGAAGGTTTCCTGGATGTCGGCGCTCTGGCCGTCGATTGTGACGCGGAGGCGATAGGTGCCGGGCAGGGCCGCGACGGGCACGTCGCCACGGACCTCCTGCGAGCTGATCCAGGTCTGGTTGGCAAGGGAGTAGTCGCTGCCCTGGCCCTGGTTGATCATCTCGATGTCGTCCAAGGTGGACGAGTCGGGACCGAAGTTCTCGCCGCTGAGGGTGATGGTGGTTCCGGTGGAGGTGGTCGAGGGGGGTGAGAAGCCGCTGATCGCGGGAGGCGGGAGCAGGTAGCTCACGGTAAGTTCCGGGGGATTGGCGCCGGAGCGGGAATTGCACCGGAAACCGGCTCCGATCGGGATACAGAGGTCTATGTAGCCGTCGGAGCCGGCGAATGGTTGCAGCAGGGAGACGAAATCGGCGGTGGAGGGGAAGGTGTATTCGGTGCCGTTCGGATCGGAGCTCGAAGAGTCGACGGTCGAGATATTGGTTTTGGCGTAATCCCTGCCGGAGCCGAAGCCGGTGCTGTAGTCGGCGGGGTTGTAAGGTCCGTCCGCCCAGTGGATCGAGCCCTGGATAGACATAGCGTCGGTGGCCCCGAACTCGGTCCAGCTATAGGTGGTCATACGGCGGAGATAATTGGTTCCGGTGTTGGCCCAGCCGTTTTTGGTGAATGAGAGGGTCACCGAGGTCACGGTCGAGCCGGCGGGGATGCCCTGCACTCTGAAGCGAACGAGTGCAGCGCGATTCGGTCCGCATTCCAGGTACGGAGAGCCGCCGTAGTTCATCTCTCTGTGGAACACCAGTGCGCGGCTGACGTAGGTGTCACACGAGGGGGGGGAGCTTATCTGCTGGGCCATCACTCGAGCTCCGCGACGAAGACGAGGCCGGTGCCCGCAGTGGTGCTGCCGACCTGCTCGATCTCGAGTTCAAGGTAGTCGCCGTCGCTTAAGGAGTTGTCGTTGAAGGTGGAGGTGGAGCCGACGTGCTCGCCGGCGGCGATGGTGCACTTGTCGCCGTCGGAGTCGTGCAGCGAGACTCCGTTCTTGAGCAGGTCGAGACGAATGGCGGCGCCCGCGGGCGCGGTCGCGACGCGCGCGTGGGCCTCGACGACGGTGTGGTCGGTGGCGATCGGAACCTGGATGTTCTGGACGACGCCGGTGCTCAGCTCGGTGTCGATAATCCAGGTGATCTTGTGGAAACCCTGGTTGAACTTGGCTGCGGCAACCGGGTCGCCGACGCTCGATTTGCTTCCCGCTCCCATGGGCGAATTACCTCCAGAAAAGGTTGCGGCCTTCCGAACCGGGATCGTTTGGATCGGCGCGGCCGTCGTTGTCGGTGAAGTAGCCGCCCTCGGTGCGCTGCGAATCGCTGCTGCCGCCCCAGCCGGGATGGGACTCTGGGGTGAAGCGGGCGACGTGCTCGCCGAGGCCGCGAAGGCTGCTGAGGACGACGCGGCAGGAGCCAGTTTCGTAGTCCTTGTCGATGTCGACGATTTCGTAGGAGGCCCGCTGCGGCGGCCCGCCCGGCCCGCGTTTGCGTGTGACCCGCACCTTGTCGCCGACGTCGGAGTTGATCAGTTTCGCCATGAGCACTTCGGCCTCGACGAGGAATTGTCGGTTGCGGGCCAGCATGCGGGCGACGACGAGGAAGGATGCGGTGTCTTCTTCGCGGTTGAGGAGCGTGGTGAATTCTCGCCGCGCCAGCTCGCGTCCGAAGAGGTATCGCGCCTCGGGAACGAGGTTGCGCAGGAAGCTGTAGCCGCCACTACCGTCGTGCGCGAAGCGAACAGCGAGCTCGTGCCAGACGTTGCGCGGCTCGACAGCGGCGGAGAAGCGGCCGATATCCTCGTCCCGGATCTCGACGCAGTCCTCTGCGGCGCCCGGCGACAGGACGCTGAACGAGTAGAGGCCGCTGCTGACCTTGATGTCGGCGAAAACCGAATCGCAGATCTGCTTGAGGATGTAGCCGAGATTGCGCCGCTTGTCGAGGTAGAGGTTGAGCTCCAACGGCGCGGCGGCGGAGCCATCGAGGAAGCTCTGGGAATCGAAGCGGTCGGCTCGCTGCCCGGCGACGATCTGGAGCAGGAACCTGGCGGCGTAGGCGGCGCGCGTGTTTAGGGAGGTCGAGTCGTTGCCGAGCAGATCGCCCATGGTCGCGCCGCGGACGTCGACTTCGAGGCGATTGGAGATCGGCACGTTGGTCCTCAGCTCGCAGGCCTGTAGGTCGACCTCGTAGTCGCCGGGGGCCAATGGTGTGTCGCCGTCGCGGACGCCGTCGAGGGCTTTGAGGCGTTGGCAGCTGGAATCAGCGATCTTGTAAACGCTTTTAGAGGAGAGCAGGAGATAATCGCCGGAGGTGACGCCGCTGCCGCCGAGGTTGTTGGCACCGACCGAATCGTCGAGGTTTTTATCGAACTGCCAATGGGAAACGGTATTGGTGATCGGACCGGAATCGGCCTGGTAGGTAGCGGCAACGGCCACCCAATCGATTACGGCCCGCAGGAAGTTGGGCTCGAGGTGCTCGGCTCCTATGCGGACCTCGGCGGTGGAGTCGTTGAGCGAGTTAGGGGCGGTGCCGTCGGTGGAGGTGCTCTGCTCGACGCCGTCGAGGTAGATCTTGCCGGAGTTTGTCGAGGTGTCGTAGGTGGCCTTGATCTCGTACCAGTGGCCGACCTGGAGGTCGGCGGCGGTTGTGGCCAGGGCGTAGACGCTCGACCCGTTTGAGGACAGCAGGAGCCGTATCTGGTCGTCGAGGAGCTCGAGCTTGTAGCTGCGCTGCCCGGATGTGTCCCACTTGGAGAGTATCGGCTGGTGGCTCTCCAGGAGCGAGGGCTGGAGGCGCGCGGCTATGGTGATCGGCCCGGCGATGTCGAGGCCGGACTGGTCGCCGTCCTTGATGAAGGCGAAGCGGGAGCCGTCGAGGCGGAGGGCGTAGTTGAGACGGTAGTCGTCTTCGTCGATGGAGACGCCGGTGAGGTGGTTTTGCCCTGCCGAGTCGACAAGGTCGCGCGAGAATTCCCAGCTGCTGACGAGCTGCGGGAGCGGATCGGTGCCGGGATGACAGCCGTCGGCGATGCGGAGGTCGTAGAGCCGGCCTTTGAAGTTGAGGCCGGCACAGAAATTGGCGTCGCTGGCGTTCAGGGATGAGGGGCATGTTCCGCCCGTGGTCAGGGACTGGTCGAGGCCATCGATGGCGATGAAGACCGACGGGGAGGCGCCGGAGGCGTAGCCGGCGCGGATGACAAAGTCGCTGCCGGCGGTCAGGGAGGTCGTGTCCGCCTGGGCCCAGTGGTAAGTGGTGCCGTCGCCGGAGACGTAAAGGCGAACCTTGCCGGTCGAGCCGATAATGTAGAGCAGCCAAGCGAACTTGCCTAGCCCGTTCCAGATTCCCGCCACCTGAACGTTCGCCCCGGTTTCGGCGCCGGCGGTGTAGTCGCCGGAGTCGATGTTGACGCCCGTGAGGTCGGCGGAGCCGACGGAGTCTGTGAGGTCCTGGGAGTCGAAGTTCCATTCGTGCGTTACGCTGGAGATATCTCCGGTTGTCGAATCGTAAACGTTGGAGAATTTTATGTAGTCTATCTTGCCCTTGAAGTGGCTGTTATGAGTAGTGGCATCGCCCCAGGCGCCGATCTTGGTGGGGCAGTTGGCGTCGCCGAAGTCCTTGGTGTGGGTGCCGTTGCTCTTGACGACGTTGTCGACGGTGAAGCGGTAGGCGTTGTCGGAGTCGCGGAAGCTGACTTTGACTTTGTACCAGGTTTCTGTGTCGAGCTGGAAGGTGTCGGTTACCGTGTCGAGCAACATTCCGAGCTGGAGCTTGCGGCCGGACGAGACCATGAAGCGGAAACCGCGCTTGCCGACAGTGCCCTCGTGGCGCGCCAGTACGGTTCCCTGGGCGGACCAGCCGGCATCGAGATAGATCAGGGCCTCGATGGTGAGGTTGGCCGTTGCGCCGTCGGCCTTGTCAGCGCCGTAGGCGCATTCGGTAGAGCCGTCCAGGTCGAGGGCGGTGGAGGTGCCGATATCGTCAGGGCGGACCTTGGCCTCGATGGTGAAGCTGCCGGTGAAGTCGAGGCCGATGATATCGGCATTCGGACGGTAGGCATAGCGTGTCTGGCCGTCGAGGTGCAGGTAGTAGTCCAGTTCGTAGCTGATGCGTACGGGAGTGACTTTTTTCACCTCGCCGAGGACGATCGGTATCGGCTTGCCTTCGTCGGCGGAATCCAGGCTGGGGAATTCGGCGGCGGTGAAGGAGTTGGGCGGCAGCGTGCGGGTAAATGTCCTCTCCCCTGTTTCGAGTGAGAGTGTGACGGCGGCGTCGTCGCATTCGATTCCGGCCACGCGTCCCAGAAATATCTTGGCGTATTGTGAGAGTGGCAGGTCCTCGCCGCCGAAGAGGATTTCGGCCTCGCCTCCCACCCAGACCCAGTCGTAGAGCTTCTGGTCAAGCGCGCCTTCGCCGTTGGCTACGCGGAGCGTGCAGGTGGAGGGGGAGCCGCCGATGGAGCCGAAGAGGTCGGTGGCCCTGGTGCTGACGGGGCTGACGTGGATGAGAAGAGGGGCGTATTGGCTTCCGTCGAGGATGAGCGGGTCGCCGGAGCCGGTGCGGGCTTCGTTGCTCAAGCCGATCCTGAACCAGACGACAACGAAGGTTTCGGCAGCGGTGGGGTCGGGCCCGGCGGGGCTGATGTATATTTTGCCGGCTGCGTCGTCCCAGTAGTAGGCGCTGGCGGCGAGGTCGACCTCGGCCGTGCCGGACTTGGCCGCGTACTCGAATCCGTTCTCTTCGACCCTGACTACGCTGCGTTCGAAGCCGGCCTCACGGGCCTCGAAGGCGGCCTCGAAGGTGTTGTCGTAGCCAGCGGCGAGGCTCCAGTTGCGAACGCGGTCGCCAAGCGTGAGGTGGCAGAGGTAGACTTTTCGGCTCTTGGAGTTGGCCAGCAGGGACTGGAGTGTGGAGATCGGCATAACTCAGATGGTCTCGCGCAGCGTTAGGCGGAGCGACCAGCGGTCGCCGACGCGGTGTATCCACTCGGGGTCGTCGGCCAGGTTGCAGTAGACGGTGTAGTTGTGGAGGCCGTCCTGCCAGACGGAGTTGGTGGGGTCGAGACTGACGATGAAGTCGCCGGACTTGCCGACGGCGCCGAGGAGGGCGTCGAAGTCCGGCTTTTCGTTGGTGCTCGGCAGGCGCAGCTGCAGCAGCCTGTATGGCGTGCGGCAGGCGACGATGCGCGAGCCGGAGTCGGAGTAGACCACCGACGAGGGATCGACCCGGCGGAGGGAGAAGTCGCTGCTGATGTCGCGGGCCGGTTCGAACAGCGAGCCGAGCCACACGCGGCCGGCCTGGATGTAGCCGTCGGGATTGCCGGAGTCGGCGACGAGGAGGCGCCAGTAGCGGTAGGAGGTCTGCGAGAAGTATTTGATGATGATGTCGGCGTGGTAGCCGAGGCTCTCGTCGAAGGGCGGCGAGGTCCATGAGTCGCTGCTGTTTGCCTGCAGCGAGAGCTGGGCGCCGCTGGTGAAGTTAAAACCGAGGAGGGCGATGACGGAGACGGGCTTGGCGGCTCCGAGATCGAGAACGATGTGCTCGGAAGAGCAGCCGGTGGCTCGCCAGACCACGGTGGGCCGGGGGTCCTGAACGTTTGCCGCCGGCATCGCCGCTTCCTGTGAGGAGGCGGTCAGCGCGGCGCCGTCGGCGTGGTTTTCGTAGCTGAAGCGGACTCCCATGAGCTATATCCTGGCGGGATCTACGGAGTAGTCGGGGACGCGCAAGCGCTTTGTGTCGAGTGCCTGCTGGACGTGATGGATGAAGGATTCGGCAGCGAGGCGGCCGCCGGCGGCGGAGTCGGCGTGAACTGTGACGTTGAATACCGTGGGTTGCTGCCGTGCTCCGCCGCCGCGTGGTGTAGCGGTGAGGCGCTCGGCGCCGTGCAGGACAACCGGTACGGGGTATCCGCCGGCGGGCCCGCGGAAGAGGTAATCGAATCCGCCCTGGCCCTCGATAGGCTGGAAGCCTACTTTACCCGATTTGATGTTGCGAAGGTCGCCCTTGAAGAGGCGCAGCATGGCGCGGGCTTCGCCTAGCTGCCCGGTGATACCGATGTCGGGGGCGTGCGTCTGGTCGAGCGAGCCTTGGAAGGTGGCAAGCGTCTTGGTTGCGTTGATGAATTCGCCACCCAGGGCCTTGACCAGCCGGTTGATCGCCTGCAGGAGCTTCTTCTGGGTTTCCCTGAGCTTGCCCTCCTGGGCCGCTTCCCTGCGCAGGGCTTTTCTCTGCTGCCTCTGCTTGACAAGCTCGAGGAATGTTGCTCTCTCGGATTCGGTCATCCCCTCGGTAGCCGCCCGCAGTTCAGCGAGGGTGATGACGCCGTCGTCGTAGAGCTGGGCGACCTTTTCGCGGAGCTCCTTGTAGCGGGCCATAGCCTGATTGCGGGCCTCGGCCCTAGAGAGAGACTGGTCTTCGGCCATCAATTCCTGTGCCGCGGCCTGCACAAAGGACTGCCTGAGCTCGGCGCGGCGCTCGTGGACATCGAGCTGGCGTTCGAAAAGCGAAATTATCTGTGAGTTGAGGGCATCGAGCTGCGACCGGAGCATGTCGATGCCTTCTTGGAATCCGCCCTGGAGGGAGACGCCGAGCTGCTCGGCGAGCTGTATGAGGTTTTCGAACTTCTCGGAGCCGATTTCTCCCGCCTCGATTATCCGCTGTAGTGCTTCGGAGAAGGCGTCGGCGGGGATGCTGATTTCTGTGCCGAGCTGCTGCGCCCAGCGGATCATGCGCATCATGTTGTCGCTGAGGACGTTGCCGGTTTCGAGTGCCTTGCCGATTACGGCCTCGAATGTAGAGCCCATGGCCTTAGCTGCTTCGCTCTCCGTCATTCTCATGATGTTGATGAGGACCGCTTTCGTGTCGTGCTCCAGGGAGCGAGCGAACTTGTCCTGGGCGGCGCGGCCGAAGTCCTCCATCTGGGCCAGGACGTGCTGCATGACCTCGGGCATGAAGCGGGCTTCGCTGAGGTGCCGGCGCAGCTCTTTGCCGGTGACGCCGGCGATGCGCTGGGCGGCCCGCTTGATGAGGGATTCGAGCTCGGCGGTGAAGGCGATGCCGAACTGCGAGGCGAGCTTGCGGGCACTTTCCCTGGCGTATTCCTCGACCGATGGCTTGCCGAAGATTCGCTTGAAGAACGAGCCGATGGCGCCGGTCACGGAACTCACGAGTCCGCCGAGGAAGCCGAAGACGGAGCTGCTGAGTATTCGTCCGAGCACGCCCGAGAGTGCGCCGCCAAGTTTGGAGAGCGCGCGGTTGACGAGTCCCTCGAGTGCGCCGAGGGCGCGGTTCATTTGGGCCGACAACGTGTCGACGAAGCCGGAGATGAGTGATTCTGCCAAGCCCTTTCCGGCTCGCAGGTAGGCTCCGGCGGCGTCGAGGAAACTGTCGGCGGCGTCGGCTACGAACGTACCGAGTCCGGTTATTGAGGAGCCGAGGCGATCGGCATCGTTGCGGGCCGCCTGCAGGGACGAGGCGGTTTTGTCGATGGCCGCGGAGGCGGCGACGGCGGTCCCGCGCAGTGCGTGCGCGCCACGCTGAAGGGCGCCGAAGGCGGTGGCGCCACGCTCGGCTTTGCGGGAGGCGTTTTCAAGCGCATCCTGGAAGCGACCGAGCACGGAGGAGAAGCGGTCGTGTACTTCGATCGGAATGGCGATTGCTTCAAGCATCGTTCGTCTGCTCTGCGGTTAGGGAACGGCGGGCGGCCTCCAGGCGGGAGGCTTGTAAGAGGTGTTCGTATATCAGCGCCCAGGCGCGCAGGATGTATGCCTGCTCGGCCCTGCTGCGCACGGGGATTTCCATGGCTGCGAGAACCGTGGGCAGCAGTGCCTGGAAGTCGCGCGTGAGTGGCGAGAAGAGTCGCTGGAATAAAGCCCAGGCGCGCTCGTTGAGCGGTGTGAGGGTTGGCAGCGAGCCGAGGCCAGCGGCGCGGGCGCGCCGCAGGAAGATGCAGTTAGAGCGGCACTCTTCCCCGCCCTCCGATCCGCATGATTGGGGGTCGCAACCCTGGAATCCGGAGCGGAGTCGGAAATCGAGGAAGTCGGCTAATTTTTTTCCTCATCCTCGAGGAAGCTCTGCTCGCTCTGCGAACGCTGGAAGAGATCGGCAACGTGGGCGACGAGCTGAGGGATGATGTTCACATCGCCGTCGAGTATCTCGCGGAGTCTTTCGCGCGAGAAGTCGAGTGGCCGGCCGTCGGCATCGCAGACGCCCTCCCAACCGCGCGCGGCCTCGACGACGGCGTCGAGGACGAGGCGCACGAACTGGACGGGGATCGTTACCCGGTCGCTGTCGCGCTCCACCGCGTGGCGCGCCTGCTGGAAGGTCTGGGCCAGCTCGAAGAGGACTGAAGATGGGATCTCCCGCAGCATGAGGACGAAGTTTCCGCCGCCGCCGGAGATGTCGAGCCTGCTAGTATCCGGTTTTTTGTAGATGAACGGCATTTGTCTTGAGATAGAGAATAGGAGCGGCTTCCGCCTTTGCCTCCGACTACGCTGAAGCTTCGTAGGACAAGCGGGCTCCGGCGGACAAGTGAAGGAGGCTTATATGTTTCCTTGGGAAAATAGCGGGCGGCATAAAGGCCGCCCCTACTGTTTCTTAGATACACCGAAAGGGCCATAACGGCCGTCACTACTGTTTCTTGGAAATATCGCGAGGGGCTCAACGGCCGCCCTGCGTACTACGCGCGCGGGGGGGGGCGCCCGTGGTGAGGACGGGAATTGGGCTATGGCGTCAGCTGACCGCCTTGGCGCTCTGCGAGTTCACGGCGGTGAGCTTGAAGGGCTGGACGAAGTTCATGCCGGGAGCGTCGGCGGTGGTGTCGGCGGCAAGGATGCGGAAGGTGACGCCGGCGGGGATGCGACCGGGTCCTCCGTAGGGGGCAGGATCGACGGTCTCGACGAGAACGTGCGGGCACTCGATGCGGAAGGTGTCATCGGCGACTGTGCCGGTGGCCTCGGTGGCTGCGGCGCCGGTGAACTCGATCTTGAGCTTCTTAGGAGTCTTGGACTGCCAGTCGGAGAGGTAGGCGTCCTGTTCGCTGCCGAAGGAGGGCTGCTGCAGGGCGCAGGTGATCTCCGGATAGCCGTCCTCGACCGGCTCGGCGATCTGGAGGCCGGATGAGTTGGTGTAGTCTTCGGTGAGCGCGCGGCTGAAGGAGAAGGTGAGCCCGGAGACGAAGATTTCGTCGGCCGTGGCGAGCGTAGCCGAGCTCTGGTCGTTGACGAAGACGCGGACCTGGCGGAAGTAGGCTCGGCCGCCAAGGCCGCCCGGTGCCTCGAGTCCGTCGAACTGGGAGGCTGTGATGACGGTGGAGTCGTTGCGGATGGTTGAGGCGCGGGTGTCGAAGGAGACGGTGACCCGCTGCGGTGACGGCTGGGCCTCGAGCGTGAAGCCGGTGAACTTGACGGAGGGCGCGACGTGGATGGCGGTGCCCTTTTTGAGGGCGATGCATAAGAAGTCGCCGTGGTTGTCGGGAGCGGGATAGATGACGTGCTGGTAGTCGCCTTTGCCGACGTTGACCTCGGTCAGCGTGGCGTAGGAGCCGTCGCCGAGGCAGTGGGCGACGCCGCGCAGGTCGTCGTAGCGGAGATTCTGACGGAGGCTGAGGGCTGCGGAGATGGTGCCGAGGTCGGAGTCGCGCTGGAAGGTGGAGGCGTTCTCTTCGAGGGAGTCGAGCGATTGCGCGAACGAGACGCCGTCGTCAGAGAGGTAGAGGCCGGCGCCGGAGGCGGGTGCGGTGAGCTCGGTTCCCCAGGTAGCGCCCTGGGTAAAGAATGCCTGCACTTCGCGGCCGACGATGGAGCCTGAGATGGTCATGGGGTTACCTTAGTGTTGTTGGATGGCTGTTCGGGGTCTGAGCTGCCGGATGGGACGGGAGCAATCGCGGTTTCGGAGCTTGCGGCGGAGGCTCGCCGGGACTTCTTGCGCGCGGGAGGCTGGCGCGACGGGGATGAGGTCGATTTGGCCGGGACCTCGCTGACTTTGCGCCAGCGCCTACCGGCCAGGAGACCGGCAGCGATCGAGTTCTTGACTTGCACGATCTCCCCGACGGAGACGTAGCGCTACAGGGTCTCGATGAAGGAGCGTGGGGAGTCGCCGGTGCCGAGATATTTAATCAGCATTTCGATGCCTTTATGTTTAACTAGCTGTCAGGTCCGTTGCCGAGTGCTTTGAGACACTGCGGGGAGTTGGAATAGATATCCGCGGGGCTTCGCCCCGGTGACAGACAGGAATGTCTGTCCCACCAAGATTTGGTGGCGGAGAGGAATCCGCCTTCGTTAATACTTCGGCGGACTTGTCCACCATACGTTCAACCTTCGGCGGACTTGTCCACCATACGTTCAAATTTCGGCAGACTTATCCGCCATACGTTCTACCTTCGGCGGACTTATCCGCCATAGCCTTGGCGGCGGCGGACAAGTTCAGGCTACCGCTACTGTTACTTGGACACATCGCCAATGCGGGAGACCTTCTTTAGGGCCGGGTAGAGTCAGGTGTTCATGTGGCGCATGACGTCGAGGGTGAGGGTGATGGAGAGCAGCAGGTATTCTTGGGAATCGGTCGAGAACAGCGGCTGGAGGACGGCGAATTCTACTGCGTTGTTTTCGCCCGACACTTGGAGCTGATCCGAAACTAGTGCGGTTTCGAGTTCCTGGTAGGCGTCGAGGACGTCGAGATAGGCTTCGGCGAAGGAGCCGGAGGCGTTGTGGGGGCCGTGGACGCGGAAGAGTAAAAGCAGCGGCAGGCGGGCTCCGAGGTAGTCGGCGACGCCGGAGCCGAGATAGCGCGGGCGGATCTCGAGGCGGCCGAGCGTGTAGCTGCGGTGCGCGGAGCTGGCTGGGACGCGATCGAGTGTGAAGTTCTCTGGGGCGCGGACGTAGCCGGCGGTCTGGAGGGCCTGCTCGACCGAGGAGATGACGTTGCGTAGGGTCATGGCCGTCAGGATCGCTTGAGGTCCGTTTCGCGCATGGGTGAGGAGGGCTCATCGGCTACTGCGTCGCCGTCGGTGTCCTCGAGGAACTCGGAGCGGGCGAAGATGTGCTCGAAGAGCTCGCGGTAGTGGTCGGCGCGGGGGAAGTAGTCGGAGCTGGATTTACTGAGCGCGCGGAAGACGTAGGCGAGCCAGAGGTAGAGGGCGCAGGGGCGGAGGTCTTCGACATTGAGCAGCCTCCAGGGTCGCCGGCCGGTGGCCTTGAGGCGGTAGAAGAGCTCGTCGCGGGCGGCGATGCGGAACTGCTCGAAGTTGGCGTCGCCGGAATAGGACATGGAGGCGAGGTCGGGCTCGAGGCGGACGAGGTCGTCGTAGTGGACGGGGAGGTCGAAGGGGGCGCGGGCGATGTGGAAGAAGACGTCCTTGACGTGGTCGGCCGACTCGGCGGTGTAGCTGAAACGCGCGCGGTAGTAGTCGCCCAGGCGGTCGGTGGAGCCGGCTTCGATCTGGACCGGGATGCGGCCGTCGGCGTCGGGATCTATCGGCTGGGAAGCAATAAGCTCGGAGCCGCCGGGGCGGTAGACGACGGCGGAGACGTCGGAGAGCTGGGAGGCGGTGGCGACGGCGCCGGCGGCCGTGTGGTGGTATGTGAAGACGGTGCCGCCGACGCTGAGCGGTAAGACGAAATCCATTTGCAGACCGGAAGTTTGGGCGTTCGGGATGTGGTCAAAGAAAGCGGGCGGCATCAGCCTCCGCCAAGGCTCCGGCGGACAAGTTCAAACCGACCCTACTGTTGCTTGGACGCGTTGCGGTTAGAGCGGCAAAAATTCGTTTTTGATCACCGCCAACGCCAGGTTGCCGAGGTCTACGAAGCGGACGCGCGGGAATGCGGCTGAGAGTAGCTGGAGCGTGAGGCGGTTGTCCGCCGCGTCAACGCCCGTCGACTTCAGGTTGTTGGGCACAACGGTCAGCAGCAGTGCCCCGGCACGCCGATAGAGTTTTTGGAGGATCCGAGATGCCTCCTCACGAGTCGACTGGAGCGCGAGGCGCGGGGCGAGTATCAGGTCGAAGGTCTCTTCGTTGGCATCGAGCCAATCGTCGAGCTGCTCGGCCAGGACGGCGTCGTAGCAGTATCCGAAGGGCAGCATGGTTCCCGAGGGGACGATGCCGGTGATGCGGGCCCGCCAGTCGTCGGGAGCGAGGCGGCCGTGGCGGTAGTCGAGGACGTGCCGAAGCGCCGCGCCGAGGAAGCCGGCGACGGCGTCGAGGTGCAGGACGGTTCGGATGTCTAGGCGCCTGGCAAGCCCGATGATGTGGTCGACGATGAGTGTCGAATCAGGATCGGCCATGATTGGGGAGGTCCTCGCGTGGAAAGTTGGGCGGGACGGGGTGAGAGAGCGGGCTATCCCCCACCCCGTTGAGTTGGCGTGTGATCAGGTGGTGCGGAGCAGGCGTCGGCGGGACACCCGGGGTGAGACTGGATGCCGCGGAGGGGGACGCGGCCGCCCGGATGCTGAAGGGGAAGGGCGGTTGTATAGGGATCAGGAGCCGTTGGCGGCGAGCGTGGAAGAGGAGAAGATCTTGAAGCAGGAGTCGTCGCGCAGCGCGGCGATACCACAGAGCGCGTACCAGCCGATGGATGAGAGGCGTCCGAGGACGTCTCCGGAGTCGGGGTTGGGCTCCTTGACGCGGACGTCGGGCACGGGGACCTCAGCGTGGCGGGCGAAGCCGAGCGCCTGGGAGCCGATGAAGTAGGTGGTGTAGACGTCGGCGGAGACTGCGGAGGTAGTGGTGCCGTCGCCGGCCTTAGACTGGATATTGGAGTCTGAGGACTCGACGATGCGGAAGCCCTCGAAGATGCCCACTTCGCCCGGTATGGAGGCGACGCGGCCGGAGTATTCGGCCGGTGTGCGCAAGGCGCCGCCGCCGGTCTCGTCGAGCAGGTCCTTGAGGACGTGCGGGTGGACGACGGCGATGTAGTAGCCGCCATCGAGAGGCGGAGCGTTCTTCTCGGCCAGTTTGGCGCGGGCGCGGCGGAAGTCGGCGGCCGAGAGCTCGTCGCCGATGGTGATCTCGGCGACGGAGGAAGCTGCGCCGGCGTAGCCGATCCAGGTGGCTCCGGTCTGGGCGTCGAGTGCCTCGCGCGCCAGCAGGTCGAGGCTCTCGCCGGCATTGAAGCCCATCAGCGTGGCGTGCTCGCGCTCGGGCGCGCCGAAGCTGGTCTTGCGGAGCTTCTCGGAGCTGACGATGAAGTTGCCGTATTCCTTGAGTGGGACCTCTTTCTGGGATACGGCGGGAGTGACGCCGGCGGCGTCGGAGGTCTCGCCCAGCTCGCCGGTGGCGGAGGAGAGCGAGGAGTAGATGGTGAAGACTACGCTGCTGGCGCCGGCGACGTCAGTCTCTCTTTCCTGGGCCACGCTGAGAAACTGCTTCTGCGGCTGGAAGGCGAATAGGGCCGTCTGGTTGTACATCTCCCGGACGGTTTTGGTGAGGGTGGTTGTGTCGGTGAAGTTCACTGCTTCCTCCTGATGAAGCGGAGAGGATGTTGTGGGTTGGTTGGTTCGGCAGGGCCGGGGCTGCGCCCCGTGACGAACAGGAATCCGCCGTCCGCCCAGGCGGGTCCTTTCTAAAGGAATGGGGGAACAGACAGGAATGTCTGTCCTACCGGACATTTGAGAAGTTGGGGCTTTGGGGAATCGGCAAAGCGTCTTTGAGTAAGGAGTTGAACTGCTGACCTTTTTTCTAACCGATTGTATCAGCGGGCGGCGTGAAGTGTGACACGGTGGATCGCTTGATGAGATCCTGGAAGAGGGATTCGTACTCGGCGAGCTCGCGGTGGAGGGAGTAGCGGTCGGCAATGAAGTCGCGGTAGGAGGGCGAGTCGTAGTCGGCGATATGGAAATGGCGGTGGAGTTCGTCGGGGTGGTCGTAGAGGAGATCGGGGTGCCAGAGGTCTTCGGCGCCCTCGAAGCGTTTGACTACGGGCCGGATGCCTTTGGCCATTGCTTCGGCGATGGCGAAGCCGAACGACTCGGACCAGGAAGCGGAGAGTAGGAAGTTGGCGTCGACGCGGTCGAGCCAGGAGTCGATGTCGTCTTGCCAGCCGTGGAAGTGAACGCGATCAGCGGCGCCGAGGCGGCGAATCTTCCACCAGAAGTGGCGTTCGAGGCAGGGGTCCTGCCAGCGGCCGGCGATGTGGAAGACGAGCGGCTCGCGGACGATGACGTCGGCGATTTCGTCGAGGTTCTTGCGGGGATTGAGATAGGAGACGACGGCGACGTTCGGGCCGCGCTTGCGCGGCCGATAAGCGTAGCGGTCGAGATCGAGGCCGGGGTGGATGACGCTGATGGGGGTGGGGATATCGAAGCGGTCGCAGAGCCATGTGCGCAGGAAGTCGGCGGGGACGACGAGGCGATCGACGTTATCCCAGCAGACGCGGTTGGGGAAATCGGAGTATGCCTCGTAGCGCCAGAGCCTGGCGATAACTGGCGCGTCACAACGTCGACGGGAGACGTAAATCAGATTTTCGTCGCACCACTCGACGAAGACCAGGTCGGCCCAGAGGAGGTCCTGGAGGGAGACCTTGGGGGTGGTACGCAGGTGATATTTGTCCAGCCAGCCGCGAACGAGGGGCGGCGTGAACTGGCCGGTGGAGTCGGCGACGAGGAGGCGTGGGCGGTCGTCGGGTGGCGGCGGCAGGGCGGCGGCGACGCGTGAGATGTGGTGCTCGTCGAGGGCGCTGCGGGCGGCGAGGATCTCTGGATCGCCGGGGCGGAAATCGAGGACGCGCGCGTAGGATCTGCGGGCACGCTGGAGGTGGAGCTCGAGGCCGGTGTAGCGGTAGAGGGCGTCGTCGAGGCGGGCGAGCTCGAGGTGCGGCAGGTAGGTGTAGACGGGGCCGCGCAGGAAGTAGGAGGTAACGGGCGGCGGTATGTCGGCGGCGATACGGAACCAGCGGGATGCCTCCTCGACGACGGCGTGGAGGCGGTTGAGGTAGTGCTGGCGACGGAGGGGATCGGATATTGAGCCGTCGGGATCGAGGAGCTCGGCGTTGAGGTCTTCTATGCGGGCTTTGGCGATGAGGCCGAGGTTGAAGGGAGCCTCGGCGCGGGTCGGCATGAGGCGCAGGGCGAGGTGGAAGGCGTCAGCGGCCTTGTCGCGGTCGCCCTCGAGTGCCTGAATCTCTCCGAGCTTGACGGCGGCTTCGTACTGCTCTTCGTAGTGGGTCGAGACTTGGAGATAGCGCTCATAGAAGGGTATCGCCTCGGCCGGCTGGCCGGCATCGAGGAACGATTGGGCGATGTAGAAAAGTGAGCGGGGGTCGTCGGGGGTGTCTTCGAGGGCTTGTTGGAAGTTGGGGATGTTCATCTCGCGGCGCTGGCGGCGGCGGGCGGAGGCGTTGGCGGGGGGGCGCTGGTGGGCGATGACGATGTCGGTGGTGCGCAGGCACTTCTGCGCGGTGACCGCCCGCGTATATGCCG
>CAYOXX010000068.1:16432-18223 GCA_964408025.1 uncultured Acidobacteriota bacterium | reverse complement strand
CGATTATAAGGGATTACAGGGTTCGCCGCTACTCTTCTGTGCAAAATCCGGGCTAGTTCTCACTCGTGGTGGCAATGACTGCCATGATGAAACTGCTGTAGAATCTGAAACGGTAAGGATTATCTGTAATTATTGTAGTTTCAGTGCGGTTCGCCGCCCCCGATCAGCAGCAGGGCGTGATTCAGAATCGGTATCAGGATCTTCAGGCTCTCCTCGACGGCGCTCGGAGATCCCGGCAGGTTGACGATCAGCGTCTCCGCGCGTATGCCGGCGATGCCCCTGGACAGCGCCGACCGCGGGTCGTCGCCGGAGGCCCTGGCGCGCATCAGCTCTGCGAGGCTGTTGGCCTGGCGCTCGATGACCGCCAGTGTTGCCTCGGGCGTCACGTCGTGCGGGCTGAATCCGGTGCCGCCGCTGGTGACCACCAGGTCGACGTCTTCCCGGTCGCACTGCTCGACGAGCGTAGTTTTGATCCGCTCGAGCTCGTCGGGGATGATCAGCCGCTGGAGCACACCGATGCCCGACTCCTCGAGCAGGCGGGCGGCGGCGGGACCGGAGAGGTCGTCCCTGGTGCCCCTCGATGCCGAATCGGAGACAGTCACGACCACCGCCCCGAACTGCCGATCGCTCAAGAGGTACCCCTTTCGAAGGTGCCGCCGGCGCCGCCGCTCTTGCGCTCCAGCCTCACGGGGCCGATCGCGATCCCACGGTCCAGCGCCTTGCACATGTCGTAGACCGTCAGCGCGGCGACGCAGGCCGCCGTCAGCGCCTCCATCTCGACGCCGGTCCTGGCCGTCGCCTTCACCCTGGCAGCGATCGCGATGCCCCCTTCCTCGAACTCCAGCTCGACCGCCACCTCGTCCAGCGGCAGCGGGTGGCAGAGCGGTATCAGGTCCGCCGTCCGCTTGGCGGCTGTAATTCCGGCCAGCCTTGCGGTGGCCAGCACGTCGCCCTTGGCAACCTTTCCTCCGCGCACCAGCCGCAGGGTCTCGGTCCCCATCGCCACCTTGGCGCTGGCCGTGGCCTGGCGCTCCGTGACCGCCTTGGCGGAAACGTCCACCATGCGGGCCGCCCCCTCGGCGTCAAGGTGGCTCAACCGTTTCCCCATCCGCCCCACTCCAGTGGTATCGCGTCGACGATGGCCGCCTCGTCGTAGCACCCGGCCTCGGGCGGCACGACCACCAGTGCGCCCGCCGTGGCGAAGCCGACGAAGTCGCCGCTGCTGTTGAAGCGCAGCGGTCTGACCGCCGGGATCCCGTGCTCGATATCCAGCCGCGCCGGATGGAGCAGCGTGCGGTTGGCGTCCGCCTCGATCCTGCCCTTCAGCTCCGCCCGCAGCGGCGGCGCGATCGGTTCGGGGAATCCCATCAGCGCCCTCAGCGCCGGCACCGCGAACAGCTCCGCCGTCACCAGGCAGCTCACCGGGTTGCCCGGCAGCGCGAGGATCGGCCGGCCGTTCAGAACCGCCGCGGTCGTCGGCTTGCCGGGCCTGATCGCCACCTTGGAGAAGACGACTTCCGCGCCCGCTTCCTCCAGAACTTCCCCGACGAGGTCGTGGCGGCTCATCGAGATGCCGCCGGTCAGCACCAGCAGGTCGGCATCCCTCACATCCCGCAGCAGCCGGTCGATCTCCGCCCTCTTGTCCGCAAAGATTCCGAGGCTGCGCACCTCGGCGCCCGCCCGGCCCAGGCGGGCCGCCAGCGACGTCCCGTTGGCGTCGCGGATCTGGGTCGCTGTCGGGCTGCCGCCGGCCGGTATCACCTCGCCACCGGTCGAGGCGATGGCCACCAG
>CAYOXX010000068.1:0-16422 GCA_964408025.1 uncultured Acidobacteriota bacterium | reverse complement strand
CCAGCGGGCGGCGCCCCACCCGCAGACTGGTCTTGCCTACCGAGGCCAGGGCCGCCAGCGCCGCCGGCGTCACCCGCATCCCGGCGGCGAGGACGACGTCGCCTGCCCGCGCGTCCTCTCCTTGCGGTGCCACGTTCTCACCCGCCTCAACCGCCTCGTCTAACTCGACGAACCCGCCATCCTCGCGGCAAACCTCGACCACCTGAACCGCGTCGGCTCCGGGCGGCAGCGGCGCCCCCGTCGCGATCCGCGCAGCGCGCCCTCGCCCAACTCCGAAATCCGGCTCGTGGCCCGGCAGCGACTCGCCGGCCAGCTCCAGGCGGACCGGGGCGCCCTCGGTGTCGGCAGCGACCACGGCGTAGCCGTCCATCGTGGCGCGGTCGAACGGCGGCAGATCCCTGTCGGCCACCACATCCTCCGTCGTGACCAGACCCAGTGCCTGACGCAGATCCATTTCGACCGCAGGAAGCGGTTTCATCGCCCCCACCAGGCGCCGCTGTGCTTTGCTGAAGGAGATCATTCTCGACCCGTGTTCGACGGCGGATAATACCATATCGGTCTCCGCCCGGGAAAGGCGCGGTAGTTTGACACCCCCCCGACCCTATGCTATCTCTGGCGCCGTCTAACGCATCCGTTCTCAGGCAGGAGGGGGGTCATGGAGTACAGCAATATCACTGTCGAGAAGCGCGATCGGATTGCCATCCTCACCATTTACCGGCCGAAGGTGCTGAACGCCCTCAACGTGGAGACTATCGACGAGCTGCGCAAGGCATTCCTCGACTTCCGGCACGACGACGGCATCGCCGGTGTCATAGTCACCGGGGCTGGGGAGAAGGCGTTCGTCGCCGGCGCCGACATCAGCGAGCTGCAGGCGCTCGATCCGGCCGCGGCGGTGTTGTACTCCCGCCGCGGCCAGCACGTTTTGTCGCTGATCGAGGGGCTGCCCAAGCCGGTGGTGGCAGCCGTCAACGGCTTCGCCCTCGGCGGCGGCTGCGAGCTGGCGCTGGCATGCCACATGCGCGTCGTGGCCGACTCCGCCCGCTTCGGGCAGCCGGAGGTTAAGCTGGGCGTCATCCCCGGATTCGGCGGCACGCAGCGCCTGGCACGCATCGTCGGCAAGGGCCGCGCTATGGAGCTCTGCCTCAGCGGCGGCATGGTCGGCGCCGAGGAGGCCTACCGTATCGGCCTCGTTAACAAGGTGGTGCCCGCCGCGGAGCTGATGCCCGAGGCCGAGAAGCTGCTGGGGGCGATCCTCGACCAGGGCCCGCGGGCGGTGGCGCTGGCCATCGAGGCGATCAACCGCGGGCTGGAGATGGACCTGGCGGCCGGGCTGAGCCTTGAGGCCGATCTGTTCGGCCTCTGCGCCGCCACCGAAGACTGGAGCGAGGGCACCAAGGCTTTCCTGGAGAAGAGGAAGCCGGAGTTCAAGGGGAAGTGAGGCCGTGAGCACCCGCTGTAAAGTCGCCCTGGCCCAGGTTACTGCGGGCGAGGACCGGGAGGCCAACAGGGCGAAGGCGGAGCGGATAATCGAGGAGGCCGCCGGGGCCGGCGCCGCCCTTGTCGCCTTCCCCGAGATGGCCTTCGAGCCGTTCTTCCCCCAATATCCGACCGACGTGAAGTACTTCGGCTGGGCTGAAGGAGTCCCCGGCCCAACCAGCGAGCGCTTCGCCGACGCGGCGCGGCGGCACAGCATCGGCCTGCTCATCAACCTCTTCCAGCGGGGAGAGCGGGGCCAATACTTCGACGCCACGGCCGCGCTCGATCCCGAGGGCCGTTTACTCGGCGTCGCTCACATGATGCACATCTGCGAGACGCCGGGCTTCCACGAGAAGTTCTACTACTGGCCGGGGGAGACCGACTACCCGGTCTTCAACCTCGCCGGAGCGAGGGTTGCTCCCTGCGTCTGCTACGACCGCCACTACCCCGAAGTGATGCGTATCCTGACGCTGCGCGGGGTGGAGGTGATCGTCGTCCAAACGGCGACCACGCGCGACGAGGCCGGGCAGGTGCTCGAGGCCGAGATGCAGGCGGCGGCGCTGGCCAACGGCGTCTTCGTGGCCCTGGTCAACCGCGCCGGGCCAGACGGCGGGCTCCTCTTCGCGGGCCGCAGCTTCGTCGCCGCGCCCGACGGGTCGGTCGTCGCCCGGTCCGATTCCGACGGCGATGACCTGCTGGTGGCGGACCTCGAACTCGAGGCCATCGACCGGGCCCGGCAGGTCTGGCCGTTCCTGCGCGACCGCCGACCCGAGATCTACGACGACCTCCTTCTCGGCCTCCGTCCCGAGGAAAGCTGATGGAAGTCGGGTTCTTCACACACCCGCTGTTCCTCGAACACGATACCGGCCCCGGGCACCCCGAGTCGCCGCGGCGCCTGGAGGCGATCCTGCGGATGCTGGACGGCGAACCGTTCGCCGGGCGGCTTGTCCGCGTCGACGACTTCCCGCGGCGCGCACCCGCGAGCCTCTACGGTGTCCACGACCGCCAGTATGTCGAGTCGGTGCGCAAGCGGATCGAAGCAGGCGCCACTGTTCTCGACTTCGGCGACACGCGGGTCTGCCCCGCGTCGTACGACGCTGCCCTTAAGGCCGCCGACGCGGCCGCCGACGCGGCCCTGCGGGTCTGGAGCGGCGAGCTGACAAGGGCCTTCGTCGCAACCCGCCCGCCCGGCCACCACGCCGAGCGCGCGGGCGCCATGGGCTTCTGCATCTTCAACAACATCGCCGTCGCCGCCTCGCAACTGCTCGAGGCAGGCGCCGCCCGCGTGGCGATAGTCGACTGGGACGTCCACCACGGCAACGGCACCCAGGCCGCCTTCTACGCCGAGCCGCGGGTGCTCTATGTCAGCCTGCACCAGTTCCCGCACTACCCCGGTACCGGCTCTGCGGGCGAGAGGGGCGTCGGCGAGGCCGAGGGGACGACGCTCAACATCCCGATGCCGGCCGGCAGCGGCGACGAGGAATACCTCGAGGCCTTCGAAGAGCAGGTCGTTCCCGCCGTCGACCAATTCGCCCCGGAGGCAATACTAGTGTCCGCGGGCTTCGACGCCCACGCCGACGATCCCCTGGCCGGCATGCGCCTCAGCACCGAGGCCTACGCCGAGATGACGCGCCGGCTCCGCCTGGCCGCAGGCCGCCACTGCGACGGCCGCATCGTGTCGTTCCTGGAGGGGGGCTACAACCTGGTCGCCCTCTGCGAAGCCCTCGGCGCGCACCTGCTCGAGCTGCTAGAGAAATAGTAAAAGGCATTTGTTAGAGAGTGTTGATAAATTCCTGTTATGAATTTATTTTAACTATTTTTACCGCAACCGCCAGATTGAGATACATCAGTGCATGCAATCCGAAGAGCAGCAGTCTACTCGCAAAACACTGTAGCGGCGGACTTTAGTCCGCCTACTCCCGTCGAAGACGGGAACCGTCATTACGCTAGTGTACAATCAGTCGGGCTCCGCCTTCGCTACGCTTCAGCGGATAAATTCATCCCGACGCTACCTCGAGTTTTTCAACAGTATCTATTATTGTCTGCAAGTGCTTTGTTTTTAGATAGTTAGAAAATACGTATCTATCTCTATATCTTACCCGCGCGACGCGGATCTGAACAGAATCCCGAGGCCGAAGAGCCAGCCGGAGAGGACCAGCGATATCAGGCAGGTGAAGGCGACACCGACCGAGTTGGTCGCCTCTTCGATTATCCGGTCCTTCAGGTCCCCCACCTCTCTGCGGCCGTCGTCGATGCTCTCCATGATTTCCTCGATCTCTTCGTCGTGGATATCGGTTGTCCGCCCTTCCTGGTAATCGCTCAGAACCCTGTCTACGTCCTCGGCAAGATCGTCGACGAGGTCGCGACCCCGGTTGAAGTCGCCTAACATCCGCACTGCGGTCGAGTAGGTCATCATCCCCGTGGCTGCGCCCAGAACCAGGCTGGCCACGGCCAGCAGCACGAAGAAGTTTCCGATGGTGCGCATCGCTCCAACCCCCGAAAAAAGATTCACGGAATCCTGGCAGATTTAATCTCCAGCCGGCAGATTCCTGGCGAGTCTAGATCACGGTGCCGCTTTCGGCAAGGGCGTCTACCGCACGCGAAACTATTGAAGCTCGACGGTGGAACAGTTAGCATGGACCTGTATAGGGGACATTCTCAACATTCGCATAAAAGGAGGACAAAGTGATAGGGAGAAAGATGTTTGCTGCGCTGGCGCTTCTTCTGCTGCCGGCGCTGTGCGCCGCGCAGGAAAGCCCGCTGTTGGCGCCCGACGATAACCTCAACCTGGTCAGGGTCGGGACGCCTCGGGTTTCACCCGACGGACACTGGATCGCCTACTCGATCTCCCGCTTCGACGCTGAGAGAGGAGCCAACGACAGCGATATATACCTCATCCCCTTCGAGGGAGGCGAGGCGCGGCGGCTGACAACACACCCTGGTTCGGAGAGCGACTACGTCTGGAGTCCGGACTCGCGCCGGATCGCTTTCTCCGCGAGCCGCGATGGCGACAGCGATCAGATCTATATCATCGACATCGACGGCGGCGAGGCGCGGCGGCTAACCGATATGGGAAACGATGCCTCCGGCCCCGCGTGGTCGCCCGACGGCACTTTGATCGCCTTCTACAGCGATGTCGGCGAACTCTACACCGCCGAGGAGCAGGAGGCGTTCGGCGACGTCCGCTACATCAGGCACCTGCGTTACTACCACCGCCGCGTATGGGACGACGGCGAGCGCCAGCGGATCTTCGTCGTTCCTGCCGAGGGCGGCGAGGCCCGCCAGCTCACCGACGGCGAGTGCGCCGATGAGGGCGACCACTCAATGGCCTGGAGTCCCGATTCGCTCGAGATCGCCTACGTCTCTAACCGCGTCGAGGAGTGGTGGAACTCGATCGACACCAACGTCTACGTTGTCGACGTCGCCTCCGGCGAGAGCCGGCAGGTGACTACCAATCCCGGCCCCGACCACAACCCCGCCTTCAGCCCCGACGGCGGCAGCATCGCCTACCTCGCCAGCTACGAGTACAACTACGAGGCGGAGAACTACAGAATCCACGTGGTCCCGCGCGAGGGCGGCGAGATTCGCAACCTCACCGACTCGCTCGACCGCCACATCAACGCCTTCGCCTGGTGCCCCGGCGGCGACCGCATCTACTTCACGGCCGGCAGCGAGGGCGACTCCAACATCCGCTACGTCGAGGCCGCCGCGCCCGACGTCTTCCACGACGTCACCACCGGCCACCAGGTTATCCGCGGCTGGTCCGTTGTCGACGACGACCGCTTCGCAATGCTGCGCGCCACTGACGTCGAGAACTACGAGATCTACACGCTCGTCGGCGGCCAGCTCAACCGGCTGACTACCGACGCCAACGCCTTCTACGCCGACTACCAGATTCAGCCCTGCGAGGAGATCTGGATCGAGGCCGAGGACGGCGTTCGCATGCAGGGCTGGCTGATCAAGCCGGTCGGCTACGAGGAGGGCCGCAGCTACCCGCTGATCTTCTCCATCCACGGCGGCCCGCAGGGGATGAGCACCCCGACGCTGAGCTTCGAGTTCCAGCTACTGGCCAACCACGGCTACGCCGTGCTCTTCACCAACCCGCGCGGCTCGCGCGGCTACGGCCAGCTCTTCACCGACCAGATCAACCAGGACTGGGGCGGACTCTGCTACCGCGACCTGATGCGCTTCGTCGACCACGTCGTCGAGATCGGCGTCGCCGATCCAGAGAAGCTGGGCGTCATGGGCGGCTCCTTCGGCGGCTACATGACCAACTGGGTCATCGGCCATACCGACCGCTTCGCCGCCGCAGTATCCGTCGCCGGCCTTTCCAACCTCGTCTCCTTTTTCGGCACCACCGACGAGCAGTTCTTCATCGAGAAGGACATGGGCGGCCTGCCCTGGCGCAACCGCGAGGTATACCTCGGTAACAGCCCGCTCTGGCACGCCGACAACTTCTCCACCCCTACGATGGTCATCCACGGCCAGTACGACTTCCGCGTCCGCACCGAGCAGGGCGAGCAGATCTTCACCGCCCTGCAGAAGCTCGGTGTGCCGAGCGTCTACGTCTGGTTCCCCGACGAGGGCCACGGCGTCAGCAAGCCCATCCATCGCGCACTCTACTACCGGCTCAAGCTCGAGTGGTTCGACCACTGGCTGCGCGGCATCCCGGTCGACCTGGCCACCTACATCACACCCAGACCCTACCGCCACCCGCCCGAGCCGTGATCAACAGCGGCCCGGCGGCTGCGTTTGCACTTCTGCAGTACGGACAAAGCGGGGAGGACCAGTCAAGGGCTCTCCCCGCTTCTTGTTTATAACCATCTGGTAAGATTTGGCTCGCAGCCTCAAATTAAAAAAATGGTGGGCGATGCTGGATGAGCTTGTTCGCCTTCGGCGGAAACCAGCGACAATGTAGAAGCGTACTTGTACAAAACGAATGGTGGGCGATGCTGGAAGAGCTTGTCCGCCTCTGGCGGAAACAGCGACTTCGAACAGATCTCTACGCTTCCAAGAACGACAATGAGCGAATCTGCTGATTCTATCCGGCAAAGACATCAGCTATTTGATGCATCTGCGCTTCTAAGTACAAAAAAAGGTGGTGGGCGATGCTGGATGAGCTTATCCGCCGCTGGCGGAAACCAGCGACAATGTCGAGGCGTAATTGTACAAAATGAATGGTGGTCGATGCTGGATGAGCTTGTCCGCCTTTGGCTGAAACCAGCGACATCAATTTGATTTCTATGTGTCCAAGAAGGACAGAAGGTGAATCTGCATAATCTGTCCGGTGAAGATATCAGCTATTTGATGCATCTGCGCTTCTAAGTACAAAAAAGATGGTGGGCGATGCTGGATTCGAACCAGCGACTTCCACCGTGTGAGGATGGCACTCTTCCGCTGAGTTAATCGCCCAACCGGCAGATAGTGTATGCACGGCCGAATACGACGTCAAGCGGTTAACTCCCAGGCCCCTTCCGGCGGCGGGGTCTCTGTTGTAGAATGCCTTTCCCCCGGCCTGGGTCAACTCCCGGCCGGGCGCAAGACGGATAATTCCCAGAACCTCTTGGAGGTTGCCATGGTAAAGATATTCCCTTTCCGCGGTTACCACTACGATCCGCGCAAGGTCAAGCTGGACGACGTCGTCACGCAGCCCTACGACAAGATCGACGCTGCGATGCAGGACGAGTACTACCGCCGCAGCTCGCACAACGCCACGCGCCTGCTCAAGGCGAAGGAACTACCCGGCGACAACGAACTGCAGAACAAGTACACCCGCGCTTACCACTTCCTGCACAAGTGGATCGACGAGGGCATCCTGGTGCGCGACGAGCTTCCGACCATCTACGCCTACCACCAGGAGTACGAGGTGCTCGGCGACCTGCGGGTGCGCAAGGGGTTCATCGCCCTGGCAGAGGTCGAGCCGTTCGGCGCTACCGTCAAGGCGCACGAGACGACGCTTGCCGCGCCCAAGGCCGACCGCCTCAACCTGATGAAGGCCACGCACGCCAACTTCGGCCACATCTTCATGCTCTACTCCGACCCCGAGCGCGCCGTAAACAGGATCGTCGACGAGCGGATCGCCGGCCGCGAGCCCGACCTTCAGGCCACCGACGACTTCGGCAACACCCACAAGGTCTGGAAGATCCAGGACGACGAGGCGATCAAGGGCATCCAGCGCGCGATGGCGAACAGGGAACTCTTCATCGCCGACGGCCACCACCGCTACGAGACCGGAGTCAACTACTACAACGCGATGAAGGAGCTGGGCGTCGAAGAGGCCGGCGACGAGAGCATCCATAACCTGATGATGACACTGATCAACCTCGACGAGCCGGGCCTGACCGTGCTCGCCACCCACCGCATGATCCACTCGCTCGCGGACTTCGACCTCGAAAACCTCCTGGCCAAGGCGGCCGAGCACTTCGAGATCGAGGAGTACCCTTACGCCAGCGACGAGGACGCCGCCCGCGACATGCTCTTCGCCAGGATGGATGAGCTGGCCGACAAGGCCCACGTCTTCGGCCTCTGGGTCCGCGAGGGCAGCGCCTTATACCTGCTGCGGCTCAAGGACGAGGCGGTCATGGACGCCATGGTCGAGGGGAAAAGCGACGACTGGAAGCACCTCGACGTCACCATCCTGCACACGATCCTGATGGACCGCTACCTCGGCATCGATGCCAGGGCGCTCGAGGCGCAGACCAACGTCAAGTACGGCCGCTACCGCAAGGATACCCTCGAGCGGGCCAAGGCCGACGAGCAGTTCCAGCTCGTCTTCTTCGTCAACCCGACCAAGGCCGCGCAGGTCAAGGCGGTCGCCGAGCACGGCGAGAAGATGCCGCAGAAGAGCACCGACTTCTACCCCAAGCTCCTCTCCGGTCTGACCATCAACAAGATCAATGTCGAGTAGGATCTGTCGCCTAGCTGTTATTTATTCATCCGGCCAGGAATAGGAGATACATCAGCGGTACGCAAGCTGCTTCCTTAGTTAGCTGCCGAAGGGCTATCGCACCCAGGCAGCCATGATACTTTATTGAGGAGTCGCTGCGATGGAGGCTGCCCATGAAGCATTTTGACCTTGACAAAACCTCGGCAGCGGTACTATATTTGTAGCAGTTAACTGCTCCCCGCTCGACTGCCGCAAGGCCCGGGCGGGGTTATTTGCTTTTGGAGATGACAATGGGTCTAAAGGAACCAGCAATTAAAAAGGCAATTGTTTTTATTGACGGTCAGAACCTTTTCTATGCTGCGAAGGAAGCATTTGGATACCATTTCCCAAACTACGATGTTATTGCATTGGCAAACGCTGTTTGTGCACAACGGGAATGGGGGCTTGCACAAGTGCGATTCTATACTGGAATTCCAGACCCAAGCGCTGATTATAACAAAAGCTATTTCTGGTCTGGTAAGTTGTTAGAAATGAGTAGGCGAGGAGTGCATACTTTTTCCCGCTCGCTGCGCTATCGCCACAAGACAGTCAGGTTGCCCGACGGATCGAAGCACACCTTCCTGACCGGCGAGGAGAAAGGAATAGACGTCCGCATCGCGGTCGACGTCATTCGGCTAGCCCTGCGCGGCGAATACGATGTGGCAGTAGTCTTCAGTCAGGATCAGGATCTCTCTGAGGTGGCTGACGAGATCCGAGCCATCGCACGCGAGCGGGGGCGATGGATTAAAATCGCGTCCGCCTTTCCCTGCAGCCCGGCCAGCAAGAACACCCGGGGCATCGAGAAAACCGATTGGATTAGCATCGATCGCGACACATATGATGCCTGCATAGACCTACGTGACTACCGCCCAAAGATGACATAGAAAGAGTTCCCCGTCCAAGTGGTGACGCGCGGCGTCACGACTACTCCCGACGAGCGTCGGGCGCTTCGCTGCTTTCAGCTTTTTGGTGTTGAATCGGCCAGATCAACAGGCGGACAGCCGCTACGACGACGAGCAGCAGCGCCGCGGCCGGCAGCAGGCGAGCCAGCCTGGCGGCGAATCCCAGTCCCCAGAGGTAGACGGCCAGAACCAAAGCCACGGAGATGGCGGCGTAGCACGCTCGCGCCGTCGCCGGCGGGCTCCATATGAGCGCCGCCGTGGCGCCGAGGACCAGACCGATCAGGACCAGACCGATCCAGACGAGCGGGTCGGGTATCAGCCAGTGACCGGCCTTTGGGAATTCGAGGGCGGCGGCGCGCACCGCACCGTCGTCGCCCTGCAGCTCGATGGGAAGGCCTTCGGAGAGGGTCCCTCCGTAGAGCAGGAATCTCTTCTCGCCCCCCCCGCCCCCTCCCAAACCGGCGGGCAGGTAACCGAAGGCTATCGTGCGCCCGGATTGTTGCACGCGGAGCGTCGCGGCCGCCGATACCGGACGGTGTTCGAGCCGCAGGATCACAGGGCCGCCGTACGATTGGACGGGCGGGCGCAACACGACCCGCGGCTGCTCGGCAGACTCTGTGGGAGAGCCGGCGACGATATCGAGCTCCAGGGGCCTCTTGGCCTGGAGGGCAAAGAGGAGGCAGAGCGCCAGCGCGACAGTCGTGGCGGCCGCCGAGCGGCCGGCCAGGAATACAAACAGCCGGCGGGCGAGTGCCCGCAGCCTCGTCGCCCTCATGGCTCAACTACCTCGACGCGCAGGTCGTGGGTGCGCCAGCCGTGCTCCTCGAACCAGTATACCGAGTCGCGGTCTTCCCCGAGGCCGCGCACGATGTCGATCGTGATGTCGTAGTATTTCGGCACCTCGGGCGTGCGCAGCGCCATCTCGACGGCGACGATCTCGCCCGGACCGACAGGGGTCGGCAGCGGAGTTCGCTCGCCCCAGAACCTTTCGATACGGCCGCCGGGGTGCTTCCAGTGAAACGACAGGAAGTAGGGATCACCGGAGTCGCGCAGCCAGGCCCTGCGGCCGTTGTTGATCAGCTCTACGTGGATGCGCACCAGCCGGCCCGCCGGCAACTTCTCCGGCATCTCGATGCGCCAGACCGCGAAGCTGTAGTCGATACCGCTCGGCCGCGCCTGCTCGACGTTGACATCTTCGAGCACCGCCGGGCAGGATAGGGAGGCCAGAGCCAGCGCTGCTATGGCCGGTGCCAATATGCTAATCTGTCTGAGAATGTACAACGGAGTTGTGCACCCCCCCGCGGAAGTGTAATGTCCTCTGCGGGCGGGCGCAAGACTTGGGATGCGAGCAGGCGGATGGACGACGATTTCGAGAGCCGCTGGCTGGAGCTGCGGGAGGACAACCGCAGCGGCTCGCGCGAGATCGCGTCGCGGGCGGCGGCGCTGGTGCGCGAGCTGGCGGCGGACGAGAGCCTCAACCGCACCGAGCTGATGGTCCGGCTTCGCGAGGCATGCCGCCGGCTCGAGCGGGCCCACAGCAGCATGGCGGCGGTTCGCTCCTTCTGCGACGACGTGATCCTAACGCTCGACACTACTCCGCCGGAGCGGGAGTTGCGCCAGCGCCTGCGCGACCGCTTTGAGAAGTGGGATGAGCTGTTCACCCGCCGCCTCCTCCGGCGGATTTCTTCCCACGCCTACGGGATGCTCAGGGAAGCGGACACGATCGTCAGCCACAGCTACAGCTCCACGGTGCTCGGCGTGATCGGGACGCTTATGGAAAAACGGTCGCGGCTGCAGGTGATCCAGTCGGTCTCGATGCCGGCCAAGGAGGGGCTGCACATGGCCCTCTCGCTGGCCGAGCTGGAGGTTGACGTCGAGGTGATCTCCGACGCCGGCCTGGCCGCCGCCCTCGGCCGGGCCGACATTGCGCTGGTGGGGGCGGACAGCGTCGGCCTGGACGGCGTCGTCAACAAGCTCGGGACTCTCGGCCTGGCCGCCGCCGCAAGCCGGCTCGGTGTGCCGATTTACTGCTTGGCCGACTCCACCAAGCTGCTGGCGCCGGGCACCGATGTTCCGATCAAGGCGAAGAACCCATCCGAGGTGGCCGCCGCCGGCCACGAGCGGATCAAGGTCACCAACGTCTACTTCGACCTCACGCCGGTAGAGCTGTTCACCGCGGTGATCACCGAGGAGGGAGCCTACACTCCCTCGGAACTACTGAACCTGATTGGATTCCCCGCGAGCGCGAGCGAGGGGACCGAATCCGGCGCTTAGCGTCCGTCCGGTAGTCTGCGCATGGCATCCCGCCTGACGTGTGCTCTCAAGGCATTCTCGTGTGGTTGCCGAAGCTTGACTTCGATCCTGGCTGGTCTTCCGGCGGCGGCCGGCATCAGCCGCCAAACGTTATACCTACCCTTGGCAGAAAACTGTTTTCCTCCGGTCATTTACGTCTGGTGCGAACGCGTTCTGGGCTTCGCTCCTAGCTGCATCCCTCGGTGGTGCCGCAGTTGAGGCACTTGTAGCAGGTGCCGTTGCGGACCAGGATCTCGCCGCACTCGGGGCAGGGGGGGGCGTCCTCCTGGTTCAGGAAAGCCGTGGGCCGGTCGCTGTTGAGGTTCTCCCGCACCACGCTGACCTCTACCGAGTTGTCGGGGATGGGGACGTCGCCGTTGCTGTCAGCCGCGTTGACAACGCCGATTTCGGCCTGCTCCTCTGGGCTGAGGAATTTCGCCGCCAGCCAACGGCCTATGTAGTCCATCACGCTCTTGGAGTACCGTATCTGCTTGTTCTTGGTCCAGCCCGAGGGCTCGAAGCGGGTGTGGGCGAACTTGTTCACCAGCACCTTGAGCGGCACGCCGTACTGCAGCGCGATGGAGACGGTGGTGGCGAAACAGTCCATCAGGCCGCTGACTGTCGAGCCCTCCTTGGCCATCACCACGAAGATCTCGCCGGGAGAGCTGTCCTCGTAGAGCCCGACTGTGATGTAGCCCTCGTGACCGTTGATTTCGAACTTGTGTGTGATGGCTTGGCGCTCCGATGGCAGCCTGCTGCGCACAGCCCCTCTCTCGAATCCCAGGCTTTCTTTTTTCTCTTCGGTGCTCAGTGGCTGGATCAGCTTGCAGCCGTCTCGGTAGATCGCCAGCGCCTTGATGCTGAGCCGACAGGCGTCGATGTAGGCCTGCTCTATCTCCTCGACGGTGACGTCGTGCGGCATGTTGACCGTCTTCGATATGGCGCCGGAGAGGAAGGGTTGGACCGCGCCCATCATCTTGATGTGGCCCATGTAGTGGATCGAGCGGCCGCCGCCGGCGGGCGGGAAGGCGCAGTCGAAGACCGGCAGGTGCTCCTCCCGCAGGTGCTGCGCCTCCTCGATGCTGCCGTGCTCGTCGATGTGCTCGACAATCTTCTCGACCTGGAACGGGTCGTAGCCGAGACTACGGAGTGCCCGCCGTACCGTGCCGTTGACTAACTTCATTATGCCGCCGCCGCTCAGCCGCTTGAACTTGATCAGCGCCAAGTCGGGTTCGATGCCGGTGGTGTCGCAGTCCATCATGAAGCCGATGGTGCCGGTCGGGGCCAGCACGCTGACCTGGGCGTTGCGGTAGCCGTGGTCGCCGCCGATCTCCGCGGCCTGCTTCCAGACCATCTGCGCCGAATCGTAGATCCGTTCCGGGACGAGGCCGGCATCCAGCTCGGCTACCGCGCCGCGGTGCATGCCGATGACTTCCATCATCGATTCGCGGTTCTCCTCGAAGGCCAGGAAGGGCCCGATCTCGGCGGCGATCCTGGCGCTTGTGAGGTAGGCCTGGCCGGTCATCACGGCGGTGATGCCGGCGGCGTAGCCGCGCCCGGCATCGGAGTTGTAGGGGAGACCGCTGGACATCAGCAGCGCACCCAGGTTGGCGTAGCCGAGGCCGAGGGGGCGGAAGCGGTGGCTGTTTGCGGCGATGTTCTCGCGCGGGTAGCTGGCGTTGTCGATGATGATCTCCTGGGCGGTGATCATGATGTCGACTGCGTAGCGGAACGCCTCGATGTCGAACTCGCCGCCGTCGCCTGCGAACTTCAGCAGGTTAAGCGAGGCGAGGTTGCAGGCGCTGTCGTCGAGGAACATATACTCGCTGCAGGGGTTGGAGGCGTTTATGCGGCCGCTTGCCTTGCAGGTGTGCCACCTGTTGATCGTCGTGTCGTACTGCAGCCCCGGATCGCCGCACACCCAGGCCGACTGGGCAATCTTTCGCAGCAGTTCGCTCGCGCGGTGCTCGCCCATCGTCTTGCCGGTGGTTACCGAGCGCGTCTGCCAGAGGCCGTCACGCTCGACGGAGTCCATGAACTCGTCCGATACGCGGACGCTGTGGTTGGCGTTCTGGAAGCAGACCGAGCTGTAGGCCTCGCCGTTGAGCGAAGGGTCGTAGCCGGCCTCGATCAGCGCCCAGGCTTTCCGCTCCTCGGCCTCTTTGGACTCGATGAACTCGACGATGTCGGGGTGATCGATGTTGAGGATCACCATCTTGGCGGCGCGGCGGGTTTTGCCGCCGCTCTTGATCACTCCGGCGAAGGCGTCGAATCCCTTCATGAAGCTCACCGGGCCGCTGGCGTAGCCGCCGGTGCTGAGCTGTTCTCTCGACGAGCGCAGTGCCGAGAGGTTGGAGCCGGTGCCGGAGCCGAACTTGAAGAGCATTCCCTCGGCCTTGGCCAGATTGAGTATGCTCTCCATCGAGTCGTCGACGGAGTTGATGAAGCAGGCGCTGCACTGCGGCCGCTTCTCGAGGCCGCAGTTGAACCATACGGGAGAGTTGAACGATGCCCTCTGGGTCAGGAGCAGGTAGGTTAGCTCGTCCCTGAATGTCTCGGCGTCCTCCTTGGTGCGGAAGTAGCCGTCCTTGACGCCCCAGTCGGCTATCGTGTTCGCTACCCGGCCGACGAGCTGGCGCACGCTGTTCTCGCGATCCGGGGAGTCGAGGGGGCCGTTGAAGTACTTCGAGGCGACGATGTTGACGGCGGTGTTCGACCAGGCACTCGGAGCCTCCACGTTGGGCTGCTTGAAGATGTACTCGCCGCCGTCGCCGGTGATCTCGGCGTCCCGGCGGCCCCATTCCACCTGCTCGTAAGGCGAGAGGCCCTTGGCCGTGTTCAGACGGTGGAAGCGTATCCCGCTTTCGCTCTTCTTACTCAGGTCTTTCTCACGCTCCTCCGCCGCCATCTCGTTTTGCCTGATCACTGCGATGTTGTCCAGGAGTGATTTCCCTTCAGTTGCCATTGAGCCCTCTCCGGATGCTCTCAGAATTGCTCTTCGTTGCTTCTTTTGCATAACTATCTCACGCCTCAGCCAGCGCTAAACCGCCCGCAGCCGCAGGTGGCTCGGCCCGAAGGGAATTGTCTGGTGAGCATGTAAGTGTGGCGGCGCGAGTCTCGCGGCAGAAAGCCTCGAGAAGAAAGCGACTCGCTACCATTAACAGACCCCCAAATCCCGGGCGTGAAGCAGGATCTATCGCCCTCGCCCGGTTACTACAACCTCCCGATTCCGCTTGGCGTCAAGAGATGACACCCCCCCTGAGCACGGAAACGCAGTGCGAATCCCATCAAAAATTGAGTCGGATGCTTCCCCGGTTGCTAACATAGTATTATATGGAAGACTATATACCGTTGTCAAGGGCAAACCCACAATATTTTGCGACTTTTTTTCCTCCGGCTCGATATGTAGTGTCAAGTGCCTGCTGGTCTGCACTTTCCAGGCATTTGGCACTGCAGGCACGATTTCCATGCTGACGTCGCTCCAGCACGGCCCGCTCGCTCAGCCGCGATTAGGCCCTGTTTGGGCGGCAGTTAGTGCCTCGAAGGAGAACATGTTCCTTCCCTCGGCGGCATCCTCCGGCCTCACGCGTTCACAAGTTGTTGTGGTGTCAGAGCACTTGCAACCGCAGAAATTCCACTCTATCCTAGCCTCTCTTCCGAGGCAAGGGTTTTATCGCGGGCGATGCAGATTCTGCTGGCCGGATTGAACATCGACGCGGGCACGGTCGACGAAGCCCGCTCTCTGCTCGAGGCCGCCGCGCTGGAGTTGCCTTCCGGCGCGGTGGCCGCGTCGATATCCGATTTCCTCAAGCGGACGGTCTGGACTCCGGAGACGATAAGCGCCGCCTACGCCCGCATTAGCCGCGATCCCTCGCCGGCGCCTGAGCTGAGAGAGCGGGCGCGCCGCGAGGTCGAGGCCGCCCGCCGCAGCAACCGCACCATCATCTTCGAACTCGGCCACGGCTCGGTTGCCGAGCACGCCGTCTTCAACTTCGACGTGCTGGGCGTCAGCCGCTTGGCTCTGGAGGAGATCGAGCACCACCGCCTCTGCTCCTTCACCGAGAAGAGTCAGCGCTACATCGCTCTCGACGACGACGCGGTGCTTCCTCAGGAGATAAAAGAAGCCGGCCTGGCCGAAACCTTTTCGGCGGCGATGCGCGAGCAGTTCGACGACTACGAAGCCCTCTACGCGCGCCTCCTGGCGCTGTCGCTGGAGAAGCATAAAAACTTGGCGGACGGCAGAGCACCGAGGATTCTGCTGGAAGGGCTGGCCAAGGAGGACGCCCGCTACGTGCTCTGCCTGGCGGTGCCGGGCCAGCTCGGTCTGACGGCCAACGCCCGCAACGTTGAGCGCATGCTCGGCCGCCTGGCCGCCCACCCGCTCGCCGAGCTGCGGGAGTTTTCACGGCGACTGAGCGAGGCGGTGGCCGGACTCGCCCCCTCACTCATCAAGTACACGCAGGGCGCCCGCCGCCCGCGGCATACGTACGACGATCTCCAGCGCGAGTCCGGACGGCTTGCTGCAGGTTTCTCCGATCCAACCGGTCCCGACGAAGACGCCGTGAAGCTGGTCCGCTGCCCGCCGGATGGCGACGACCGCATAGCAGCCGCCCTGCTGTTCGCCGAATCCGGCCATCCGCTGGAAACTTGTACGAAAGCCGTGGCGGCGATGCCCGCCGAGCGCCGGGAGGAGCTGGTTCGCGCCAGCCTGCACCGCCTCGAGTGCTGGGACCCGGTGGCGCGGGCCTTCGAGGAGGTCTCCCTCACCTACGAGCTCACCGTCAGCGCAAGCTGCTTCGCCCAGCTCAAGCGCCACCGGGTCCCAGC
>CAYOXX010000067.1:14974-18341 GCA_964408025.1 uncultured Acidobacteriota bacterium | reverse complement strand
ATTCAGCAGTCCGGCGACCCCTTTTCCCGAATCTCTTTGTTGCGGCCGATTTTGGACCCTCGACGTGGCGCTAACCACGCCTGCGGGCCCAAAACCGCCCCCGCCGCGACCTTCGATAAAATCGGCTCGCCGGTGACAATATGTAACCTTTTTGTCATGTGCAGAGAGCGCCGGAAAGATCAACATATCAATCACTTAACACCAGAGCCCGCCAAAACTTGTGCAATATGCGGGCTTGTCTAAAGCGGCATCGGTTGTCAACCCCCGGTCCACTTTTTAGTCGCGGAGCATTCAGGCTTGTCTTCGCGGTCGGTGCCGCACTATGTTCTCGGAGTTGCCGTCCTCAATCTAACACACGAGGTCGAACCTCAAACCCGCAACGAGGTACGGCGATCCGAAGCTCCGCAACAGTAAAACGGTCGCTACCTCTCTGTTCGATCACCAACAGGTGATCGGGTAAGCCACCTCGGCTCAGGCTTGCGACCAGTTGAACTCTTTGCCACTTATCCACAGTTGGTGGAGCAACATCGCCAGCTTGCGGGCCACCGCCACACGCGCCTTGCCGTGACCCTTCTTGCGCGACAACCGCACGCCCCACGCCTTGAGACGACACCACTTCTTGGTGCGCGTCAGCAGCACGTGCGCCGCCTCGACCAGCAGCCAGCGCAGCAAGTCGTCGCCATCCTTGGTGATGCGACCTCGATACTCCGTCTCACCCGACTGGTGCACCGAGGGAACCAGACCCAGATACGACGCCACCTTCTCGCCGTCCTCGAACCTGGACGGATCGTCGATGGTGGCCACGAAGGCCTGGGCTGTCAGCGGCCCGATACCCGGCACCGTCATCAGACGCCGGCACAGCTCATCGCGGCCCGTCGCCTTCTTGATCCCCTTGCGCAGCGCCTCGGCTTCCTTACGCGCCAGGAGATACACCGCGCACAGCGGCCTGAGCATCGGCCACAACTGCTTGCAGCGGCCCTGCGCTACCTCGCGCACCCGCCCCACAAACTCGCTCTCGCTCACCGCGCCGAGCTTGATACCGTGAGCCCGCAGCAGACCACGTATGCGGGAGCTCATGGCCAGGGCCGTCTTCACCAGTCCGCGACGAGACCCCAGGAGAGTCCGGCTCAAGCGCGCCTCCGGGGACTTGCGGTGCACGGCGCTGTACCAGCCGCTGCGCGCCATCAGCGCCAGGTTGCGCGCGTCCAGCTTATCGGTCTTCTTCTTGGTCTGCACCACAGCCTTGGCCTTGCGCGGATCGATGATCACCGCCTCGTGACCATGCGCCTCGATGGTCCTCGCCGCCCACTCGGCCAGCGGACTCGCCTCCAGCAGGCAGCGCGTCGGAGCCAGCTTCTCAAACAGCTCGTCGAAGCTCTCCTCGTCGGTGATTACTTCGAACTCTGCAAAGTCATCGCCCTCTTTGTCGGCGATGCAGATAGCACTTGATTTGCCGGCCAGATCAACGCCACAATAGTTCACGGTCAGTCTCCTTTCGACTTTGAGGCATCTTCGTGATGACCTCGTGTTAAGTTGATGGAACTAGGAGACTGACCTTCGCCTATCTCGCCAAAGTTGGCAAGACGGGCCGCTTTACGACATCTAGCCCCGGCGGCACCGGCTCTTCCATACCGGTTGCAGATTCATTACCGATCAGGACAGTCCGGACTCCCCGCGAGCCCTTAATGGATGCGCCACGCCCACCTATGTGCGCCCTGGCGGGGCGGCGCAGCCCGTGCGGGCAACTTCGGATCGCTGTTCGACGCTGACGGCAGCTCCTCGCCGTCAGCCGGCACGCGTGAACGGGTTGAAGATCGGCCGGCGGCCGTAGCCGCTGCCCGACAGGTAGAGGATCAGCCAAAGGATTCCGAGGACCAGCGCAATCAGCGCGCCCCAACTTAGCCCGTCCCAGAGCCAGCCGAGTACCAGCGGCGGGTCCGCTATGGCGACCGTTGCCAGCGCCTCCTCGACGGTGTGCAGGTGGCGGCTGAAATCCCGCTCCTTGGCGGTGTAGGTGATCGCGTAGAGGTGGTCCGTCCCCGGCACCAGGTGCTGCAGGATCTTCATGTTCACCGTGCGCCAGCGATAGATGCCGGTGAGGCGAGCGCTGCCGCTGCCGCCCACCCGCGAGCGGGTGAGCGTCAGCAGTTTGAAGCGACCTCCGATCGATCCCGTATAACTGCTCTCGACGTTCGCCCGCAGCTCCTCGAGGTCGCCGTCCTCGAGCCCCAGGCCGCCGGAATCGAGGATGAACACCTGCAGGTTGGGGATGAGGTCGTCGGCCTCGTCGGCGTTGATGAAGAGCAGCTCCACCCGCTCCCGGTCGGCGCCGACCAGGCGCAGGTTCGGGTTGCGCAGCGAGCGGATTGTCTCCCGCAGCCGCTCGCGGGGGACAGCCGTCCACCCCTCCGGCGTCTCGAGGGAGATCAGCTCCCGCGCGTCGGACGCCCGCTCCGCCGCGGCCTGCTCCACTCCGAAGAGCGCAAGCGAGGCGACTGCGAACAGCAAACCCGTGCGGGTGAGAAGCTTGGTCATCCTGAGATTATTATGACATCCGAGCGGGAGATTTTGAACTACGTTGCCGCCTTACAGCCGCATGCCGATTCCCTCCCGACGCTTGCCTAGCATCGCCGGCATGCCGCTTCCCGCGCGGGAGACGATCAGCACCGCCAGCGTCAGCACGAAAGGAACGGTCAGCGCCAGCTCGTCGGGCAGCAGCTGCCACTGCAGCTTCAGCCGAACCGCGGCGGCGTCGGCGAAGCCGAAGAAGAGGCAGGCGGTCAGGACCGGTAGCGGCCGCCAGCGCCCGAAGATCAACGCCGCCAGGGCGATGAATCCGCGCCCGGCGCTCATCTTCTCGGTGAAGAAGCCGATCTCGCCGACCGCCAGCTGTGCTCCCGCCAGCCCGGCCAGGGCGCCGCAGGCGACCAGGCAGACCAGCCGCACGCCGGCCACGTCGACGCCGCGGGCCGCCGCCACGGCCGGGTCCTCGCCGGCGGCCCGCACCCGCAGCCCGAACGGCGTCGAGCGCAGGAGCCAGCGAGTTGCGAAGGCGAGCGCCAGCGCCAGCGGGAAGAGCGGCACCATGCCGGTCAGCAGCAGGTCGATCAGCGGACCGGCGACCGGCAGCGCTGCGATTGCGGAGAGGTCGAGTGTGGGCAGTGTCGCCACCTGCAGCGACGACTTGCTGGCGAATACCTGGAAGACCAGGAAGCCGGTGATCCCGAGCGAGAGGATGTTGATCGCCGCGCCGCTGATCACGTGGTCGGCGTCGAGCAGCTCGCAGTTGACGAAGTGCAGCAGTGCCAGCAGCACGCCGCCGGCGACGGCCAGCAGGCAGCCGATCCAGGGGTCGCCGCTCCAGAAG
>CAYOXX010000067.1:0-14964 GCA_964408025.1 uncultured Acidobacteriota bacterium | reverse complement strand
CTCCAGAAGGTTCCAAGCACCGCACAGAGCGAACCGAAGAGCATCTTGCCCTCCAGCGCGATGTTGGCCACGCCGCTGCGCTCGCTGTAGAGGCCCCCGAGCGCCGCCAGGGCCAGCGGTGTGGCGCTCGCCAGCGCGATCTGGACGAACCCAGCCGCCCCCCTCGCCGACTGCAGCAGCGCGGCCCAGTCCATCAGCGCCCCCTCCCGAAGAGTTCGGCCAGGCGGCGGCGCACCGGACCGGCGGCGATCAAGGCCACAATCACCGCACCCTGGAAGAGGAAGATGATGTCGGGGCTGATCTCGGCTTCGAACTGCAGCAGCTTCGAAGCGCTGCGCATCATCCCGAACAGCAGCGCCGCCAGTACCACGCCGAGCGGGTGGTTGCGGCCCAGCAGGGCGACAGTTATGCCGTCGAAGCCGTAGCCGGGCGAGAACTGGCTGTAGAAGGAGCCGTAGACGCCGCTAACCGACGCCGCCCCGCCCAGGCCGGCGAGGGCCCCGGAGAGCCCGAAGGTGAGGATGAGGGTGCGGCGGACGTTGATGCCGGACGCGCGGGCGGCGCCGGGATTGGCGCCGGCGCAACGGAGCTCGAAGCCGAACGGCGTCTGGAATAGCAGCCAGGCCAGCAATCCGGCCAGGACGACGGCGAGGAAGAAGGCGGCGTTGAAGTCGGTGGCGCCGACACTGTCGAGAGTCGGCCACCAGCCGCCCTCGACCACCGGCGGTGTCTTCTCCGTCGAGGCGTCGGCCCGGAACGGCCCGCGCACCAGCCAGAGGCAGAGGTAGATGGCGATGTAGTTCATCATGATGCAGCCGATCACCTCGTGGGCGCCGCGCCAGAGGCGGATAGTGATCGGGAGCATCGCCCAGAGGAAGCCGGCCGCGGCCGCGGCGAGCATCATGGTGACGACGGTGAGCGGGCCGAGGTTGAGGTAGTGTCCCACCAGCGCGGCGGCCATGCCGCCGACAAATATCTGCCCCTCGCCGCCGATGTTGAACAACCCAGCCCGGAAGGCCAGCGCCAGGCTGAGGCCCGAGAAGATCAGCGGCATACTGGTCATCAGCGTGCCGTAGATGCTCTCCAGGTCGCCCAGGCCGCCGCAGATGAAGAGCGAGAAGACGACGATCGGATCGTAGCCGACCGCCATCACGATCAGGCCCAGCGCTGCCGTCGCTATCGCCACCGCGATCAGCGAGTCAATCAGCGGGCCGCTGCGCAGGCGGCGCAGGATCGCGCTCATGCCGCGGCACCCCCGATCCCGCCCTCGCTCCCACCGCGGGTCATCAGCAAGCCGACTTCCCTGACGCTCAGCTCGCCGCTGGAGCCGGCGTCGAGCAGTCGCCCGCCGTAGAGGACGGCGATGCGGTGGCTGTAGCGCAGCAGGTCGCCGATCTCGGTGCTGAAGAGGACTACCGCCGCGCCCGCGGCCGCCAGCTCCAGCAGCCGCGCGTAGCAGCGCCGGTTGGCGACTATGTCCAGGCCGCGCGTCGGCCCGTGGGCCACGATCAGGCGGGGCTCGCGGTCCAGCTCGCGGGCGAGCATCAGCTTCTGCTGGTTGCCGCCGCTCAGCGACGCCAGCGGGGCATCGGGGCCTTCGGCGTCGATGAAGTAGCGGCGGATCTTGTCACCCACGTCCTCCCGCACGGCCGACATCAGGTAGCCGCCGGTGCTGCGGAAGCGCCGCCGCCGGTGGTCCCCCAGCAGGCGGTTTAGGCAGAGGGAGAAGGGGGCGATGATGCCGTCGGCGAGGCGGTCCTCCGGGATGTAGACCAGGCCGAGCCGCCGCCGGGCTGCGGTCCCCAGGGCGCTTACATCGCGCCCGCCCAAGGTAATTGTCCCCGCCAGAGGTGGGCGAAGGCCTGCGATCGTTTCGGCCAGCTCAAGCTGGCCGCTGCCGGTCACGCCGGCGATTCCCAGCACCTCGCCCTCGCGCACCCGCAGCTCGACGCCGCCCAGCGCCTCGCGCCCGCCGGAACCGGCGCACGTGATCCCGCGCAGTTCGACCGCCGGCCGGCCGGCCGCCTCGGGTTGCGGCAGCTCAGCGGCCTCGATGGGAGCTTCCGGAACGATGGCCCCGATCAGGCGCTCCTCGTCCATTTCACCCTTCTCAAAGCACGCGGTCACCAACCCACGGCGCAGCACGGTTACGCGGTCGGCGTAGGCCAGCACCTCGGCCAGCCGGTGGGTGATGAGGATGATCGTCCTGCCCTCGGCGGCCAACCGCTCCAGCAGCCGGTAGAGCCGCGCGGCCTCCTGCGGAGCCAGCGTCGCGGTCGGCTCGTCGAAGATCAAAACGCCAGCGCCTGTGAACAGCATGCGGGCGATCTCGACGAGCTGGCGCCCGGAGACGGAGAGTGCCGATATCGGTGCGCTCAGGTCCACCGTGCCGCCCAGTTCATCGAGTATCGCCTCGACCCCGCGCTGCGCCCCCGCCCTGTCCAGCCGCCGCCCCGCCCGCGGCTCGCAGCCGAGCACGATGTTCTCCAGGGCGCTGAAGGCCGGCACCAGCGAGAAGTGCTGCTGCAGCATGCCGATGCCGAGCTCGATCGCCCGGCGGGGCGAGTGGCCGGGCGGCAGCGTCGCTCCGTACAGCTCGACGACTCCCGCGTCGGGCCGCGCCAACCCGAAGAGGATCCTCATCAGCGTCGTCTTGCCGGCACCGTTCTCGCCGATGACGGCGCTGATGCGGCCGGGCCAGGCGCGGAAGTCGACGCCGTCCAGCGCCACCGTGGGGCCGAAGCGCTTGCGGATGCCCCGCATGGCGACGCTGGGCATCTCGGCGCTCATCTCTCCCCCCCCTCTCTCCCTCTCTCCCTTAGCGCCACCGGCTCGAAGTCCCCCAGCGCCGCGTAGCTCTGCGGCAGGTTGACACTGCCCTCGATCACCAGCCTGCGTGCGAAGCCGACGGCGCGGTGGACCTCCTCGGGAATCAGGTGGCGGGTGTGGCGCATGTCGGTGAACGAGAGGGCACCCTCGGCAAGGCCGATGCTGTTGTGGCCGCCGCGGAAGCGGCCCTCCTGCAGCTCCTCGACGGCGTCGAAGACGACCGCGTCGATCCGCTTCAGGGCCGAGGTCAGCACGCGGCCCGGCGCCTCGTCGTCCTGGTCCAGGTCGACGCCGATCAGGTAGATCCCCTCGCGGCCGTCGCGAACCGCGGTGAGCGCGCCGAGGCCTGTGGCGCCGGCGAGCTGGAAGACGACGTCGCAGCCGTCGTTGATCAGCTGCCGGGTCATCGAGTTGCCCCGCCGGGGATCGTTGAAGCTGCCGACTGTGAGCGCCTTGACCTCGGTCGAGGTTCCCCATGTGGCGTCGGCGCAGAGTACCCCGGCGCGGTAGCCGAAGTCGAATACCTCGACGGTCGGGATGTTCATACCCTTCAGCACGCCGACCTGCCGCGTGCGGCTCATGCCGGCCGCCAGCACGCCGGCCAGGAAGCCGACCTCCTCGGCGCGGAAAACGTAGCTGGCGACGTTGGGGCGGCCGCGGATCTCGCCGTCGATGAAGATGAAGCGGCTCTCGGGGTAGCGGGCGGCGACGTCGCTCATGGCGTCCAGCAGCAGAAAGCCGTTAGCCACCGTGAGGTCGCTATAGCGGGCGGCAATCGAGAGGTTCTTGACGTAGTTGGCGGGGTCGGACGACTCGATCTTCTTAACCACCACACCCAGCTCGCGCCGCGCCCGCTGCAGCCCCCGCCAGCAGACCTCGTTGAACCCCTTGTCGCCGACGCCGGATGTGTCGGTAACCAGCGTCACCACCAGGCGGTCGCCGTGGCGCGCCAGCTCGCAACAGCCCGCCAGCGTACCCAGCAGCAGGACGCCGAGCACGGCGGGCAGTATCGCTGCGGTCCTCATCGGCTACCCCTTCCCCCGGGGCAGTCTAGCAGAGGGCTCGGGAGCGGAAAAGGCTCGCCGTTGACCCGCCGCGGGCGCGGGGCGACAATGGAGCGCGAGGTGTTGCCATGGCGTGGCACGACGAGATTTTCGACGGCAAGTACGACCGCTTCACATTCCACCTCCTCACGCCAGAGCGCAGCGAGCGGGAGGCGGAGTTCATCCTCACCGCCCTGCAGGTGCTGCCCGGCGAGGAGGTGCTCGACCTGGCCTGTGGTCACGGCCGCCACGCCTTGCCGCTGGCCCGCCGGGGAATCAGGATTACCGGACTGGACCGTTGCGAGCGCTACCTCGAGATGGCGCGCGCCGAGGCCGGCGACCTGCCGGTCGAGTTCGTCGCCGGCGACATGCGCACCATCGAGCTCGACGGATGCTTCGACGCCGCCTACTGCTACTTCACATCCTTCGGCTTCTTCGACGACGCCACCAACTTCGATGTCCTGCGCCGAATAGGCCGCGCTTTACGACGGGGTGGTCGCTTCCTGCTCGACACGGCTAATCGGGAAACTCACTGCTCAAAGGAACCTGTTCATCAAGAATTCTCCGAGATCAAGGGGGAGGACGGCCCTCGAGTGCTGCTCTGCTCCAGCACTTTCGATATCGAGACCGGCAGATCCAACTCGACCGTCAAGATGTACGCTCCGGACGCCTCGCACGAAGAGATGAATTTTTCCGTCCGCCTCTACACGCTGCCCGAGCTACGCTGGCTGCTGGGCCAAGCGGGAATGGGAATCGAGCGCGCTTACGGCGACTGCGACGGCTCCGCCTATCAGACATCCAGCCCGCGGCTGATCACCGTCGCCAATAAGGTCTGACGCATCTGTGGCTCGCTCTTGCCTTGAAGCGGGCATGGCAATTCGATAGAATCCTGCGGAGATCTGCGAGGAAACGAGATCGAGAAGTTTCCCATGAGACGCTCGAGGCCGACAGACGGAATGCCGGATCACGAAAAAGCGGCCCTGGCCGCCGGGAGTGGCGCGGCCGCAGTGCGCGGAACGGTATTCAACGTCATGAGGTACTCGGTGCGGGACGGCCCCGGCCTGCGGACTACCGTGTTCCTCAAGGGTTGCCCGCTACGTTGCCGCTGGTGCCACAACCCGGAGAGCCAGGCGGCGGGTCGGGAAATAGTCTTCAGGGAAGAGCGCTGCATCGCCTGCGGCGCCTGCGCTGAGGCCTGCCCTGAAGGTGCTATCGCCGCATCGCAAGGCGAAAAACCCAGGCAGGTCGGCCGCTGCCTAGCCTGCGGCGCCTGCGTCGAGGCCTGCCCCTCGGAAGCGCGCCAGGCGATCGGCCGCGAGCTGACGACGGACGAGCTGATGGAAGAGATCCGTAAAGATCTCGCCTTCTACCAGGAATCGGGCGGCGGCGTGACCTTCTCCGGCGGCGAGCCGCTGGCGCAACCGGACTTCCTGGAGGCGGTCCTCGAGGCCTGCAGGGGTGACGGAATCCACACCGCCGTGGACACCTCGGGTGCGGTGCCGTACGAACTGTTCGAGCGAATCCTGCCCTACGTCGATCTCTTCCTCTACGATCTGAAGCTGATGGACGACGCCCGGCATACGCGGGAGACCGGCGCCTCGAACCGGCCGATCCTGGAGAACTTGCGTAAACTCGCCCGGGCCGGCCGGCGAATCACGATTCGCATCCCGGTTGTCCCCGGTATCAACGACGACGACGACAACATCTCGGCGACCGGCCGCTTCGTCGCCTCGCTGCCAGATGTGCTCGACGTGCAGCTGCTGCCGTACCACAAGACTGGAGAGGGGAAGTACAGGCTGCTGAATAGGGAGGTCGACGAGCCGCCGCTCGAGCCGCCGGAGCCGGAAACGCTGGACCGCGTTACCGCCGAGCTGGAGCGCTTCGACCTGCGGATTTCAACGGGAGCTTACCGAAGATGAATGAGAGGGTGGCAAGGCTCAGGCAGCAGAGTGTCGACGCGGTGCCCCGCATCTCCGCCGAGCGGGCGCTACTCCTGACGCGCCTCTACAAGAGCGCCCCCTCCCCTCTGACCTCGGCGCCGATGCAACGCGCGCTGGCGTTTAAGCACCTGATGGAGAACAAGACGCTCTGCATAAACGACGGCGAGCTGATCGTCGGCGAGCGCGGGCTGGCCCCCAAGGCGACACCGACCTACCCCGAGATCTGCTGCCACAGCCTCGAAGACCTGGACGTGTTCGATTCGCGTCCGAAGACCAGCTACGCCGTGGACGAGGAGACCAGGAAAGCCTACAGCGAGGAGATCATTCCTTTTTGGGCCGGGAACTCAATGCGCGACCGGATCTTCGAAGAGATGTCTGACGCCTGGAAGGCGGCCTACGGGAGCGGCATCTTCACTGAGTTCATGGAACAGCGGGCGCCCGGCCACACGGTCCTCGACGACAAGATCTACCGCAAGGGGATGCTCGACTTCATCGCCGACATCGAGGCGAGCCTCGAGAAGCTCGACTACTTCGACGACCCGAGGGCCTCCCGCAAGCGCGAGCAGCTGAAGGCGATGGGGATCTGCGCGCGGGCGATCATCACCTTCGCCGAGCACCACGCAGCCAAGGCGAGAGAGCTGGCGGCCTCGGAGGAGGACCCGACGAGGCGGGCGGAGCTGGAGAGAATCGCCGAAATATGTTCACACGTCCCGGCCAACAGGCCGCGGACGTTCCACGAGGCGCTGCAGTACTACTGGTTCGTCCACCTGGGAGTGATCACCGAGCTCAATCCCTGGGACGCCTTCAATCCCGGCCGGCTCGACCAGCACCTCTACCCCTTCTACCTCCGGGGCCTGGAGGAGGGCACGCTGACCGAGGAGTCGGCCCGCGAGCTCCTGCAGTGCTTCTGGATCAAGTTCAACAACCAGCCCGCGCCACCCAAGGTCGGTGTCACCGACGCGGAAAGCGGCACCTACACCGACTTCGCCAACATCAACACCGGCGGCCTCAGGCCCGACGGCTCCGACGGCGTAAACAAGGTCACCTACCTTATCCTCGACGTCATCGACGAGATGCGCCTGCCGCAGCCCAGCTCCAACATCCAGCTCAGCAGGAAAAGCCCCGACCGCTTCCTCAAGCGCGCCTGCCGCATCGTGCGCGAGGGCTGGGGCCAGCCCTCGATGTTCAACGCCGACATGGTGGTCGAGGAGCTGCTCCGCCAGGGCAAGTCGATCGAGGACGCCCGCAGCGGCGGCACAAGCGGCTGCGTCGAGACGGGCGCCTTCGGCAAGGAGAGCTACATCCTCACCGGCTACCTCAACCTGCCTAAAATATTCGAAATCGCGCTCAACAACGGCCTTGATCCGAGGACCGGCGAGCGGATCGGCATCGAGACGGGCGACCCCGCGGAGTTCTCTGACTTCAAGGAGCTGTTCGAGGCCTTCGGGAAGCAGCTCGAGCATTTCGTGGATATCAAGATCGAGGGCAGCAACGTCATCGAGGCGATGTTCGCCGAGCAGATGCCGGTGCCGTTCCTATCGATCCTGATCGACGACTGCATCGCCAACGGCGCCGATTACAACGCCGGCGGCGCGCGCTACAACACCAATTACATCCAGGGCGTCGGTCTGGGCACGCTCACCGACTGCCTCAGCACCCTAAAGCACCACGTATTCGAGCGCGGCAGCGTCGGCATCGGCGGGCTGCTAGAGGCCTTGAGTGCGAACTTCGACGGCCACGAGAAGACCCGCCAGCTCGTCCTCAACAAGACGCCCCGCTACGGCAACGACGACGACTGCGCCGACGACATCATGCGGGAGATATTCGAGACCTTCTACGACGCGGTCAACGGCCGGCCGAGCACCAAGGGCGGGACCTACCGCATCAACCTGCTGCCGACCACCTGCCACATCTATTTCGGCTCCGTCACCGGCGCCACTCCCGACGGCCGCCGAGCGTGGGAACCGCTCTCCGAGGGGATCTCGCCCGTGCAGGGCGCCGACCGCCAGGGGCCGACCGCCGTGATGAAATCGGCATCCAAGATGGACCACGCGCGTACCGGCGGCACGCTGCTCAACCAGAAGTTCACGCCCGAGCTACTCGAGGGCGAGGAGGGCATCGACAACCTGGCGAGCCTGGTGAGAACCTACTTCAGGCTCGACGGCCACCACGTCCAGTTCAACGTCATCCGCGCCGAGACACTGCGCGAAGCCCAGGCCCACCCGGAGAAGCACCGCGACCTCATCGTCCGTGTCGCCGGCTACAGCGACTACTTCTGCGACCTCAGCAAAACCCTGCAGGACGAAATCATCTCCCGCACAGAACACAAAGCGTTCTGAGAAATGCATATCCGGTAAACAGCACATAAGGGCGTCCAATAAATAAACCTATATAACCAATTATTTGCCACAATATCTCTTATATGAGCAGGACAGACATTCCTGTCTGTCAATCTGTCACAGCAGTAGTATAGACACTTATAGACAAAATTTTTCTCCCGTCTAGCATTGCCTAGAAGGTAGGACAAGCCATTATTGTCTGTCAATTAATAGTGGTGATTAAACACGCCCGCAAGACCCGACTTCTCATTTGGAAGTGTGATCTATGCGTCTCAGAAATCCTCTTCATTGTAATCCTCTACAACGTCATTTTCGCCTGATTCCTCTTCTCTGTTTTTAGCGTTCATTTTCACATCCATTTAATCTCTATCTCTATTTTCTGGCTTGACATTCGCTAAGTTCCCATTGTATTCTCCTCAAGTGCGGATTTGGCCTAGGGAGGAGCGTAAAGTGAGTAGTGACTTAAAGCCTGTGTATGAAAAGCTTGATGAGGACACTTTTGAGAATCGCATAAAGAATAATTTTATTCGTACACATATTACATTATTTAGCATAATTCAAGGCGTAGCTTTTGCATTATTTATGTTCAATGTATTTGATTATCTAAGAAGTCCAAATTTTCACAATGAGTGGCTTGAATTTGCTCCCTTTCCTTTTATCTCCTTTACCGCGATTATAATCATTTCATGCGAATACATGTGGTTCATAGGACTATTCTCATGGCCAACAAGAATAAGGGATCATCTCACCCCATTTTTAATTGGATTTTTTGAAGCATGCCCGATGTTCTTTTTTTCAAATCCACACATGTGGTGGTTTTGCATGATTTTATTAGGTATTGGCGGAGCAGTAGCTTCTCTTAATATAATGTTAGATGCAAGACGTGTGAAGTTTACAGATAACACATCGGCTTATAAAACAATTATCATACAGCTGTGGTGGAATATCAGTTTTTGTACTGCAGTTTTTATTGTCAGCTTTTTCGCGTGGATATATTTTCAAGTACTAGATGATGCTGTTAAATATCTATTACTTGCGATGATCTTTATTTTGGAGATAGTTATGTTATGGAGAGGCGATATATATATGAAAAAATTGCATGAAGCTTTTGGCTTTAAGCGTTAAGTTGTACGTAATCGCTAATACTTGATGATCGCGACGAACGCTTTTATATAAATCAAGGCAACGGCTTGCCGATGACCTCGGCGATCCGCTTGAGATCTTGCACTAGTTCTAGGAAGACTTCAGGCGTGAGTGTCTGCTGGCCGTCGGAGAGGGCCTGTTCGGGGCTGTAGTGGACCTCGAGCATGACGCCGTCGGCGCCGGCTGCGACGGCGGCGCGGGCCATGGCGGGCACGCGGCTGCTGACGCCGGTTCCGTGGCTGGGGTCGACGATCACCGGCAGGCGGCTGCGCTCCCTGACCGCGGGCACCGCCGCCAGGTCGAGCGTGAAGCGGGAGTGGTCGCTGAAGGTCCGCACGCCGCGCTCGCAGAGCACCACGTCGTCGCACCCCTCGCTGAGGATGTATTCGGCCGCCATCAGCCACTCGTCGAGCGTGGCGGCCATGCCACGCTTCAGCAGGATCGGTTTCTTCAGGCGCCCGGCGCGGCGCAGCAGCGGGTAGTTCTGCATGTTGCGCGAGCCGATCTGGATCATGTCGGCGTAGCGGGCCACCAGCTCGAGGCTCTCGGCATCGAGGGCCTCGGTGACCACCATCAGGCCGGTCTCGTCCCGCACCCTGGCGAGGATCTTGAGCCCCTCCTCGCCCAAGCCCTGGAAGTCGTACGGCGAGGTGCGCGGCTTGTAGGCCCCACCCCGGAAGATCATTGCGCCGCTCTCGCGGACGACGCTAGCGATCGTCAGGGCCTGCTCGAGCGACTCAACCGCACATGGACCGGCGATCACGGCCGGCCGGCCGCCGCCGATGACGGCGTCGCCGACGCGGACCGCCGTCGGCTCCGGCCCGCTCCCGGCTCCGAAGAGACTCGCGCCGCGGCCCAGGGGCACCACGCGCTCGACGCCGGGCAGGACGAGGAACTCGCGCATGTCGACCAGCTCCCGCAGGCCCCTGAGCATGACGACCCGCCGCGCGTCGGCGTCCACGACCTGGTGCTCGAGGCCCAGCGAACGCGCCTTCTCCTTGACGGCGGCAAGTTCGCCCCCCGAACACCCTGATGTCATCACCACTATCATGGGGAAGCCCATCCGGTCACGATACCGTGCGATTCTAGGCCAAGGGGAACCGCGAGGCAAGAGCGCCGCCCGAACGCGCAACACACTTAGTGGTGTAAATACCATCTGTTAGCGGAGCACAGATATTATTGTCCACGATGATTAGGTGGCCGACAGGAATGTCGGCCCTCCTACCGTTTAGCAGGAGGGTGTACCAGCCTAGGTGTGCCTAAGCGGGCATTCCTATCTGCCATTGATAAATCGCAACCCCCAGGGTCGTTCATTTCGTCCAATAAGAATGCCGGCCTTCCTGAGAGCAGGAGCGTGGTGCAACCCAGGCTAGTCCGTCGTCGCTTGAGAGCCGGCGGCCGGGTGTGCTAGCTTGCTGCGGATGGGAGAAATGGCCGACACCGACATCTCGCTCTGCATGATCGTCAGGAACGAGGCGGAGGCGCTGCCCGCCTGCCTCGAGGCCGCCAGCGGCCTGGTGCGGCAGATTGTGGTTGTCGACACCGGCTCCGACGACGACACTCCCGCCGTGGCCGAGAGCCTGGGGGCGGAGGTCCACCGCTTCGAGTGGTGCGACGACTTCGCCGCCGCCCGCAACGCCTCGCTCGAGCTGGCGAGCCGCCCCTGGATCCTGGTGCTCGACGCCGACGAGATAGTAGACGAGGGCAGCGCCGCCGGCCTCAACCCGATCCTATCCGATCCCGGCGTCGCCGGCGCCAAGGTGATCATCGAGAACCTCGACGCCCGCGGCCCCACCCAGCCCTTCACCATCGTGCGCCTCTTCCGCAACCACCCTTCGATCCGCTTCCAGTACACGGTGCACGAGGAGGTCACCTTCTCGCTGCTGTGCTACGCGGCTGAACACAAGATGCGTATCGTCCAGAGCCCGCTGAGGATCGTCCACCACGGCTACCTGCCACACCGGGTGGCAGCCAAGGGCGAGCGCAACCTGCTTCTGCTGCGCCGCGAGCTGGATAAGTACCCCGAAGCCCTCTACCTGCGCCTGAAGGAGTACGAGGAGCTCAACAAGCTGGACCGCATGGAGGAGTTCGAAGCCAGGCTGGAGGAGACCTTTGCCATCGCCCGCGGGCTGCCGCCCGGGGAGTTCGCCAGACTCGTCTTCGCACCGATGATCGTCGCCAACTTCGCCCACTGGAAGATCCTGCAGGGCGAGGTGGAGGTCGGCCTGGAGGCGGCACTCTGGGGTCTCGATCTCTTCCCCGACGAGCCCTGGCTGCTGTTCGCCGACGCGCTCGCCCGACTGCGCAGGGGCGATTTCAAGGAGGCCATACCGCGCTTCGAGCGCTGCCTGGGGTTGACCATCGAGCCGCGCGACTACTACGTCGAGCCGGGCATCGCCTCCTGGATGTCGCACTACCACCTGGCGGAAGCCCACCTCGGCCTCGGCGATGTGGACCGGGCCGACCGGCACCTCGAGCAGAGCCTGGCCGCCAACCCCGACATCGCCGACGCCCACCGCCTGCGTGTGGAGATCTGTTTGCGCCGTGGTGATCCGGCAACCGCCATGCGAACCGTGATCGGAATGCTCAAGGGGGACGAGAGGGACATCTGGGCGCTGGTCAACGGCGCCTCGATCATGATCCGTCTGGGGATGCGCGAGAAGGCCCGTGGCTGGCTCGAGCGCGCCCTGGCCATCGAACCGAAACAGCAGGAGGCGAAGAGGATGCTGGCGCAACTGGACGGCGGGGGTGCTGATCATGCCTGAGAGCTACGATCCGGAGCTGGAGCGGATTACAAGCTACTTCCACAACATCTGGGAGAGCGCCATCCTGGTGGCTGCGATGGAGCTGGACCTGTTCTCCCTGCTGCACGGCGGGCCGCGCAGCGCCGAGGAGATCGCGGCCGAGGCCGGCCTCGACGCCAAGGGCGTCAGGATCCTGCTCGACGCCCTCTGCCCGGCGAAGCTGATCGACAAGAGGAGCGGCCGCTACGCGCTCACCGCCTCCTCGGCCCGCTACCTCGACCGCCACGGCGAGGGCTACATCGGTCCGATCCACTGGGGCGCCGCCCGACCGGAGCGGTGGGAGGCCTGGGGGCGCCTAGCGGAGTCAGTGCGGCACGGGGGCCCGGTAGTCGAGCGCTACGGCGAACCGCAGAGCTACTTCCGCGGGCTTGTTCGAGCCATCTCTCACTCGGCCGACTACGTGGTCCCGCTGCTTGCCGAGCACCTCGGGATCGGCGGCGAGGAGGGCGAGGGTGGAGGTCGTTGCAGCCGATCGATCCTCGACGCCGCTTGCGGCTCAGGCCGCTACGGCCTCAAGCTGCTCGAGAGCGACCCGGAGGCGCAGCTGACGCTGACGGACACCGAGACGGTCCTCGGGCTGGCCGTGGAAGAGGCGGAGCGCAGCGGCATGAGCTCGCGGGTGAAGACGGTCGCGGGCGACCTGTTCGAGGTGCAGCTTCCGGAAGGCGAGTTCGACCTGATCATGCTCAGCCACTTCCTGCACTCCAATCCGCGCGAGCGCTGCGCCGAGATCATCTCCAGGCTGGCCCGCTGGCAGAAACCCGGCGGCCATCTGGCCGTCCACGATTTCCTGCCCGACGACCAGCGCCGCCGGCGGCGCTTCCCGCTACTCTTCGCCGCCAACATGTACATCGCCAACGGCGTTGGCGACACCTATACCTTCCCCGAAATCGAAGAGTGGATGGCGGCGGCGGGCTATCGGGATCTTCGCCTGCTGGACACGCCGGGCCGCTCGAGCCTGGTCATCGGAACCCTCGAGTAGCAATCCCGAACGGACATCTCCGCAGCGAGATGACTACGGCTCCGGCTGTGTCCTGGTCCTTGCGGTGTTCGACCAGGCCGACTTCTTGCGGGCGTTGACGGCCCGGACGCGGTATTTGTAGCGCCTGTTCCCGTCCAGGCCGACATCGTCGTAGGAGATGGCGTTGGCCGCGACCGCGCCGATGCGCACCCACTGCCCGCCCGGCTCGAAGCGCTCGACCACGAATCCGGTCTCGCGGGTTGATCTGTCCCTCCAGGTCAGGTCGACCTGGTTCCAGGCGGCTGCCGCGGCTCTAAGTTTCCTCGGTGCTTCAGGCCGCTTGCTGCGGCCGGCCCTCTCGTAAGCGCCGATGTCGTGGCCGCTACCTAGCGGACGGACCCTTCCCTCGAGGTCGTCGGCGGGGGCGCCGATATCGCCGCCGGTGTCGATGGCGGGGCTGCAGCGGCGCAGGTGGTAGTCGCCGTCGGCACCCCAGGCGGGGCGCACGAAGCAGGGATCTGCCGAGGTGTTGCCCGGCCCCAGCTTGCCGAGCCGGGCGGCGGTGTAAGTTCTGCCGTTGGCCTCGACCTGATCGGCGGCGCCCGGCCGGTAGAAGATGTTGTTCTCGGCGGTGAGGTTTACGGAAGGCCCGAAGAAGGCCAGGCCGTAGGCGTCGGCCACGATCGAGTTCCTGACGACGACGGAGATCGAGACGTCGCGATCGTCATACTGAGCGTAAAGCGAGTAGGCGCGCCGCGAGGGGTTGTCGTGCAGCGTGACATTCACGATCTCGAAGCGGGCGCCCTCGGACCGGGTACCTATCACGATCCCGGCCCAGGGCGACGAGCCGCCGACGCCGTCGCCGGTGCCGTAGATGAGGCAGTTCTCGATGCGGCTGTTGTCGCCCCAGAGCTTGACGCCGTCACAGGCGTTGTTGGCGACGACGCAGTGGTGGATGTAGGTGCGGGCGGACTTCGAGTCGAAGCCGTCGCCGCGGTTGTGCTCGGCTGTCGTGTAGGCGATCTCTATCGGCCCCGTGGAGTGCTCGACGCCGTAGCCGTCAGGCCGGTCGTAAGGGCGGGCTGAGCCGTCGCCGCCCCGGTAGTAGTGGCCGCCGTAGGAGAGGGAGCAGCTGCGGATCAGCACGTTGCGCCAGCCGCCGCCGCTGCCCGCCGCGGGGCCGCCCGCGGCGCCGAAGCCGCAGTACTCGATGCGGCAGTCGAGCACCTGCAGGCCTTCGACATCCTGGAAGTTGAGACCGAACTCGTCAACGTGGTGGATGTAGAGTCGGCTAAGGACTATGTTGCCCGCCGGCCGGCCGGCGATGCTGATCCCGTCCCTGAAGTACTGCCCCGCGCCCGAGGCGGTAGCGTCGTGGGTGAGCTCGAGGTTTTCCAGCCGCACGTAGTGGGCGCCGGAGAGGTTGATGCCCATCGCCAGGTTACCGCCGCCGGCTAGCAGCGGCCTGTTGCCCTCCTCCCCTCGGATCGTTATCCAGGCGTCGGCCCGACCCGGCGGCGGGGCGATGATGTCCTCGTCGTAGCGGCTGAGGCGGTAGCGGCCGCCGAGGATAACGAGAGTGTCGCCCGGCTCGAGCCGCCTCGAGGCGCGGCCGGGAGAGGCCCAGGGTTTCCTGCGCGTGCCGGTATTGGAGTCGTCGCCGGATGGAGAAACGTAATAGGTATCCCCTGTCTCCTTCTGGGGCCGGGGCGCTTGCCCGCAGGCGTCCCAGCTCCAGGCACCCGGGGCCAGAACGAGCAGCGCGGAAACGGCGACGATCAGCCTGTAAATCATGCCCTCTCCACGGTCGTATTAAGACGGCGGCCGGTTTACGATCTGTCGAAAGTATACACCGTCCCAATACGCGGACGATGGTTTCTCTACGCAACGGAGGCAGGGGGGCGG
>CAYOXX010000066.1:0-18396 GCA_964408025.1 uncultured Acidobacteriota bacterium | reverse complement strand
GCCGCGCGCGGCCATCTGCAGTTCGGCGTGGCGCCTATAGAGCGTGATCGCGTTCGGGAAGCGCTCGATCCCCGCCGCGAGGATTCCGGCGGCGTTCTCCGGCGGCTCACCCATCTTGAGGGTGATGTCGGCGAGGCGCAGGTAGTAATCATCTTCTCCCGGGTCTTGCTCTATCAACTGCGCGTACTGCTCTCTCGCGGCCCCGTAGCGGCCGTTGACCTCGTCCCAGATGGCCTCGATGAAGGGGTGGTAACCCGGGTGGAAATCCTCGCGCCTCTCGTATACCGATGCCAGGTACTCCCGCGCGCGCGCCTCGTTGCCGATCTCGTTGTATAACTGACCCAGGATGAAATGAAGGTACAGAGTCGGATCCTTTTCCCGCTCACTCCCCTCCGCTTCCGGCGGGTCTTCCGCTCGGCTTTCCCTCTCTATCGCCAGCACGCGCTCCAGCAGCGCTATCGCGATCTCCGGGTCGCCGCGGTTGTAGCTGCGCATGCCCATCAAGTAGAGGCGGTGGGTGTCGTAGTTGCTGGCCACGCGGAACTCCGAGAGCCCTTCCAGCGCGCTGCGCGGCTGGCTCAGCTTCTCCTGGATGTCGAGGATGAAGCCGTTCAGCCGGTTGAGCCCGTCCTCCCTGTCGGCGAACTCGAGCACGGCGATCCTCTGTTGCGCTTCCTCCGTCTCGAGGTTGAACAGATTGGCATGGATGCGGTATCTGCCCTCGCGATCCCTGCTGATCCAGCCGTCCAGGACGTACTGGGCGCCGAAACGCCGCGCGGCCTCGTAGAGGGCCGAGTGGTCGCTCTCGGTCGCGCTCATCGCCAGCCGCCTCTGCACGGTGTCTCTCGGCACCACGGTTATCGTGCGGATCTCCCCCAGGGAAGCCTCAAGCATCTCCGGAACGCCCTCCTCGAAGGCGTTGAGCTCTTCGTTCTCGGTCATGTTGAGGAAGTTGTCGACGTAGATGCTCTTGTGCTCCTCTTCCGATACCGTCAGGGGGATGTTGATTTGCTGGACGTTGCTGGGCGAAGAGTCGCAGGCTACCGCCAATAACAGGGCGGCAAGCAACGCCGCCGCGGCAGCGGCTCGATATCTCCAGCGGCTAGCCATCGGCCGGTTCCTCTATCGAAGCGCCTTTCGAATACACTCCAACCATTACTTAGTAATACGGATTATATCACGAACGGTTCCACCACGGCGGCGATTTGCGGTCTCGGTACCCTTCCCGCTTGCGCTCGCCGCGCCTGAAGGGCTAATCTAATAGCGGTTTTACTGCGCTTTACTCTTTGCTAGAGGTGGAAAAATGAGACGAAACTTGGCGTTGGCAGCGGCACTCGTCCTCGCCGCCGCCGCCCTCTTCGCCGACGAGGGGCGGCCGCTGCTGCCGCAGGACTTCGTCGCCTTCGCGTCGGTCGGCTCGCCGCGGATCAGCCCCGACGGCACGCGGGCCGTCTACGTTCAAGCCACGGTCGATCTGAGCAGCAGTGTGTATCGCCGCACGATCTGGATGGCCGACCTTGAGGGAGGCGGAGTCAGGCAGTTCACCAGCAGCCCGGGCAACGATTTCTCGCCGCGCTGGTCGCCCGACGGCGGCAGCGTCGCATTCATCTCCACCAGGTCCTACCGCACTGCGGCGGGAGAAGAAGGACACGGGCGCCAGCTCTGGCTGATCTCCGCCGACGGGGGCGAGGCGCGCCTGCTGACCGAGCTTGAGGAAGGTGTCTCCGATTTCCGCTGGTCTCCGAACGGTTCCCGGATATACCTGCTGAGCCGCGAGAGCCGCTCCGAGGATGAGGAGCGCGCCAGATCGGAGCGCCACCGCCGTCTGGACGACGCCGTGGTCGTTGACGCCGAGCTTTTCCGGGATCAGTTTTGGACCGTCGATCTGCGGAGCGGTGAGGTGATCCGTCTCTGCGAAGGCCACGCCGGCATCGACGGCTTCGAGGTCTCGCCCGACGGCTCGCGCATCGTCTACTGCACCAACTACACCGGCAGGATGGACGACGACCTCAAGTTCGATCTCTGGCTCGTCGACACGGCTTCGGGCGAGATGACCCGGCTGACCGATCTCCCCGGCCCCGAGACTTCGCCGGTCTGGTCTCCCGACGGCCGCAGGGTCGCCTACGTGAGCACCACCGAGGCGGAGATCGAATACGCTCGCACCGACGTCACCATCATTGACGCCGAACCGGGGGTGAGCCCCGTCGTCCTGGCCGCCGGATTCGACCGCTCCGTAGTCGATCTCGCCTGGGCGGGCGACGGCTATATCTACTGCACGTTCGCCGTCGGCGTCGCCACGCCTCTCTATCGGCTCCAGCCGCGGCCGGACGCCGAGCCTGAGCTCGTCGATACCGGCGGCCTGAACATCAGGGATTTCACGCTCGACCGCGGACCCGGGCGCGCGCTGCTGCTGGCCGAAGGTTATCCGCGCCTTCCCGACGTCCACCTCCTCGATCTGGAGTCCGGTGCCCTGCGGCCGGTTACCGAGATGACGGCGCAGCTCGAGCCGTTCGAACTCGGCGGGCAGCGCCTGATCGCTTGGGAGTGCGACGGCTGGGAGATCGAGGGCCTGCTGGTGACGCCGCCCGGCTACCGCGAGGGCGAGCGCGTGCCGCTCGTTCTCTACTGCCACGGCGGGCCCTACGGCCGCACGCGCGACGCGCTCTACGGCGAGTGGCAGGTTTACGCCGCAGCCGGCTACGCCGTCATCGCCCCTAACTTCCGCGGCGGCTACGGCTACGGCGACGCCTTCGGCAAGGCGCTGCGCAACGACATCGGCGGCGCCGATTACCGCGACTGCATCGCCGGCGTCGATGCCGTCGTCGAGATGGGGATCGCCGACCCCGAGCGCCTGGCGGTCACCGGCGGCTCCTGGGGCGGCTACCTGACCAATTGGATCATCTCACAGACGCCGCGCTTCGCCGCCGCGGTCTCCCGCTTCGGACTCTTCAGCCTCCTGACCGACATGAGCAACTCGATACAGCCCGGCTTCGAGCGCATGTACTTCGGAGTCTGGTACTGGGAAGACATGACCCCCTACCTCGAGCGCGCACCGCAGACCTACGCGCAGAACATCACCACGCCCGTGCTTATTCTGCACGGCGAGGAGGACACGCTGACCAACATCTCCAACAGCCGCGAGATGTACACAGCCCTGCGCCTGCTCGGCCGCACCGTGCAGTTCGTCGTCTACCCCAGGGAGGGACACGGCTTCCGCGAGCCGAACCACCGCATCGACTCCCTGCGCCGGACTATCGAATGGTTCGACCGCTACTGCAAGGGCGAGGGCACGAGCCCGGGGCCGTGATAGTGGTAGTTAGGTAAATGGGCACGTTCGTTGCGATGAGGCGCGATCAGTCGGGCTGATCCGCCGTCCGCCTTGGCGGAGACCGACGATACCTCGAGTTTATCAACAGTTTAGATTACGACAACCTTCGGGAGCACTTGCGTTTGCAGACTGCCGAGCGGTTTCTTGACGAGTCCGACGGCGGCCAGGTTGCCGTCGGGGCCGAAGAGGCGCACCATCTGGTTGTTGTCCGGCTCGGGGCTTGCGACGACGATCGGTGTGCCGTTGCGGATGCGCTCGATCTGGGCGGCGTTGACCTCCAGGCGCGGGAAGTGCGGCAGCAGGTCGCCCATCGGGTGCAGGAACGAGCGGTCGCCCTCCGCCTCCATCTTCTCCAGAACGTCGAGAGAGTAGGCGTCGTCCACCGACAGCGGTCCGACCGCCAGGCGGCTCAGGCTCTCGAGGAAGGCGCCGCAGCCGATATCGCGGCCGATGTCGTGGGCCAGCGAGCGGACGTACATGCCCGAGCTGCCGGCGATATCCAGCTCGATCCGGTCGCGCTCGCGGCCCAGCACCTTCAGCTCCCTGATCGTCACCTCGCACGGCTCCGGCTCGACCTCGCGGCCCTCGCGGGCGTACTGGTAGAGGCGCTTGCCGTCGACCTTCTTGGCCGAGTAGAGCGGCGGGCGCTGCTCGAAGGTGCCGCGGTAGTGCTCGAGCACCGCCTCCAGCTCGGCGTCGCTCAGCTCGGGCGGCTCGCACGGCTCGCCCAGCATCTCGCCGTCGACGTCGTAGGTGGTCGTCGCCCTGCCGAGCCGGGTGACGGCCCGGTAGCGCTTGTCGGCCCGCAGCAGGAAGCGGCTGAGGCGGGTCGCGCGCCCGAGGCAGATCGGCAGCAGGCCGGTGGCGTTGGGATCGAGGGTGCCCATGTGGCCCATCTTGCGGAAGCGCAGTATGCGACGCAGCCGCCGGATGACGTCGAACGACGTGATTCCCTGCGGCTTGTCCACGAGTACGAAGCCGTCGAGGCGGGTCCCGGAGCGGGCGCTCATTCCGGCTCCTCCTTGCCGGCGCTCAGCTGGTCAGAGACCTTCTCCAGGAACCTCGCCACGATCTCGTCCAGGTCGCCCTCGAGGCGAAAGCCGGCGGCGTTGCGGTGGCCGCCGCCGCCGAGCTCGCGAGCCACCGAGCCGATGTCGACCTCGCCCTTGGAGCGCGTGCTGAAGCGCCAGCTACCCGGCTCGAACTCGCGGCCGAGAATCGAGACACTCACGGCGGCGGAGATCAGCGGCATGTTGACGATGTCCTCGAAGATCTCGGGGGCGTAGCCGCCCTCCTCGATCGCCTTGTGGTCCAGCGACATCACCGCCACCTCGCCGCCGAGGTGGCGCCGCAGGCCGCTGAGCAGCAGCCCGATGAGGTCCAGCTTCTCCGGCGGGTAGCTGCGGTATACCTTCTGCGCCACGACGCCGGGGCTGGCGCCCCTGCGCATCAGCTGGGCCGCGATCTCCAGCGAGCGTGCGGTGGTGTTGGAGAAGGTGAAGCTACCGGTGTCGGTGAGGATCGCCGCGAATAGGTTCTCGGCCATCGAGCCGGTCACCTCGCAGCCGAGCTCCAGCACCAGCGAGTAGATCATCTCGCCGGTGGCGGCTGCCTTTCCGTTGACCCAGTTGGCGTCGGCGTGGTTGCGGTTGTCGGGGTGGTGGTCGATGTTGACCGTGGTGCGGGCCGGGATCCTGTCGAACCCGGAGCGCCCCGGCGTCGGGCACTCGATCAGGATGGCGACGTCGAACTCGCCCTCGATCTCGGCGACGCGGCGCATGCGGCTGGCGCCGGGGAGCTGGCGGTACATGGCTGGCACCGGGTCGGCGCTCTGCATCGAGGCCTCCTTGCCGAGCTGCTCCAGCGCTTCCGCCAGCGCCAGCTGGCAGGCGATCGAGTCGCCGTCCGGATTGACGTGGCCAGTCAGCAGGAAGGTCCGGTTGCGCATGATCGCCGCGATGACTTCCTTCTTGCCCATCTCCACCCCGCAGGAAGGCAGATTATGACGAGCCGGCGGACGGAAAGCAAGCTCGCCGCAGCTTTGGTGACGGCCGCGGCGGGCTTTGCTACACTGTGCTCGGGGGGAATTCACTTGGAGCGACTCGTGCGCGTCAGGATTCGGATACTGCTGCTGGCTCTGGCTCTGGTTGTGCCCGCGGCCGCGTGCGGTCCGCCGGCCTGGCTGGTCGGGGCGGACGACCTGGCGCAGTTGTTAGGTTCCGGGAGTCGGTTTGGGCCGCTGGCGATGGCCGCCGATCCTGCCGCCCCCTCCGCCCCCTCGGGCCTGCTGCTGGTCGGGCTGCGGCGGGTGCCGGAAGGGGGGGCTTCTCAACTCTTCGCCGTGCGCTGCGATCCCGAGGGTGAGGGCCGCATCCTCGGGCGCCGCCTGCTGGGGGAGCTGGAAGCTGATGTGGAGGTCGCGGCCCTCCGCGTCGCGGGCGGCGAGGGAGGCTTCGCCGTCGCGGTCCACCTGGAGCGCGAGGCGGGCGAGAAGGTCGAGGTACGCTACCGGATTCTCTCCGCCGCCGGCGAGCCCAGGGGCGGCTGGAAAACCTTGATGGCGTTCCCGCCCGCGGTCACCGAGCTGGCCGTCAGCGACCTCCACCTGCTCTGGCACGGCGGGCGCTTCGTGCTCGTCTACAGGGCCGACTTCATCGACGAGGAGGCCGGCCTGCGCTCCGTACTCGCCATGGGAGCCCTAGACGGCGAAGACAACCCGCCGGTGCTGCTGGAGGGATTCCAAGGCGTGGGCGTCTGGCGCATCGATTCCGCGGCGGCGAGCCCAGACCACCTGGCGGTTGTCAGGAGCTCGCAAGTGGGCGACCAGTTTTCCGTCGGCTTAACCGCCTACGACGCTGCCGGGGCCAGGCTCGGCTGGTCGGTGACACTCTACGAGGCCAGGTACCACATGGCAGCGTACCAGATCTGGGAGCAAGAGACCGGCAGTTGGCTGCTGCTCTGGGGGGCCGGGCACCGCTACTGGTTCCACCGAGTTCCATTCGGCGAGGCAGGTTTCTACCACGGCGAGGCCGAGCCGCGCGAGATAAGGTTTCCGGAAGCCGTCCTCACCTGGCGCGTCGCGGGCGACGGCTTCAGGGTAGTCCTGCAGGGCGCCCGTCGGCTGGTCTCGCTCGACATCGACGCAGAGGGGAGCCCCTCGGAGTCGATGCGGGAGCTGGTGGGGCGCGAGATCAGCCTCGCGCGCCGCCTCCACGTCCCGGCTGCGGTGTGGATCGGCGACCGCCTGGCCACGCTGCTCCTGAGCGAAGAGCGCTACGCCTACAGGCTTCTCGAACCATAGAACGTTCTCAATCCCGCAAGGATTAGCTAAGTCTCGGCAAATATAGGTATCGGCTCGACGCCGGCCTGAATGAGCTCTCGCCTTGTTGGCGGCCGCTTAGTGTTCGATCAGGGTCCAGTAGGCTTCGGAGTCGAAGTTGGGGCTGTTGCTGGCGTCGTGGCAGCGGATACAGGTCTCCCGGACGGCCGTCCTCAGTATGCCCGGGGCGCTTGGCTCCCGCGTATGCGCCGCGCCCGGCCCGTGGCACGCCTCGCACTGGACGGCGACCATGCGCGGCGTCAACTCGAGGTCGATGAAGCCGCCGTCGCCGTATCCAGTCGTGTGGCAGGCCAGGCATGCGCCGTCGGTTACCCGCTGCGCCGAGATGAGCGGGCTGAAGGCGTCGTAGTGTGCCGACCGCCTCCAGACGTCGTGCGCCTCGCGGTGGCAGCCTCTGCACGTGGCGTAGCCGACGTAGTCGGTGTTGATCAGCGCCAGGCGGTCGGCCTTGGCCTCGTCGTCGGCGGCCTGCAGGCGCGCGTTGGCCCGCTCGACTACCGCCACGATCTCCGCGGCCTCGGGCAGGTCCACGCTCATGGTCACCAGGCGGTGGCTGAGCGAGGCGATTTGGCGCCGCTCGTCCAGGCGGATCTCGATGATCCCGAGCTGCTTGCCCTGGCGCCCGGCGAAGGCGACCGCGGCGTCGCCGACGCGCCGCTCCGTCGGGGTCGAGGAGAAGCCGTCGGCGCCCAGGACGATGTCGACGCCGGGCAGCTCCGCGACCAGGGCGTCGATGCGGCGCTGCTCCACGTGGGCCATTAACACGACGATGTCAGCTTCGGCAGCGAGCCGCTCGACCAGCGGCCGCGCCGCCGCGACCGGGTCGGTCGTCCTCAGCTGCCGGCCGTCCGCCGTCACCCAGCTGCGGCCGCCCTCTCCGGCGAGGCCGACAACGCCAACGGTTAAATTCCCGGCTGCGATTGTAACCGAGGCCTGGAAGGGTAGCTGTCCGTCGGCGGCGTAGGCAATGTTGGCCGAGAGCAGCGGGAAAGGTGTTTGGGCGCCGAGGCTGAGGAGCCGGTTGGGCGAATCCCCCAGGTCCCAGTCGGCGACGTTAATGGCATCTACCCCCATCAGGCCGTACGACTCGAGGATGGCGCTGTTGCGGATGGCTCCGCCGGTCAGGGCGATAGTGGCGAAGCCGCCGGCGTCGAGATGGATGATCGGAGTGTTCGGATACTGCTCGCCGAGTGCGCTGACGTAGGCGGCCCGCCGGGCCAGCCCCCCCGCGGGGTTGCTGGGTCACCCGCACTCCTCGAGGTAGCCCTGCAGGTCGCCGGTGTAGACGAGAATCAGGCTCGGCTCGTCGCCGCTGCTCATCGCCTGCGGCCGCTCCGGCGCGCAGAAGCCCAGGAAGATAACGGCGCAGATGAGGAAACAAAACAGCCAACCAGGTTGTCTCAGCATTGTCGCACCTCGAGTGCGGATGATAAGTGCTTTCCGCCTGATCGGCAAGGCCGGCGGACGATCGAGCAGGCGGATAGGGAATGCGGCGGGCGGTGTGGGCGCGCCACCGATAAACTGTTTGCGCGCCATTTTCCGGTGCGATAACATGTCTGTACACGGTAAGGGTAGTCATATCGAGTTGCATCTTCAACGTTTACGTCTGTATACGGATTTCTTGAGTCCGTGATGTACCGTCATAAGTAGGGGGAAATGCAATGTGTAGCAAGAACCTCAGATTAGACAGTATCAGCCGGGCGACGAGCTACCTGGCGCGTCTGGCAACGGTTTCGCTCTCTGTCCTGATGCTGTTGGCCGTCGGCGACGGCCTCCTCGGCCCCGCGACGTTCGCCAGCGCGGGCGGCAGGGCCGTGCAGGACGAAAGCGTCGAGGAGATCCTGGCGCTGATCCCGAACGGCGACTTCACGACTCTCTACGGCAACATTCCGCGGCTGAAATTCAACTCCGCTATGTTTAGGCGGCTCGCCGAGGTCAACGAGGAGCTGGCCGCCGAGATCGAAAGCACCGAGAACGAAAGCGCCGGGATGGGGATAGAGCTGGATCAGTACCGGCTCAGCCTCAGCCTCTATCCCGGACCGCAGGGAAATCTGCTGAGGTACGACGGCGGGCCGAACGATCCGGACGCTCTGAGCGAGTACTTCGCGGGCGGCCCGAGGGTGGAGGGGTTCGAGGAGCTGGAACTGCATGGCCGGAACTATTGGGTTTCGCCCCTCGACACCGCCTTCGCCATGACACCGACCGGCGTCATCTTCTCCGACAGCCGCGCGCAGATCGAAGCCGCGCTGGCCCTGTGGGCTGGCGAGGGTGAGGGCCTGCTCGACAACGAGGGCTTGCGCCGCGCGCTGCCGCTTATCGACCTGGGCGCGACTGAATTCCTCGTCCAGTGGGGCGGTCTCGAGCAGGGAATCCCAAACCTCCAGGCTATGGCCGCCGCCAACGGCGGCGACGCCGCTGTGAACGCAGCCCTCGAGACCCTCGTTGCCAACGGCTACACGATCCGCTGGGGTGACGAATTCGACACGTCGTTCGGGCTTATGTTTGCCGATGAGGCCTCCGCGGCGACCGTCGAGAGTTATCTGCAAGAGAATATCGTCTCCATCATCAGCGATGTGGGGCGCCGCGCCGTTCGAGCCATCCTCTATGACCAGAATCTGAACACCGAAAGCATCGAGGAGCTGGCGCGCTCCACAACCATCTCGCGCGACGGCGAGATTGTGCAGATCCACCTTAGCGTCGGCTGGCCCGATCTCGAGGCCTTCATCGTCCGTTTGGACTGCGGCGAAGCGGTGCCGGCGGCAGCCGGCGTCGAGGTCTCCGGGGAAGTTGATGGCACGATCCCCCGCCTCTACCGCTACGACCTGGAGGAGGGAGGCCGCTACCTGATATACACCAGCGGCGATACCGACACCTACGGCGCACTGCTGGATTCCGATTGCGAGCGGCTCGTCGAGGACGACGACGGCGGCGAGGAATCCAACTTCTCGATCAGCATGGAGTTGGCGGCCACTACCTACTTCGTGGCCGTTCGCGGTTACGAAGAGGGGACGGCGGGCCCGTTCACCCTATTTTTCGAGAGGCTTGTTCCGATGGGCGGCGACGACTGCGGGAGCGCCCACCCGCTGGCCGCCGGCGAGGAAGTGACCGGAGCGCTGGCCGGCACGACGCAGCGCTACTTCCGCTTCGAGGTCGAGGAAACGGGCCACTACCGGATCGCCAGCGGCGGTGATTCCGACACCTTCGGTACACTCCTCGACGTCTTCTGCCAGGAGATCGCCACCGACGACGACGGCGGCGAGGGCTACAACTTCATGATCGAGCGCCCGCTCGCGGCCGGCACCTATTACCTCGCGGTGCGGGGCTACGACGAGAGCGTCGCCGGACCGATCACTCTCGTGCTCGAGGCGGGCCCCGGCGGCGCCGAGACCGGGGAGAGGTGCGAAGGCGCCCTGCCGCTCGTTATGGGCGAACCGCTGGAGATCGCCGTGGAGGGAACGTCGGAGCGCTTCTTCCGCTTCGAGGTGGCCGAGGGGAGCCACTACTCAATCTCCACCGGCGGCGGTACCGACACCTTCGGCACCCTCTTCGACTCCGGCTGCAGCGAGCTAGCCAGCGACGACGACGGCGGCGAGAACACCAACTTCAAAATCGAGCTACAGCTCGCGGCCGGAACCTACTACGTCGCGGTGCGCGGCTACAACGACCTCACCAGCGGCACGGCGATCCTGTACGTGCAGGCCATGGAGCCGCCGGAGAGCTGCGACGACGCCCGGCCACTTGCGGTTGGCCAGGCGGCGACCGCCGAGGTCGACGGTATGCGCGATCGCTACTACCGCTTCGAAATCTCCGAGGCGGGTCCCTACCGGGTGTCCTCGGCCGGCGAACTGGACACCTTTGGAACCCTCTACGACGGCTTCTGCCAGGAGTTGGCGAGCGACGACGACGGCGAGGGCGCCAATTTCGCCATCTCACGTTTGCTCCCGGCCGGCACCTACTACGTCGCGGTTCGAGGCTTCGACAGCAGCACACTGGGTAGCGTAACGCTGCTCGTCGGCACCGGCGAACTTGATGAGGATGCGTGCGGTGCAGCGGATGTCATTGAGACGGGCCAAGAGGTGACCGTAGAGATAGCGGGCACGGTTGAGACGTACTACCGCTTCGAGGTTACCGAGCCCGGCTTCTACGGGATCGGCACCTCGGGCGAGACGGACACCTACGGCACGCTGCTCGACGGCCTCTGCAATGAGCTGGCGTTCGACGACGACACCGGCGAGGGCACGAACTTCCTGATCGAGCGAGAGCTCGCGGTCGGCACCTACCACGTCGCGGTGCGGGGCTTCAGCGAAAGCACCGAGGGCAGCACCGCCCTGCTCGTCGCCCCGGCGGACCTCGCACCCGCCTGCGCCGACGCACAGCCCTTAACTCTCGGCCTGCCCCAAACAGTCGGGATTGCGGGAATGGCCGAGTCGTACTACGGCATCCGCATCGCGGAACCGGGCCTCTACACGGTCTCCAGCAGCGGCGAGCTGGACACCTACGGCACGCTCCTTGACGAGTTCTGCCAGGGGCTGGCCAAAGACGACGACGGCGGTGAGGGCACCAACTTCAGAATCGACCGGCGGCTGGCCGCGGGCAACTACTACGTCGCCGTGCGGGGCTTCGGCGAGAGCACCGAGGGGCAGGCGACGCTCCTGGTCGCCGCCGCTGAGGTTGTCGGGGGCGACTGCACCGACGCCCGAACGCTGGCCCTGGGCCAGGCTTACAGCGGATCGTTGGCGGGGACCGGTCAACAGTACTTCGCCATCGAGATCTCAGAGGGCGGTCTCTACCGCGTCAGCACCGCGGGCGACATCGATACGGTAGGGGCCCTGCTGGGCGGCGACTGCGAGGAGATCGCTGGCGACGACGACGGCGGCGAGGACTCCAACTTCCTCATCGTGCGGACGCTGGAGCCGGGGAGATACTACGTTTCCGTCAGGGGCTTCAGCTCGTCTACATCCGGGGAGTTCGTGCTCGCCGTCAATGCGGTGGAGACCTTCGGCGGCGGCGGCTGCGCCGATGCCGCGCCGATCGGGATCGGAGAGGTGGTTACAGGTTCGCTCGCCGGACCGATAGAACGCTTCTTCAGCTTCGAAATCGAGAGCCCCGGCCCCTACCGTATCCGCTCGACCGGCAACGCCGACGCCTACGGGATCCTGATCGACAGCTTCTGCCAGGAGATCGCGGCCGACGACGACAGCGGCGACGGCAACAATTTCAGCATCGAGCGGACCATGCCGGCCGGCGGTTACTACCTGGCGGTGCGCGGCGTCGGCGGCGAGGCCACCGGCACAGTGACCCTGCTGATCGAGCCGTTCGTTCCCGAAGAAGAGGCCTGCGAAGCCGCCGCGCCGCTTGAGATCGGCAGCGAAACCACGGTCGCCATCTCGGGGCAAGCCGAACTCTACTTCGCCTTCAGAGTCGAGGAGCCGGCCAGTTACCGAATCTTCAGCACGGGAGAGCTTGACACCAACGGCACACTGCTCGACGGGTTCTGCCAGGAGATCGCTTCCGACGACGACGGCGGCGAGGGCAACAACTTCGAAATCGGGCGCCGGCTCGCGGCCGGCACCTACCACCTCGCCGTGCGGGGCTACAGCGACACTACCCAGGGTGAGACGGGCATCGTGGTCACCACCGGCGAAGCCGACGGCGGGGAGTGCGCGGACGCCCCGCCGCTCGCTATCGGGCTGGCTCAGGGCGGCGTTATCTCGGGGACTGAGCAGCAGTACTTCCGCCTCGAGATCTCCTCGGGCGGCTTCTACGCCGTCTACACAACCGGCCGGAACGACACATATGGCACTCTGTTGGACGAGTACTGCCAGGAACTCGTGACCAACGACGACGGCGGCGAGGGTTACAACTTCCGCATCTCCGAGCAGCTTGAGCCGGGGACCTACTACGTCGCCGTGAGGGGCTACAGCGAGAGCGCCAGCGGCGAGTACTCCCTGATTGTCGAGCCGGTCGAGCTGATCGGCGGCGGAAGCTGTGAGGACGCCACGACGATAGAGCTCGGCGGCGAGCTGAGCGGAGCCCTGGCCGGCAGGCAGCTTCGCTACTTCGGCTTCCGGGTAAGCGATCCCGGCCCCCACGCGATCTACTCCGCCGGCGAAATCGACACCTACGGCACCCTGCTCGACGAGTTCTGTCAGGAACTGGTTTCCGACGACGACGGCGGCGGAGGCACAAACTTCAGGATCGAGCGTAACCTGGCGGCCGGAAGCTACTACATAGCGGTGAGGGGATACGGCGAGGGCATCGCAGGGACCTTCACTATGTACGCGGAAGCGCTGGTGCCGGCGGAAGACCTCTGCGCCGGGGCCGAGCCGATCGAGCCGGGCGCCGGCATAAGAGTGCTTGTGGAGGGCATGCGGGAGCGCTACTTCAGCTTCGAGCTGGCTGAACCGGCCTTCTACCGGGTATTCAGCACGGGCGAGCTGGACACCTACGGCACGCTGCTCGACCAGTACTGCCAGGAGCTGGCGAGCGACGACGACGGCGGCGAGGGCGCCAACTTCAGTATCGAGCGCCGTCTGCACCCTGGAACATACAAGATCGCAATACGCGGCTACGGCGACAGCACCTACGGCACCGCGACGCTGCAGCTCGCCGTCCTGGGAGCCGCAGAGTTCGACTGCTCGGGCGCCATGCCGGTCGACATCGGTCGCGAGCAGGCGGCGACGCTAAGCGCCGGCAGCAGCTACTTCGGCTTCCGCATCGACGAGCCGGGACTCTACGCCATCTACAGCGGCGGCCGGCTCGACACCTACGGCACGCTGCTGGACGAGCTGTGCCGGGAACTGGAGAGCAACGACGACGGCGCCGACGGCATCAACTTCAGGATTCTCCGGGAGCTGGAGCCGGGCACCTACTACCTGGCGGTGCGCGCAGCCGGCGTGGGAGCGGTCGGGGACTTCTCCGTGAAAGTCGAGATGGTGACGCCTTTTGGCGGTCCGAGTCTTGATGAGGCCGAGCGGATCGAAATCGGCGGCGAGGCGACCGGATCGCTGGCCGGCAGGCAACTGCGCTTCTTCCGCTTTAGCGTCGAGGGAGCTGACCGCTACCGAATCTTTACCTCCGGCACCTCGGACACTGTCGGCGTCCTGCTCGATGGCTTCGGCCAGGAGATCGAGTCCGACGATGACAGCGGCGAAGGAGCGAATTTCCTCGTCGAGCGCATGCTTGCTCCCGGTAACTACTTCGTCTCCCTGCGCGGCTACGGCGAGAGCACCTTCGGCGAGACGACCCTGCACGTCCAATCGGGCGCGGCCGCGGGAGCGGCGTGCCGTGAGGCCGCAGCTATCGACATCGGCACGCCCGTGATCGCGACGCTGGAGGGCACGGCCGAGATCTACCTTGTCTTCGAGGTCGCCGAGCCGGGTGCCTACAGCGTCGGCACTACCGGCGACCTCGACACCTACGGCACCCTGCTCGACGGCCTCTGCGCGGAGATCGCCTTCGACGACGACGGCGGCGAGGACCTCAACTTCAAGATCGACCGCACGCTCGCCGCCGGCACCTACTACGTCGCCGTGAGGGGCTTCGACGAGGACACCGTGGGTGCGGCGACGCTTCTGGTCGCCACCGGAACCGCACCGGGGGCGGCCTGCGCCGACGCCCTGCCGATCGACATCGGGCGGCAGACCGGTATCGAGCTGGCGGGCACGGCCGAGCGCTACTGCAGCTTCGGGATCTCCGAACCCGGTAACTACGCCGTCGGCACCTACGGCGGCCTCGACACCGTCGGCACCCTCTTGGACGAGTTCTGCCAGGAGCTGGCGAGCGACGACGACGGCGGCCAGGATCTCAACTTCAGGATCGAGCGCTTGCTCGTCGCCGGCACCTACTACGTTGCGGTGAGCGGCTACGGCGACGAGGATACCGGCGAGGCGACGCTGCTGGTCGAGCGCGCAGGCGAGGGCGGGGACTCCCCCGCTGGCCGCTGCGAAGACGCCCCGACGCTGAGTCCTGACGATAGCGTGACCGTGGTCGTTGCCGGCCTCAGTGAGCAGTACTTCCGCCTCCTGATCGAGGAGGGCGGCCGCTACGCGGTCTTCACCTCCGGCGACGTCGACACCTTCGGGACGCTGCTCAGCGAGCGGTGCGACGAGATCGACTCCGACGACGACGGCGGCGACGAGACCAACTTCCGCATCGTACGCGACCTCGACGCCGGCACCTACCACGTCGCGGTGCGCGGCTACGACGAGGACGAGGAGGGCCAAGCAATCCTGACCATCAGGCGCGAGATTACGCGTGACGAGGGCTGCGACGCCGCCACGCCGGTAGCCCCGGGCCAGGAATGGAGCGGCAACCTGCAGGGGACCACGGAGCTCTACTTTACCTTCGAGGTCCCCGTCCCCGGCTTTTACCGCATCTTCACCACCGGCGACGAGGACACCGTCGGGACCCTGCTGGACGGCTTCCGCTACCAGATCGCCGAGAACTACGACGGCGGCGGCAACCGTAACTTCCTCATCGAGCGCAACCTGGTGCCGGGCACATACTACGTCAGCTTCCAGGGCTACTCGGAGACCGACACCGGCCCCGTCAGCTTCTGGATCGAGGTTTACGACGTTCAAAGCGACCGGTAACAGCTTTTGCTGGAGGCTTACAAGAGAAGACCGATGCGCCGCGCCGGTCTTCTCTTTCGAATGCGGAGCCACACAAAGCCTTGTATCCTCACTGGTGGTTGGTCTATATTTGGTAGGACTGGGGACAGCGCGTTATAATAGACGAAATAGAAGAATGCTGTGGGTAGGAGGCTGGAGCTCGCGCGACGGGCTCCCGCGGGTGCCGCCGCTCGCCAGGTGCTGTGGAGGGCGTAGAGGCGATTCGGACAGGAGGGCGCGATGAGTGAAGCTGGTGAGCCCGTCGGCGAAAAGCTGGATATCTATTACGTCCGCAACCGCGCGGCCGAGCTCAGAAGCAGCCTCCACGTTCTGGGCTGCGCCGTCGAGCACAAATCGTTCAGCTCCGGCGCGGACGGCATATCTCCCCGGGAGATGCTGGAGCGGTTGGGCGAGTGCGCCAAGGAGATAGATGAGTACCTCTGGAGCCCACCGGCCCAGAGGATGAAGCCGGCCACCTGTATCGAGCTGCTGGAGATCCTTCTTGGGGAGAAGAAGCGGTTGGAGTATCTGGCCCAGCAGGAAGGCAAGATCGGCGAGGAGCACAGGGAGGCGCTGCAGAAGTTCAGAGAAAAGCTGGGGGATTTCAAAGAGAAGGAAAGGGCGCGCAAGCAAGTCGTCATTACGGAAGAGAAATAGGCCGCTCCCGCAGTCGCAGACGCCGCCGCCCGCCCGCTCCAGTGTTGAGAGTTGCACGTCCGCCGGATAAAATGCCTCCAGGGGGACTATTTTTTTGCCCAAGCGAATCTGCGTTGTGACTTCCGACGTGCCGTTCGTCCAGGGCGGGCACTTGGTGATCGCGCGCGAGCTGGTGGCCCGGCTGCTCGAGTACGGCTACGCGGCCGAGCTGGTGCTGACGCCGCAGAACCGCTTCGGCCGCCAGCTCGGCGCCTACATCGCGACCTCCCTCACCGACCTGACCGAGGACGGCGACGGGCGGCCGATCGACGGCGTCGTCTCCCTGCGCTTCCCCTCCTACGCGGTGCGCCACCCCCGCCACGCATGCTGGCTGAACCACCGCATGCGCGAGTACTACGACCTCTGGCCCCGCTTCCGCGGCTCCCTGAGCTGGAAGGGGAGGATCAAGGAATCGCTGCGGCGCTTCCTCATCCACCGGCTCGACGGGCGCTGCCTCGACCACCGCGTCAAGAAACTCTACGCCCAGAGCCGCACCATCCAGGCGCGCCTCAGCGCCTGGGGCGGCCACACCAGCGAGGTGCTCTACCCGCCACCTGTCGAGCGGCCTTATCGCACCGACGGCTACGGCGACTACCTCTTCGCCGTCTCGCGGCTGGTGCCGCTCAAGCGCTTCGAGCTCCTGGTGCGGGCCGCGGCGCGGGCGCGTGTCCCGTGCCGGATCGCCGGCGAGGGGCCGGAGCTGGAGCGGCTGCGAACGCTGGCCTCAGAGCTCGGCGCCGATAAGCTGATTTCCTTCCTCGGCCGCATCGACGAGGGGGAGCTCGTCGACCACTACGCACGCTGCCGCGCCGTAGTCTTCCCCCCCTTCCAGGAGGACTACGGCCTGGTGACCCTCGAGGCGTTCGCCAGCGCCAAGCCGGTGGTCACCTGCACCGACAGCGGCGGGCCTGCCGAGCTTGTGCGGCCCGACGAGACCGGCCTGGTGGCCGAGCCGGAGCCGGGGGCGCTCGGCGACGCCCTGCGTCGCCTCGCCGACGATGCCGCGCTGGCCGAGCGCCTGGGCGCCGCGGCGCTGGCGGAGGCGAAGCGCCACCGCTGGCGCGCCGCCGTCGAGAAGCTCGTCGAATGGTGATCGCACCTTGAAGCCCGACCTGCGCGGCTACGTCCGCAGCCTCCTCGACCACTTCGGCCCCCAGGGTTGGTGGCCGGCCGAGACCCCGTTCGAGGTGATGGTCGGAGCGGTGCTGACGCAGAACACGGTCTGGGCCAACGCCGAGCGGGCGATCGCCAACCTCCGAGCGGCCGGCGCCCTGGCTCCCGCCGCCCTCTCTGCGCTTCCAGAAGAGCGCCTGCGGGAGCTGGTCCGCCCGGCGGGCTACTTCCGCCGCAAGGCGCGCGTGCTCCTGGACCTGACGGCCTGGCTCATGGAACGCTTCGCCGGCGACGCCGAGCTTCTGCGCGGCGAGAGCGCGGAGCGGCTGCGCGACGAGCTGCTGCGGATCCGGGGCGTGGGACCGGAGACCGCCGACTCGATACTGCTCTACGCCGCGGGAGTTCCCATATTCGTCGTCGACGCCTACACGCTACGGGTTCTGGCACGCCACGGGGCGCGGCCGGCGGGCGCGGATAACGAAAGCGTGCAGCGGCTGGCGCGGGCGGAGCTGCCGGCCGACGCCGATTACCTCGGCGAAGCCCACGCCCTCTTCGTCGCCGTGGGAAAGCGGTTCTGCCTACGGCGCCGGCCGCACTGCAGCGGCTGTCCCCTGAACGGCTATCTACCGGACGGGGGACCTGCGGAGTTTTAAAGAGGTTCCTGAAAGTCTCGTAGAAACTATCATTGCGAAAGCGTCCGCCGCGGCGGCAATAAAGAGGCTGCGGAAGGGGTAGGCGCTGGAGAGCATGAAGCGGATGCGGCGGGTGTTGCGGATGATGACGGCCCCGATCTTGAGCAGCTTCAGGCGTATGGTCGAGCACTGGGCTCGCGCCAGCTCGGTTCCGGCCAGCGCCAGCCGCCGGATCGCTTCCATGAGCAGGTAGGCCAGGGCGCTTAGCAAGAGGCGAAACTGGTTGGCCCACCAGCGGTGGCAGCTGGTGCGGTCGGCGAAGAGGTAGAGCTGCTGCTCCTTGATGCGGTTTTCCATCTCCCCGCGCGGGCAGTAGCGCTTGTCGTAGACATGCTGCGGCGGCTCGGGCAGGTTGGTCACCACGTAGCGCGGGTTGGCCCCCTTGGCGCCGTGCTCGGCCTTGACGTCGACCCGGCGCTTGCGGCTCCAGGTGTCGGCCCCGTACCGGATCTCGCCGAAGATACGTTGCTTCTGGCCAGTCGACTCGAACTCCTCCTCGGCCTTACCGGTCAGGTCCGCCGACAGCTTCGCCAGCCGCCGGTTCCGCGCAACTCCAACTATATAAAAGACTTTGTTGCGCTCGCACCACGAGAAGATCCTGTGCCGGCAGAAGCC
>CAYOXX010000065.1:0-18559 GCA_964408025.1 uncultured Acidobacteriota bacterium | reverse complement strand
GCCGCCCCCAGTTGCCCCTTGCCGCCGTCGACGAGCACCAGGTCGGGCAGCTCGCCGTCCTCGCGCACCAGGCGGGCGTAGCGCCGCTGCACCGCCTCCCGCATGCTGGCGAAGTCGTCGGCCCCCTCGACCGACTTGATCTTATACTTGCGGAAATCGCCCTTGCGCGGCTTGCCGTCCACCCACCTGACCATGCTCGCCACCTGATCGCTTCCCTGGGTCGAGCTGATGTCGAAGCACTCGATGATCCTCGGCTGCGCCGGCAGCTCCAGCGCCTCCTGCAGCGCCCGCAGCGCCTCCCTCTCCGTCACCAGGAACCTGCTCTTCCAGGCCAGCTCCGCGTTCTCCACCGCCAGCACCAGCAGTTGCCGCTTCTTGCCCCGCTGCGGCACCGCTATCTCCACCTTCGTCCCGCGCCGCCCACTCAGCCACTCCTGCAGTAGTGGCCTCTCCTCGAAATCCTCCTGCACGATTATTGTCTTCGGGATGTAGCTGATCCCATGGTAGAACTGCTGGATCGCTGTGCTCAGGAGTCTCTCGGTGTCCGCGTCGCCCAGGCCTTCCCAAGCGAAATCCTTTTTGCTGCGCACCAGCCCGCGGCGCACCGCGAACAGCACCATCGCCGCCTTGCCCTCCGCACAGTGGTATGCGAACACATCCTGCTCCTCGAAGCCGGTCGAAGCGATCCGCTGCTCCTCGCTCAGCCGCTGCGCCACCTCCACCGCGTCCCTGCACCCCGCCGCCTTCTCATAGAGCTGCCGTCGGCTCGCCTCACGCATTGACTCCTTCAGTTCAGCCACCAGCTCCCACGTGCGCCCCTCCAGCAGCATCCTCGCCGTCCCCACGCTCTCCCCATACTCCTCCCACGCTTCCCGGCTGATGCACGGCGCGCAGCAGCGCCCCATGTCGTACTGCAGGCAGGCCCGCGGGTCGTCGCCGGTGATCGTACGGCTGCAGGTGCGGATGCCGAAATACTTGTGCAGGATCGACTTCGTCCGCCGCGCTATATTGGCCGGAATGAACGGGCCAAATACCAAGTCACGACTCTTCTCCGGCCTCCGGACAAGCAGCGCCCGCGGGAACTCCTCGCTCGTCGTTAGCTTCAAATAGAGCCAATCCTTGTCGTCGCGCAAGAGTATGTTGTAGCGCGGCTTCTCCGTCTTGATCAGGCTGCTCTCCAGGATCAGCGCTTCCAGCTCGTTATCCGTGGCGATCAGGTCCAGATCCGCCGCATCGGCAACCAGCGCCGCCGTCTTCGCCTCCAGCTTATGGCTCTTCTGGAAATACTGCCTCACCCGGTTGCGCAGCACTTTCGCCTTGCCGACGTAGATCACCCGCCCGCGCTTGTTCTTGAATAGATAAACCCCTGCCTTCGCCGGAAGCCTCCCCAGCTTCTCCTGCAGTCTCTCGGGGATTTCCCTGGTCATCCTCGCGCACCTGCTTGGATTCTATGCGCCTCGTCTGCCGTGGGCAAGCGAGCTCCGTCGTCAAACCCGTCGACGGCAGATTGGATCTCGTCGCGCGCGGCGGGGTATGCCTCTCAGGCGTGGCGGCGAACCGTAATTCGCCCGGCGCCGGGGGAAACCGCGAATCATCCGGAATATTTCCGCTTTCTTCGTCTGTATATTGTATTGTTGCTCACGAATAGACAGGGGAGATGATGGACCCGGCCTTGCACGACCTGCTGCTCGAGATGGAGCGCTACAGCCGCGAGCACGAGGGCGTCTACGCCATCCCGCGCGACGAAGCCTTATTCCTCAATATCCTCGTCAAGCTGCAACGACCCCGCCGGATCCTCGAGCTTGGCACCTCCTCCGGCTACTCCACTATCTGGCTCGCTACAGCAGCCGCATCCTACGGCGGCTGCGTCGAGACCGTCGAATACGATCCCGACAAAGTCGCCTTGGCTTCGGAGAACTTTCGCCGCGCCGGACTCGTCGACGTCATCACCATCCATCGGGCCGACGCCAACGAGTTCCTGAAGAGCCTCAGGGGTCCGCTCGACTTCGTCTTCATGGACACCGAGAAAGAGGAATACCTGAGCCAGTTCAAGCTTTTCTATCCCAGGTTAGTTAGGGGGAGCCTCGTGGCGGCAGACAACGCCGTCGACCTAGCCGACAACATGCGCGAATACCTCGAATACGTGAAACAACTGCCCGACGCGCAGAGCGTGACCGTCCCCATCGGCAACGGAGTCGAGCTCACCTACAAACTCTGACCTGCGCCCAAACCTACTTCACAGATCGAAACCGGATTACGCAATATATAAACCTCGTTGAGATTGAATACCGAATCATCGTGATGGTATGGCCGGACTTAGCGTCGGTGCGGTAGACATCCTTGTATATTCCCGAAAAGTTTGGACATGCAGTCTTGTCCGTAGCCGAGACGAAGCCCGGGCCAAGATTACGGACTTTCTAAAACATCGTTATTTCGTCTAAACTGACTCCCATGGCCACGATCGTCGGGTTTGAATGGGGAATTCAGAATAAAGGTGCTGACTATGGAATTCGGTCTGGTCGAGCAGATCCTTATCGCTCTATATCTTCTGCTGATGCTGGGCTACTTCGCCTACGCCATGTTCGTGCGGCTGCGGATCACGCTCTCGGCTGAGCCCGACGGTAGGGCGCAGGGCCTCGGGGCGGCGCTGTCGAAATTCGTCAGCCAGGTCATCCTGCAGACCAAAGTCATCGCCGACCGACCCGTATCCGGCCTCCTGCACGCCTTCGTCTTCTGGGGCTTCATCTGTTACATCCCCGCCACCCTCCACCACTTCCTGCTTCCCTTCACCGGCGGCTACCTACACGGCCCCGTCGCCGACGGTTACAAACTCTTCATGACCGTCGTCAGCGCCGTCGTCGCCGTCGCCATCGCCGCTCTCGCCTTCCGCCGCTTCGTCATGCGCCCAAAATACTTCGACAAGAAATTCTCGGGCTCCTCCGCCCTCGTCGCCCTCTTCATCTTCACACTCATGGTCACCTATATCGCCGCGCCCTACCTCGACGGCTTCGCGGCACGGGCCAATTGGTGGATTCACGCTTCCGCGGTCCTGCTCTTCCTCGTCGTCATTCCGCACTCCAAGCACCTCCACCTCGTGCTCGGCCCCTTCAACATTCTCTACATGCGTAAAAAATTCGGCCAGCTTCCCGAACTGAATATCGAGGAGCTGACCGAGGAGAGCGCCCTCGGCGTAGGAACTCCCGCCGACACCGCCAGGAAGTCCCGCCTCGACGCCTTCAGCTGCGTCGAGTGCGGCCGCTGCACCGAGTGGTGCCCCGCCAACCGCCTCGACAAGGCCCTCGATCCACGCTCACTCGTTCACGACCTCGAGAAGCTCCTTCTCTCTCGCGCCGCCGACGCCCTCTTCGACGGCACCGTCAGCTCCGAGGCCGTCTGGCAGTGCCTGACCTGCGGCCAATGCGAGCAGATCTGCCCGCTCGGCGTCCAGCACCTCCCACTAATACTGCAGTACCGCCGACACCTCACGCTCGAGCGCACCGAGATACCCGAGACCATGGTCGCCACCTTCCGCTCGCTGCAGAACAAGGGCAACGTCTGGCTCACCGACCGCGAGCGCCGCGCAGAACTCATCGAAGAAATGGGGCTCCCCGTTTACGAGCCCGGCAAGATCCTCGTCTGGAGCTCCTGCTTCTTCCTCACTGCCGAATTCGCTCCTACCGTCAAGCACCTCGTCGAGCTGCTCGTCAAGGCCGGCCTCGATGTCGGCATCTCACCTGATGAGATATGCTGCGGCGATCCCGCCCGCAAGTGCGGCGGCGAGGACACCTTCCAGGAGCTGGCGGCGCAGAACCTCGAGTGGATGAAGGCCCAGGGTGTCGAGACCGTCGTCAGCCACTGCCCCCACTGCCTGCAGACACTCGCCGAAGGCTACCCTCAGCTCGACCCGCAGTTCCGGATCGAGACCATCCACCACTCCGCGCTACTGGCAGGGCTCCTCGCTGAGGGTAGGCTGCGCAGCGCAGCCTTCACCGACGGCGCCGCGACCATCCACGATCCCTGCTACGCCTCCCGCTGGGGCTACGGCGACGTCGAGGCCATCCGTAGCCTCACCGCCGGCAGCGCCGTTGAGGTTGCCGAAATGCCGCTCTCGCGCCAGCGCTCTTACTGCTGCGGCTCCGGCGGCGGCGCCCACCACTTCTTCGAGGACGACGACCGCATCCGCGTCGACGACGAGCGCATACGCCAGATACTCGCCACCGGCGCCAACACCGTAGTCACTGCCTGCCCCTTCTGCCACAACATGATCAGCGAGGGGATTAAGCGCGACGACACCCATCTCAATGTCGTAGACATCTCCCACCTGCTCGAAACGTAGAGGGAGCCGAAATCGTTACAGTAGCTCGGTAGGACAGACATTCTTGTCTGTCACCTCGGTAAGACAGACATTCCTGTCTGTCACCGGGGCCAGGCCCCGGCATCCCTTCAGGCCGCGTTACTCATTCGGTCCGCGGTAGAACACTCACCTCCACACCGAGCGCCCTGCCATCGCCGGGCAAGATATCCGATCCCTCGGCCACTCCTCCTCTTGATTCAATCCCGAAACGGCTCACCCAACGGCCGCCCCATCCGAAACCGCGGTCCATTTCTATTTCTACCCTTGCCGGCTGCCGCTCGACCAACCTCACCTCATGGGCTCCACCCCCTGATGTAATCCGTACGCTGTTCGGCGTCAGCGAACGCAGCCGCAGCGACAGCCTGTCCACCGGGTGCCTGCTCACCACGTAGCACCACTCCTGCGCGCCGGTCCGCACCCAGAACGCCTGGGGATCGGCGTAAACCTCGCCCCGCTCGAACCACAGCGAGTATTCGGTGCCCGCCGGCTCGAAGCGCCCCTCCTCCAGCGGCGGCGTCCGCGCCCCCGCCGCCCAGATCGCCGCCACCGCCGCCAGGGCCACCGCTCCCGCCCCACTCCATCTGGGGGATGCCGGTTTCTTCCTCAAGCTGCGTACCACAAGCCATACCAGGGCCAGGGACAGCGCCGCCAGCCAGACCGCCGTCACGCCCCAGTACTCGAAGTGCCTGCTGTTGACAGACGGCGCCAACGCCGTGGCGTCCAGGAACGGCGTGCTCAGCCAGGCCAGCAGGTGCGAGGCCCGCACGTGGAAATCGTGGTAGAGGAAGGCGGGGTGGGTGAGGAGCGCAGACGAGATAACCAGGGAAAGCAGGACGAGCGCGAAGGTCAGCTCGCGCGCCCTCGCCCACACCTTGCCGATCAGCCACGCCGCCGGAATCAGCGCCGCCCAGATCATCGCCGTCATCGCCCGCGCCGGCGGGCTATGCCCGCCGTTGAACCCCGTCAGGCAGTAGAGTAAGAGAAACGGCGTCACCAGGCCGCACAGCGCCCACGCCGTCGCCCGCCACCGTCTCGAACTCGCCATACCGAACCAGCCCGCCACGCCCAGCAGGTACCACGGAGCGTAGGCCAGCAGCCCCTCCCGCTGGTCGACCCAGTACGACAATCCGGTCTTGCCGGCGATCGCAGCCGCCTCCAGCAGCCCCGAGGCGTGGCTCACCCGGAACACCGGCGTCCGCTCGAAGATGCTGCCGCCCGCCCCCACGTAGTACGCCGAAGGGCTCGGTGTGCCGAACATGCTGAACGTGTGCCAGAGGAACAGCGCGCCCAGTATCGCTCCCGGCGCCGCCACCGCCGCCGCCCGGCTCCACGACCAGCCCCACCTCAGTTCCTTCACCAGCCAGAGGACCGCGAACGGCGCAGCAAGCGCGAAATACTTAGCGCCAAGCCACGGCAGCGACCCCAGCGCCAGACCGGTTAATACTCTCGCCGCCCACCCCGGGCTCCGCTCTCGCCAAAGCACGTAAAAGGCGAGCAGGCAGAGCGTCGCCGCCGGCAGCTCCGTGAAAACATGGTAGGAGAAAAACAGCACCGGGCAGGTCGCCCCCGCCAGCAGAGCGATACCGACAGAGCTTCGCCTCCGTCCGAACAGCCGGCTCAGGCAGAGGTAAAGGATCGCCACAAGCGCCGCCGCCGGCAGCGCCATCCCCAGCCTCACGGCCAGGTGGATCGCCTCCGCGCCTCCCAACCCCAAACCTGCCGCCAGGAACGGCAGCAGGTACGCCGGCAAACCCGCCGTGTGCATCGAGAACTCTTCGTTGGCAGCCCGGTTAATCCCCTTCTTCGTGTGCGCCTGGATCCAGCCCTGGTGCCAGAGCTCGTAGTCCCGGTTCTCGTAGTAGTTATTGTTCAGCAGCACGTCGCCGTCCGCCAGCATGCTGTAGCTGATGATCAGGTAGTGCGGCTCGTCGCCCTCGGGCTGGGGCAGGGGAGCGAACGCACCAAAGATCACCACTGCGTAAAGCGCCAGAGCCGCGATGAAGATCGCCGCTGCGATGCACCCGTCGCCGATCTTCCCCAGCCGCTCCTCGAGGTCTCCCAGCCAGTCCTTAATCCGAGGAGATCTCCCGATCTCCGTCCACCATCGCCACAGGGCCGCGGCCGCCGCCAGTAGAAGCACGGATGTTCCGATCTCCGCGTAGCCCAGCATCGGCTGCGCCAGGCAAATCAGCCCGATCAGGAGAGGCCGCAAGACCGCGCGCGAGACGCCCCGGTCCCACCTCAGCTCCAGCCGCCTCGCCGCGCGGGCCATTAACCACTCGGCCAGCCAGACCGCCGCCAGCGCCGGCGCCAGCCACAACGCCGCTGCCGCTCCCGCCTGCCAGAACAGCAGCGGGTCGTAGCCGAAGGCGAAATCCCGGGCCGCGAACACCGTCCCTACGCAGGCTGCCGCCGAAAAGGCGATAACCAGGTCCGCGAAAAAGCCCGATATCCTCAACTCGCCAACCAATCGTCTCGGTCCGATCGGCAGTCTAGCCGCCTTCGCTTCTCCTCACAACGCCCGGCGATCCATGCGGGAAAAGGCTTGACTTGAATATGGCCCACGCTATCATCTGTTCCAGGATCGGGTGAGCTTCCAATGCCTCGAGATCCATAATAAGCGATTTAACATACTCAGGATTCAGATACACGGCAACCGGAAGGTGGAGCATGAGAGCAGAAGTAGTAGAGGATGAAGTAAAAACCCAAGACCTGGAATTCCTCGTCTCCCGCGAGCACACCGATGAGGTCTCCTACACTTACAGCGGCACCGAGATTCGACCGCTTAAGCAGGGCCTCCCCAAGGATATCGAGTCGCTCTGCCCTGAGTGCGGCGAGGTGATACCGGCCAGACTGTTCGCCGAGGACGGGAAGGTTCTTATCGACAAGACCTGCCCCGAGCACGGCTACTTCAAGGATATCTACTGGTCCGACGTCGAGCTCTACCTCAAGGCGGAGAAATTCACATTCGGCGAGGGCAAGGGCCTTCTCAATCCGAACGTGACCGATGGCGACCGCTGCCCCTTCAACTGCGGCATCTGCAACCAGCACGTCTCCCACACCGTCTTCGGCAACATCGACCTCACCAACCGCTGCAACATGTCCTGCCCCATATGCTTCGCCAACTCCGCCGCCGCAGGCTACGTCTACGAGCCCTCACTCGACGAAGTCAAGCGGATGCTGCAGGCCTATCGCGACATGAAGCCGGTGCCCGGGCGCGTTATCCAGTTCTCCGGCGGCGAGCCGACCATCCACCCCCAGTTCTTCAAAATCGTCGCCGCCGCAAAGGAAATGGGCTACACGCACATCCAGATGGCCAGCAACGGCATCAAGCTTGCCGACCCCGAGTTCTGCCGCAAGACCGCCGAGGCCGGCATGCACACTGTCTACCTCCAGTTCGACGGCACCGACGACGAAAGCCACATCAAAACCCGCGGCCGCCCCGGCTACTACAATATCAAACTCAAGGCGCTGGAGAACATGCGCCGCTACGGCATCCACGTCGTCTTCACGCCCACCATAGTCCGCGGCTTCAACGACCACATGGTCGGCCCGATCCTCGAATTCGCCATACAGCACGCCGAATACTGCTCCGGCATCGCCTACCAGCCGGTCGCCATCACCGGCCGCATCGACGAGCAGGAGCGGGCCAAGATGCGCTACACCATGCCCGACCTCGCAATCGACATCGAGAAGCAGACCGGCATCGCAAAGCGCGAGCACTGGTACCCAATCTCCTGCGCCAGCCCCTTCAGCAAACTCGAGATGGCCATACGCGGCCGCGAGACGATCAACATCACCTGCCACCCCCACTGCTCCCTGGCAACCTACCTCGTCCTCGACGCCACCGATCCGGTCAACACCGTCACCCCCATGCCCGAATTCATCGATGTCCCGGGACTCCTCGACGACATGAACGAACTCGCCTTCAAGATCGCCAAGTCCAGGGTAAAATCAAAAACCCTCTCCATGTTCAGGCTCTACCGAATCATCAGAAGGCACTTCAACAAGGCAAAAGCACCCAAGGGCCTCACGCTCAACAAGTTCCTTTTGGCCTTGAGAGGCCTCGCCGATAAGGACATCGGCCGCCGCAAAAACAAGGATGCCTCTTACGCCGGCACGCGCTGGAAATTTATGCTCGTCGGCGCCATGCACTTCATGGACGCCTACAACTACGACGTCGACCGCGTGAGGCGCTGCGTAGTCCACTACTCCACGCCCGACGGCATGTTCCCCTTCTGCACCTACAACAGCGGACCCTTCAACCGCGAGAGGGTGGAGAAGAACAACTCGATACCGCTGGAGCAATACAAGGCCGAACACGGCAAGACCTGAGCCGCATTCCCCGCACAACTTCTGCGGCCACTGCTCGTAACCGGAAAACGGTTTCTCAGTAGCCCGTTTTCGCGGAGAGGCGACCTGAATTTATCCGCCACTGGCGGAGGTCGCCTGCTCCCGCCGCAGGCGGGAGAAGGTAATCAATCTATCGCGTGATCAGTCGGGCTGATCCATAGCGGCGGATTCTTCTCTGCCACATGTCTAACGTTCATTCTTCCAAACAATTGTAGGGGCGGCCTTTATGCCGCCCGCTCTGTCTCCTCAATAGTCACCTGACGCCAGGGCTTGCGGCTCGCATTGAACAGTAGGGGCGGCCTTTATGCCGCCCGCATATCCGAGGGTACGCGTATTGCCTGCGGGGCCCGCACGACCGCTCTCTAAACAAACCTGCCGGAACAGATCCTCGCGAAATTGCCCAACACCCGCAAACCCGCGTGAGGCCGTCCCACTCTGTCCTTCTTTCCCTCCAGAAGCGCCTCGCGCCCACCGTCGCACGCCGCGCGGGCCTCCAAAATCTCCTCCTCGAGCACCGATCCCAGGATTCCGGCGCTCATCTCCGGGTGGAACTGCACGCCCCAGACGTTCCGCCCCGAACGGAACGCCTGCACCGGCGCCTCGTCTGAACGCGCCAGTACTATGGCCCCCGCCGCCGGCTCGACAACCATGTCGATGTGGGTCTCCAGGGCACCGAAGCGGTGCGCAATCCCCACAAACAGCTCGTCGTCGCGGCCCGCGTCCGTCAACTCCAGCTCGTACCAGCCTATCTCCTCCTTCTCCGGCCTCTTCTCGACCGTGCCGCCAAGAAGCTCGGTCAGGTACTGGTGCCCGAAGCAGACGCCCAACACCGGCACGCCGCTCTCGACCACCAGCCTCATCTCCGCGTCGAACCGGCTGCGCCACGGCAGATCGTCGTAAACACCTTCGTATGCACCGCTTAGCACTATACCTGACGCCTCTCGCATATCCAAAGCCGTCGCTTCTACTGGTAGTAAAAAAACCTCCGCCATCGGTGCAGCTTGCCTAAACGCCTCGCAGAACCAATTCCCAAAGGAGCCGTGCGACGACTTCACTTTACCGCGCGGCCTCCCCATCTCGATCACAGCGATTCTCGTGCCGCCGTTATCGTTCATGCCTATATTCCCACCTTTCGATACAATGACTACCGCGTATAAAGGATTTTTCCTTTTTGTTCCCTACAACTTGACAGCACAGTAAAAATGAGGAAGATCGCAAAAGACGATACTGCCAATATCGTCACAGTCAAAGAAACGGCGCACATACTGCGCATCAGTCCCAAGACAATCTACAACAAGCTTTGGAAAAAGAGGTTTCCATTGCGACCGTTCCGGCTTCCCTGGAACAAGCGCGACCTCTTTTTCCATCTCAGCGAGGTGAATGCCATGGCGAAGATGCGCGCAGAACCGACACGCAACAACCTTCACGAACTCTTGTCTTTCATACCGCCACCCGCCGAGCCGGTATCCGTCGCCCTCTACGGCTCCCCGCCGGACCTGGACGAAACCGCCGTAAGCTCCAGGCTGCTCACCATCACGCCGGTCCGGGCGGCCCAGCTGGCCTCCTGGCGCAAAACGTTCGATCTACTCTGGATAAAGCAAAACCACCCGGCTCTCTGCCTTGCCGACTCCTCGGCGGAGCGCTACGCAGCGGCCGCCTTCCTCAGCTGGCTCGTAGCCGAGAGAAAGCGCTGATACGGCTGATGGGTGCGAAAATTGCCGTAGTTACGGCCGACGCTCCGGCCCGGATTCAATTCTACGCCAACGAGCGCTGCCGGATCACCATCCTGCGGGATCTGCCGCCCTCCGGCTGCTACGATGCCATCATACTCCTGCGCGCCGGCCTCAGCGGAAGCGCACCCAGGTCACCGCGTGCAGCCAGGCCACCTCGTCGGCGGCCAGGTAGATCGGCGGATAGGCGGGATTGACGCTCAACAGGCTGAACGTGTCGCCGTGGCGCTCCACACGCTTCAGCCACACCTTTCCCTTGCGGCTCTTCAACACGTACAAACGCTTGGGGATGAACGGACGCGCGGGCGAAACCACAACCCGGTCGCCGTCGTGGAAAAGCGGCTCCATACTGTCGCCGCGGATCACCAGAGCGTAGGCCGTCGCGTCGCACATCTCGTCGGCGGGAAACAGGTACTCGTCCGCCGCTCCCGGCGGGAAGCCCTGGTCGTCATACTCGAACTCCAGCTCCACGTCGCCCGCCTCCGCGTGGCCGACCAACGGCATCCGCGGCTCCGGACCATCAACCTCGCCCAGCGTCGTTAACTCGCCGCGCAGCAGATCCTTCAGCTCCGACCACTCGCCCTCCTTGCCAACCAACCTAACCACCTCTTCCGGGTCGTCGCCGAAAAAATTCGCTATCTGCACGCAGCGCACCAGACTCGGGCTCTGACCATCCTTGTAATTGCTGACCTGGCTCGGGTTCACGCCAAGATATTCCGCCAGCCGGCGGTGCATCGCGTCGCGCCGCCCCCCGAGGCGCTCGCGTAGATAGCTTCCAAACTCCGGGTGGATTCTCATCGCCACAATAGTATCGTAGCCGCGCCGGAAAGTCAATTGAATTAACTTAACTTCGCAATCATTTCACTTGACAGCACACCCAGGCACGATCTATATTCAATACTATGAAGAATGAGAAGAAACTGGTTCATAACACTAATAATCCTTCTACAACCCGGCTCGCCGGCCGCTGCTCCATAGCAACGCCCCGGCTAGGCCATACGAGGAAAAAAGCTAAATGACACAACAATCCACACGCCCCGAACCGCAGATCCCACCCTACTCGGCGCCGCAGCCCGCCTCGCCGGAACAGGTCGAATATGAGCTGCGCCGCTACCGCCGGCAGTCGATCCGGCGGGCAATCAAGCGATACCTTCGCATACTGGTCCACATCGGCAACTTCTCTACTTGGGACTTCCTCGACGAGCTGGCGGTCATCGGATACCTCAAGCAACACTCCCCCCACAGGTCCACCGAAGACGATGACATAATCTTCTACATCGACTTCCAGTCCGCCCTCTGGGACCTCGACGACCGGCTCCGCGTCGCCTTCGCGCTCCGCTACGTCTGGGACATGACCGACGACGAGATCGCCCACTACTTCCGCTGCGCCCGCCGCACCATTCTACGCTGGGCCGACCGCATCGTCGATCAGCTCTACGACTCCCTGCGCGACTACTACCTCCACGGCGAGCGCGAGCTGCTCGACATCCTCGCCTGCCGCTTCTGAGCGCCGCCCCTCTACCCCCTCCGCGCTGTCACACATCCTCGTCAACTCCGATACAATCGGTTAGAACATGCCCAAGACTCCCGACGATGGAATGGACCAGAAAGCAGAAAGCTTACCAGCAAACCCTGGCCGATCCCGAGGAAGAACGGGACCGCGAGCAGCTCGCCGACTTCCTCGGCGTGAGCGCCGAGACCCTTTGCAGATGGGAGGAGCGCGAAGGCTTCTGGAGCGAGGTTAACCGTTTCGCCAGGGCCGAGGCCGAGCGCGCCCTCACATCCGTATGGCAGGCCCTCACGGGCCGCGCCCGGCGCGGCGACGTACCCGCAATCAAACTACTGTTCGCCATGCTCGGCCAGGCCCCAGAATTCGAAGCGGCTCCACAGCAGCCGATCCATTTCAAGCTCGTCGTCGAAAACGGCAACAGCGCCTCCCTCACGGCCAGTCCAGGCCCGCCTCCACAGCCCGCATCGGCTCCGCAGCCAAATCGCTCCTGACGCCTCCTCTCCCATGAAGCCAGATCCCCGCGAGCTCCTTGTTCGCTTCAGACCGCTTCCGGCCCAGAAACAGTTCCTGCTGGCCACCGATCCCTTCATCGCCTACGTCGGCGGCTACGGCTCCGGTAAAACCCACGCACTCTGCCACAAGGCCATCCGCCTCTCCGGCGACAACCCCGGCCTTCCCGGCATGATCGTCGCCCCTACCTACTCCATGCTCCGCGACGTCGTCATCCGCTCATTCTGCGAAATCCTCGACAGCCACCGCATCGGCTACAGACTCCACAAGACGAATTGGGTCCTGACCACCGAGTGGCGCGGAGAGATCTGGTTCCGCTCGGCCGACAATCCCGAAACACTGCGCGGCCCCAACCTACCCTGGGTGGGCATCGACGAAATGGCGCTACTCGACCCCGAAGTCTGGCAGGTGCTCATCGCCCGTGTTCGCCATCCGCGCGCACGGCGCCGCCAGGTCTTCGGCGTCACCACTCCCGAGGGCCTCAACTGGGTCTACGAAATCTTCGTCGAGGCTCCCAGGCCCGGCCACCGGATCATCTTCGCCGACACGCGCGAGAACACCCACCTGCCTCCCGAATACGTCCGCTCGCTCCTGCACAGCTTCGACGAGGACGGCGTCAAGCAGTACGTCGAGGGCCGCTTCGTCGCCAGCGGCACTCGTCGCGTTTACAAGCACTTCGATCCCGCCCTCCACCTCGCCGACTCCAGCCCGCTCGCGGCAGCCGAGGGCGAAGCGCAGCCAAGCGAGCACGGCAAGCAGGTCGATCTCCTCCCGGACCTGCCACTCTGCCTCGCCTGCGACTTCAACGTCGATCCCTGCGTCTGGCTTCTGCTCCAGCACCACCGCGGCACCGTATTCGTCGCCGACGAGATCGTGCAGCGCAACACCACCACCCAGGAAATGATCGACGAATTCGAGCGGCGCGGCTACGCGGCACACCCCGCTGGCGTCATTGTCTACGGCGACCCTGCAGGCTACGCCCGCTCCACCGTCGCCGCCTCCAGCGACTACCAGCTCCTCCGCGCCGCCGGCCTCGGTCGGCAGCGCGTGCCCCGCTCTCACGGTCCCGTACGCGACCGCGTAAACGCCGTCAACACCCGCCTTCGCGACGCCTCCGGCCGCGCCCACCTCCGCATCCACCAGCGCTGCCGCACCCTGCGCCGCGACCTCCTGCGCGTGCGCTACCAGGCCGGCACGGCCACCATCGACAAGACATCGGATCACGGCCTCACCCACGCGACCGATGCGCTCGGTTACTTCATGATCGTCGAATACCCGATAGTCCGCGGCCTCCGCGGCCCCGAATCAGTATGGAACGTACTAAGCCGATGACCGACAACTACGACCTCTTCGCAGCCCGCCATCCCCTCTACCGCCATTGCCTCCCCGACTGGCGCTTCGTCTACCTCGCCTACCAGGGCGGCGTCGCCTTCAAGCGCGAGCATCTCTTCCGCCACCCTGCCGAGACCGCCACATCCTTCGCCGAGCGCGTCCGGCGCGTCCACTACGAAAACTTCGTCGCCTCGATCGCCGAAAAGAAAACCGCACTCCTCTTCAAGCGCCCGCCCTATCGCGCCGCCGACCACCCCTTGTGGGAGCAGCTCAACGCCGACGCCGACCGCCTCGGCAACGACCGCGACGAGTTCGTCCGCCGATCCTTTCTACTCTCACAGATATTCGGATGGCTGCCCGTTCTCGTCGACCTGCCGCCCCAGGACTCGCCCGATGGCCGCGCCGCGCCCTATTGCGTGCCCATCCTCCCCTTCGACTTTCTCAACTGGGCCAGCGACGACCGCGGCCGCCTCACCTGGGTCCTCATTCGCGAGCGCCGGCGCGACGCCGCCGATCCCTTCGCCCGGCCCTCCGAGCGCGAGCGCTACCGCATCTTCGACGCCCGCAAGTGGTACCTCTACGAAACCGCTCCCGACCCGGCCGACGGCGTCGTCCTGATCGCTGAGGGCGAGCACGCCCTCGGACGCGTGCCCGTGGCCATCCTCTACGACCGGCGCCACCCCACCGAACCGGTCATCGGCGTCAGCACACTGCTCTCCATCGCCGAGCGCGCGAAAACGATACTCAACAACAACTCCCTCATCCGCGACATCGCCGACCGCTGTCTCTTCCCCTTCCTGGCCGCCGAGGACTACCAGGGCACCGGCGAACAGCGCGAGCGGCGCATCGGCACCGCCCTCATGTTCTGGTACCCCCAGGGCGGCTCCGCCCCCCAGTGGGTCGAGCCCGACACCTCCGCCATCAGCACCCTCCGCGAGCTTAACGAAATCGAAGTCCAGCGCATCTACGACGAAGCCAACCTCGACCGCGGCTTCGCCGAGCCGCTCGCTCCGCGCAGCGGCGTCGCACACGCCTACGAGTGGCGCCGCACCAACGACGACATCGCCGCCAAGGCTCGCTCCATCGAGCGATTCGAGCGCAGCATCGACCGGCTCTTCGCCGCCTGGCTCGATCTCAGGCGCTTCGACTCCACAATCTCCTATCCGCGCGACTTCTCCGTGCTCTCCTTCCAGTCTCGCCTGCAGGAGGCCGAAACCGTCTTCAAACTCCCCATGCCACAATCCGCCCGGCGGCAATACCTCAAGCGGTTCGTACCCGAACTGCTCGACAACCTCCCGCCCGACTCCGCCGCCGAAATCGATTCCGACATCGACTCCATGTCATTCCTGCCGCCCGATACTCCTCCAGATCTCCCCAAATAACTGTAGGGGCGGCCTTTATGCCGCCCGCGATTCATCCAAGCAACTGTAGGGGCGTCCTTCAGGGCGCCCGCGCCGGCGCGCAGCCCCGGCATGATCTCCCAATCGGATCAGAACCGCCAACCACCCACGAGGTTTTCATGACGCCGCAGGAAATCGATTCGGCCCTGACCAGTCTTGAAGCCCTTCCCGGCGAAATACGGAAGGAACTCAAAGCCATCCAAGAAGACACCGGCCTCTCTCCCGAAGGGCGCGATCGGCGCCGCCGCCAACTACGCGAAAAAACCGGGCAGGAGTTCACCCTCCTCGAAACCGACCTCGCCTCCGCCGTCCAGGGCCGCATCGACCAGCTCGATGCCGAAATCGACCACGAGCACCGGCGCTTCTTCGACTCCAACCGTCCAACCTCCTCTCATCCCGGCGCCGAAACAGGCGATCCCGTAGTCCGCATCCTCCAGCGGCTCGATTCCCACTCGCGCCGCTCCGACCTCCGCCAGCGCTGGAATCTAATGTCCGGCGCCGAGATGACCGAGCATTACTCCGAGCTCCTTCGCCTCGACGACCGCCCCCTCGTCGAGCTCTACGAAGCCGAAGCCGCCCGCCTCCTCGCCTCCCGTGGCGACGCCGAGGGCGAAACCGCCCTTCGTACCGCCGTGTCCAAGGCTCGCGAGGCGCGCGTGACCGACCGCGAGCGCTCTCTCCAGCGGGCCAAAGAACGCGCCCGGATCCACCGCCTCCGCCTCGACAACGCCGAAGCCCTCTTCCGCGCCGCCTTCGAATCCATCTGAACGATCTCTGGGGAAACCACCCGCTTGAAAAGCCTCATCCTTCTCACCGGAAGGATAATCCCCGATCCGGTAGGACAGACATTCCTGTCTGTCCCCTCAGCAAAGTAGCGGCGGTCTTCAGGGCGCCCGCGATTCATCCAAGCAACTGTAGGGGCGGCCTTTATGCCGCCCGCGCTCAGAAAGTATGGGCGGCCTTTAAGCCTCCCGCGCCGGCTTGTCCGCCGAAACCTCCTTGTCCGACGAAGCCTTGGCGAAGTCGGAAGCCCCGGCCTTTTTCCCGAAAAACTGCAACATGATCTCCGTAGACTCAATCCGATGCTCGAAATCGACCTGACCCACTTTGCCCAACGCCTCTACGCCCTACTCGAGCGCCACCACAGCACTCTCCAAGGTTCCCTTGCCGACTACCTCCAGAGCGGTCGACTCCTGCGCGATCTCGCCGCCGCCGCCCGCGAAATCATAATCGAGCGCACCACGCGAGGGCACCTCGACATCGACGGAAAACCCTTCAAGCCCTACACCGAGCAATACGCATCGTGGAAAAAACGCACCTGGGGACACAGCGGACCTCCAAACCTGCTTCTGTCCGGTCGGATGCTCAACGATATATTCCTCCGCCAAACCTCCCCGCTGCAGGGCCGGCTCACATTTCGCACCAAACGCTCCGCCGAAATCGCGGACTCTCACCAAGAAGGATCGGCAATTACGCCCCATAGACCCTTCTTCGGCATCCTCGAAGACACCAAATACGCCCTCTGGCTCCGCGAGCGCATCATCATGGAGTTCAACAAGTACCTGATCACCCACGGATTCCGCTGATAACCCTCACGCTTCGGTAGCGGCGGCCTGAATTTATCCGCCACAGGCGGAGGCCGCCTGCTCGCGCTGTGTCTAATAAATTGTAGGGGCGGCCTTCAATTGTCCGCCGGAGCCTTGGCGAAGGCGGTTGCCGCCCGCACCGGGGCGCTGCCCCGGCATCTGCCATCCCACCCACCGATTCCGCAGATGCTCCTCACGCCTTGGTAGGACAGACATTCCTGTCTGTCCCCTTATCCGTCATAGCCTGCTTGCCCGACGAAGCCTTGGCGTAGTCGGAAGCCCCGGCTTTTCGCTCTTGTCCACGGATCCCATCAATGACCAAAAGAAAAAAGAAATCCCCCAAACCGGCTCCCGCCCGGGGAAAGCAAATCACCGTTCCGGACCAAACCAACCCGGCCGACCCCACTCCCGAACCTGCCGACTCGACCGACGACGAACAAATCGAGCCGTCCCAGGAGCCTCCGAATCCCAAGACTCCCACCGGACCTCCGGAACCGGACGAAGAATTCGAGCCTGAACCGACTGAAGACCCGGCGGACGAGTCCGCTCCCGACCTCTCCGATTCCGAATCAGAAGACTCTGCCCTCCGCGAGCGCCTCCTCGAGCTGGAGAAAAAACTCGAAGCCGTGGAAGCCAAGTACGCCGACCGCTTCATCGCCGACGCCCTGCGCACCGCCTACATCGAGCGGGGCGGCCAGCCCTCCGCCGCCGACACCGCAGTCCTCGCCATCCGCGCTGGCGCCGCCGACTCCATCCGCCTCGACCCGCGCGGCGACCTCCAATTCCTCGACCCCGACAACAAACCGCTCTGCGACGACGACGGCGTCCGCCTCGATCCCGACTCCTTCGTGCGCCGCTGGCTCGCCGACAACCCCATCTTCATCCGTCCCGACTCCCGCACCGGCTCCCGATCCGCCCCCTCAGCCCCCGCCGAACCCGCCTCAATCTCCGACAGCGAAATCATCCGCCAAATCCGCTCCGCCCACACACCCGACGAAATCCTCAAACTCGCCGAATCCCTCGGACTGAAATGAAGCTATTCTGGCAATCCGATGTAGTGGAGGTCCACCGCGGTGCATCAGCTCGACTGATTCTATGCGATGAGTAATGCGATGTAGGGGCGTCCTTTAGGACGCCCGCAATGCCGTCGCCTACGCCATCGACTCCGTTTTCGCTTGAACAGTTTTGGTAAACATCCCTGCCTTCAGAACACGGTGGGACAAACATTCTCGTCTGTCAGCGGGGCGCAGCCCCGCTCCCTTTGAGGTTCAATCAGGTCTTTCAAATGACCCTTTCCACCTTCCTAATCCTCAAGGACGAAGCCCTCACTGTCGCCCGCGCCATAAACTCAGTCCTCGACCTCACCGACCAGTTCGTCATCGGCATCGACGACAAATCCTCCTACGCCACAGAACAAATCGTCCGCGACTGCGCCCAGCGCCACACGGAAAAGGACTGGGATATCTACAAATTCACCTGGGAGAACCACTTCGCCCGCGCCCGCAACCGCGCCATCGAGCGCTGCACCGGCGACTGGATCTTCCAGATCGACGGCCACGAGTACCTCCGCTCCGGTTCCACCCCCATGCTCCGTTGGTATATGGAGAACACCGATCCCAAGGTCTGGCTCGTCAGCGTCGCCATGCACCTCGAGCCCGACCGCTACGGCATCCCCGAAATCTTCTTCGTCCAGCACCACCTCTGGCGCAACGGCAACGGCATCCGCTACGTCAACGCCTCCCACAACGCCATACCCCTTGACATCATCCCCGACCACCGCCGCC
>CAYOXX010000064.1:0-18568 GCA_964408025.1 uncultured Acidobacteriota bacterium | reverse complement strand
CAGCTCGGCGTTGCCCGGGTGGGTCATCAGGAACCAGAGCAGTATGGTGATGACCAGGATGATGGTACCGGCGCGCTTGACGAACGACCAGGAGCGCTCCCAGAGAGTGACCAGGACGTTGCGGGCGTTGGGCAGCTTGTAGGAGGGCATCTCGAGCAGCAGCGGCGACTTCTCGCCCCTCAGCAGCGACCGCCGCAGCGCCAGGGCGACCGCGAGGGCGGCGAATATGCCGCCAAAGTAGAGGCCGAACAGTATCAGCCCCCGCGACGACAGCGGCCCCAGAACCTGCACGTCGGGAAAGAAGGCGGCGATGATGAGCGTGTAGACCGGCAGCCGCGCGCTGCAGGTCATCAGCGGCGCGACGGCAATCGTCACTAGGCGGTCGCGCCGGTCGCGGATGGTTCGCGTGGCCAGGATGCCCGGGATGGCGCAGGCGAACGAGCTGAGCAGCGGAATGAACGCCTGGCCGTTGAGGCCCACGCGGCTCATGATGCGGTCCATCAGGAAGGCCGCGCGCGCCATGTAGCCGGTGTCCTCCAGCAGGGCGATGAAGAAGAAGAGCAGTATGATCTGTGGCAGGAATACCAGCACGTTGCCGACGCCACCGAGGATGCCGTCGGCCAGCAGGCTGCGCAGCTCCCCCGCCGGCATCGCCGCGTGCAGAAGGCTGGCGAGCCGGCCGATGCCGTCCTCGATGGCCGCCATCGGCCACTGCGCCCATGAGAATACCGCCTGGAAGACGACGGCCATCATGAGGGCGAAGACCGCGGGGCCGGCTAGTGGGTGGAGCACCACGCGGTCGATCAGCTCCGAGCGCATTAGCCGCTCCTCCTTCGGCTTGACCACGGTAGCCGCGCATACCTTGCGGATCCAGTTGTAGCGGGCGCTCACCTCGTCGTCCAGCAGGTCGTCGTCGCCGCTCTCGATCGCGCTCCGGTGCTGCTTCAGGTGGTCCTCCAGCACCGGCGGCAGCGTCAGCGGCGGCACGCCGTCGGTGAAGAGCACACGGCGGGCCAGCCAGTCGGCGTTGCTGCGCCCCGCCGCCCCGGCCTCCATAAGCTCCTGCGCCACCTCGCCGATGACGTGCTCGGCCCGGTGGTCCATCTGCCAGCGCCGCGGCGGCGAGCCGATGGTGTGCAGGTGGTCCAGGAGCTCGCGCAGCTCCCCGACCCCCTCGCCGGTGGTGGCCACCATCTCGATCACCGGCAAGCCCAGCTCGTGGCTCAGCTCGCGCGAGTCGATCTTCAGCTCGCGCCCGCGGGCGACGTCGAGCATGTTGAGGGCGATGATCACAGGCACGCCGGTCTCGGCTATCTGGGTGGCCAGGTAGAGGTTGCGCTCCAGGTTCGAGGCGTCGACGATGACCACCACGACGTCCGGCTTCGGCGTGTCCCGGCGCTGGCCTAGCAGCACCTGCTGGGCAATCATCTCCTCCGGCGATGTCGCCGAGAGGCTGTAGAGACCCGGCAGGTCGAGCACCCGCACATCGCGGCCGCCGGCGGTGCGGAACCTGCCTTCCTTCTTCTCGACAGTGACGCCGGCGTAGTTGGCCGTCCTGGCCCGGCCGCCGGTCAGGGCGTTGAAGACTGTTGTCTTGCCGGAGTTAGGATTGCCGGCCAGCGCCACGTATGAGGCGTGGTCCGAGAGGCCGGCAGAGCCGGCTCCGCCCTTAGTGACTCTGCCTTTTTTGTGATTGCGACCAGCTCTCATTAAATAGCCAATCCTGCAGCCCCGTTGGGTTCCAAGGACGTTGCGGGCGCGCAATCCCCGTGCCCTGCCATATAAATATAGCGAATTTGAAACTGTTTCTCAAGTTCAAAATCTCCTTAGCCCGCATATTGCACAAGTTTTGGCCGGCTCCAGGCAGGGCACCGCGTGCCCCAACGACGTTCCCCTTTGCGAGGACGGCAAGGGGGATTTCAACCCAATGCCCTCCTTCCCCACGCGTTGCAGAAGTGTATCGTCGCGTAAGCAGGGATTATAATTGAGATTGCTTCCCCCTCACTTCACTCGGGGTCGCAATGACATCGTATAAATTCCATCCTTTCCAGAGTAGATTTTCGGCAACTGCTATAGACCGCAGTCCCCCGCTTTGCGGGCGCACGAATTCTTATGGGGAGCATGTGTGAGCGGTAACTATGGCTGGCGGTGCCGCTCGTCGGGACCGCGGATGTAGTCGCTGTAATTGCGGAAGATGCGGTCCATCGTTCGCTGGCGGCGCTCCCAGGAATCCATGATCATGTCGGAGATCTCGCTGTTGGTGCGGTAGATGTAGTACTGCCCGAGCAGGGCGCGCTCGCGGCTGGCCAGGTTCGCGTAGTAGGCGTTCATGCCGACCAGCTGCCGGTAGCGGATCAGCCAGACGGGATTGAGCTCGAAGCTGGCAACCATCCGCCGGAAGGTCGGCTCCAGATCCCCGAGCCGCCCCGCCGGTGCCCGGAAGGAGTGGATGTAGTCGGCGGTCCAGATCGTGTACGAGGCGTTGCCTTCGGGCCAGCCGCTCAACGGGACGTCGATGCGCTGGACGACGGCGTAGACGATCTCCTCGAACCGCTGCCCGCCTTCCTCGTAGGCTAACCTGATCCGCCCGCCGTCCAGCGATGTCTCGAACCAGGGGACTGCCTCGGCCTCGACGCCGAGCTCCTCGGCCAGGCCGGGCAGCGACTCGCTCTCGACTACCTCAATCTCCCCACCCTCTTCGCACGGTTGCGCGATCAGGATCTCCTCGAGGTACCCGACGGCGCTTTGCGGTGGCTGGATTTCGATCCCCATGTAGTTGCCGCCTGGACGGAAATAGGAAGTGACGTAACCGCCTTCCACCCAGACGAACGTCTCCGGCGGGAGCGTGCGCAGCCTCTCGCCGTCGGAGCCCGACACGGAAAGCTCGACCACCGCCGGCGCGCAGAGGCTGGCCGGGTTCCACCTGATGCCACCCTCGAAACTCCACCCCCGCGGGATCAGCAGCGAGAAGGCGGGACCACCAAGGCCGGCGTCGTCGCGGCAGGTGTACCTTTCGAACCCCTCCGGCACCTCCTGCTGCTCCTGGGCTGGCAACGTGGCGGCAAAGAACAAGGGCAATGCGATCAAGATGGCGAATATGTTTCTCATTTCCCCCCCGCGTCGCTCCGGGTCGACTACGCTGATTAGACAACAGAACGCCGGCCCCGTTCCGTTACCCGTCCTCACAGCAAGAAGTAAACGATGCCGCGCGAGAGCTGCGGGGCCTCCGCCTAAGGCGGCACCACCGGGCGGCTTAATCCGCCGCGGCGGACGCCCCTACAATCGCAACGCAGGGCCTGCACCCGCTCTAGTGTCAGCGCCAGACGAACTCGATGTCTACGGGTATGTCGGAGCAGGCGTCGAGCTGCTCGACAAGCCGCTGCGGCAGGGCGCCGTAGCGGTTTACGAGCGCGCCGGCGCGCTCGTAGTCGCCGCTGTACTGAATGGTGAGCAGCTCGGTCAGCAGGTCGCGCAGCGCCTCTGCGAACGGCTCCTCGTGCACCCGCCAGCGGCCGTCGTCGCCGAGGCTGACGCCGCCGCGCTCAAGCAGCCAGTTGAGCTCGATGGCGTTGGCGATGCCGTGCGAGTCGGCGGCGCCAAAGCGAACCGAGCGGAAGATGCCGGCCAGGAAGTTGGCGTAGAGCGCAGCACGCTGCCCGGCCGTGATCACGCCGCGCTCGACGAGCACGTTGGCGCTGAAGAGGCCGCCGACGTCCGCCTTGCACTCCTCGATGGCCGAGGAGTGGTTCATCAGCGCCTCGTCGACCTTGAGGGCCGTGCGCTCGCCGTCCTCGTCGAGCACGAAGTCGTTGCCGAGGCTGTGGGCGATCTCGTGCAGCAGGATGTTGGTGAAGAACAGGTCGCCGTCGAGCAGCTCGAGCTGCTCGGTGGCCAGGAGGCGCTCGGCTATCGGCACCAGTATCATGCGGAACTTGGCCTCGATGGCGTTGCGCAGCATGATCTTGCGCGAGCCCTTGCGCTCGCGCACGCGCTCGTCGTTGGGCAGCGAGATGGCGATGGTCTTGATGCCCGCGTCGCCGTCGCCGGCAGCGTAGACGAGAGTGAAGACGCCGACGCTGGAGCCAAGCCGCACCCGGCGGCGCTTGAAGCGCTCGTCTATCGGCAGCGCCGCCTGCATGGCGTCCATCGCCTCGATGTAGGATTCGAGGGCTCGGCTGGCCTCCTCGTCCTTGACCAGCACGAACGCCTCGTAGGACGCCTTGCGGTTCATGAGGCCGTCCTCGTAGACCTCGATCGGGCCGATGACGATGTCCAGGACGTTCCCCTCGAGGTCCATCCAGGCCATGTCGCTCTCGAGGTAGTCGTCGCTCAGAAGGGCCTCGGCGCGCAAGCTGAGGTAGCGGCTGAGGCTCTCGTTCCCGCTCAACTCGGCCGCCTCGAGCAGTAGACGAGCCGCCGGCCGCAGCCAGCCCTCGTAGACTACACTGTAGGGGATCGCTGCGAGGCGGTCGCCGTCGCGCCGCACCACTGTCGTCAAGCCGAGGAGCTCGTCCCGCTGGTCGGGGTGGTCGGCCAAGTAGCTCTCCAGCTCCTCGCGGGTCAGGTCGTCCGGCCAGAAGGCGGCGCCCGCAGGTCGCTGCCCCGTACCCAGGAACGGCTCGTTATCGGCTTGTCGGTCGAAGCGGCACTTGTTGATTGTCAAAAAGCGCAGCCGCAGCCGCTCCAGCTCGTCGCGGCCACCGGCCAGCTCGGCCAGCCACGCCAGGCCGTCGCTGCTCGCCTGGGTCCAGAAGATCTCGTCCATCAGCCGCGCCGCCGCGATCAGCTTGCCGAGCACCGCACGCTGGCCTTCGCTCAGGCCCGGCTCGTCGCTGGACACTTCAACCCTCGCGTACTTGGCAAGGCGCTCTTGAATATCGGCCATCGCCTCGTCCTCCTCGGCGCCCGCGACTGCCAGCGCGGCTGCGATCACCGCTACCGCGATTATCGAGATCGCAATACGCATGATCTCCCTCCGCAATCTGAATATTCGGGAGGGAGAGAGTAGCGCAGGAAGGCTCCACCCGCAACCGCAGCTTTGTGTCGAGGCGCCTATGCAAGATTTCGCGAACGAACGCCCGAGACAGAACGTCTTTCAGTTGAGGAGGACCGGTATGGAAGAGAGCGTTAAGCAATTAGTCAGCCGGTTGGAACTCAACGCGAAATACCTGGGGAAGGCCTTCGAAGCCCTGAGCAAAGGCACAAGCGCCACACTCGCCAGTGAGATCTTAAATCCGCCTTTGTGGTTGGCTGTACACCTGACCGAGGCCCGCGCCTTCATGTCCGGCCTGCTTGGCGAGGGCTGCGAACCTCCTTGGGGAGATCTCGCCGTGGCGGATGAGGATCTGAACGATCCTTCCAAATATCCGCCGCTTGCGCAGATCCGCTCCGCCTGGGACGAGGCAACCGAGAAGCTGCTGAAGAGACTCGAAGAGGCAACCTTTGAGGATCTGTCCGGGCCGCCGCCGAAGGGTTTACCAATCGACGACGGCACGCCGCTGGGCGCGTTGAACTTCTTCGTCTACCACGAAACCTACCACGTCGGGCAGATGGGCGCCTGGTGGAAGACGCTAGGTGAAGGGCCGTTCATGACCTGAGCGGCCGGCGGCTGCTATTCAACCTTGGGCACCAAGCACAGGAAGCGGAGCGTAGCTTCGCCGGTGTTGCGGAACTGGTGCAGCTCGTCAGGGGCGACATAGGAGACGCTGCCGGGCCCGATCGCGATCGGCTCGCCTTCGGGATCGATCAGCTCGCCCCGGCCTTCGAGCACGTAGACCTCGTGTTCGTAGTGGTGGGTGTGGCGCGGCGTGTGACCGCCCGGCTCGACCTCGATCATCCGCATGTGGAAGTTCGGCATGCCGTCGGCGGGGCCGAGCAGCCAGCGGATCATGGTGCCCGAGGCGCCCTCCATATCGGCGTCTTCGTTTGTTACTTCCGTATAGCGCTTAACCTTCATCGGGTATTCCTCAATGTCATCTCGATGTTATGTGGCGGCTTCTTTGTAGTGGCCAAGGCAGCTTCCGCCTTCGTCCGACCCGCCAGGGCGCGCCTAGGTGGGCGCGGCGGACTTCGGCGGATGAATTCAGGCTGCCGCTACATGTTTAGCCGGAATCCGCATCAACGGCCAGGTCCGTGCTATATCGCCACTACGCAGCCGAGGTTGAGATCATTCCTCGCCGGCGGCGGTGAATATGTACATGAGCGGCAGCCAGAGGCTGCGGCCGAATGGCGGCCGCTTGCCGTCGACGAGGACCACTACGTCCTCGCGCTCGCCCAGGAGCTCGTTGAGCCGCTTAAGCTCGCCGGCCCCGGCGGCGGCGTAGCGGACGGCGTGCCAGCGGCGGCCTCCGAGCTCGGCCTCGCGGTGCTCGGCCGCAGCGCGGGCCAGGGCTTCCGCCTCGTCATCGCCCCCCCCCTCGCTGGCGGCGAAGATCAGCGTGATAGTGCTGCCCTCTGCCGGCGGGAAGTCGGCCACCGGCGTCGGGTCGAACGGCTCGGGCTCTTCTTCCACTGGCACTGGCGGTTCCGCATCCTCGGCCTTCGCGACCTCCCGCTCCCTCTTAGCCTTCGCCGCCTCGGCTTGTGGCGGCGTCTCCTCCTCGGGAGCCTCCGGCTCCTCTGCCTCCGCGCCGCCCTCCTCGTAGCCGAAGAGGATCTTCCTCATGCGCGGATCCATCTTGGCCAGCTCCTCCTCGGTGATCTCGTAGGGGATCGGCTCCAGCTCGTCCAGGAACGTCCGCTCCGAAGCGGGCTTCGTGTGCTTAATGCGATCTATAGCCATCTTCCATCGCCTGCTATCTTCCTCTACCGCTCACATCCTGCGACCAATTCATGGCGACCGGCCCGGCCTGCTCAGTGCGGTCGAAAGCCATAGTCAATTGCTAATCGGTTTCAGGGCCGGTGTCAAGACCCAGTGTGTAGCGAAACCTTACTCGTCTGCCGGGCGGCTGTATGAGCAGTCTTTGTTGGGGCAGGCGACGACGGCACCGGTTTTTTTCGAGGATTTGCGGAGCAGGTAGGGCGAGCCGCACTCGGGGCAGGGTTCGGGCAGCGGCTCGCTCCAGACGGCGAACTTGCACTTGGGGTAGCGGTCGCAGCCGTAGAAGGTGCGGCCGCGGCGCGAGCGCCTGGCCACTACGTGGCCCTCGCCGCACTGCGGGCAGGCCATGATCGGCCTGGGCGGCTCCCGCTTCGAAATCGTCCCGTCCTTGTTCAGCTGCAGCGTAAACTTGCACTCGGGGTACTTGCTGCAGCCGAGGAAGTAGCCGTAGCGGCCGCGGCGCACCACCATCGGCGCGCCGCACTCGTCGCAGGCGCGCTCGCCAACCTTCTCGGCCAGCTCCTTGAGCCGCTCATCCTCGGGGCCGTTGTTGTTCAGCGGCTTGGCGTTCTTGCAGTCGGGGTAATTCGAGCAGGAGAGGAAGCGGCCGTAGCGCCCCCAGCGGATAACCATCTTGGCGCCGCACTTGTCGCAGTCGATGTCGGTCGGCTCGGCCTCGCGGCGGACGTTGCGCATCCCCTCTTCGGCTTCCGCCAAGGCGGCGGAGAATCCCTCGTTGAAGCGCGCGAGGGCCTCAACCCAGTTCTCGCGCCCCTCCTCGATGCGGTCGAGCACCTGCTCCATGCGGGCGGTGTAGCCGTAGTCCATCAGGTCGGCGAAGCTCTCCTCGAGCAGCTCGGTGACGACCACGCCGAGGTCGGTGGGGTGGAAGCGGCCCTTCTGCTTGCGCACGTAGTCGCGGCTGCGGATGACTGAGATGATGGCGGCGTAGGTGCTGGGCCGGCCGATGCCGCGCTCCTCGAGCTCGCGCACGAGGCCGGCCTCGCTGTAGCGAGGCGGCGGCTGTGTGAAGTTTTGGGTCGGCGTCAGCTCCAGCAGCTTCAGCTCCTCGCCCTCGCGCAGCTCTGGCAGCAGCTTGTCCTCGTCGTTGTCGCGGCCTGCGACGGCGAGGAAGCCCTTAAAGAGCAAGCGGCTGCCGTTGGCGCGCAGGCGGTAGCGGCCGGCCTCGACGTCGACGGATGTGGCCTCGAAGCGGGCGGGCGCCATGCGGCTGGCGACGAAGCGTGTCCAGATGAGGCGGTAGAGCTTGAAGAGGTCCGGATCGAGGGCGCCCTCGAGGCTCTCCGGAGTCCGCTCCACGTAGGTCGGCCGCACCGCCTCGTGGGCCTCCTGCGCCGCCTTGACCTTCTTCGGCTTCGGCGGCTTCGCCGGCAGGTAGTCTGAGCCAAAGAGCCCTTTTATGAAGTCGGCGGCGGACGCCTGCGCAGTGGCCGCGACGCGGGTGGAGTCGGTGCGCATGTAGGTGATGAGGCCGACGGGACCCTCGCTCCCTATCTGCAGGCCCTCGTAGAGGCGCTGCGCCAGGCGCATCGTCTTGGCCACGGGGAAGCCGAGGCGGCGGTAGGCCTCCTGCTGCAGCGTGCTGGTGATGAACGGCTGCGGCGGGTTGCGCCGGCGCGGCTTGACCGTGACGCCGGCGACGCGAAAGCGCTGGTCCCGCAGTTCATCGACCGCCGCCGTTGCCTCCACCTCGTTCGCCAGCTCGAGCTTGGCGCCGTCGCGCTCGATCACCTTGGCCTCGAAGGCCGGCTCGTTTCCGCCCAGCAGCCGGGCGGTTACAGTCCAGTACTCCTCGACAACGAACTCGGCGATCTCCCGCTCGCGTTCGACGATCAGGCGCAGCGCCACGCTCTGCACGCGGCCGGCGCTCAGACCCCTCTGGACCTTGCGCCAGAGCAGCGGGCTGATCTTGTAGCCTACCAGCCGGTCGAGGATGCGCCGGGCCTGCTGCGCCTCGACCTTGTCGGCATCCAGCTGGCCGGGATTTTCGAAGGCTCGCCTGACGGCGGCCCCGGTGATCTCGTGGAAGACTACCCGGTAGAAGCGCTCCGCCTTCGGCTTCAGCAGCTCCTTGAGGTGGAAGCAGATGCTCTCGCCCTCGCGGTCCGGGTCGGCCGCCAGGTAGATCGCCTCGGCCTTGGCCGCGGCCTTGCGCAGCTGGCCGATCACCTTCTGCTTGTCCTCGAGTGTAACGTAGGTCGGCTCGAAGCCATTCTCGACGTCGACGCCGAGGTTGCTCTTGGGCAGGTCGCGCACGTGGCCCATAGAAGCGCGCACGTCGTATCCGCCATCCAGTATGCGCTTGATCGTCCGCGCCTTGGCGGGGGACTCGACGATTACCAGGTTGTTACCCATGCGGCCTTCAGATCGCCCTGATGTACTCCATACCGGGAAGCTGCCGCGCCAGCGACTTCATCTCCAAGCCCAGCAGAACCAACGAGAGGTCGGGTGTGGCCAGCCCCAGTTGGCGCGCGATTATATCAACGTGTATTGGCTTGTCAACGGAAAGGCAGTCCAGCACAGCCCTCTCCCGCTCGCTGAGCTCCACCGGCGGCACGCCGGGCTCTACCGCCAGCAGCCGCTCGCGGACCTCGACCGGAAGCTCCTCGACGACGTCCTCGACCCGCTGCACAAGCTTGGCACCCCGCTTGATCATGTAGTTGGTACCGACGCTGCGGCGGGCGGTGATCGGCCCCGGGACTGCCAGGAGCTCGCGGTCCTGGTCGAGGGCGAAGCGCGCGGTGATCAGCGCGCCGCTGCGCTCCGAGGCCTCGACCACCAGCGTCGCGCAGCAGATGCCGCTGATGATCCGGTTGCGCTGGGGGAAGGTCTTTTTGCTTGGCGGCACGTCGTAGGGGAACTCGGTCAGCACTACCCCGGAGGCTTTGATGCGTTCGACAAGCTTTTCGCTGCGCGGCGGGTAGACATTGCCGAATCCGCTGCCGATGATCGCCAGGGTTCTGCCGCCGGCCTCGAGGGCGCCGTGGTGGGCCGACTGGTCGATGCCCCTGGCCATGCCGCTGACTATCGTCACACCTCGCGCCGCCAGGTCGCCTGCCAGGCGGTGGGCCACCTGCGCCCCGTAGGCGCTGGCGTCGCGGCTGCCGACCACCGCCACCGCCGCCTCGGCTGCCTCTGTAGTGGCGCCCAGGGCGAAGAGCACCGGCGGCGGATCGGGTATGCGGCGCAGCAGCGGCGGGTAGCCCGGGCTCGAGTAGGCGACCAAGGAGATGCCGCCGAGGCGCATCCGCTCCGTTTCCGCCTCGACGGCTTCTCGGCCGGCGCGATTGCTTATACCAGCCGCCGCACCGGCGCTCACGCCAGCGGCCCTGATCTCCATCAGACCGGCGGAGAAGATACCCTCGACGCCGCCGAACGCCTCGACAAGCGGCGGCAGGTGGCTCGGCTGCACCTCCGGCGTCAGCGCCAGCTCCAGCCAGAGCAGCTCTTCGCGGCTCAACGTCATGGTCGGAACCGTAGCCGCCCGCACTCGGCGCTGTCAAGATCGGCGCTTTGCAGTGGGCGAGAAGATTGGGTAGAATAGCGCCCCATCTTGGCAGAGGGGCAGAAGGCAGAGGGTAGAGGGGCATGGGAATCAAGAGAGCGGTTATCCCCGTAGCGGGCTTGGGAACCCGTTTCCTGCCGGCTACCAAAGCGGTCCCTAAGGAGATGCTTCCCATTCTCGACACGCCGGTGATCCAGATCATCCTCGAGGAAGCGGCGGCCGCGGGCATCGAGAGCGCGATCTTCATCACCGCCCGCAGCAAGGGCGCGATCGAGGACCACTTCGACAGGTACATGAAGCTGGAGCACCTGCTGGAAGAGCGAGGCCGCGAGAGCGAACTGGCGGCGGTGCGCCACGCCACCGAGCTGATGAGGCTGTCATACGTGCGCCAGCCAACGGCACTCGGCATCGGGCACGCCATCATGCAGGCCAGGGACCTAATCGATGGGGAGCCGTTCGCCGTCTTCTTCGGCGACGACCTGGTGCGAAGCTCTGTCCCCTGCATCCGGCAGTTGATCGACGTCTACAACGAGAAGAGATCATCAGTGGTGGCGCTCGAGCCGGTGCCGCTGGACCAGGTGCACAAGTACGGAATCATCCGCGGCGAGCGCGTGGGCGAGCGCCTCTACCGGCTCGAGGAGATGATCGAGAAGCCGAGCACCGACGAGGCGCCCTCGAACCTGGCGATCATCGGCCGCTACGTCCTGACGCCGGAGATCTTCGAGGAGCTGGAGGAAACAAAGCCCGGCATCGGCGGCGAGATCCAGCTAACCGACGCGATGCTCAGGCTGCTTAAGCGACAGGAGATCTACGGCATTGTCTTCCGCGGCAAGCGCTACGACACCGGCAACCGGCTCGGCTTCCTCAAGGCCACGGTCGAGTACGCCCTCGAGCGCGACGACGTCGGCCGCGAGTTCCGCGCCTACCTGAAAGAGCTCATCGGCCACAACAACTCCTAGCACTAGGCTGGCGCACTCACCTCCGCGCAGCGCGCCGGCGCTCGATCCCCCAGCCCATCGCCCTCCGCCCTCCGCTTTCAGGGCGCGGGAGACTCCGTCGGCAGATGTTGCTGGCGCATCGCTCTGGTAACCGGGTAGGGATTGAGGCCGCCGCCCCACTGCCGGGTCAGGTAGCGGTCGAAGAAGTTCCAGTAGAGCAGGCCATCGTCGCTCTCCGGCTCGAGCATGTAGGCTGCCAGGCTCCCCAGCGGCTGGGCGGTGCGGACCACCCAGGTGCCGGCCGGCAGCGTCTCCTCGACCTCCTCCCACTCACCACGGATGCTGGTGGAGATGTGCCCCTGATAGATCGCCTCGGCGCTCTCCAGCTCGTCGACGCGGAAGCGCTGCAGCGCCAGCTCGGCGTCGCGCGTCAGACGCTCGACGGCGATGCCGTGATGGCGCAGCTTGCCGACGACGTCCTCCATACCCGGGTCGAGGAAATAGGCCGCCGGCATCCGCACGGTGCGCAGGGGAACAAAGTCGCCGAAGTAGGGCAGCGAGTAGGTCACCTCGCGCTCCGTGGCCCAGGCCCGCGCGCGACCACGCTCGTCGGTGTAGGGCTCCATCTCGTAGCCGAGGATCTCGAGCGGCTCCGGCAGCGGGCGCAGCTCTACCTCGACCGCGATGCTATCTCGCTGCGGGTCGGGGGCGGGGGCGGGGGCCTCGGCGCGGGCGTAAGCCCGGCGGTCGGCGCCCTCGACGAGCCGGGAGATGGTGGCGGAGTTCTCGGCACAGTGCTCGAGCAGGGCGGCCAGGAAGCCGTAGGTCGAGCGCACGCGGGTGCGGAAGTCGGCGAAGGCGTAGGTCTCTATCAGCACCGCCAGGCGGTTGCGCAGCCCGACGTAGTTGGTGGTGTAGCGAGGCTGGTGCCCAAAGGTCCTCCAGCCACGCGACGGGTCGAGCCAGTCGACGAAGGTACCGTAGGGGATCGATTCGTAGCCGAAGCGGCTGAGCAGCCGGGCATCGGCGTCGGCCAGCAGCGTCTCGCGCGCGTAGAGCAGCACCTCGGGGTCGCCACTGGGATTTTGAGGCGGCGCGTAAGTGAGCGGTTCGCGGTGGGGCGAGCCGTTGGTGGTGTGGCAGTCGACCAGCAGCGCAGGGTCCCAAAGATTGAGCAACCTCACGATGGCGTGCGCCTCCGGCGTCTCGAGCTTGATCCAGTCGCGGTTGATGTCCAGCCCCTGGGCGTTGGCGCGCAGGCCGACGCCGCCCTCCGGGCCTCCCTGGTAGGAGCGGTTCTCGGTGCTCACGCGGTCGTTGCCGTCGGGATTGAGGTTGGGGACAACCAGAATCACCAGCCGCTCCAGCGGCGCCCCGCGCCCGCCCAGCACGATGTCGCGGGCCAGCGCCAGCGCCGCCTCCTTGCCCTCGACCTCGCCGGCGTGGATGTTAGCCTGGATGCAGACGCAGAGACGCTCGTCGCGCAGCAGCTCGGCCGGGCTCGCGGGTGCCGGGCGTCCGAGGATCAGCATCGGTATCGGCTGCCCGCCGGCGCTGCGGCCGATGTAGGCCAACCTCGCATCGGCGCTGCGGGCGGCCAGCTCGCGGCAGAAGGCCAGGACGTCGGCGCTGCGCGATGTCTCGCGGTACTCGCTTGCCTCCGCGCGCGTCGGCAGCTCCTCGTCAACGGAGGCGGGGGCGGCGCAGGGCATCAGGGCCGCGCTGAGGGCGGCGGCCGCAAGCAGACTTTTCATCTCCATACTCCCTTCGGGTTTCCCTCGGCGCAGCGACTCGGACGGCTCCTGATAACGCCTAGGCGCCCTTCTCCTCGCCCCCGCTGCCGAGCAGCCGATTACGCAGGGCCACGATGTGCGCCGGCGTCGAACCGCAGCAGCCGCCGATCATCCGCGCCCCGATGTTACGCCAACCCTCGGCCCTTTCGGCGAACCGTTCCGGCGAGACCTCGGAGTCCGCGGTCCAGCCGTCGCTCTCGTTCGGGACGCCGAAGTGAGGGTATACGCAGACCGGCCGCTTTGTGAGCGCCAACAGTATCGGCAGCGCCCCATCGATTACCTCCATCGAGCAGCAGTTCAGGCCGATAGCCAGCGGCTCGAGCGGCTCGACAGCGCGCACGGCGGTGTCGAGAGTCTCGCCGGAGAGCAGGTGGCGGGTGTCGGCGGCGGCGAAGGAGACGAAGGCGGGAAGCCCCGCGGCTTTGGCCGCCCTCAGCGCGACTACCGCCTCGCGCACCAAGCTCATCGTCTCGCAGGCGATCAGCTCGGCGCCGGCTAGCGCCTGGCGCACGGCGTGCGCCTCGTGCTCGGCGGCCAGCTCAGCTTCCGGGGGTGCCAGCTCCGGATGGATGCGATCCGCCAAAGGCGATAGGCAGCCGGCCGGGACCACTCTGTCGGCGGCATCCTCACGCTCGATCGCTTCCAGCAGAAGGGCCACAGCGCGATCGGGAAGCTCGTCGGCCAGGTTGCCGAATCCGGCCCGATTCAGCGTCAGGCTCGCGGTGCGGAATGTGTTGGCTACCAACACCTCGGCGCCGGCGCGGATGTAGTCAGCGTGGACGTCGCGCACCGTCGCCGGCGCGTCGATCAGCGCCCGAGCCGACCAGAGCGGCGGTGTCGTGTCGGCGCCGCGCCGCGTCAGCTCGGTGCCGGTGGCGCCGTCCAGGAAAACAAGCTCGCCTTCGTCCAGTTTCCAGACGATTCTATCGAGGGCACCCAACGCGTTTCTCCCCTCCCGCCAGCAAGCCGCGTCAATTGCCACAACTATAAACCAGACGGGTGGATGTCAAAAGACAATTTATATCCGTTCGGTCCCCGGCGCGCCTTACAGGAGCCCGGCCAGACGGTCGGCCACGGCCGCCTCGGCCTCGTCCAGGTTGTCGCTCACCAGATCGGCCCAGCGGCGGGTGGGCTCCACATGCAGGTGGTAGGCAGGCTCGACCATCGAGTCGAACTTGCGCTCGGAATAGGCCCGCTCGGCGCCCCTCTCGGCCTGGTCGCGGTACAGCCGGCGGAGGCGGCGCTGCTCGGTGGTGGAATCGAGGAAGATGCCCGGGCTGATGGCGGCACGGATCTCGCGATCATGGAGTGCGAAGAGCCCTTCGAGCACCACTACTTCCCTTGGCTCCACTGTTTTCGTGAGCGAGGTGCGGTTGTGGAGAGCGAAGTCGTAGAGCGGCATCTCGACCGCCTCGCCCTCGCCCAGAGCCCGTAGGTGGGCGCGCAGCAGCGACCAGTCGAACGCGCCGGGCAGGTCGTGGTTGAGGGCGGCACGCTCCTCCAGGCTCTCGCCCACCCGCCGGGCCAGGTAGTAGTTGTCCATCGGCACAAGCGAGCAGCCAGCGCCCAGGCGACGCCGCAGCCGCCGCGCCAGCGTGCTCTTGCCGCTGCAGGTGCCGCCGCCGATCCCGATCAGGTACATGCAAGCCCCGCACTGGTCCGAGAGGATGATACACCGAAGCGGGGACGAGCGGCGGGCAAAAAAAGCGGCTGAGCGGGTCAGACTCAGCCGGTAGTGATAGAAGGGAAAACCAGACTGACTAGCAGTTCACCAATAGAGACGAAAAAACCGCGCCGAAAGTTCACTGCGACGGAGATACAAAGCGAGGGAAAAAGGGGATGGTGGACGGAAGGGGATTCGAACCCCCGACCTCTGCCGTGCGAAAGCAGCGCTCTCCCGACTGAGCTATCCGCCCACCGGTCCGATTTAACACGCAGCGGACGCCCTGTCAATCGCGCCCGCCATGGCTTCAGGGCGCACCGCTCTCCTCGACGGCCCCACTGATCGGCCTGCTGGTGTAGACGACGAGCGCGAACCGCTGTCTCCTGTACATCCCGAATAGGTTTGCGTGTACTTCTATCAGCCACTCGCCGCGGAGGGGATCATCGACCGTCACAAGCTCGATGTTATCGACGTCGTTGATGCCGCGCACTGCGGGCGCAGATGGATTTTCGCCGTCCAGAGTCCACGGCAACCTCTCGCTGGCGATTTGGCCGCTATTCTTCACCCTGTACAGACGCAGGTCGAGGTCGTTGACGAGCGTCAGGGACGCGTCCGGCGCGGCCGGCGGATCGATCCAGGCCAGCGCCACCCTGAGAAACCTGGTGCCCTTTCTGATCCGGAAGCGGTAGTAGCGGGTTCGCTTGCTCTTCGCTTTCTTGAGTTTGCTTTCGACTATCGTGTTGTGTTCGGCGTCTTCCGAGATCACCTCCGCGGCCGCGGCCACGTTCAGGAGCCCGAATCCGAAGCTGTAATCGGGGCCCACGTTGCCGAGGTCTTTCGCCGTGGCGGCTATCAGCGCCCGCACAACCGCCGCCGGAGCCTCGCCCGTCGTGCCGCGTAGTTGCTCGATCAGCAGGGCGATGCCGCCGGTGACGACAGGAGCGGACATGCTGGTTCCGGAGTAGGTTGTGTACCCGCCGTTCAGGTACGTCGACAGGAGCCTATTTCCGTCGGCGGTCACCTCGGGCTTGATCCTGCCGTCCTTGGTCGGACCCCAGGAGCTGAAGCCGGTCATCGCGTCCTGACTCGTGGTGGCGCCCACGGCGATGACGTTCTTCGCCGACCCTGTCGAATCGACTGTCCGGTAGGGCCCGTCGGGCGGGTGGTAAGGGGTATCCTGCTCCTGCTCCAGATCAGCGTCGTAGTAGGTGCCGGTGGTGCCGGTGTCGCTGCGGTCGTTGCCGGCGGAGAAGACGATGATCACGCCTTTCGTGTAGACCAGCTCGTCGAAGGCGGCCGCCTCGGAATCGTAGTGGCCGAACCAGAAGTCGGTCCTCCACTCCCAGCGCTCTTTATCGCAGTTGTAATCCCATCCGTTGATGTACCCCCACGAATTATTCGAGAGGGAGATTTTGTAGACCCTGGCGGCTGCGGAGATCTCGGTTGGTATATCGCCTTCAAAGTCATAGGAGACAATGCGAGCGCCGTAGGCCATGCCGGTGGCCTGGGCCCTGCCGGCGCCGCTTCCAGCTATCGTGCCCGCCACGTGGGTTGCGTGGTCTGACTTGGCCGCTTTTTGGGCGATGGTCAGGCGGCCGGCGAGATCGGGGTGGTTGTCGACCTTGCCCTCGTCCCAGACGCCGACTGCAACTCCCGCACCGCTGAGGCCGAATCGGTCGCGCGCCAGATCGATCCCGGACCGGCTCGCCGCGGTGGAGTTCAGCGCGCGCCTGGAGCGGCCGAGTGGCTCGACGGCCCGCACCAACTCCGAGGCCGCCAGCCTCCCGACAGTGCCGGCGGGGAGGCTGGCGCGCAGGCGGGCGCCCAGCAGCATATCGCCGTCCAGAGCCGTCGCGCCCACGTCTTCCAGCAGCCCGGAAGCCCGCTCCATCGGCGTGCCGGGGAAAAATGAGACGGTGATGGCCACCGCCTCGCCGGGGGGGAGTAAGGTGATCCGCCGGGCCATGGGCGGCGTGATCTTATCCGCCGCGGCGGGCCTGAAGGCAGCCCGCACGAAGCGCAGCCCGGCCAGCGCCGAGCCGGCGTCGGCACGCGCCCAGTAGGCCCCGTTGCCGAGGTAGCCGCCCAGCCTGACGCCGCGCGCGCGCAGCTTTTCCAGGTCCCGCTCGTCCGGTTCCGACCTGAACTGCAGGATCAGCAGCCCGCCGCGCTCCGCATCGGCGGGCGCCAGACCTTCGCGCACGGTCACGGCGCGCCCGGGGGTGCGTATTGTGGTTGCGTCGTCCTCGCGCGGCGAAGCCTCGATGCCGCCCTGAATGAACAAAAGGAACGCGGCCGCCGTCGTCAGGGCCGCAAGGATGCGTAGCGCCATGCCGGTCGCCTCGTCTCCGCCTGCAGATTTGGCGCCTTGGAACTGCCTACCGCCGTCTTCCGGCGGCACGAGTGGCCGCCGCAGGGCGTATTCTATTGTAACCTATGGAGGCTCAGCGGCAAGAGGAACGGTCGCCGCCGCAGAAGGAAATGTGCCCGCGGTCAGCGGAGGAGTAGGGACCGCGGGCACGGGCGGATAGGATTCAGCGTCGAGCCACCCCGGGCCTCCCCGCGGGCGGCAAGCGGCTTCAAAGCGTGAACCGGAGGGCCAACGGCAGCACCACGAGCAAGCCGATGAATCCGAGCACGAGGACTATGATTTTCGACCACTTCATGATCTAGTCCGTTAACCCTTTCTACAATGTTATGACGCATGCAACGGCGAAAAGGTTTACGCGGCGAAATAGGTTGCCCACGAAATCAAGCTGGAAGCGGAAAAACGCTTGCGGCGGGACCGCGGACTGTGATATAGGGTGTCAAACACTATAGTGTGGAGGCCGATAATGAGGAAAGCAGATCTCGTATCGTACATTGCGGATTACGCCGGAATCACAAAGAAAGACGCCGAGGCCGCCCTTGCCGGGATGACGCGGGGAATCGAGACTTCGCTGAAGAGAAACGAACCCGTGCAGCTAGTTGGCTTCGGAACCTTCGCAGTGTCGCACCGCAAGGCGACGACCGGCCGCAATCCGCAGACCGGTGCACCCATCCAGATTCCGGCCCGCAACGGCGTCCGCTTCAAGGCCGGCAAGAAGCTAAACGAGGCACTCAACTAAAGGCATTCGCATCCGGTAGCGCCGCGACGCCGACAGGCGTAGCGGCGCACTTCTGTACGCGATCCGCTTGCGGGGCACGCAGGGCGAATGTAGAATGTCCGCGCTTCGATCGGGGACGGTCGACGTCAAAGTGCCGTCTCTCACCAGGCGCCGGCGGGGCCGGCGCCTCGCGCTGAAGCCTCGGGGTTGGAACGTTACCGTTGTCTTCGCCCTGAACGAATCCGAGTTCTACCTGGCAAGGAGAGAATATGAGCATCAACGTGATCATCATGGGTGCCGCCGGCCGCGACTTCCACAACTTCAATGTCTATTTCCGGGACAACGATCTCTACCGGGTCGTGGCCTTCACCGCCACCCAGATTCCCGATATCGAGGGGCGCCGTTACCCGCCCGCGCTGGCGGGCTCTCTCTACCCCGAAGGGATCGCCATCGAGCCCGAGGAGGAGCTCGAGCGGCTGATCCGCGAGCACGGGGTGCAGCAGGTCGTCTTCGCCTACTCCGACGTCCCGCACCAGCACGTGATGGACATCGCCAGCCGCATCATCGCCTGGGGCGCCGACTTCCGCCTCATGGGAACCGACAGCACCATGATCGAGTCGCGCAAGCCGTTGGTCAGCGTCTGCGCCGTGCGCACCGGCTGCGGTAAGAGCCAGACCACGCGGCGCGTCGCCGACGTGCTCAAGGAGGCGGGCAGGAATGTGGTCGTGATCCGGCACCCGAT
>CAYOXX010000063.1:8530-18591 GCA_964408025.1 uncultured Acidobacteriota bacterium | reverse complement strand
GCGATAGAGGGCAACCGGCGCATCCCGACCGAGACCATCCTCACATACGTAACCCTGGCGGCCGGCGACCGCTACGACGAGCGGCTCCTGAGAAACGACTTCCGGGCGCTCTGGAACACCGGTTGGTTCTCGAACCTGAGGATACTGCGCAGCGACGCCGCCGCCGGGGCCGTGGTGGTGACCATCGCGGTCGAGGAACTGCCGTTGGTGCGCGAGGTGCGATACGAAGGCCTGCGGGCTCTCAGCAGGGGGACGCTCGACGAGCGGCTGGAAGAGGAGTCGGTGGAGATCGTCGAGGGTGCTCTGCTGGACCCCACCGTGCTGGCCAGGGTGGCGACGATCATCCGTGGCGAGCTGGACGAGCTGGGGCTGGAGTTCGGCAACGTCAGCTACGAGATGGTCGAGGCAAACCCGATCGAGATGGACGTGATCTTCCACGTAACCGAGGGCAGCAGAGTAAACATCCGCGAGGTGCGCTTCGTCGGCAACGATCACTTCAGCCAGTGGGAGCTGACGCGCGTGCTGAAGAAGAGCCGCCCCACCTGGATCTTCTCTTGGGTGCAAAAGGACAATATCTATAGCTCGACTCTGCTCGACGAGGACAGAGCGGAACTGGAGCGCTTCTACGCCGCCCACGGCTTCCTGCGAGTCTCCGTCAGGGATCCGATCGTGGAGACTATCGAAGTCGATCCGCTGTTCAAAAGCAGGCACGTCGAGGCGGTCATCACCATCCCGATCAGGGAGGGGATCCGCTACCGCATCAACGAGATCACCTTCTCCGGCGCCACCGTCATGAGGGAGGAATTTCTGCGCGCCTTCTTCCAGCTTCGTGAGGGGGACCTCTACGACCGCGAGGCGATCGAGAAGAGCATCGAGGAGCTGCAGGAGGCGTACTACTCGCGCGGCTACATCAACGCCTTCATCGAGGACCGGATCACCTACATCCCCGAAAGGCTGGGCTACGTCGACCTGGAGATCGCGTTCAACGAGGGGGACCTCTACCACATCCGGCGCATCGAGTTCGAGGGCAACCGCGCGACGCGCGACAAGGTGCTGCGCCGCAACATATTCGTCTTCGAGCAGCAGCCGTTCAACTACCTGGCCCTGCGCGACAGCCTGCGGCGGCTCAACCAGCTCGGCTTCTTCGGCTCGGTCGAGCCCGAGATCATCCCCAACCACGACGACAAGACGATCGACCTCAACATCAGCGTCACCGAGACGGGCCGCAACTCGATCCAGTTCGGCGGCGGCTACAGCGGCATCGAGGGAGCCTTCTTCAACTTCGCCTTCTCCACCAGCAACTTCTGGGGCCAGGGGCAGACCATCAGCCTAATGGTGCAAAGCGGCGCCCGCAACGAGAACTACCAGATATCCTTTTTCGACCCCTGGCTGTTCGACCGCCCCGTCGGCGCCGGCGTCACCTTCTTCAGCCGCTCCTTCGAGTTCCAGGACTTCATCAGCAAGGGTCAGGGCGGGCGCGCCAACATATCGTACCGCCTCTCCCGTTGGATCTCGCTCTACCTCGAATATCGTTTCGAGCTTGTGGAAGTCCGCAACCCTGCGGACTTCCCATTCGGCAGCTCGATCTTCTTCCCGGAGGGCCGCACCGCCACCGGCAGCGTCACCCCGACGCTGATGCGCAACACGGTGGACCACCCGCTGCTGCCTACGCGGGGTCACCGCGACACTCTAAGCCTCGAGTATGGCGCCAAGATCTTCGGAGGCGACTTCTCATTCCTCAAGATGATCTTCGAACACATCTCCAACTTCCCGCTGACCTCGCGCAACATCGTGCGCTTCCGCGGGCAGGTAGGCTACGCCAAGCTGCTGGGCGAGACTGCCGAGCTGCCGGTTTTCGAGCGCTTCTTCATGGGCGGCGAGAACACGCTGCGTGGCTACGAGCTGCGCACCGTCGGGCCGCGCGACGAGTACGGCCGCATCATCGGCGGCACCAGCTCGCTGCTGTTTAACTTCGAGTACGCGTTCCTGATCAGCAGGGAGATCCGCGTGGTGCCGTTCGTCGACATGGGCAACGCCTTCGCCGGCGGCATCAACGTCAGGAATCTGCACTACAGCGCGGGAGTGGAGATGCGCTTCTTCGTGCCGGTGATGAACATACCGTTCCGGTTCATCATCGCCAGGCCACTCAACCCGGAGCCGTACCACCGCACCAGTTCATTCCTATTTACTATTGGTTCGATTTTCTGACTATATGTATAATGCGCACCGTTCGACAACCCGAGGGGGGAGGGGAAGGGCGCCGAGCCCGCCTTGCCGCCGACAAACAGCTCGATCCGGCCCGCGGGGGAAACCGCGGAGGCCGGCGAAGCCTCAGGAGAAGGCTATGAAGAGAATTTTGGCAGTAATTCCTTTCGCAATCCTATTGGCCACACCGCTCGCCGCCCAGGACGACGGCGACACGATCAGCATCGCCTTCATCGACATGTCGCAAGTGGCGCGCGAATCGATCATCGGCCAGGAGTCGCAGGCGCGCTTCGAGCAGTTCATGCAGAGCACCATGAACGAGCTGCAGCAGGAGGGCCAGGCCCTGCAGCGCGAGCAGGCCGACCTGGAGAACCAGCAGTCGGTGCTCTCGGAGGCCGCCTTCACCGCGCGGCGCAACGACCTGCAGCAGCGCATGCTCGCCTTCCGCCAGCGGCAGGACGAGGCCAACCGCCAAGCGCAGCAGATGCAGGCCGAGGAGACCCAGAGGTTCGCGCAGCAGGCCGGACCGGTCATCGAGCAGATCTGCCTGGAGCGCGGCTACACGCTCGTTTTTGACGTGGCCACGGAGGGGCTCTGGTACCACGACGCGGCGCTAGACATCACTCCGCTGGTGGTCCAGCGGCTCAACGCCGCCACCTCGGCGCGGCAGCAGCCGGAGGATACCGACCAGTAGTCCCGGCGGCCCGACCCGCATCCCGAAGTCCGCAGCAGCCGGCGGGCGGCGCCTACAAGGGCGGAGGTCGTCGTTTTGCAATTCTCCCTACAAGAGATCGCCGGCCACCTGGGGCGGCCGTACCACGGCGACGGGGAGCGCCCGATCCGCGGCGTGGCGCCGCTTGAGGAGGCGGGACCCGAGGAGATCGCCTTCGCCGCCGGCTCCCGCTGGGAGCGGAAGCTGTCTGACACCCGCGCCGGCGCCGTTATAGTCAAATCCCCTCCCGGCGTTGCGGAGCTCGCTTATATACTCGCAGACAATCCGCACCTGGCATTCATCGAGGTCGTGCGCCTCTTCCACCCCGAGCGGCGGCGCCTGGACGGAATCTCGCCCCTGGCCGACGTCGACCCCGACGCCGCTGTCGCCGAGCCTACATCGGTGGGGCCGTTCGTCCGCGTCGGTGCCGGCGCCTCGGTCGGGCCGCGCTGCGTCGTCGCGGCCGGCTGCGTCATCTCCGACGGCGCCTCGGTCGGCTCGGACTGCGTCCTGCATCCCAACGTCGTCCTCTACGAGGGCGTCACGCTCGGCGACCGCGTCGTCATCCACGCCGGCTCCGTCGTCGGCTCCGACGGCTTCGGCTACATCACCCACGACGGCGTCAACCACAAGATCCCGCAGGTCGGCTCGGTGCGCATCGGCAGCGACGTCGAGATCGGTGCCGGAGTCTGCGTCGATCGCGGCGCCCTGGGCGACACCGTCATCGGCGACGGCGTCAAGATCGACAACCTCGTACAGGTGGCCCACAACGTGACTATCGGCGAGGGCGCCATCGTGGTCGCCCAGGTCGGCATCTCGGGCTCGGCCACGATCGGGAAGCGCTGCGTGCTGGCCGGCAGGTCCGGGCTCAAGGAGCACGTCACGATCGGCGACGGCGCCGTGGTCGCCGCCGCCTCTATCGCCACACGCGACGTCAAACCGGGTGCCGTCGTGGCCGGCTACCCGGCCGTAGACATCGAAACATGGCGCCGCAGCCAGGTGATTCTACGCAACCTGCCGCGCCACTGGCCGAAGATACTCAAGCTGCTGAAAAAGGCCGAGGAAGAATAACGCGCCCGACCCGCGGCGATTAATTACCGGTTATTCAGAATAGTATCCAAGAAAGTTAAATGATTATCGCTATACTGTGTTGTAGCGGATTATTGCAGGGGCCAGCCGCCATGCTCCTCGATGGCTTCGTCGATTTCCGCCATTATGTCGATGGTATCTCTCAGCGCGGAGACGACGCGCTGGTAGTGTGTTAGGTCGTCGTAGCTGAGCCGCCGGCCCTTGCGGTCCTTCAGCCACTTGCGGCAAACCTGGTAGCCGCCTACGTGGAATTGCCAGACTCGCCGGGGTACGCCTTCGAAGAATTGGCTTTCGTTAATGTATACACGCTCGTTCCGGTCGTCGTAGCGGACCTTGTCCACACTGTTGTCTCCCCTCTCGGGATAGGTTGTGATCGGGTCCGCGGGCTCCTCCATAAGGTGAAGCGCCTTGAGCCGCTCGCCGAGTCCGCACAGGGCCCGGAAAAGCTCGATGTTCGAAGTCAATGGCAGGCGCGGGAAATCTCTCTTGAGGAAGTCGGCGTAGCGGCTGCGGTATCCTGGGCTGTGAAAGACAGAGTACATATAATGAAACAGATCCTCGGGGCCGAAAGTTACATTTACATCACCAGTTCCATTTTGAATGAAATCCATTCCTAGGTGATCCGAAAGTATTTGGATGAAATCCGGTGCCAGATTAGGCATACGTTCGATTACTTCTGTTGCCTCCGGCGCATTAGACAAATCCTTTGGTTCATCAGAGATCTTCATATATAAGTATAAAGGGAACAAACTATTAATGTCGTATGCGGACACTGCTTTATGAGTCATGATTGTTGATGTTGTAAAAACATCCCATTTATCACGTGTTTGTCTTGTTGTTATTAACCCTATGTTCTCGCCAATAATCATGTGACGCATAATTTTCGGTCGGGGTCTACAGATAAATCCTTTCGTGTTACCTGTGTAGTAAGTCGAGCGTTCATCGAAAGGACGATACAACAGTTTAGCAAGCATTTGTTCTTGGGGACCTGAGTTGAGCACGTCCTGTTGAGCCAGGTGAACTTTCCAGTCTTGAACATCCTTTCCGAGGTTATATCTTTCTCTAGCTTCCTCTGTAGGCAGGTTTACGAAATCATTTATAGTACGCCAAACATCTTTCGGCGACCAGTGTATCGTCAGTGCGTCGCGGGCGGTGACGATCCCCACGGAGTGCACAGGCATTATCTCGGTAACCTTCCATCCTGTTTCATATTCCCGCAGCAGTTCTATATCGTGTGGCGTGAAGAGATAGAAAGGACTTTGGGGTTCCAACTCCTGCCATTGGGTCGTGCTCACGTCGTTATCGTATAGATAGTGATACTTGCCGCCGGAGAGTTTTTTTTCGCCCGCCGCGTCGGCACCCCAGACCGCGCGCATGCCCCAGAGGTCGGCGTGGCGGACTGTAGCCGCTGATATCGGTCTTTTTGAATCCTTACTCATCGATACCTCGTGCTAGTTCCATCATTTCAGCGAGTGACTTTTTTTGACAAAAGAACCAATCCCGATTATCATTCTAGAGTAACAGCGCTGGTGATAGTATCACCGGTCCGACGTTCGCCGGCTTCGGTTGGCGGACGTTTCTTCATTCTATCCCTCAAGCTCTGGCTTTTTAACCATCAAGCAGATAGCAACTCCTTGCTGTATGTCGAAGACGTTCTCGTCCTTCGAGCCGTCGGGGGCGGTCTCTTTCTTCTTGGCGCTACCGTGCAGGTCGAGGAGATAGATATCGTCGAAAGTATCCATCAGGCTCTGGCGCATACCGCGGAAAGTAGGGTTATCCAGATAGCTATGATTAGTTATGAATGCAAGGATTCCGTAGCCCGTTTGCTCGATGCGCCACTGGCCGAAGCGTATGAACTTTACGTAGTCGTCGTTTAACCACTTGGGATTCCGCTCGCCTAGTGGTTCGCCGTCGACTTGGAAGTAGTTTCCTTTTGTGAACCCGCCGGATCTGTCGTGCCCCCTTAGCAATCCACGGATCCAAGGGCCCCTGTTAGCCGAGTGGCCTGAATACGGCGGGTTGCCCAGAATTACCATGACGGGGTATTTCTTCTTCACCTCTCCCGCTGCTCCGGCTTCTTCGGCTATAAGCAAAGCAAAGGGAAATTTGTGGTACTTGATTATCGCCTCCTCGAGAGTATTCGTTAGGATGACGCGCAGGCGTTCTCCGCTGCGGAATTTGTATCCCGTTTCGGCCAGTTGCAGACCGAGCTTCATGTGGGCCACCGTGTAAGGCGCAATAAGGAGCTCGAATCCGAAGAGCCGCGGGAGGAGGTGCTGCGAAACATAGCTATCCCATGTACCGCCCTGGCCGCTTTCCACGATCTGCCTGTATATGTGATCGACAACGTTGAAGAGAAATGTTCCGGTACCAACGGCCGGATCGAGAATGAGGACGCGGTGGGTTTCGCTTCCGTCGGCGAGCTTTACTTTTTCGGTCGAGGCGAGACCATCGACGATCCCGAAGTCCCGCTTCAGGATGTGATCGATAGAGTCGACTATATAGGAAACGACCGGCTCGGGCGTGTAGTAGACTCCGCGCATCTCGCGCATCGCCGGGTCGTAAGCAGTGAGAAAGGTTTCGTAGAAATGGACAACCGGATCTTCCCGGCGCGACCTCTTGCCGAAATCGGTGAGAATCCCCACCATGTCGGCGCGGCTCAGGAGCTCTGCGAGGTGGTCGACTGCCCATACAAGCCGATGGTCGAGGTCGGTACCGGCGATGTGTTTAAACATTTCGCGCAGGAAGGGGTTTGTTTCGGGCAATTCGAATGCCGCTGATTTGCGAGTGAAGGGACCCTGGTCCGCGCTGTGATGGCAGCGGGCGGCGAAGAGGCCGTAGGCGATTGTCTGCGCGTACATGTCGGAGAACTGATCCGGCTTCAGATCGTGTAGTAGTACGTCCCGGAACGCTTCGAGCTGAACGTGCAAGGGGTCCGACTCGGTAATTTCGCACTCGAATGCGCGACCGATCACGTCGCGGATAATGCGTGCGGCGGCGGCCATGCGTCTTGCCAGATCGCGGGGCGTGCCAACCGTGGGCATGGTGGCATTGACGAAATGATCGAGTAGTTCCTCGAATGCGTGATCAGCATTGCGCTCTCGCTTTAACCTGCCGTCGATCCCTAATCTGGCCAAGCTGCAACTAGTAATAAAGTCGCCTTCATGAAAGAGGCGGAATTCCAAATAGTCTGTAAGGATGAGGTTCGGCAAACCGTCGCGGTAGCGAGTCAACTGTTCGCCCCGCGCGATCTCGCCCAGATTGCTACCGATCTCTTTGGCCTCAATATATCCCAGAGGCGTTTGCCCTCTGGTAATAATGAAGTCGGGCGCTCCGCATTGGACCCTCTTGGGTTCGTTAGTGGCGGTGATATCTTCGTGGATAGTTTCAAGCAGCGTCTTCAGAGCGGGACGATAGGTGTGCTCCGTAGCGTCACCGGATGCCAGGTGCTTGGAAATCTCCCGCAAGTATTCGCTGATAGCTGCAGTGAGATTCGTCTTTGTCATACGTCGTTTTATACACCAATCGCTATCCTCGGATCAAGGTGTGTCAATGTCACAGGAATAATAATTGTAACTCCCGCGTTTCCGATTTGAATTATGTGAAGCGCCATCGGCTGATAGTTGCATAAACATTTTTTTATAGATATAAGGTATAAACTTCATGACGCATATTTCGAGTGTAGAATTCTGCCCAATAGATGCAACATGTTATTAATGAGATAATATTGCTGAGAAACCGTGATCAAGCTAGTCCTTGGAATATATCGACTTGATTCCCCGTGCCCGGCTCCATAGAATGGCGGCTCACTTAGGATTGGCAACGATGACGAGCGAGGAGAGCGAACGCAAGGAGTTTTTGCAGACGCGTCTGCGGAAGCTGGAGAAGCTGAGGGAGGCGGGCGTAGAGCCGTACCCGAACCGCTTCGACTTCAGCCACACGGCGACACAAGTCCAGGCGCAGTTCGGCGAGAAGACCAAAGAGGACCTGGAGGGCGAGCCGGTCGGCGTGCGCGTCTGCGGCCGCATCGTGTCGCTGCGGGCGATGGGCAAGGCCACCTTCCTGCACATCGGCGACGGCAGGAGCCGCCTGCAGGCCTACGTGCGCGAGGACGTGGTCGGCGAGGAGGCCTACGCCCTCTTCAGGGAGTGCTACGACCTGGGCGACTTCGTCGGCATCTCGGGGCCGCTGTTCGTCACCCGCACCGGCGAGCTCACGGTGCGCGCCGAGGAGCTGACCTTCCTGGCCAAGACCCTGCGGCCGCTGCCGGAGAAGTGGCACGGCATCACCGACGTCGAGACCCGCTACCGCCAGCGCTACCTCGACCTGCTGGCCAACCCAAAGAGCCGCGAGGTGTTCGAGGTCCGCGCCCGCGTCATCGCCGAGCTGCGCCGCCAACTCGACAAGCGGGGCTTCCTCGAGGTCGAGACGCCGATGATGCAGCCGCTCGCCGGCGGCGCCACAGCCAGGCCGTTCGTCACCCACCACAGCGCCCTCGGCGTCGACCTCTTCCTGCGCATCGCGCCCGAGCTCTACCTGAAGCGGCTACTGGTCGGCGGCCTCGAGCGGGTCTACGAGATCAACCGCAGCTTCCGCAACGAGGGGATCAGCACGCAGCACAATCCCGAGTTCACGATGCTCGAGTACTACCAGGCCTACGCCGACTACAACGAGCTGATGGACGACCTCGAGGTGATCCTCTCCGAGGTCTGCACCGCGGTGCACGGCGAGCCGCGCTGCACCTACAGCGGCGTAGAGATAGACCTGACGCCGCCCTGGCGCCGGGCGCCGCTCAAGGCGCTGGCCATCGAGCACTCCGGCGTCCTGGAGAGCGACTTCGAGAGCGCCGAGAAGCTGATCGGCGTCTTTCAGCAGCGTGGACTCGAGGTACCGAAGCCGCCGCTGCGCGGCAAGCTGATCTACGAGCTGTTCGACCGCTACGCCGAGGAGAAGCTGATCAAGCCGACCTTCGTAGTAGACTTCCCGCGCGAGGTGAGCCCGCTGTCGAAGAAGAGCCCCGACAATCCCGACTTCGTCGAGCGCTTCGAGCTCTTCATCGGCGGGCTCGAGCTCATCAACGCCTTCAGCGAGCTCAACGACCCGATAGACCAGCGGCGCCGTTTCGAGGAGCAGCTCGCGCAGCGCGAGGGCGGCGACGACGAGGCCCACCGCATGGACGAAGACTACGTAACCGCGCTGGAGCACGGCATGCCGCCGGCCGGCGGCGTCGGCCTCGGCATCGACCGTTTCGTCATGCTCCTGACCGACTCCCCCTCCATCCGCGACGTCATTCTTTTCCCCCAGCTGCGGCCGCGCGGCTAGAGGCAACCAAACCGTTGCCAAGTTCATCCGCACGACACTACCCCGCGCCTTCCGCGGCGTGATATAGTTTTGGCCCCTGCTTTGCCCGGAGGTAGCCATGCGACTACGCACTTTGCTCACCGGCGTTGTAGCCGTCATCACAATAATCTGCTCGCCGGCCGCGCCCGGAGCGCTGGCCCAGGCGTCTGCCTACGGCCGCGAGGCGATGGTCGCCTCCGTCGACCGCCTCGCCACCGAGGTCGGTATCGAGATCCTGCGGGCCGGCGGCAATGCCGTCGACGCGGCCGTCGCCATCTCCTTCGTGCTCGCCGTTACCCACCCGCAGGCCGGTAACCTCGGCGGCGGCGGCTTCATGGTAGTCCACCTGGCTGGGCGGGGAATCAACGCCACTATCGATTATCGCGAGGCGGCGCCCGCCGCTGCCGGCCGCGACATGTACCTCGACGCCGACGGCGAGCCGATACCCGAAGCCAGCAGCTTCGGCTACCGCGCCTGCGGCGTGCCGGGCCAGGTGGCCGGCCTGGCGCTGGCCCACAGCCGCTACGGGTCGCTGCCCTGGCAGCGGCTGGTTGAGCCGGCAATACGGCTGGCCGAGGAAGGTTTCGAGGTCGGCCACCACTTGGCGCGGGCTCTGCAGTGGGAGCACGAGCGGTTCACGAGCTTCCCGTCCTCGGCGGCAGTCTTCACCCGCGGTGGCGAGCCCTACCGGTTCGGAGATCGCTTAGTACAGAGC
>CAYOXX010000063.1:0-8520 GCA_964408025.1 uncultured Acidobacteriota bacterium | reverse complement strand
GTACAGAGCGACCTGGCGTGGACGCTGCGGCGAATCGCCGAGCGCGGGCGCGACGGCTTCTACGGCGGCGAGGTGGCGCGCCGCATCGCCGCCGACATGACAACCAACGGCGGCCTGATTACCGAAGAGGACCTGGCCAGCTATCGCGCCGTCGAGCGCGAGCCGGTAGTCGGCGCCTTCAGAGGCTACACGATAGTCGGCATGGGCCCGCCCAGCTCCGGTGGCATACTGCTGCTGCAGCTCCTCGGTATGCTTGAGTCGCACGACCTGCGCGCCCTCGGCCACAACTCGTCGCGCTACATCCAGCTGCTGACCGAAGCCGAGCGGCTCGCCTACGCCGACCGTGCGCACTTCCTCGGCGACTCCGATTTCTATCCCGTGCCCGTCGGTCACCTGATCTCTGCCGAGTACATAGAGCGTCGCCGGCAGCTGATCAATCCATACCGCGCCACTCCGAGCGGCGAGATCGACCACGGCCCCGAGCCTCCGGCCGAAAGCGAAGACACCACCCACTTCTCCGTCGTCGACCGCTTGGGCAACGCCGTCGCCTGCACGACCACCCTCAACAGCAGCTTCGGCTCGTGCGTGGTCGCGGCCGGCACCGGCGTCCTGCTCAACAACGAGATGGACGACTTCTCGATCAAGCCGAGCGTGCCCAACATCTACGGTCTCGTCGGCGGCGAGGCCAACGCTATAGCGCCGGGCAAGCGGATGCTAAGCTCGATGACTCCCACGATCGTCCTGCGCGACGGCGAGATCCGTCTCGTAGCCGGCTCGCCGGGCGGCTCGACCATCATCACCACCGTTCTGCAGATCCTGCTCAACGTACTCGTCCACGAGCTGCCGCTGCAGAGGGCGGTGGCCGCCCCGCGTTTCCACCACCAGTGGCTTCCAGACCTCACCTACGTCGAGCCGTTCGGCTTCGCCGAAGACGTGCTCGAGAACCTCGGCCGCATGGGGCACCGGGTTCGGATCAGGACAACGATCGGCGACGTCCACGCCATCATGCGCGATGAAGAAACCGGCCTCCTGGTCGGCGTGAGCGACCCGCGCCGTGGCGGCGTCGCGCGCGGCTACTGAGCTCGGACAGGCAGAGCACTCACCGAGCCGACCCTGAACGACAATTCGCTATTGAATTAGAAAAAGCGGCTACTCCGCTCCCTGTTTCTTCCGGACTCCGGCCAACCGCAACAGGCACCCAGTTTCTCGAGGTGTGGATACCGAGGCGCGAAGGACTCCTAGCGTGCGCGGGTTTCGGCCAGTCTCCAGTTCTCGCCCTCGAGGCGCCAGATCATGATCATCGAGCGCTGGTCACCGCCGACAGTCACGCGCGTGGCCACGACGGCCTCGTTGCCTGTCGAGCGGATAGCGATCCTGACGATCTCCCACGTCAGACCGGCCGCCCGTTCCCTCTCGGCCTCCAGGCGAAGCGGATCGTTCTCGACGGCGTCGATCCAGCTCATGTACGACGAGCTGGCGCTGCTGGTAAGCATCGAGGCCACTCGCTCGCTGTCGAAGGCGCGCATAGCCTGGAAATACTGCTCGGCGGTGCGGCGCAGCGCAGCCTCCGGTTCGCCCTCCGCCTCGGTGCTCACCTGCGGATCGGTCTCCTGCACCGCGAAGGGGGCGATCTCGAGCGTGTAGTCGCCGTATGTCTCCTCGTCGTAGCCGCGCACTGAAACGTAGTAGGTTCCGGCCGCCAGCTGTCGCGTGATCCTGAAGTTGAGGTCGCTGCCGCCGTCGTCGTCGGAGGTGATCTCGGCGCAGTCGCTGTTATAGAGTGACCCCATCGTGTCGGCGTCGCCGCTGCTGAAGACGCGGTAGCGGCCCGACTGCGCGACGTCGAAGCGGTAAAAGTAGGGCGAGGTTCCCACCACCGAGCCGTACACCGTTTCGCCCAGCGCCACCATCTGCGCTCCCTGGCACTCGGAGCTGCCGCCCGACTCGAGCGTGATCAGGAGCTCGTAGTAGCCGCTCTCCATGTCGTCGTAGCCCTCAACCGCTACGTAGTAGGTACCGGGCTCGAGGTTCCGCCGGATGAGGAAGTTGACGTCGCGGCCGCCGTCGTCGTTCTCCTCCATCTCGCCGCAGTTCTCGTCCAGCAGGATGCCGACCGTATCCAGTTCGCCGAAGGTGGTGACGACGTAGGTGCCCGGCTCGTCGACCACGAAGGCGAAGTACTCGCGCGCCCCGTCCGTCATCGATTGCGAGCCTGCGAAGCCGACCTCGAGCACCGGCGCGCTGGCGCACTCGTCGGCGCTGCCCAGGATTTCGAACTGCAGGTAGTAGTCCCCCTGTGCGGAGTCGTCGTAGCCCTGTACGGAGACGTAGTAGGTCCCGGGAGCCAGCGAGTGGTCGATGCGGAAGTCCATGTCATCTCCGCTGTCGTCGTCCTCGGCGATCTCGTCGCAGTCCGGCCCGTAGAGAGTCCCCACCGTGTCGGCGCCGCTGGAGGCGTATATGCGGTAACGGGCGGCCTGGTCGACTACAAAGCGGTAGAACTGCGGCGTCCTGCCATCGAGCGTCCCGCTGACGCCGCGCAGCGGGTCCGCGTCGGCGGCCTCGGCGCAGCCGCCGGTCTCGCCCTCGGTAGGTTGAATCATAAGCGTGAACGGACCTTCGCTCTCCTCGTCGAAGCCGCGTACGGAGACGAAATAGGTCCCCTCGGAAAGCTGCCGCTCAACACTGAAATTTACTCCCTCGCCGCTGTCGTCGTCCTCGACCAGCGGCCGGCAGTCGCCGTCGAGCAGGACGCCGATGGTATCGGCAGTCCCGGAGGTGAAGATCCGGAACCAACCCGTTTCCGTCACCTCGAACATGAAATACCGCGCCATCTCGCCCCGGACGACACCCTGGACGGGACTGCCGATCGGCGCGTAGGCGGCACCGGCGCAGTCCTGGGCGGTAGCTCTCTCCGCCCCGAGGCCGGCGACAACCACCGTCAAGACGGCAGCGGCGAGAACAAGCCGTCGCACCGCACGGGAGATGACCGAAAACCTATTTCGCCTGTCCATCGATAGCCTCCAAAGGATCTGATCAAAAAAGGCAAACGCGCGCCCGTATACCAAGAGACCGGACGGCGATATCTTAGCGCAGCCACCGACCTCGCGCAAAAGAGAGGATTCCATCGCGACGGCCGCTTCACCCTACTACACGGGCCCGCTACATTAGAAACCGGCCGGAGGCTGAAGTTCCACATGCTGCAAAAAGCCGCGTTTCCCCCGGAATTATCGCTTGTGCCACGCCGTGGGTCTTGCCGAAGGCCACGGAAATAAACGTTTGCCTTCGGGAAAGCAGGCTACTAATCTGCTCCCGCGTGCTCCCATCTCTGAAGGAACAGACGGTCTAATCCGAGTGCGTCTACCGGACCGAAAGGAGTATTGGAAGATGTCGAGCGCGAAACGAGACCCGTGCGCGATTCTCGAGTGGGATTCGGACTTCTTCGGCTTCCGCGTCGCCAGGATTCGAGGGGATAGCCTGACGGAGGAATTGACTCGGAACATCGACGCCTGGTGCCGCGAGGAGAAAGTGCGCTGTCTCTACTTCCTCAGCCGCGCCGACGACCCAGAAACCACCAGGCTGGCTGAAGACAATGGCTTCCGGATGGTTGATATCCGCGTCACGTTTTATCGAAAGTTTTCTAAAGATACGAATAGTACTGGGCAGCGTCATTGCAGCGAGGTCACAATTCGGCCCGCACGCTCGCGGGACGAAAGCTTTTTGCTGCGGCTCGCCCGCAGCAGCTTTTACGATACACGTTTCTATTTCGATCAGAATTTCCCCAGGCATCTAGTCGATTCGCTATACGAAAAGTGGGTACGGCGCAGCCTTGACAGCGACGCCGATGCTGTGCTGGTTGCGGAGCTGGACGGATCGTCCGTCGGCTTCATTCTGTGCCGCATGGATGTCGAGCCCGGCGTCGGTATTCTCTGTCTGACCGCTGTGAGTGAGGAAGTAAGGGGAAGGGGAATCGGACAGGCTCTCAATTACAGCGCACGTGCTTGGTTTTCAGAGCGTGGCATTTTCGAAGTTTACGCCGTCACTCAAGGACGGAACGTCGCCACACTCCGACTGGACCAGCGCTGCGGCTTCTTGATCCACGATGTTCAGATCTGGTATCACAAATGGTTCGATATATAATCTAGCTTAGATTAGCTCTCCGATTGCTCTGGAGCGGACTGGAGAAGGTTAGCGCCATGAATGTTTCCGTTGTCGTGCCAGTCTACAACAGCGAGGCGTCCCTGCCGGAACTGGTTCAGCGACTGGAATCTATTCTAAAATCGGTGGCCGACGAATTCGAACTGATCCTGGTGAACGACGGCAGCAGCGACCAGAGCTGGCACGCGGTTCAAGACCTGGCGAGCCGGCAAGAGTGGGTGCGCGGCATCGACCTGATGCGCAACTACGGCCAGCACAACGCCCTGCTCTGCGGCATCCGGGCGGCGCGCTACGAGGTCATTGTCACCATGGACGACGATCTCCAGCACCCGCCGGAAGAGGTCCCACTTCTGCTTCGCGAGCTGGAAGAGGGTTTCGACGTAATCTACGGCGCGCCTCAAGAGAGGAAGCACAGGTTCTGGCGGAATATACTGTCCTTCTTTCTCAAGGTTGTCCTGCGATTCTCAATGGGAATAAAAATCGCCGGCAGCACGAGCGCCTTTCGGGCCTTCCGTTCCGAGGTGCGTGAAGCGTTCGCGGACTTCAACAATCCGTATGTCTCCATCGACGTGCTGCTCTCCTGGGGAACCACGCGCTTCGGATCCGTTCCGGTCCGACACGAAGACCGGGCTTCCGGAGCATCCAACTACACTCTCTCCAAGCTCTTCTCGCTCGCCTTCAATATAATTACCGGCTACAGCGTCCTGCCGCTACGGCTGGCGAGCCTCCTGGGGATGTTCTTCACGCTGTTCGGGCTCGGTGTATTTTGTTACATTCTAGGTCGGTATTTCATCGAGGGCGGAAGCGTCCCCGGATTCCCGTTCCTCGGTTCCGTCATCGCCATATTCTTCGGGGCCCTCTTCTTCGTCATCGGCATCATCGGGGAGTACCTGGCCCGTATTCACTTCCGGACGATGGAGAAGCCACCATACGTTGTCCGCTCCCGCGCGGATGAGAGTCCGGACCGGAATACCACGGGGGCAACCTGACCAGCAGATGAATGCTCATTCCGGAGAGGGCTCGAAGGTGCGGGAGGTGACGGAGGTACGGGCGATGGCGGCCATCGTCGGAGATAAGCCGGGAGCGGTTTCCCCGAGTGCAAGCTGAAAAGCAGCCCCGGAAACAAGATAAAATAATGAACAGAAACAAGCGGTCGCAAAACATGAAACGGCACCGAATCCCTTTCAACAGGCCTTCCTTCGCCGGCAGCGAGCTCGATTACATATCCGAGGCAATCGCCAACGGTCATATATCCGGCGACGGTCCGTTCACGAAAAGGTGTCAGGCGATTCTCGAGGAGGTCCTGAGTTGCCATAAAGCCCTGCTGGTCACCTCCTGTACCCACGCCCTCGAGATGGCCGCCATGCTCCTGGATTTACAGCTGGGCGACGAGGTGATCGTCCCCTCGTTTGCATACGTCTCGACCGTCAACGCCTTCGTGCTCCGCGGCGCGAGGCCGCTCTTCATCGATATCCGGCGGGACACGCTGAATATGGACGAGACTCAGCTCGAGCGGCTCATCACGCCGCGGACCAGGGCCATAGTACCGGTGCATTACGCGGGCGTCGGTTGCGAGATGGATACGATTTTGGAGATAGCAGGGCGGCACGGGATCGCCGTGGTCGAGGACAACGCTCTCGGCCTCTTCGGGAAATACCGGGGGAAGCACCTCGGCACCTTCGGCTGCCTCGCCGCCCAGAGCTTCCACGAAACCAAGGGGGTCATCTGCGGCGAGGGCGGCGCATTACTCATTAACGATCCCGATTACATAGCGCGCGCTGAAATCATCAGGGAAAAGGGCACCGACCGCAGCCGCTTCTTCCGCGGAGAAGTGGATAAATACACGTGGATCGACCTGGGGTCCAGCTTCCTGCCCTCCGACCTGCTCGCTGCTTTCCTGTGCGCGCAGCTCGAGGCCGGGAACACGATCCAGGAGAAGCGGAAGAGGATCTGGGAATACTACCGCCGGCACCTGGACGGCTGGGCGGCAGAGCGCGGCGTGCGACTTCCTCAGGTGCCCCCGCACTGCGAGCAACCGTACCACATGTTCTACATCCTTTTGCCCTCGCTGCGGACGCGCCAAGCCTTGATAAAGCACCTACTCGCCCGGAGCATCCTCAGCGTATTCCATTACCTGCCGCTGCACTTATCGGAAATGGGAAAGCGCTTCGGCGGCAGAAAAGGGGATTGCCCGCTGACCGAAGAGATCAGCGACCGCCTGCTGCGATTACCCTTTTTCAACGATCTGACGGAGGAGGATCAGGCGAGTGTAGTCGAAGCAATCGTCGATTTTACTTGGGACTAGGCGGTCAATATTGACAGGCTTCGGAACAGGTTTTTAACCTGGCCTCAAATCCGCTCTAATTTGCCTACAGTCAGCTCGCTTCTGACGTTGCCGGTGTTAAGAGTTGTCTTCGGCTCCACCAACATCAGGTGAACCTCGTCTTCGGCATCCGGGCAGTGTTCGACCCCTTTCGGGATGATGATCAACTCGCCTTCGCTAACCTCGATCTCTCGGTCCTGAAGTTTCATCAGCATTTTTCCTTTGAGCACCAGAAATAACTCGTCCTCTGCCTCGTGGCTGTGCATGACGAACTCCCCCTTGAACTTCGACAGCTTGATGTAAGAATCGTTGAGTTCGCCCACGATCTTGGGGTTGAAGTGGTCGTCGAAGAGTGCCAGCTTCTCCGCCAGGTTCACTTTCTCCAACATCTTAATCCTCCCTGTGTACTGTATTTAACGGTCGCTTGAAGGCCTTGGAGATGCCGAGGCCAGAGTGAAAATACCGCCGCAGGCTCTGCGCGGCAAGCCCCCAGCGGGTTGTTTGCGCACCGCGGTCGGGCGGCGGCACCCACAAGGGCAGCTCTCCTACCTGGTGTCGTATTCCGTCACGCCCTTTTCGCGTATGGCTGCTTGGGCAGCAGCCAGGCGCGCTATCGGCACGCGGAAGGGGCTGCAGGATATGTAGTCGAGGCCGACGCGGTGGCAGAAGTCGATCGAGTCGGGGTCGCCGCCGTGCTCGCCGCAGATGCCCAGCTTGATTCTCGGTCGGGATTTACGTCCCTTGCTGCATGCCATCTCTACGAGCAGCCCTATGCCATCCTGGTCGAGCGTCTGGAACGGATCTTTCGGCAGAATCTCCTTCTCAAGGTAGTCCGGCAGGAAGGAGCCGATGTCGTCGCGGCTGAAGCCGAAGGCCATCTGAGTCAAATCGTTAGTGCCGAACGAGAAGAACTCCGCCTCGCGGGCAATCTCGTCGGCTGTCAAGGCGGCGCGAGGGATCTCAATCATGGTCCCGATTGTGTAATCGATATGAACCCTGTGCCTGTTCATTACGCGTTCGGCGACACGCTGAATGATATCTTTCAAGAAATGCAGTTCGTTGACGTGGCCGATCAGCGGCACCATGATCTCGGGGATGGCGTTTATATCTCGCTTCTTGCATTCGCAGGCGGCGCCGATGATGGCCGCGACCTGCGTCTCGGCGATTCTCGGGTAGGATATGCTGAGGCGGCATCCCCGGTGTCCAAGCATCGGATTGACCTCGCGTAGATTACCCACCTTCGTTTTGAACCGATCGAAAGTGATACCGATCTGTTTGGCCAGCTCCCTGATCTCTTTGTCTTGCTGAGGCAGAAACTCATGCAGAGGGGGATCGAGGAGGCGGATAGTGACGGGCAGGCTGTCCATGGCTTCGAAGATGCCTTCGAAATCCTTTTGCTGAAGCGGCAGCAGTTCGGAGAGGGCGGCCTGGCGCGACCTTTCGTCGCTGGCCAGGATCATTTTGAGCATCTTTGGGATGCGCTCCCCGAAAAACATGTGCTCCGTGCGGCAGAGGCCGATGCCCTCGGCGCCGAACTCGCGCGCCTGCGTGGCGTCGCCGGGCGTGTCGGCGTTGGCGCGGACCTTGAGGCGTCGATGCCTGTCGGCCAACTCCAGGATGCGGCCGAAGTCGCCGGTGAACTGCGGCGGTACCAGCGGCAGCTCGCCCAGGATCACTTCGCCCTTGTTGCCGACGGCCAGCGTGATCGTGTCGCCTTCCTTGATAGTGTGCTCGCCGATGGTCGCTTCGCGCTTCCTGAAATCTATCTGCAGGTCGCCGCAGCCGACGATGCAGATCTTGCCCATGCCGCGGGCCACTAAGGCCGCGTGGCTGGTCATGCCGCCGTGGGCTGTGAGGATACCCTGGCTGGCGCTCATGCCGCCGATGTCATCGGGCGTCGTCTCATTGCGTACAAGAATTACTTTTTTGTTTTCGTCGGCCCAGGCTTCTGCGGTTGCGGCGCTGAAAACCGCCTGGCCGACGGCGGCCCCGGGGCCGGCCGGGAGCCCGGTTGCGATGGCCTCGTACTCCGCATTCGG
>CAYOXX010000062.1:0-18717 GCA_964408025.1 uncultured Acidobacteriota bacterium | reverse complement strand
AGAGATTCGGGAAAAGGGGTCGCCGGACTGCTGAATCTTGTGCAATATGCGGGCTAGAAGTAGCCGAGGTCGCGCAGCGTGCGGCGGTCCTCGGGACTGAGCTCGACCTCGAGCCCCTGGTCGCTGCGCAGGGCGGCCGATGAGGCGATCATCAGCATGGCGCGCTGGCGCAGGGCGGCCGCCAGCACGGGGAAGCGCTCGATGACGTTTACCGTCTCGCCAGGGTCGGCGATCAGGTCGAAGAGCTCCTCGCGGTGGTCGTGGTGGACGTACTTGAAGCGCTGGCCGCGCATGGTGAAGATCAGGTCTACGCCGGTGGCGCGCGAGTAGTAGAAGTCGCTGGGCTCCTGCTTGAGGCCGGAGATCAGCGGTGCGATGCTGCGGCCCTGGAACGGTACGGGCTCGACATCGAGCTCGAAGAGCTCGGCCAGCGTGGGGAAGAAGTCTATGAGGCCGACCTGCTGGGCCGCCTCGCCGTGCCGCTCGATGCCGGGCACCCGAACGATCAGGGGAATCTTGATCATCCCGTCGTAGACGGTTGTGTTGTGGCCGAAGGAGAGGTGCTCCCCGAAGGCCTCGCCGTGGTCGGCGGTGACGATGATGAGGGCGTCGTCGTAGAGGCCGTGGCGCCGCAGCAGCTCGAGGAGCTGGCCGGTGACGTGGTCGGCGTAGAGGAGGTTGTTCATGTAGCGCCGGTGGTGTGTGGCGACGTCGGGATTTTCGGCGTCGATGATGCCGAAGTCGAGGAGCGCCTTGATCATCCAGGAGCGCCAGTAGGTGATCTGCGGATCGCGGATGTAGTGGTGGCGGAACGGCTCCGGCGGGCGGTAGGGCCAGTGGGGCGGCAGGAAGTGGGCGTAGATGAAGACCGGCTTGCCGCTGGCGGCGGCCGCGGCGACGCCCGCCTCCATCGTCTCCACGCTCATGGTGGTGACGCGATCGGCGCGGTCCTGGTCGGTGCGCAGGTAGAGGACCTCGTCGCAGTCGCGCGTGAGGCCGTAGCGGCGGGTGATGAACTGGGTGCCCGCAAGGGCGAGCGTGTAGTAGCCGCTGCGCTTGAAGGCGCGCGGCATGTTTTCCAGCTCCTCCGGGAAAATCGAGTGGGTAGTGCGGACGCCATGGCTGTCGGGCAGCAAGCCGCTGAAGAGGCTGGCGATCGAGGCGATGGTGTAGGGGGCGGGGGCGATGGCGTCGCGGAACACGATCGAGCTCTCGGCCAGCTCGTCGATGCGGGGCGTCATGCCGCGCTCGTCGCCGTAGCAGCCGAAATGGTCGGGCCGGGCGGCGTCGAGGACGATGAAGACGACGTGCCTGGCGCCCCCGCTCAGGCGCACCGGTTCGCGCGGCGGGGCGGTGCTGTGCTCTTCCTGCGCGGGAACCTCGAGCCGCAGCCGCCGCCAGAGGACGGCGGCGTTGGAGAAGCGCTCGGAGGAGGAGACGTCGAAGCGCAGCTCCGCGGTCAGGTCCGCCAGCTCGTCCAACGGCAGGTCGGTCGCGAACTGGTGCGTCGTTTCCCCGGAGGCGAACGAGAAGCCGCGGCTCCAGAGCTCGCGCCACTGGGGTTGGGCGTCAGTGCGGGAGCTGACCGATACGGTCAGCTCGCCCCGCTCCGTCCGCTGCCCGTGCACGGTGCCCGAGAGCGCCAGGCGGGTGCCGCGCTTGATGTCGAAGGCGTAGCACAGGGCGCTGTTGGGAAGCTGGCTGAGGTGACGGCCGCCGGCGACGAGCTGGATGGCCCGGGCCTCGTCGCGTATCTCGTGCCGCAGGTAGCCCTCTTCGTCGCCGAAGTAGATGTTGAGCTCGCTGAAGTAGGCCGCCACGCCGGGGAAGGGGAATTCGTCGTACGACTGCCTGCTGGTGACGAAGCCCTCGTTGGGTACGTAGAAGGCGAAGCGGAAGGTAAGCTCGTTGTCGCCGACCCGCTGGACGGCGGCGGGGATGTGCACCATCTGGACCCGGGCCTCCCGGCCCCCGACCTCGAGCAGCGCCAGGCGCCGGCCGGCGGCCAGCACCTCGATCTGCTGCCGCGCCGGTCCCCCGTGCCTGCCGACCGACCTGATTATGAAGGACAGCCAGCGCCCGGCGGGGCGCAGGACGCGGTAGCGCAGAACGCTTTCCTGGCTGACGGCGACGACGACGGTGGGACCCTCTTCCGAGAGGGCGTAGGGGTGCGACCAGCCGCGCGCCAGGTAGTAGCTGCTCAGCGGCGACGAGAGGTTTATCCACCCGGTCTCACGCAGCTGCCGCGCCGCGCCGTGAAACGAAATCAGGTCCAGGCTGGTCGCAGACTGGGAGGGCGACCGGTCGCCGGGGCAGGCGGCGAACAGCAGCTGTGCCGCCACGAGAGCGGCGCCTATGGCGATAAGCTTCTTGTATCTGGTCACTGCGTGCTTCCTCCCGTAAAGGAGATACATTCTATCCATATGAGGCCGTTTGACAAGCCTAACACGTGCGCTCAAAAAGTTAACCGTTCCACGCTTTCTTATTTAATTGTAGGGGCGGTCCGCCGCAGCGCATAAAGCTGCCCGCGATTTTACCAGTGGGCATAAATGCCCCCATACGATTTTCTCGGTAGTGACAACGCCTGTCTGCAGATAGCCATCCCGTTGGTCGGTCGCTAGCGGGCACCGGAGGGGTCGCCGGTCTCGGCTGCGCGCAGCAGACGCGTCGTCCCCGCGACTTGCAGGTGCAGCTCGTGGAACAACAGCGAAGGCGGTGCATCGGCTTGTCGCAGGCTGCCGTCGCGGCGCCGCTCCAGGACCGCGAAGACGAGCTGGTTGACGCCGGCGCGCCGCAGCGCGAGCGGTAAACGGACGCGCCGCTCGTTCATCCCTTCCTCCAGGGGTGTGAGGGAGAAGCGGACGCCGTTGAGGTAGGTCGCCAGCAGCACTTCGTGCCTGCCGGGGCGGCAGCGGACGGCGAAGTGGAGGTGCCGGAGCCTCTTCGGCCTGATCAGCGAGAAGACCACGCGCGCCCGCGGCGCCTCCATCTTCATGCGCGGACCGCCCACCTCCTGCAGTTGGCTCCAGCCCTCGGCGAAGAAGGCACGGGTCCTCACCAGGTTGTAATTCGGCTTGATCTTGTCGGCTGTGCGGCCGGTGATCAGGTCGTACGACGCCGGATTTACGTCGTACTCGGCGGCGAAAGGCAGGGCCGCCGGCGCGCTCAACGGCCAGCCGATAAGCCCGTACACCTGCTCGAGGTTCAGCTCGGCGATCTCCACCAGGCTGAGCACCCGCTTCTCCAGGCGCCGGTCGTTGATCGTGCTCATCGAGAGGAAATTCCAGGCCAGCAGCGGCGCGACGAGGACCACCGCTGCCGCCGCCGGCCGGCGCTCGACCAGGCGCCGGAGGGCCTGCAGCAGCGCCGCCATGCCGAGGGCGAAGAGCGGTAGGGCGTTGGAGAAGCGCCTGATGCCGAAGGAGAACGGTCCGCCCCACCAGGCCTGGATCGAGCTGTACATGTAGAGCATCAGCAGCAGGACGACGAGGCTGGTGGCGGCAATGAGCGGCTGCCGGCGCAGCATGATCATCAGACCGATCAGCGAGAGTCCTAGCAGCGGTGTGAACGAGACGATGCCGTTATTCGAGAAGAGCATCTCGATCGCGTGGGGTTGGTCCCAAACGTGGAAGCCGGTCGACCTGTGCGGAACCGGCTCGCCGTACACGGTAAGCCATATCAGGAATTGCGTGGCGAGGATCGCCGCGGCAATGAGCCCGGCGATCGCCCATCGCGAGCTGAGCTCTGCCCAGCTCTTCCAGTCGCGGCGGCCGTCGCCCGCCAGCAGCCTCCAGGCGGAGTCGACCACGGGGATGGCGATGATAAGGATGTTGTGTGCGCGCACCAGCAGCATCAGCCCCGCCGCCACACCCAGCAGTGCGGCCCGCAGCCAGCCAAACCGCTCCCTGAACCTGAACCAGAGGTAGAGGAAGAGCGCGGCCATGAAGGCGGAGGGGGCGTGGGACATGTCGCCACGGAAGACGGAGTAGTAGTAGACCGTGCCGCCGGCCCAGACGAGGAGGCTGCCGAGGAACGAAGCCCAGGGCTTGAAGAAGTTGCGAAGTGTGGCGAAAGTCAGCACCAGCGCGGCGAGGCCGTAGCAGTAGCTGCCGAACACCACCGCTAGCTGCGCCAGCGGCCCGTAGCCGGAGCCTCCCTCGAACGGTAGGGCAGCCAGGTAGAACGGCGACCAGAGTACCGCCGGCCCGACCGGGAACCAGTTCTGGACCAAACCCGTATCGGTGGTCTTGGCCAGCGCACCCCTGTCGAACTGCGCGCGGCGCAGGCTCCGCGGCGCCAGCCGCGCTATGTCGTCGGCGAAGTCGAGATCGGCGCGCAGGAAGAGGGACGGCAGGTAGACGAAGTATTTCGTCCCGTCGGTCCGGACCAGCTTGACTTCGTTCTCCAGCTTGAAGGTGACGACCGAGTTCCAGTGCAGAAAGGAAAGGGCGGCGACGGCGACGAATCCCCAGACTATCCAGCGATTCGTTGCCCGGCCGTCGTTCCCGCCGCGTTCCGGATCGGCGGGCAGCTCGCTTTCGCCACCGCTGGCCATCGCGCGATCCCTTCGAATGTTGTTCAACGGAAAGATGTTATATCATCTCTCCGCCCTGGCTTCACTGGCGAGGCTACAGACTTCGACTTGGTGGGCAGGTCACTGCAGGTAGCCGAGGGCGCGCAGGCGGTTGTTCATCCGCTCCTGGATGGCCCCGGGCAGGCTCGCCTCGAGGTGCGCGCTTCTCTCCATCCAATTCATCAGCGTGCGGTACATCCTGCCGGCGAGCTCTCTCTCGCGCTCGAAGATGTCGACCCTCTCGCTGCCGTCGCTGTCGACGCGGTAGAGGTTCAGATGCGGCTCCCCGCCGGGCGTGTCGACCTGCGTTGTCAGGATCAACTTGTAGCCGCCGTCGAAAATCCCCCGTTGGTACTTGCAACTGAAGAACAGCGGGCCGCCGTCGCCCCGCCCCGCGGGATCGCCGCCCAGGTACGCCTGCAGCCCACGGAAGTCGAAATCGTTCCTCGATTCCAGCCCCAGCAGGTTCGCCAGCGTGGGGAAGATCTCGGAGGTCATCAGCGCCTCCTGCACGCGGGCCGGCTCCGCACGCGGGTGGTAGACGAGCAGCGGCACCCTGATCCCCTCCTGGTAGAGGTTCATCCCGTGGCCGCGCAGGAAGTACTGCCTCATGTCGTAACCGCGCCTGGGCGTGTCCTCGAGCAGTGTGGGGTGCTTGGGCCGCTGCCAGAGGCCCTCGCCGTGGTCGGCCGCGAAAACGACAATCGAGTTTTCCAGCAGGCCCAGCCTCTCCATCTCGGCCAGGAGCTCGCCGATGTGGCGGTCCGCGAACATTATCTCCTGGTCGTAGTAGACTATCTGTTCTTTTATCCTCTCGACCTTCTCCTCGAAATCGTCTTCCAGGAACGGCTGCGGAAGCTGCGCCCGGAACGCCGGAACCAGGTTCTCGTCCACCCAGCGGCCCACGAAGTCACGGTGCTCTTGGCTGGCGAACTCCTCGTGCGCAAAGTAGGGGCCGTGGGGATCGTAGTAAAATGTGAAAAGGAAGAACTCGGTCTCGTGGTTCTCGCGCAGCCAATCCACCGCCATCTCCGTAACGATGTCCGCGGGCCAGGCCCGCTGCTCGGCCCTGTCACGCCCCGTGATCCTGAAGACGTCGAAGCCCTGGTGGTAGCCGGCGTCGCTGTTGACTATCGGGTTGGCGACGATGGCGGCGGTGAGGTAACCGGCGTCGTGGAACGATTCGGCCAGCGTGGTCAGCATGCCCGAGATCGACATGTCGTTGTGGGCAACCCACTTGCCGGTAAAGATCGAGGCCACCGAGGGCAGCGTCCACGAGGAGGCGGCGTAGGCGTTTTCGAAAACGACGCAGCGCTCGGCGAACCGGTTGATGTTCGGAGTCGTGTCGACCGGGTAGCCATAGAGGCTCACGTGGTCCGCGCGCGTGGTCTCGATGAGGATGAGGACGACGTTCAGCCTCGCGTCGGCCACAGTCGGCTGTGCGCCGCCGCCGCATGAGACTATGTAGGCGGACGCGACGACGGTGATGATCAGGAAAGCCAACCAGCGCCTGGCAATCATCTGCGGGACCTCCCGGAGGAGCCAAATCGTTCTTGAATTCGAGTCCGCGGCCCGTACGGGAGCGCCGACGGACCGGCGGCAAGTTAAGCAGAGGATTTCCTTCCAGTCAAGCCGCCGCCGCGCCGCGGCCGCAGCAAGCACGTTTGGTGTCCTGATGACCGAAGGGAATTATTGAGCCGCAAACCTGGTTCGCCCGATACGGCCTTGCCGGAGGCAGATAAGTTGGAATGACGCCGTCCCGCGCCCCTCAAGAATCCAATTAACGCAAAAAATTCTTCCGATTTTTTTCTCCGCGGTGTTTAGTAGTAATGAACAATTCGACAGAAGGGTAAGGACCTTCGCACTATCGCACCTTCCATAGCATGAATGCCTCGTTAATCGTGTGAGTATGTACTGTGAGTAGCGTTTCAATGTCTGTTGGCGTACGACCACAGGATATGAAATTCTCGGGCGTTACCAAATCAGGCGGCAAACCGCGGCCACCCCCGGATAACAGATGCTCCTGCGAGGGGATCCCTCGCATCAAAAATGAGATAGTTATTGTAGATGTACATTCGGAAGCAGCATGGTTCACGTTGCGTGAAGTTGCGTTTGAATTACGATAGGAATTGGGCGAGTTATTTTGGAGATTAAAATCTCTATGATATTGTTGTAGACGGCCTAATCGCAGTGGGAAGCATCATCTAGCGGCCATGCACTATTAACCAAAACCATTCCAGAGGAGGAACCGATGGCTTACGAACCGAAGTACAAACCGGGCGACACAGTAACGCTGGTAGCAAGAATTGAAAAAGTCATAAAGATTAAAGAAGTTCCGTGGCATCTAATGGCCGTGTGCTCGCGATGGCTGTGGGCAAAGGCGGAGATCGTTGATGGTGTCAAATCCGGTGGCGATCCATGGGGGCCTCCTCCTCCTCCTCCGGAGCCTGAAAACGACGACTAATTCAATTTGGGTCAGGGCGTGGCGCTATATATTTTCAACTCTATTTTCATGGCTTCCGTGGGAATAATTGCGCTTTTCCGCTGGAGGCACCTGCGCTGGTTTCCGGTCTACGCCCTGACTATTTCAGTCCTTCCTTTATTGAATCTTATATTCCCCTGGCTTTACACACACGAACTATCGCTCATACGAAGAAACATCGGTGAACTCCTCTGCCTACTTGCCTATGTAGAGGTCATGAGAAAGGAAGTTGGTCATGAGCCCTGGTGGGCGATTTTTGCTTTGCTAGGGCTAGTGGTTGTTCCGTTTTTCCCCCTTCCCCTCGTGTTTCTATACTACCTGCCTATGAGCATTTTCAATTTAGGTCAAGCGTTGGAGATGCCGAATGCTATTAAAAAGAGAAGCGCCCCGATTCTGGCTTGGTCGATAAGTGGGAGCACATACTTTGTCAGCGACATACTGAAGATGACCGTCAGTAGCAGGCAGATCTGGGATGTCCTGATTTTCCTGGATCCGTTTTTCTTCACGGCAATGTGCTCGGTCATGCTCGTCGGCCAGTTTTGGCCGGAGGTCGCAAAAGTATGGGCGATGTTGTCTCGCTCTATCATGAAGCGGCGGCTGGACGGCTTGCTTGCGCGCGGGAGGATTCCAGGAGCGGTCGAACTCGAAGAGCCGGCCTCCGCGAGCACGGTTGTCAGGTCGTTCCCGTTAACCGCAACGCGGTTGGGGAGTATGAACGAGCCGGCCGGTGGGGAAGACGTGGAAAGCGTGCTGGAGCAGATCGTTTACGACCTCGATACTGTTAAGGACACATTGAAGAAAGTGGCGGCGTTGTCCTTCATGATGAGGAAAACGTTCCTGTCGCCGGGCGACCTCGCTCTCTATTTAGGTGTGTCCGAAGCGACCGCAAGGATATTTGTGGAGAGACACAAGATCGACAGAATCCAGCTAACCGGGAATCCCGATGAGTGGGTGATCTTCCGAGCCGACGTCGATAGTAAGCTTGGAAGCGAATGACTTCTCGACTGGCCCTTCGAGCCGGTCCCACACTCCCGAACAGTAATCCAATATCGATAACAGAAAGAGTGTTGATAAACCTTTGTTCTTAGTTAAATTCTGATATTTCTGACTTTTGCAGGCTGGTTATGGTGCACAAGTGGAACCAAGCTGAAGATTAGTTGTTTGCTCTCAACACGTTGTAGCGGCGGTCCGCCGCGGCGGATTAGTCCTCCAACCAGCGCCGCTTCTGCAACTCCAGCTCGTGGAACACCAGCGGTGGCGGGCCGGCGAGCGGTCTCAGTGTGCTGTTGCGGCGCCGCGTGAACACCTCGAAGACGAGCTGGTTGACGCCGACGCGCCGCAGCTCCGGCTGGATTCGGACGCTCAGTTGGTTCATGCCGTCTTCGAGAGGTGTGGTATCGATGTGAGCGCCGTTGAAAGAGGTAGCCAGCAGCACTTCGCGCCGGCCGGGGCGGCAGCGGACGAGGTATCGAACGCGCCTCAGCTTGTTCGACCTGATCATCGAGAAGACCACGCGCGCTCGCGGGGCCTCCATCTTCATGCGGGGACCGCCCTCCTCCTGCAGCCGCCGCCAGCCCTCTGCGAAGTAGCCGGCGGACAGGACGATGTTGTAGCCCCGCTTCAGCTTGTCCGACGGCCAGCCGGTGATCAGGTCGTACGACGCCGGATTTACGTCGTACTCGTCGGCGAAAGGCAGGGCCGCCGGCGCACTCAGCGGCCAGCCGATGAGACCGTACACCTGCTCGAGGTTCAGCTCGGCGATCTCCACCAGGCTGAGCACCCGCTTCTCCAGGCGCCGGTCGTTGATCGTGCTCATCGAGAGGAAATTCCAGGCCAGCAGCGGCGCGACGAGGACCACCGCTGCCGCCGCCGGCCGGCGCTCGACCAGGCGCCGGAGGGCCTGCAGCAGCGCCGCCATGCCGAGGGCGAAGAGCGGTAGGGCGTTGGAGAAGCGCCTGATGCCGAAGGAGAACGGTCCGCCCCACCAGGCCTGGATCGAGCTGTACATGTAGAGCATCAGCAGCAGGACGACGAGGCTGGTGGCGGCAATGAGCGGCTGCCGGCGCAGCATAATCAGCAGGCCGATCAGCGAGAGTCCGAGCAGCGGCGTGAACGAGACGATGCCGTTGTGCGAGAAGAGCATCTCGAGCGTGTGCGGGCTGGTCCAATCGTGGAAGCCTGTCGACCTGTCCGGTATCAGATCACCGTAGACGATCATCCACATCAGTAGCTGAATCGAGAAGATGGCAATGGCGAGCAAACCGGCAAGCGCCCATCGCGCTCCCAGCCTAGCCCAACGCTTCCAGTCGCGGAATCCGCGTTCGGCCAAGAGCCTCCATACCGAATCGATTACGGGAATGAGGATGATCAGGACGTTGTGAACTCGCACCAGCAGCATCAGGCCGGCCACGACTCCCAGGGTGAGTGCCTGCGGCCAGCCGAACTTGCCTCTGAACCTGAACCATAGATAGATGAAAAGAGTGGCGATAAATGCGGAGGGAGCGTGCGACATGTCGCCCCGGTAGACGGCGTAGAAGTAGACCATTCCGCCTGCCCAGGCGAAGATGCTGGCGCAGAACGAGGCCCAGGGCTTGAAGAAGTTGCGCAGGATGGCGTAGGTCAGCAGCAAGGCTGCGAAGCCATAGCAGAGGCTGCCGAACAACACCGCCAGTTGCACGAGCGGCCCGCATCCGGAGCCCCCTTCAAAGGGCAGTGCGACGAGGTAGAACGGCGACCAGAGGACGGCCGGTCCGATCGGGAACCAATTACGGACCAGACCGGTGTCGGTGGTCTTCACCAGGGCCCCCCGTCCAACCTCCTCCAAGTTTAGGTGGCGCGACGAGAGGTCGGCGAAGTCGTCGGAGAAGTCGAGGTCGCCGTCGAGGATGAGTGTGGGCAGGTAGGCGAAGTACTTCACCCCGTCGGTCCTGACGAGCTCGGGGCCGGCCGCCATGTTGTCGTTGACGACCGAGTTCCAGTGCAGCAAGGAGATGGCGGCGACGGCGACGAACCCCCACACTACCCAGCGAGACCTCGGTCGCCCGCCGCTTCCGCTGCGGTTCTCGTCGGCGCCGCCCGCCGCTTCCCGGTCGGCGTGTTGCTCGTTCTCGCCGCCGCTGGCCATCGCACGCTCTCTCGAGGTTCAGTTGCGGGTTGGAGCCGGCCGGCCCCGTCCCGACCGCCGCTCATCCCTGGCGGGCCGCAGCGAACCTATCACGGCCGCCCGCTTCCCGCAACGGAGCGTCCCGCGAGGGGGGAATTGCTGTTTGAGCGTTAGAAGTATCCGAGGTCGCGCAGCGCCCGCCGTTCCTCGGGCGAGATCTCAATTTGGGTCACCCCTTCGCTGGCGCGCGAGGAGATGAAGAGCATGCCCCGCTGACGCAGGAATGTCGCCAGCACGGGATGCCGGTCGATGATGTTGTGCGTCTCCTCCGGGTCGGAATTCAGGTCGTAGAGCTCGTCGCGGAAGTGGTGGTGGACGAACTTGTAACGCTCACCGCGCAGCGTGAAGATTATCGCCTGCGAGGAGGCGCGGGAGTAGTAGAAGTCGCCCGGCTCTTGCTCGCGACCGGCGACGAGCGGCGCGATGCTGCGGCCCTCAAACTCGACTTCCCCGGCATCGAGACCGAAGAGCTCGACGAAAGTGGGGAAGAGGTCGATCAGGCCGACCTGCTGCCGGACCTCTCCTTGCTGCCCGTCTCCCGGCACGCGCACGATAAACGGGACGGCGATCATCGTGTCGTAGACGTCGGAGTTGTGATCCATGAAGCGGTGCTCGCCGAACTCCTCGCCGTGGTCGGCGGTGACGATGACCAGTGCGTCGTCGTAGAGGCCATGGCGGCGCAGCGTCTCCAGGAGCTGTCCGACAAGGTAGTCGCCGTAGACCAGGTTGTTCATGTAGCGCCGGTGGAGGGTGGCGATGTCGGGGTGGTCCGGCTCGATGAGCCTGTTTTGCAGCAGCGACTCGAGCATCCAGGTCCGGGTGTAGGTTATTTGCTCGTCGTAGTCGAAGTGGCTGTCGAAAGGCTCCGGTGGGTCATAGGGCCAGTGGGGGGGGAGGAAGTGGGCGTAGAGGAAGATAGGCTGGCCGCTGGCAGCCGCCGCGGCCACCGCGCCTTCCATGGCGGCCTCGTCCATGAGCGAGATGTTCTCCTCGTAGATGACGCTGCTGTAGAGGAGAACCACATCGTCGCAGTCGCGCGTGATGCCGTATTTTCTGTGGACGAAGTGCGTGCCGGCCAGCGCCAGAGTGTAGTAACCGCCGCGGTTGAAAGCTCGCGCCATGTTCTCCAGCTCCTCGGGGAAAACTCTGGTGTTGTCGCGGACGCCATGGGTTTCGGGGAGGAGTCCGCTGAAGATGCTGGATACCGAAGCGATTGTATAGGGTGCGGGGGCTACCGCGTTGCGGAAGACTATTGAGTTTTCGGACAGCGCGTCGATGTTGGGTGTCATGCCGCGCTCGTCGCCGTAGCAGCCGAAGTGGTCGGGCCGCGCCGCGTCCAGGACGATGACGACGACATGCCTGATGCCGTCTCCGATGCGAACCGGTTCGCTCTGCTGGGCCTGAACCTCGGTCTCCGGCGTCAGCAGACGCATACGTTCCCACAATACTCTCGCATTGGAAAAGGCGCCTGAGGCCGAGACTTCGAAACGCAGTTCGGCAATCTCCCCAGCGTAGTCGTCAAGCTGCAGGTCGGCTTCGAATCCGCCGGCCGAATAGAATGGGCCGATGGAGATGCTACGGCTCCAGAGCTGATTCCATTGGGGCCTTGTGTCGGTGCGGGCGGAGACGGAGACCGTCAGCTCACCCGTCTCCTCGTCTCCAACTGATGCCTGCTGGATGCCTCGTAAGAGAAGACGCGTCCCGCGCGCGATCTCGAATGCGTATGTCAGGGCGCTGTTGGGCGTCTGGGCAAGGGAGCGGCCGTCGCCGGAGAGGCTGAAGACGTCTATGTCGTCCCTGATCCGGTCGCGCCACGGCCCCTCGGCGTCGCCGAAGAAGATCTTGAATTCGCCGAAGTAGGCGGCGATGCCGGGGTGCGGTTCGCGCCTGTGCGACTCCTCGTCGCACAGGTAAAGGCGGTTTGGGCGGACTTTGGCGAATCGGAAGCGGATCTCGTTCTCGCCGGCGCGCTGGACCTCGGCCGGAATCCGCACCAGTAACGTGTGGTCCTCGCCCCTGCGAAGGGCGAATGAGGCCAGCTTGCGTCGGCCCGCGAAGACCCTGATTCTCTGCCGCCTGGGGCCCTTGAAGGGACCCTGAAGGGAGACGTTGAATTCCAGCCAGCGCTCGGCGGGCCTGAGCACCTGGTAACGGAGGATGCTGCTGCTCGTGACGGCCGCGATAATCGTGAGGCCGCTTTGTTCATCGCAGAACCTGCGCGACCAGCCTCGTTCGGTGTAGTAGTGGCCGAGGGGTGAGGAGATGTCGATGCCGCCGGTCTCGATGAGCTGCCGGGCGACGCCGTGCAGAGCTATCAGGTCGAGACCGCCCTCGGCCTGGTCCGCAGCCTGCTCGCCGCAGTCCGTGAGGAGGAGCAGCGACGCCAGTAGAGTGGCGGCTGCTGCGGTCAGCTTTATCGAAGGGCTCATGAGAACTCCGTCCTTCCAGGGCCACTCATTTTAGGCACTCGCTCTCGGATTGCAAGGCCGCTGGCCAAGGGAATGAAAAGGAGGAATCGGTCGCTGAAGGTCTCGGGATACGGCAATGAATATCCACCCTACCGGAAGCCCGGTGGCAGGGATTGTCCTCCGCTGTCTTCTCCTCTACGGGCCTCGATCCAGGCCTCGGCGTAGCGGACCATGCGGTTGACTAGGTAGAAATTGAAGACGATGTAGAGAGCCATCACGCCGGCCGCGGCGAACATCGGCCATGTCTTGAACTGCCAGATGACGCCGAGGGCATAGAGGGCCATCGAAACCTCGAAGTAGCTCATCACCAGGACTATGAATATGCCGATCACCAGCACCACCTGGTAGACACGCTCGAAGACGGGCTCCTGTGCTTCCTCGGGTAGCGTCAACAGGCGGCGCTTGCCGAAGAAGTAGATCCGCCTCCGGAACCTGTAAGAGAGCAGCGTTGCCGCCGCGACGACGGTCAGCAGGCCTGGGAAGATGAAGAGCGTGATCTTCGATCCGAAATCCCTCTCCAGGCTCCTGGGAGGGAAGTGGGTGGGGATGGTGCTCGGCAGGCGGAGATAGAAGTAGGCGGTCGCGATCCAGCTGGCGATCACCAGTGCGATCAGGAGCCCCGCCAGCAGCTTCGTTCGGTTCATCATTCCGTCTCCGGGTAGACCTGGCGGCCGGCCAGCAGCGTCCGCAGAACTGCGGTGTCGCGAATCTCATCGGGGTCGCAGTTGAATATGTTGCGGTCCAGCACCACGAGGTCGGCGGCGAGACCGGGGGCCAGCCATCCCCACTCGCCCTCTTGGCCGCTGGCGCGGGCGGCGCTTACGGTGTAAGCGGCCACCGCCTCCTCTACGGTCAGCTTCTGCTCCGGAACCCAGCCGTCGGGATGCTCGCCGTCGTCGGTCTTGCGGGTCACGGCGGCCCAGATGCCGAGGAAGGGGTTGAGGTCGGCGACCGTCCAGTCGGAGCCGAAGATTACCGTGGTGCCGGCATCGAGCAGCGAGCGGAACGGGTAGGAGTGCCGGCAGCGGTCCCTCCCCAGCCTCTTTTCCGCGAAGCAGCCGTCCCCCGTCAGATGCGCCGGCTGGCAGGAGGCGACCAGGCCAAGCTCCGCGAAGCGGGGCACGTCGTCGGGGTGGATGTGCTGGGCGTGCTCGATGCGGTGCCGCAAGCCGGGGTATGGGTAGCGGCTCTCGCGGCGCACCCGCTCGAACATGTCGAGGGCGATGCGGTTGGCGGCGTCACCGATGGCGTGCAGGGCGACTCGGAGCCCGGCGTGGTCGGCGCAGAGCAGCATCGCCTGCATTCCGCTCAGCGGCTCGGCCATGCCGCTGAGGTTGCCGCGCCGGCCCGGCTCGTCCAGGTAATCCTCGAACATCAGGGCCGTGCGGGAGCCGAGCGAGCCGTCCAGGAAGCCCTTCACTCCGCCCAGGCGTGTCAGCTCGAGGCCCACGCCCGAGCGGAGCCCCGCGCGGGCGAGCTTTTCCCACTTCTCGATCGGCGGGAACAGATCCAGGCGGCAGGTCAGCGCCCCCGCCTTCTCTGCGTTGAAAAACCACCCCAGGTCGTCCGGCTCGACCGAGACGTCGCAGATGTGCGTGATGCCGAGGGAGTTTGCCAGGGCCAAAACCCGCCGCTGCGCCGAGCCCCGCAGCTCCGGCGAGAGCTGCGGCACTAGGGCCTCCACGGGCCGCATGGCGCTCTCCATCAGGATGCCGTTGGGCCGGCCGCGTTCGTCCTCGACGATTACGCCCCCCGGCGGCGGCGGCGTGCCCGCCCCGATTCCCGCCCGGGCCAGCGCGACGCCGTTGCAGAGCGCCTGGTGCAGGTCCTCCTTGAAGAGCACGGCGGGCGTCGTCGGCGTCAGGTCGTCGATCCAGCCCCGGTCGGGGGGCTCGCCGCCCCAGCGCTCCTCGTTCCAGTTGCACCCCAGCAGCCAGCCGTCGGGGCCGATGTCGGCGGCCGCGGCCCGCACCCGCAGCCGGAACTCCTCCCTGCTCGCCACGTCGCGCAGGTCGAGGGCATCGATGAACGGCGCGTACTTCTCGAGGTGGGTGTGGCCGTCGCTGAGGCCGGGCAGCACCAGCGCCCCCTCGAGGTCGATGCGGCGCGTCGTGGGCCGCCGCAGCCCCTCGATCTCGTCGCTCGAGCCGACGGCGAGCACCTGCCCCCCGGCCACGGCGATCGCCTCGGCCCGGGGCTGCGCGGGATCGCAGGTATGGATGACGCCGCGGCTGAGGATCAGTTCGGCTTCGGCGGCTAGCATCGATCAGGACCCCTCGCTTGAACCAGCTTCCTCGGCTCCGCCCACGAATTGCCGGTAGACTTCCGGTGGCGACGGCCTGGTCACGAGGCTGACGGCGACGAGGAAGAAGATGCTGGCGCCGGCGGCGGGGTAGATGATGTAGTCGAAGTCCATCTCGAGGACGCCGGTCAGGATGAGGCCGACGAACACCGCCCAGGTGATGAGGCCGGCCGCGACGCTGGCCACGCCCCCGGCCGGTGTCACCCGCTTCCAGAGGAAGGCGGCCAGGATCACCGGCGTCAGGCCAGCGCCGATGACTGTGTAGGCGGCCAGCGCCATCTGCCATACGGTGGTGAAGACGGTGAGCATCGATACGGCCGCCGCGGCGAGGACGATCATCGTTGCCCGCTGCACCCAGATGATCTCCCGCTGCTTTGCCCTCGGGCGCAGGAACCGCTGCCAGATGTCGCGCGTGAGCGCGGTGCTGGCGGCCATCATGAACGAGTTGCCGGTGCTGAGGATGATCGCCATACCTCCCGCCAGCAGGAGCGCGCCGGCCCAGAATGGCAACAGCCGGAAGGCGGAGAAGAGGTTGATCGAGTCGGTGCGGGTTCTGTAGAGCCTCGCTGCCGCGGCCAGCGCTTCGGCGTCGCCCTCGGGACGCTGCGGAACCTCAATGCCTTCTGGCTGGATCGCCGCGACGAAGGTGTTCCAGTTCTCCCGCTTCTGCTCCGGTGTCAGGGCCGTCTCCTCGGCCTGTTCGTAGGCGGCCAGCCCCCTCCGCCAGGCGTCGGCGTCGTCGTGGGAGCTGCTGACGACGGCGAAGGCGGCCAGCGCGATCTCGATGAGGACGACGCCGATGAAGAAGCCGATCACGGCCTGCCGGGCCGAACGCTCGTCCTTGGCGCTGTAGAACTTCTGGTAGATGCTGCTCTCGCCCAGCAGCAGAAAGAACGTGGGGAAGAATACCCCCATTGCCCAGATCAGGCCGAGCACAGGATCGGTACCGCCGCCCTCGGTTTGGTCCTGCGTTCCGAAGAGGCTGAAGTGCTCCGGCGGCAGCGTCTCGGTCACGTGCTGCACGCCGCTGCCGATGTCGCCGCCGCCGACGATAGCCAGCATCAGAGGCAGGCCGATGATGATAGCCAGGATAATCAGGACGCCGTTGACGACATCGATGGCCACGATGCTCCTGAGCCCCGCGAATATCGTCAGCAGGATTATGACCACGGCGGTGATCAGTACCCCCCACTGCTGCGGCCACATGAGCATGTACTCGAGCACGAAGGCGCCGCCGCGCAGTTGGTAGGAGAGGATAGTCGTCGAGCCGAGGATGACGACGATGGCCCCCAGCACGCGGGCCGCCGGGTGGTAGCGCCGCTCGAGCAGGTCCTGCACCGTGTACTGCGATATCCTGCGCACCCGGTCGGCCAGGAAGAAGATGATTATGATAGCCAGCCAGGCGCCGCCGCTCATCCAGAGCTGGCTGAAGCCCTCGCGGAACGCCCTACCGCCGCCGCCGAGCAGGGATCCGGCGCCTATCCAGGTGCAGACCAGCGTCCCGACCAACAGCCATGCCGGCACCGATCGGCCCGCGACCATGAAATCTTCCTGGCTCTTCACCCCGCGGCTGCGCCAGACGCCGATGCCGATGACCACCGCCAGGTAGGTCAGCACGACGATTATGAACATGTGGGTTTCGATCATCGCTCCCTCCGCCCTCTCGCCCTCTCTATATATTACATCCGTGTCTTATCGACCGGATGGGGAATCTCCAGAAGTTCGGTTTGCCGACAGTCAAGATTACCAGATTCGGCGACGGCGCGGAAGCGACCGGTGCCTTACTCCATCTCCACTTCGGAGCCGGTGGGGATCTCGAGCGTGCCGATGATCGCGTCGAAGAGCGGCACCATCCTGTCCTGCCGCTCCGCCCGGCAGGCGAAGGCGACAACGATCAGCTTCCCCTCCGCCGCGATGGCGATGAAGCTGCGGCGCCAGCCGCGGTCGGGGCTGTAGCTGTCGACGCGGAAGCGCCGGTGGCCGTCGCTCAGTCCGCAGTCGACGTTGGCCACCTCGGCGCCATCCGCCTGCAGCTGGTCCCTGGCAGCGAGCGCCTGCGGGCAGGGCTCCCACCAGTCGGGCAGCGGCTGGGTGGAGATCATCAGCGTCGAGTCGCCGTCCTCCGAGGTCGCCCTCATCACCGGGAGCCCGCCCTCTTCCTCCTCGGCCACCTCCCACCGGCGGGGCAGGAGCACCGAGAAGCTGCCGTCCGACGAGCGGAAGCGCGACTCGGTCTCCGGCCGCTCGCTCTGCGCGGGCGCCGGCGGCGTGGCCAGGAGCTCGCGCAGCAGCGGCAGCTCCCTGCCGAAGGCGAGCACGAGGGCGGCGGCCACCAGGAGGGCGGCGAGGTGAGCCAAAATCGGCACAAGTGGGCGGGACGGCAGGTCGTGGAAGCTCTCGTTGCGGTTGATGCGCTCGGCCACCCTGATGGCGTCGACGACGCCGAAGGCCCAGGGCAGCACCATCCAGCAGGTGGAGGCGATCAGGAGTCCCTTCAGCGTCTGGCCGTTGTAAGCCTGGCCCAGGCCGGGCACGAGGGCGCTGAGTAGCGCCGCCAGGTCGGGCTTGCGGCGCGCGGGAAGCCACTCCTCCTCGGCCAGAGCCAGCGGCGGGACGCGTGAGCCGCAGGCGCCGCAGCGGTTGCGCCCCAGCTCGCAGCGGCTGCCGCACTCGCGACACCCCGGTAGCGGCAGCAGCTCGGGGCGCTGCTGCCCGAATGCGCAGGCGTCTACCAGGAACCAGCCGCCGTCGCCGCGCTGGAAGCGCCTGGCGTCGACCAGCACCCGCCGCAAGCGCGAGCCGTCGCCGGTCGGCTGCCTCCAGATCAGGTTCAGGTGAAAGCAGAGCTCGACGGTGTCGCCGTCGGTGTGCAGCACGGTGACGGTGGCGGGATCTATCCTGCGCGGCAGCACCACCTCGCGGGCCAGTTGGCGGAAGTAGAGGAAGGCCTTCTCGGGGGAGCGGGCGCCCAGGTCGATCGAGCCGGGCCGGGCCGCCAGGCAGCGTAGCGCCTTGGGCCAGTTGCGGTCGTTGACCGCGCGCAGGAAGCTCTGCAACGTCTTCAGGGGCGTCGAGAGGTCAGGCGGGGCGACGATCTGCAGCAGGGTGCGCGCGCGCAGGGCCGCCGTAGCGACGACGACAAAGAGGCCGAGCGCCACCGTCACCCACCCGGCGGCGGTGAACAGGTAGGGGGAGCCGTCCTCCCCGGCCAGGGGGCCGGCCAGTAAAATCAGGGCCGCGCCGGCGACGATGATTGCGGCGGCCAGGAGCAGGCCCGACGAGAGCGCCAGCATCAGCGCCCGCAGAGCGCCCCGGATGTAGAGGCGTTGCGGCTCCGCCACCTCGAGCGCCTTCTCCCCGGGCGGCGTGCCGGTCTCGGCCTTCGCCGGGATTACCTCCACCTCGGCGCCGGCTTCGCTCAGGCGGCGCCGGATGCCGAGCGCCTCCTCCTCCGAGAGGCCGCTGCGCAGCGCGAAGGGGGTGCGCTCGAGGCGCCGAAGGGCCTCCGCCGCCGACATCGGCAGGTCCGCGGCTATCCGCTCCGCCAGTCGCCGCGCCCTCTCGGGATTCTCGTCGATAGACGGCCCGCGGTAGACTACGGTGAATTGGCCCATTGATCCGCCCCCGGAGTCATTCTACTACAACATCTAGTGCCGATCGCCCCTCACCCCCCGACCCTCATTCCACCTCGAAATCGACGATCTCCAGCTCGGTGCCCCCCTCCAGCAC
>CAYOXX010000061.1:0-18896 GCA_964408025.1 uncultured Acidobacteriota bacterium | reverse complement strand
GTTAGGCGCGCCGCCAGCGTTCGCTCTGAGCCAGGATCAAACTCTCCAGTTCAAACTTACGACTCCGCCCGAGGGCGGAGCAGCTTGTCGGTTAGTTTGTCCCGTTACGGACAGTCGCCTCAGACCTGAGCCCGAGGCGGGAAACGTGCAAAGGACCGTCACGAGGTCACGCGTGCAGCCTATTTAGTTTTCAAAGAACAGACCAATATCGCAATCTACAATATTATGCCAACGGGGAGTACTTGTCAAGGCCTCCCGCCCAAGCGCGCGGTCCCCGATCGTTTTTCAAATCGACTGCGCTCCCGCGCCCCGCTTTTCCGAAACGCGAAGGCGCAAACTAGGCTAGCTAATGGGCGTTGTCAAGACTTTTTTGGGGAACCTTCTCTGGCAGCCGGCTGCGGGCTCAGCGAATCCTGCGGGCGACCACCGCGGCGCCGTCGGCTGCCGCGGCGCTGTCGAGGAAGCGACGCAGGGCAGCGAACTCGTCGGCGCGGAAGAAGACGCGCTCGAGCACCAGCCGGCGGCGCCTGACGAGGCCGTCAGGAATGAGCTCAGTTTCGACGCCGTGGCGCCCGAACTCGCAGAGGTACTGACTGGGGCCGGCGTCGGCTACTGCGAATCCGGGAGGGAGCGATATCCTCTCCTCGACGCGCACGGTGAGCGGATAGGGCAGGTAAGCCGGTAGGTTGCGGGTGGGGGTGGGGGTGCGCCCTCCGCCGACGGGCTCGGCTTCGAGAAGCGGTGCGACTAGGCCGGGCTCGAAGGCTATGCCGCCGCCGTCGAGCCTGGCGAAGCCTGGCAGGCGCATGCGCACCTCGACGCGCGGCGGACTCCCGCTGCATTCCAGGCCGGAGAAGCTCACCGCCACGATCTCGGCTGCCGTCGGGTCGCCGCCCGCGGTGGCTGCGATCAGCTCCTCGCGCTCGCTCGCCGGCAGCGGCGCGAGCAGGTTCCTGATCCGCATGCTCTCCTGCCCATGGTAGGTGGTGGCGACCACGGCCTCCGCGTCTCCGTTCGATTCGATTTTCAGCTCGACAAGGTGCTCGCGCACATTATCGGCGGCCGCGGCGACCGGAAGGCGGGCGAAGCGCCCGCCCGCGGGAGAGCAGACCAGCGCCAGGGCGCCCTGCACGTACCATGCTATGCCGAGGGGGGGGCAGCCGGGCGCCGACGGGTGCAGGAAGCGCGCGCCGCCGCCGGGCGGCAGGACCGCGACCAGCGCCTGGTCGAACTGCCGGGGATCGAGGTAGCCGGGTCGCATGATGCCCCGCCGGCGGTCGACGGCGAGGACCAGGTGGGCCTCGAGGCCAGCCTGGCGCAGCATAGCCAGGGCCAGGAGCGTGATCTCCATGCGGGTCCCGTAGTGGTTGTGTAGCACCTCGGCGACGCTGTAGGCCTCGTCGTGCAGGAGGCGGCCGCCGCTGAATACCTCCTCGGGCGGCAGTGCGGAGAGGTTGACGACGTTCTCCTGGATCCAGGCGCAGACCGCCTGGGCGAGCTCCACCGCCTCAGCACGCCGCGGCGCCAGCTCGGCGACCAGCTCGGCGACGCCGCCGCGCTCGGCCAGGAACAGCTCCGCCTGCCGCGCCTGGTTGCGCCCGAACTGCAACCAGTAGCGGTCGGGATCGGCCGTCTCGGAGCGCGGCCAGCGGTAGTCGACCACCAGCCTGCCGAACAGCGCCGAGGCGGGCGGCATGTACGGCTCGCGCCCCAGGCCCGGCACGTTGGCAAAGCTGTAGGTGACGACGCAGCGGTCCCCCTCGATCTCGCGGTGCGGCTCGGCCGAGGTTCGCAGGTTCTCTACCTCGGCGCTGAACGGCATGAACTCGACCGGGATGTCGAGCGTGTAGCGGCTGCCGACGGTGAGCACCCAGTCCTGAAGGTGCCACGAGTTGAAGCGCATGCCGCGGCCCAGGGGGGCGGCGACGGTGTAACAGTACTCGACCACGGCGCCGGGGGCGGCTCCGGGCAGAGTGAAGCTGTAGGTGAATTCGGGCCCCCAGATCCCACGGTAGTCGGCGCCGACTTCGACTGCCTCGTCGGGCAGATCGACCACCGAGCCGTCGGCCAGCAGCGTGCGGCCGGCGATGCCTACTACCCGCTCGCCGGGCTCGATGCGGACCTCGATGTCGGCATAGTCCAGCCCCCCTTCGGCGAGGATCTTGATGCGGCGCACGACGGTGAAGAGGGTGCCGTCCCACGAGTCGCGCCTGCAGGCGCTGGAGACGAGTATCACCGCCGGGTCGCCTCCGACGACGTAGGAGAGAGCCCTCTCCCAGTCGCTCAGCGGCGGCAGCTGCTCGAGTGAGGAGTATGCGCGGCGGGGTCCGTTCTCCTGGGCGCCGGCGAGCGAGAGCGGCAGCAGGAGGGCGACGGCGGCGACGACCGGGACTATCCTTCTCACAACTCCCTCCCGCTTGACGGCCCGCTGGGGCTGGTATATTACGGTGGCAGCCACCGAAAGGCCAGCGGGTGCCGACATGGAACCAGTTAGTAGCCGCGGCCGCCCGGCGCTGGCGGCCGCAGCCCTGATCACCGGCGGCCTGCTCCTGCTGGGGGCGGCCACGGACCTGCCGGCGCTCCTCGGAGGCGGCTTCTTCAGCGACTGCGCCACCTACTACGCGCTGGCCACCAGCATCGCCCACGACTTCGACCTCGAGTACTCGCGGGCCGACCTGCAGCGGGTCTACGCCGACTTCAGCGGCGGACCCTCCGGCATCTTCCTCCAGCGTAACCCCGACGACGGGCGCCTTTACTATGGCAAAGCTTACATCTACCCGCTGGCGCTGGCGCCGGCGGTTTGGGCCTTCGGCCACCGCGGCGTGCTCGTCACCCACGCCCTGCTGCTGGGCGCGGTGCTGCTGGGCATGACACTGCTGTGGCAACGCCGCTGGGGCACGGCGCGGGCGCTGGGGACGGCGCTGGCCTTCGTGCTGCCCTCGGTGGCCACGGTCTACTACTTCTGGATCGCGCCGGAGTTCTTCAACTTCGCCACCGTCTTCGGCGCCTACTTCCTCTGGCTCTACAAGGAGCTCAATCCGCTAGAGGAGGGCGAGAGCCCGCCCCGCTGGCGCGCCGCCCTTCTCACCCCCTGGACCGACGTGGCGGCCGCGGTACTGCTGGGCGTGGCGATGTTCAGCAAGCTGAGCAACGGCGCCCTGGCGCTGCCGCTGCTACTCTACCTGCCGCTGCGCAGACGCTGGGCGAGGGCGCTGCTGGTCGCGGCGACCCTGGTCGCGGCGGCGCTGCTGCTGTTCGGCGTGCAGCATCTGGCCACGGGCAACTGGAACTACCAGGGCGGCGAGCGCAAGTCGTTCACCGGTGAGTATCCGTACGCCATCGGTCGCTCGTTCGACACCGCCAGCGAGACGAGCATGGAGACGAACCTGGGGGAGTACCGGCCCCCCTTCTACCCTCTCGACATCGCCCACAACGTCCTCTACTTCTTCCTCGGGCGCTTCGGCGGCATCGTGCCCTACTACTTCCCGGCGGTCCTGGCGCTCGTCCTCTTTCTGGCCCTGGGCAGGCGGCCGCTGTGCCGCTGGCTGGTGCTGGGGGGCGCGGCGGCGGCGGCGCTGGTCTACATCGTGCTCATACCGACAAACGTGATCGGCGGCGGGGGTACCGTCGCCAACCGCTACTTCATGAACATCATGCCGCTGCTGCTCTTCCTCCTGCCCGCGCGGACGCCCCGCTGGGCGCCGGTGCTGGCGGCGGTGGCCGGGGCGGCGCTGATCGGCCACATACTGATCTCGCCGCTGCAGCACAGCCACTATCCCTCGCGCTACGCCGAGGCGCCGCTGCTGCGTATGCTGCCGGCGGAGTGGACGATGCTCAACGACCTGCCGATCAACACCGAGCCCGAGCGCCGGCGCGTGCCCTGGTTCCGCGAGCGCGGCGGCGAGCTGGTGCGCGACGAGCACGGTCGGCCGGTCGTCGACTTCTTCGTCTACCACATGGACCACGACTCGTACGCCAAGGAACCGAACCCCTTCGCTCCGCACACCGGCCCCGACAGCGCCCCCGAGGAGCGGCGCTACCTGACCGAGGGCGGCGGCCAGCAGATCTGGACTGCCGGCGGGCGCACCGCCGAGCTGGTCCTGCGCAGCGCCGAGCCGCTGCGGCGACTGCGGGTGCGGCTGACCAACAGCAACTGCGCCAACACCGTCACCCTTTCGGTACAGGGGAAGAGCCGCACGCTGCGGATGGAGCCGCGCCGGCGCGAGAGCTTCGTCTTCGAGCTCGGCCCGGCATTCGCCTACCACTACCTCTCGACCTCCTACATCTACCCGGTGGCCGTCTCCACCTCCAACGGCGTCACGCCCAGGACTCTGCCGGGCGGCGCCAACGATTGGCGCCACCTCGGCGCCATGCTCGAATTCTGGGTCGAGGAGTGAAGAGGGCAACCCGCACTTCTTAATAACACATACTGTTTGACACACTCTTTCTGTCGCATTATATTATTCGGTAGGAATTCTAGATTGTGGTTTTTTCACCCGTGAGGTGGAATTGTTATCAGTGGGTGTGCGTTTAGTGTGGCTAAATACGATGGGGTCTCGGCCTGCTCGAAGCTGCTCGATGTCTAACATCGTCTGCTGCGTTGAACTCACAGTATCCATGAATATTTGAATATTCATAACTAGCGGGGGTTTGAGAAAATGCGTGATCGAATATTTTACATTTTGAAGTGCAACAGTGGCATCTCGAGTGGGGCAGTATTCGAAACGGACGAAATATCCTTACCATTAGATCCAGGTAGGGATTATGACAAAGTTGATTCCAGGATCAAAATAGGGACATCGCCGCTGGTTGCGGGCTTCAGGCCTGCCAAGGTCATCCATAGGTGGGTTCAAAACATGCGCATAGACCCGAACGTGCGGTGGTTGATGCCCAGTACAACAGGCCGGAGGCTCACACGTGTAGACTACTTGATCATGGAGAGGGTTTTTAAGGCTCACTACAATAAAGTCACAGGGTTATTCATCGCCAACGCTGAAAGGAAGATCGTCCAGGACGTTGTTAAGGATTTTAATTCTGCTCTTATCCAAGGCTTCGTGTTGAGAAGAAGGACACTGGATTTGAATGGGGTGAAAACAGACATCGAGGGAATCAAGGGTGCGCAATTCAAAGGGATCTGGTTAAAGAGGCAGCCGGGCGGCCCTCCTATCGACAGCCAGGGAGCTTACGGCGGTGCGGTCTTGAGTGATCGGGAAACCAGACTACAGGCTGATCAAGGGCTGATCACCAGCCTCTCGCTCGTCTGGCCACTGGCGAAGTTAGGCTTTACGGTAAGAGTCTGGGTAACGAGCGGAGGCTCTGTCTATTTTCTCGCTAAGTATTCGCTGGAGGAGCAGCTCACTTTCATAGAATATCTCGCCGAAAATTACTGATCCGGAGCCGACGCGGCTGCGGTCTCTTGTCCATAGCCCACTTGGCGACCCGCAGCGGCTCCGTTGACCGTAAACGAAAGCCGTGCCGCATAAAATCGATTCGTGGATTAGTATCTAATCCGAGGAATTGAACCGTCCTGGCCTGACCGATGGTTAAACGGTGACCGTCATATAAATAGTTCAATAATTTCAATATATGAACAATATATTGAACGCAGTATAAACACTTACATTCCAACAACTTACGCGAGTCGCAGGGCGTTGGAGCCACTGCTGTCGCCGGTGCGGGAAGCGGCGGCTGGAAGACTTAGATATTGGCACGGCTGTTGCTAATAGTATTAAACGGCGCCTGATACTTTTAATCTCACACAACCTTAAGGAGGTGATGCGTACACAGACAGGGGAGCATTCTGCCCGCAGGTTGGGCAGTGTAACTTTATTTTTAACAGCAACTTAAGAGGAGATTTGACATGAAGAAACTCCTACCTCTGGTCCTCGTTCTGCTGCTGGCCACTATGGCCTTCGCGCAGCAGAATAGGGGCCGCATCATCGGCACGGTGACCACCGCCGACGGCGCCGTCATCGTGGGGGCGACCGTAACGATCGCCTCCGACGCGCTGATAGCGCGCGAGATGACGACGACCACCAACGAGCGCGGCGCCTACCGCTTCGTGCTGCTGCCGGTGGGCACCTACGACATCCGCTTCGAGATGGAGGGCTACAATACCATCGAGCAGAGCGGCATCGTGCTCGACTTCGAGGTGACCATCACGCTGGACAAGGTGATGACGCCCTCGGAGTTCGAGCGGGTGGTCACCATCACCGGAGAGGCGCCTCTGGTCGACAAGACCGACTCGGGCATAGGCGACCAGATCGACCTGGACTACCTACAGAACGCGCCGAACCAGCGTTCCGTCTGGAACATTCCCAACATCAGCGCCGGTTTCACCGAGAACTCAGCCCTCGGCGGCGTCGAGGACGCCGGCCAGAGCTACAACACCGACGGCGTCAACGTCAGCGACCCGGCCACCGGCACTGTCTTCAGCTCGATCAACCTCGAGGCGGTCGAGCAGTTGGACGTGGCGATGTTCGGCGCCCCGGCCGAGTACGGCGCCTTCACCGGCGCGGCGCTCAACGCGGTGACCAGGAGCGGCGGCAACGCCTTCCACGGCGAGGTCAACTTCTTTGTACAGAGAGTCAAGTGGGGCAGCGACAACACCACTGAATATGAGACCGTCAGCGCGCCCACACTCGAAGACCGTGACGACCCGAACTTCGCCGTCGGCGGACCGGTGCTGCAGGACCGCGCTTGGTTCTTCTTCAACTACAATTGGAATAAGCGGGCAGTCCAGCGGCCCGTTTGGGACGGCCCCATTATGGAAAAAAGGGACGAGCATCGCTCGTTCGTTAAACTCAGCATGATGTGGAACGACCGCAACATCAGCTACTTCAGCTGGATCTACTACAAGCGCGACCGCAGCCACAGGGCTGGTTACATCGGTTGGGGAGCCAATTGCGAGGACAGCTGCTGGCAGCAGGTATCGAAGTCCAACACCTATCTGCTGCAGCACTCCTACGTGGCCACCGACGACGTCGTCATCGAGGGCCGTTTCGCCGGCTTCCGCGGCGGCTTCGACTTGGTGCCGCGCGTGCCGGGCGAGACGCATTACGATTATTGTGAAGGATTATTCTACGACTCGTTCAACCGCACCGACCTCTACACGCGCAACCGCGACAACCTGCTGCTGACTGTGCAGTACTTCAACGACGACATGATGGGTAGCCACAGCTTCAAGTTCGGTTTCGAGCGCGAGAGCAGCCTCACAGCCCGCTTCTACTCGCACGAGCAGTTCGTCTACTACTGCAACGGCACTCCGGTCGAGTGGGACGACAACGGCACCTATGAAGGCGGTACGGTGATCACCCGCTACGCCGGCTTCGCGCAGGATAGCTGGAGCCTCAACGACAGGCTGACCCTCAACTTCGGCTTCCGCTACGACAGCAGCGGTCTGAGCGCCCAGAATGCGAGCGATGGCGGCCTGGCTGGCAGCAGCACCTTCCTGCGCTTCAACGACCCGGCCTGGCGCCTCGGCTTCGCCTACGACCTCTTCGGCGACGGCACTACCGTGCTGCGCGGCTTCTACGGCCGCTACTACGAGGGCGTCCTCAGCGGCAACACCGAGCCGATGGTCACGGCCGTTCCGCCGGTATACGTATACATGTGGGACGGCAGCGGTTGGGAGCTGGACAGCGTCGCCGGCGGCTCGGCGCCTGGCCAGTACGAGATCGATCCCACCATCTCCAACCAGTGGACCGAGGGGATCATGTTCGGCGTCGAGCGCGAGCTGATGCAGAACCTGGCTGGATCCGTCACTTTCGTCTACAAATGGGACGGCGACCAGTACGGCTCGATCTACCCCAACGCCACCTGGGTCGAGCGGACCGCCAACTACAGCAGCGCTAACGGCTCCTACAACGGCACCTACTACGGCAGCATCAACTGGGGTTCTCCTGAGTACTACACCAACCCGAGGGAGGGCCAGCACGGCGTACTGGGTAACATGTGGCGCCACTACTGGTCGGTGCTCTTCGAGCTCACCAAGCGGATGAGCGACAACTGGAGCATGAGGGCCAGCTACACTTTCAGCCGCAACACCGGCACCGTCACCAACCACACTTACGGCGTCGTCCAGGGCTTCAACACCTACAACAATCCCAACTACTGGATCAACGTTGAGGGCAGGCTCCGCTACGACATGCCGCACGTGTTCAAGGTCACGTCCACCTACATCGCCCCCTTCGACATCTACATCAGCCCGGTGGTCACCTACCAGAGCGGATTCCCGTACCCGCTCGTCTACAGGCCCGAGGGCAGGGCTGATAACGAACTGTACATCAAGCCGATCGACGGCACCGATCGTTACGATTACCAGCTCAACATCGACCTGCGCGTGGAGAAGGCGTTCGTGTTCATGGAACGCTTCCGCGTTGGCGTCATCTTCGATGTCTTCAACCTGTTCAACGACGACGCTGTCACCGAAGTCAGGAGCAGAAACATCGCTTCCGGTTCATTCAAGCTCCCGAGCACCGTTGTTCCAACGCGAATCTACCAGCTCGGCGTCCGCTTCATGTTCTAGCTTAACGAACGAACAAATGGGAAGAACTCCTGTGCATATGTGCCTCCGGCGGTTCGCCGCCGGGGGCACTTCTTCAGGCGCCTTGTCCCGATCGAGGCGGCTCCCACGCAGTTACAAAGCGAGGCCCGATCCCGACGAAAGTCTATTCGGATAACCGTACGTCGATCCGGTTTTACAGTCAGTGCACACGGCGATCGGGATAGGAATCCGGTTCCAGTTTGCTCCGGTTCTCATCGATCCGGCGATAAGTCGATTCAAAAAATTAGATGCACATTCAAAATTTTGAATTTATTCGCCGCGCCGTTGACCCTCAGCCGCTCGCCCGAACCGTTTACGGGCGAGTTGAGTATTCCGGCCTTCGCTCCCGCAACACCTTGACAAGCGGCGACTTAATCGCAGTAAGCGATAAGGAAATGTCAAGCGATGCCGCCGAATCGTGAGTGAAGAAGCGATTAGAGCGGGTATTGAAAAGTCTGGCACTAGATTTGCTCCTAAAATTATACAAGACCGGTTGTACGATGCGGGGGGTACCGCATCCTGTATAGCGATTTAGAACAACCGGAGCGGGAAAACCTGTTTTCATTATATAGAGGAGTTCTCCATGAAGAAATTCCTTCCACTTGTCCTCGTTCTGCTGGTGGCCACGGTGGCCTTCGCGCAGCAGAACAGGGGCCGCATCATGGGCACGGTGGCCACCGCCGACGGCGCCGTCATCGTGGGGGCGACCGTGACGATCGCCTCCGACGCGCTGATCGCGCGTGATATGACGACGACCACCAACGAGCGCGGAATGTATCGCTTCGTGCTGCTGCCGGTGGGCACCTACGACATCAAGTTCGAGATGGAGGGCTACAACACCATCGAGCAGACCGGCATCGTGCTCGGCTATGAGGTGACAGTGACGCTCGACAAGGTGATGATGCCCTCGGAGTTCGAGCGGGTGGTCACCATCACCGGCGAGGCACCACTGGTCGACAAGACCTCATCGGGCATCGGCGACACACTTGATCTGGACTTCCTGCAGAACATCCCGAACACGCGCGACGTCTGGAGCATGCCGAACCTGAGCGCCGGCTACACCGATAACTCCGCCTTCGGCGGCGTTTCTGACGCCGGCCAGTCGTTCAACACCGACGGCGTCAACGTCAGCGACCCGGCCACCGGCACCGTCTTCAGCTCGATCAACATGGAGGCGGTCGAGCAGATGGACGTGGCGATGTTCGGCGCCCCGGCCGAGTACGGCGCCTTCACCGGCGCGGCGCTCAACGTGGTGACCAAGAGCGGCGGCAACGAGTTCCACGGCGAGGTCAACTACTTCATGCAGAGCACCGAATGGGTGAGCGACAACACCGGGGAGTACCCGCTGGTCAGCGCGCCCACGGCCAGCAAGCTGACCGATCCGAACTTCGCCATCGGCGGGCCGGTGCTGCAGGACCGCATCTGGTTCTTCTTCAACTTCAACTACCAGAAGTGGGAGACCGAGCGGGCAATAATCGACGGCACGATCACCCAGGTCGAGGACCCGAAGCGCTCGTTCATCAAGGTCAGCGCGCAGTGGGACGACCGCAACATCAGCTACTTCAGTTGGGTCTGGTTCAAGCGCGGCAGGAGCCACCGGAACTACCAGGGCGGCTGGTCGGCCAACTACGAGGACAGCCTCTGGCAACAGGTATCGCAGTCCAACACCTATCTGATCCAGCACTCCTACGTGGCCAGCGACGACTTCATCATCGAGGGCCGCTACGGCGGCTTCCGCGGCGGCTTCGATCTGGTGCCGCGGGCCGGCAACCTGGGTTCGGACGATAGGGGTCCCTTCTCGGCGCTGATGTGGGACTACGCGTTGGGCATCCACCTGCCCGGCAGCAGCGCCAACCGCGCCGACCTCTATACCCGCAACCGCGACAACATGTTGCTCGCGGCCAACTACTTCAACGACGACATGATGGGCAGCCACAGCATGAAGTTCGGCTTCGAGTACGAGCGCAGCCTCGGCGGCCGCTACATCATCCTCGACAAGTTTCAGTACTACTGGTACGGCGAGACTTACCTCTGGTACGACTACGGCAGCTGGGAAGGCTACACCGCTATTAGGCGTTACGCAGCCTACGTGCAGGATAGCTGGAGCGTCAACGACCGCCTGACGCTGAACCTCGGCTTCCGCTACGACTCCAGCGGCATCATGGCCGACGATCCTGGTAGCGCACCAGCCGGCGGCGATACCATTCTCCGCTACAACGACCCGGCTCTTCGCCTCGGCTTCGCCTACGACCTCTTCGGCGACGGCACCACGGTGCTGCGCGGCTTCTACGGGCGCTACTACGAGGGCGTGGTCACCGGCAACACCGAGGCTCTGGTCACCACGGTCCCGCGGGGCATGACCTACTACGGCCGGGCCCTGACGGGCCCCAGCGCGCCGCCTTGGACGTTCGCTTACTACTTCGGCGGCACCGGGTACTTCTCCGTCGATCCCAACGAGACGAACCAATACAGCGAAGGATTCATGCTCGGCCTCGAGCGCGAGCTGATGCCCAACGTAGCGGCCTCGGTGACCTTCGTCTACAAGAATGACAAAGACATCTTCGGCGCCCTTGATCCCGACTCCACCTGGGACACGGTCAATACCACCGTCACCAGCGCCAACGGTACCTACAGCGGCGTTTTCTACCCCAACTATACCAACCCGACCGGCATGGAGTACCACACCAACCCGCACGAGGGCGACCACGGCGTGCTGCAGGAGCCGTTCCGCAAGTTTTGGTGCGTTTCGTTCGAGCTGACCAGGCGGATGAGCGACAACTGGAGCTTGTTTGGCAACTACACCTACAGCCGCAACACCTCCAACCTCGGCCAGACCTATGGCGTCATCCAGGGATTCAGCACCTACAGCAATCCCAACGGCTGGGTCAACGACGGCGGCCGCGCCTACTGGGAGCGTCCGCACGTGCTGAAGGTCGCCGGCACTTACATCGCCCCGTTCGACATCTACATCACTCCGACCATCTCCTACATGAGCGGCAGGTCGTGGGTTGAGACGGCCACTTACGGCGACGCCACTGTCAACATCAGGGTGAATGACGGCAGCCTCCGCTACGACAGCCAGCTCAACATCGATCTGAGGCTGGAGAAGGCGTTCATCTTCGCAGACCGCTACCGCGTCGGCGTACTGTTCGACGTCTTCAACCTCTTCAACGACGACGCCTACACCTCCGTCCGATCCACTAATATCACATCCTCCAACTTCGGCCTACCCAGCGCCGTCGTGCGCTCGCGCTACTACCAGCTTGGCTTCCGCTTCATGTTCTAAACACTGCTGCAGAAGCGTAAAAGTGCCTCCGGGTAAAACCAGGGGCACTTTTTTTATGAGGAGTGACAGACAGGAATGTCCGTCCTACCGTTTGAATCGGTGGATAACGGACAGGAATGAGCATTCCGTTGCGGCGGTCTGTCTCTACTGCAGGTAGCCCAGGTCGCGCAGCTCGCGCTCCATCTCCTGGTCGAGCTGGATGCGGCTGTCCGGGCTTTCTGCTTCTGCGGCGACGGCCAGCATGCCGCGCAGGCGCAGCAGCGCGGCCAGGACGGGGCGGCGCCCGATGATGTTCTCCGTCTCGCCGGGGTCCGCCACCAGGTCGTAGAGGAACTCGCGGCCGCCCTGATAGATGTACTTGTAGCGCTCGCCCCGCATCGAGAAGTTCAGCCTCGTGCCGACGGCCCGGGAGTAGTAGTAAGCGGCCGGCTCGGGCTCACTGCCGGCCAGCAGCGGAGCGATGCTGCGGCCCTGGAATACGGCGCCCTCGGGCTCCAGGTCCATCAGCTCGACGAGCGTCGGGAAGATGTCTATTAGCCCCACCAGCTGCTCGACCGCGGCCGGCTCGAGGCCGGGTGCGCGGACGATGAGCGGTACCCTGATCATCTCGTCGTAGACGTGGGTACGGTGCAGGAGCCCGCCGTGCTCGCCGAATGCCTCGCCGTGGTCGGCGGTCACGATAACCAGGGCGTCGTCGTAGAGTCCGTGGCTGCGCAGCATCTCAAGGAGCCGCCCTACGACGTGGTCGGCGTAGGAGAGGTTGTTGGTGTAGCGCAGGTGCATGTTGGCGATGTCCGAGTCGCCTGAATCGATTCTGCCGTAGTCGAGCAGCAGTCGGATCTTCCACGGCAGGCGGTGCTGCGCCTCCGCGTCGACGACGTGGAGGCTGTCGAACGGCTCGGGAGGCAGGTATGGCCAGTGGGGCGGGAGCAGGTGGACGTAGATGAACGCCGGCCGTCCGCTGGCGGCCGCGGTGGCGATGCCCTCTTCTGCGGCTTCGAGGTCCATCGTGCTCGTCCCCGCCTCGATGAACTCGGGCCTGCGGAGGTGGACCAGCCGCTCGAAATCGCGGCCGAGGCCGAAGGTCGGCGTCACGTAGGGGCTGCCGGTAAGGCAGAGCGTGAAGTAGCCGGCGCCGCCGAAGACCTCGGGCATGCTAAGTAACTCTTCGGGGAACGAGCTGTTGTCGCGGCGCACGCCGTGGCGCTCGGGCAGCAGGCCGCAGAAGAGCGACGAGATCGAGGTCGGCGTGTAGGGTGCCGGCGCCACCGCCTGGCGAAAGACAACGGCCGAGCGCGCGAACTCGTCGATGCGCGGTGTGATTCCGCGCCCGTCGCCGTAGCAGCCGAAGTGGTCGGGCCTGGCGGCGTCGAGGACGATTATGACGACGTGCTCGACCCGGCTGTCCATGCGTACCGCCCGCTGGCGCGGCTCCGGCGGGGCCTCCGGTGGCGCCTCGAGGCTCAGGCGGCGCCAGACTACCGCGGCGTTCGAGAAGCGCCTCAATCCGGCGACGCCGAAACTCAGCTCCGCCGCCCCCCCCGCCCCACTCGCCAGTTCGTCCAGGGGCAGCTCGGCCTCGAAGTCGTGCCCGGTGCCGCCGGGGAAGGTTCGACTCCACAGAGCGCGCCACTCGGGCTCGGAGTCGGTGCGGCTGCGCAACGTCACGGTGATCTCGTCGTCGGCACCGGCCTGATCCCGCACGGAGCCGGTGAAGACCAGGCGCGATCCCTGACGTATCTCGAAGGCGTAGGCGAGCTCGCTGTTGGGGCGCTGGCTGAGAAAACGGCCGCCCTCTGTGAGCTCGAATACCCTGCTCTCGTCGCGAATCTCCTCCTCACGCGGCCCATCCTCGTCGCCGAAGAAGATCATCATCCCTCTGAAGTAGGCCGCCGTGCCGGGGTAGAAGCTCTCATCGTTCTTCTCACGCCCCACCAGGAATCCGGGGTTTTCCTCGACCGCGGAGAAGCGCAAGAGAAGCTCGTTCTCGCCGACGCGCTGAGCCTCAGCCGGGATGTGAATCGTACAGAGATGGTCCTCCGCGCCGGAGATCTCGAGGGAGGCGAGACGCCTGCCGCCGGCGTAGACCTCGACGAGCTGCCGCTCCGGCCCCCCGAGCCTGCCCCGGGAGCGGGCGTTGAAGGTCAGCCAGCGCTCGGTTGGGCGCAGGACCCGGTAGCGCAGGACCGCCTCCTCGGCGATGGCCACGGCGATGCGCCCGCGGCCGTCGGAGCGCAGCGTCTGTTCGAACCAACCGCGGCCGAGGTAAAAGTCCCTGCGGTGCGACGAGAGCCTGATCGAGCCGGTCTCAGCGAGCAGTCGGGCGGACTGGTAGATCGGAATCAGATTGAGCGATGCGCGCTCCGGCTCGCTCGGCTCCGCACCCGGGCAGGCCGTAAGCGCCCAGAAGGCTACGGCCAGAACGAACAGCGGTGCCGCCCTGGCTGCCTTAGCGACTCTGTGCATCAGAAGATCTCCCCTCCGTGTGGGTGCAATTCTAACACCGCCTCGGTAGATGACAAGGCGCGGCCTCACAGGCCGCGTGCGAGAGTCGGTGACAGCCGAACGGTGGGCGCCTACTGCAGGTAGCCGATGTCGCGCAGCCTGTTGACGTCTTCCTCATCCATCTGTCGGAGTTCTTCGCTCGAAGGAGCTAAGTAGATCAGCGCCATGCCGCGCTGCCGCAGACAGGCGGCCAGGACCGGGTGCTCGGCGATGATGTTGACCGTCTCGCCGGGGTCCTCGACGAGGTCGTAGAGCTCCTCGCGGTGGATGTGGTGGACGTACTTGTAGCGGTCGCCCCTGAGGGTGAAGGCCTGCTTGTGGCCGGAGTTTATGGAGAAGTAGTAGTCGGTCGGCTCCGGCTCGCGCCCGGCGAAAAAGGGGGCCAGGCTGCGGCCCTGGAATGGGAGTGTGTAGACGTCGAGGTCGAAGAGCTCGACGAAGGTGGGGAAGAAGTCGATGAGACCGACGTGCTGGCTCACCTCACCGGGCTCGAGTCCGGGCGCGTGGACGATGAGGGGGATTTTTATCATCTCATCGTAGACGGTCGTATTGTGTTCCATGTGGCCGTGCTCGCCGAACGCCTCGCCGTGGTCGGCTGTGACGATGATCAGCGAGTCGTCGTAGAGGCCATAGTGCCGTAGCATCTCGAAGAGGAGTCCGACGACATGGTCAGCGTAGGCTAGGTTGTCGTCGTAGTGTTCACGGTAGGCTGCGATTTCGGGGTGGTCCGGCCCGATGAGCGGATTGCTGGCCAGAGCCGTGACGCGAATGGAGTCCATGGGAGTCAGCCGCCCTGATGTGCGCCTGCCTTCGAAATCATCTGGCGGATTGTATGGCTTGTGGGGCGGTAGAAGGTGAACGTAGATGAATGCGGGCACGCCGCTCTCTGCGGCTGCGCTGACACCGCGCTCCATTCTCTCCAGCTCCACGGTCGAGAGGTAGGCATCCGTACTCACGGCTGAGCGCAGGTTGACTTGGCGATCGCGGCCGCGCGTGAACCCGAAGTTTTCGGAGACGAAATGATTTCCGGTCATGATGAGGGTGTAAAAGCCCTTGCGCTTGAAGGCCCGCACCATGTTATCCATCTCCTCAGGATAGGGGGCGTATTCTCGGTTAATGCTGTAGCTTACTCCGTGCGTCGGCGGCAGCAGGCCGCTGAAGAGCGACGCACAGGAGGCGAGCGTATAGGATGCGGGGGCTACTGCGTCGCAGAAGACAAGTGATGATTCCGCCAACGCGTCGATGTTCGGGGTGAGGCCCTCATCGCAGCCGTAGCAGCCGAATCCGTCGGGCCGGGCCGCGTCGAGGATGACGAATACGACGTTCCTCACTCCCCCAACCTCTTCGCTGATGCGCACCGGCTGCCGCTCAACAGCCTCCGGGACGACGGGGGCGGTTTCGGGCCGCTCGAGTAGCATACGGTCCCAGGCGACGCGGACGCCGGCAGTGTGGCTGGTGGTTTGGAGGATGAGCATGATCTCGACGGGTCGGCTCGCCGGCAGCTCGAGCGGGATCTCGGCGCTGAAAGGGAATACCGATTCGCCGCCGCCGATCTCCACCCGCCGGCTCCAGAGGTCAGCCCAGGCGGGGCGCGCGTCGCTGTGGGCGCTCACTGCCAGCGTTACCTCGCCCCGCCGCCGGGGCGGTGTATTGAGCTCGCCGCGGAGCAGTAGGCGCGACCCCGGCTCGACTTCGAAGGCGAAGGATATGGCGCTGTTGGCACGCTGGATCAGGCGCCTGCCGCCGGCGGCCGGAACGAAAGCACGAAGCTCTTCGCCCGACAGGGACCGGCTGCCCCTGAAGGTCGAGATCTCGAAGTCGCTGAAGTAGGCCGCCACGCCGGGATACGGATTCTCGGCGTGGCTGGCCTCGTCAGCCAGGAAGTTCGGGTTCTCGGCGAGGCCGGCGAAGCGGAAGGCTATCTCGTTGTCGCCGAACCGCTGAACCCGGTCCGGTATCCTTACCCTCTCGCGGCGCCACAGCTCGCCCTCGACGTCGAAGGAGCCAACCAGCCTCGGGCCGGCGTAGACCTCGACCCGCTGGCGCGCGGGGCCGCCCAGGGGGCCGCTGGTTCTGACGCTGAAGGCGAGGAAGCGCGTTGCCGGCCGGACTACCCCGTAGCGGAGGACAGACTCACCGGCGATGGCTGCCACTACCAGAGGGCCGCCCTCGCCGTCGGCGTGCGGGAACGACCAGCCGCGCGCCAGGTGATAGTAGCGGTCGAATGAGCGGATGTTAACCGCGCCCGTCTCGCGGAACCGCCGCGCCTCCTCGTGCAGCCGAATCAGGTCCAGCCTGGCGATCCCGACTTCGGATCCGCTATCCGGCGAGCACGAGGGAGAGAAAAATAGGGCCACGGCGAGCGCGGCTCCGACGGCGGCGAGGGACTTGGCATCGCGCACGTTTCTAACTCCCTTCAAAGCCTCTCAAGGCGTCAACGGTTGACCGACGGCCAAACTCGGGGACCGATTATCTGCGGCAGCGCCCCCCGTGTCCAGTGCGCCGCATTCGTTTACGCCTTGACGCGGGCCGACGCGCTAACACTAACGTCGGATGCGCCCTAACCTCTTGTGGGCGAGCAGTTTGCGGCCGCGCAGCCCTGGCCCGCGCAGCGGGCACGCCTCTTGCCCCTCTCAGTTGTCGAACAGGGAGGGAAGGAGATGATCGCGATTTTCGCCGCCGCCGGTCTGGCCCTGGCGCTGCTGCTCTCGCACGGCGCCCTGGCGCTGGCACTCAACGGGTTGCGGCGAATCAGGCGTCCTCAGGTCCGGCTCTGCCCGCCGCCGGTCTCGCTAACCGGTTGGCAAACCCGTCGCCGCCGACTGAAGGGAGTTCGAGCCGCGGCGGGCGGAGCCGGGCCCGGCGGCGACCGATGCCATGCGGGAACAGAGGGGATTGGCTTCGGGAAAAGGGTGGCTCAGCTCTTGAGGTCGAGCATCTTCTCGCCGGAGACGTAGTCGGTGGTGCCGGAGTTCTTCAGCTCCTGGATCCGCTGGGTGATGGCCTGGATGCGCTCGACGTTCTCCTCGATCTTGGCGGCGCGGGCCCGGGCGCCGTCGGGGTCGGAGCTGATCTCCTCCTGCAGGAGTTGGGCGTTGAGCATGATGGCGCAGAGCGGGTTGTTGATCTCGTGGTTGACGCTGGCGGCGACCTCGCCGATGGCGGCTAGGCGCTCGGCATCCACCAGCCGCTGGGTGGTGCGCAGCAGCTCGTCCTGCAGCTCCTTGATGCGCAGCATGCTCTTGATGCGCGCCTCGAGTTCCTGGAGGTCGAACGGCTTGGGAATGTAGTCGTCGGCGCCCGACTCGAAGCCCTCGATCTTGGAGTCCAGGTCCTCGCGCGCGGTCACCATGATCACCGGCAGGAACGCCTCCCCCTTGAGGGCCTTGATGCGGCGGCAGACCTCGAAGCCGTCCAGGTGGGGCATCATCACGTCCAGCAGCACGAGGTCGAGTGGCTCTTTGGTGGCGATCTCGATCGCCGCCTCGCCGCTGAGAGCCTCGAGAATCTGCAGCTCGAAGCGGGCGCTGCGCTCAAGCTTGTACTTGAGAACCTCGATGTTGTCGGGGTTGTCGTCGACGATCAGAATCCGCTTCATGACATTACCCGGCCGCGGATACGGCGTCCAAAACCAATTACAATTTGAGACCCCTATTTTATTCGATTGTGGTGAAAATCACAATAATTCTTCTGTCCGCCCGCCGTCGCGGGAGCTCCGCGGGCCGAGACGGGAGCGTCAGGATATGGGGAGGGCGGGTCCAAAGCGCCGCACCAGGGCGACCGCGACGCCGAGAATACGCAGGCCCTCGCCGTTGCTCCTGTCGAACACAAGCGGATCGTAGGCGGGATTGGCGGGCAGGAGCAGGACGGAGTTGCCCTGGGGCAGGTAGGTCTTCAGCGTCGCCTCCTCGCCGATCAGGGCCGCCACGATCCGGCCGCGCTCGGCCTCCTCCTGCATGCGCACGACCACCAGGTCGCCATCGAGGATGTGAGCGTCGACCATCGAGTCGCCGCGCACACGCAGGGCGAAGAGCCGGCCGCCGGGAACCTGGCCCTCGTCCAGCGCCACCCAGTCCTCGATGTTCTCCTCGGCCAGCACCGGCGTGCCGGCGGCGATCTGGCCGACCACGGGGATCCTGAGCGCCGCGGCGCGCTCCTCGGGCAGCCGGATGCCGCGGGCAGCGCGAGCCGTGCGCTCGATGGCACCCTTGCGCTCCAGTGCCCGCAGGTGGTCGGTGACGGCGTTGGTCGAGTGCAGGCCGAAGCGGTCGCCTATCTCGCGCACGGTCGGGGCGAAGCCGTGCTCGGCGATCTGGTCGCGGATGAAACCGAGTATCTGCCTCTGGCGCTCAGTCAGGCTGCGCATAAAAACAATATACTGAACACTGAGAGCGGAGGTCAAGTGATTTTTCAGCAAATCGAAAAGAAAAAGCTTGACAAATCTCATTCTGTTCAGTATATTGTTCAGTAGTTAGGGCTGTGACCCCTTAGTCCCCGGGGTCGCCTGTCGGCTGCGGGCGGCCCCGGCGCCCTTTTTTGTTTCGGGACGGTGTACAGAGG
>CAYOXX010000060.1:0-19153 GCA_964408025.1 uncultured Acidobacteriota bacterium | reverse complement strand
CTTGACCATTTCCAGACTTCCTCCTCGATATCAATTGCGCCGCCGGGTTGCGGCGAGCGCCGTAAACTTCCCGTAATAAAACACCGACTGTATCGAGCACTCCAGAGGCTCTAAACGGCCGGCGGAGGGCAACCACTGCAGGCGGTTCTACCACACTAAGACGCGCCGGCGCTGTCGCGGTGTACAGCCACCGCGACGCCGTACAATCTATTCAGACTCCGCTGGTTGTCAAGGCTCGCGGCCGCCCGGCTGTTCGCTGTCCAGCAGGAAGCATGCGGCCCGGTGGCCGGACGCCGCCTCGAGCTGAGCGGGCACCTCGTAGGAGCAGCGGTCGAAGGCCCGGGGGCAGCGAGTGCGGAAGACGCATCCGGAAGGGGGATCGTAAGGGCTGGGTGGATCGCCCGGCAGCACGACTCGCTCACCCCCGCTCTCTTTCGCCCTTCCGAGCTGTGGCGCGGCGTCGAGCAGGGCGCATGTGTAAGGATGAGCGGGGTTGCCCAGCACCTCGCGCGTCGGGCCCTCCTCGACCGCCCTGCCCAGGTAAAGCACCATCAGGCGTCCTGTCATGGCCCCGACTCCCGCCAGGTCGTGCGAGATCAGCAGCAGCGCCAGGCCGCGCTGCCGGTGCAACCTGCGGAGCAGCTCCGAGATCTCAGCCTGGGCCGCCACGTCGAGGCTGGCAACCGGCTCGTCGGCGACCAGCAGCGCCGGTCCGATGGCCAGCGCCCGCGCCAGCGCGATCCGCTGACGCTGGCCGCCGGAAAACTGGTGTGGGTAGAGGTCGCCGTCCTCGGGGCGCAGGCCCACCGCGGTCAGCAGCTCGTCAGCCGCCGAACGCCGTCGGGCGCGCGAGCGCAGGCCCAGGTGGCCGCGCAGCGGCTCGCTCACCTGTGTCCAGACCTTTAGGCGCGGGTTGAGCGACGAGGCAGGGTCCTGGAAGACCATCTGCGCGGCGCGGCGCAGCGGTCGCGGGTTTCTGAAGTCGACCGGCTCGCCACGCAGCAGCACCCGCCCCGCGCTCGGCCGCTGCAGGCCGAGCAGAACGCGGGCTATCGTCGTCTTGCCGCAGCCCGACTCGCCCACCAGGCCGATCGCCTCACCTTCGCCGACGCTGAATGTCACGTCCTCGACGGCCCGCAGCGGACCCCGCGGTCCGCCTGCTGCCAGGCGCGGCGGCGGGAAGCGTACGCTCAGATCCTCGACGGCGACCAGCGGTAGGGCGTTCTCGATCTTGTCTTCGGCGCGGCTCATCTTATCCGTCGCCAGTATATCAGGCTTACCGACGGCGTCGACCGGCGACGCGAGCAGATCCCAAATCGCTTGCAACTCCATATTTGTTATGCCATAAAAATAAATAACGAATCGGCGAGAAACAACACTTAGGGGGTAGAGCAAAATGACCGAGAAGTCAGTTAACTACTGGGTAGTACTCTTCTTAAGGGTAGCCCTGGGGATGATCTTCTTCTCCATGGGGTTCACCAAGGTATTCATCATCGGCATTGTGCCTTACGCCGAGACCAACTTCGTCGAAGCATACGCCGGCACATGGCTGCCGGGGCCGCTGCTCTGGGTCGCGGGAATCATCGATCCGATCGTGCTGCTGGTAGGCGGCATACTGCTGATCCTGGGCTTATTCACCAGCTGGACCTGCATCGGCTGCGGCCTGATGATGATGATGATCTTCTTCGGCCACCTCGTCGCGGACCCGTTCACCGACTTCACCAGCCACCCGCTGCCTTACCTGGCGATGATCCTCTTCATCCTCTACCTGGAGCCCAAGGGCAACCGCATAAGCATCGACGGTATCATCAAAAAGAAGTAGTGGTCATGCGGGGAGCGTAAAACTCCGCCGGCTGCACAGCGGATTCAGCGAACGATTAGCTCGCCGCTGCGTAGAGGAAATCGGGTCGGCCGGATCAGGTCCGCAATCCATTTCCTCGCGACAGCGTTACTGCTATAATTAAACTAACCCGTTTAATACCAGGGTCCCACACTGAGCATGTAAACCGTCAGAACAGGAGTGCGCCAATGCGGAAATCCAAGCCTGCCATCTTGTTGATTTGCCTATGTCTGTTCCTCTGCGCCGCCCACGGAACGGCGCGGGGCGGAACCTACGACGTCGAGCCCACGCTGGAGCTGAACAAGACCAGCTTCGAGCCCGGCGAAACGATCGTCGTTACCTTCACCGCTTCGCCGGACTACACAGATGACGCCTGGGTGGGGATCGTCCCCTCAGAGGTTCCGCACGGCGACGAGGCGGTCAACGACCAGCACGACATCACATATCAATATCTGAACGGCCTCACCGAGGGCGATCTCGAGTTCGAGGCCCCGCTCGAGCCCGGCAGCTACGACCTGCGCCTGCACGACACCGATTACGACGGCGCCGAGGTCGCGTCGGTCTCTTTCGAGGTAGTCGATGTCATGCCGAAGCTCATGCTGGAGCGCACCAGCTTCCGGGCGGGCGAGACCATCGTCGTCGCCTTCACCGCACCGGCCGCCTACCCCAATAACGCATGGGTGGGGGTCATACCCTCGCACGTTCCGCACGGCGACGAGGCGGTCAACGACCAGCACGACCTGGCGTGGCAGTACTTGGGGGGGCAGACCGGAGGCGTATTAGAGTTCGCGGCGCCCTATGAGCCCGGGAGCTACGACCTGCGCATGCATGACTCTGACGTCGACGGCGCCGAAGTCGCATCGGTCACCTTCGAGGTTGCAAGCGACTAGCGCCAAACCGGCACACCAGCGTAGCAAGCGGCACCGGTGCTCCCAAACCACTGTAGGGGAGTCCTTTAGGGCTCCCGGTAGAATTATAATATAATTAAGCTCCTAACCAATTTCGGGGGCGCTAAAGCACCCCCCTACACAAAAGCCGCATTTTGACCAACCGCAATATTTCTCTCATATCGGAACCTGACGGGGTGACCGGTAGAGTCGAGCTGAATTTATTCACATCGAGCGGAACCGCTTGAGAAGTTGCAGCTCCGAGGGCGATTAGGCCTTAACCGCACTCAGGGTCGCCGGCGCGGTCAGTCTCCCAGTCGCCGAGTTCGTATTGCAGTGCGGCGAGCAGCGCGAGCGAGGCGGTTTCGGTGCGCAGTGTTCGGCGGCCGAGGCCGGCGCAGCGGAAGCCGGCGTCGAGGAAGCGGCGCATCTCGGCTTCGGTGAAGCCGCCCTCGGGACCTGCGGCCACAACGGCCGCGGGGGGGGCGGGTGGCGAGCCGGATTCGCGGAACTGTCGAACCAGTTCCCTGAGCGAGCCTGCGCAGGGCCGCTCGCAGGCGAGGATTCTCAGTGAACCGGAGAACTGCTCTAGGTCGAGCTTCTCGAGCGGCACCGGCGGCTCGATGACGGGGATAATGCGGCGGCCGCTCTGCTTGGTCGCCTCGAGCGCCAGGCGACGCCAGCGCTCCGTCTTCCCGCCCTTCACCCCCACTGCCCCAGCCGAGCGCTCGCTGCGCACGGTGAGCAGGCGGTTGAGGCCTAGTTCGGTCCCGCGCACGATCACCTCCTCGAGCTTGGCCGCCTTCGGCAGCGCCTGCACCAGCGTCAGCTCGAGCGGCGACTCGACGGCGTCCTCGAGCTTCTCGACGACGCGCGCCCTGAGCTGCCCCTTGCGAGCTGAGACCACCTCGCAGCGGAACTCGACTCCCCGCTCGGTGAAGATGTAAACCTCGTCGCCGGGCCTCAGGCGGCAGACGACCACGCCATGGTGGGCCTCGTCGCCGGCGACGGTGAAGACGCCGTCTTCCAGGCGCTTGCGGCCGCAGAACAGTCGGCGTCGGCTCATGACGCGCGCGCACTCCTTTCGCTCGAGGACGGACGGATGATAGCAAACGCCCCCCCCGCTGGCCAACGGAAGGCACTGACCTCAGAATGTTTGCTGTAGCGATAGTCGGTGTCGGCTTTGAAGCCGCCCGACGGCGGGTTATAATTGACGGTACAGAATATTTCCCGGCAAGCTGGATCGGACAGGAGCGATTACGAAGATGAAGTACTTGCTACTCGTATTGCTTATGTGTTCTTTCCTACCTGGGCTCCTCCACGGGTACTGCCCGATCTCCACGCAGCAGGACAGGTATTTCACCCATCACGCGAGGCGCGAGATGTACGAACGCGCCAGGGAGGCGTACGCGGCAGGCGATTACGAGAGCGCAATCGTCTGGTTAAGAAGAGCGGCGGCGGCGGGACACCCGGTGGCCCAAAAGGACTTAGGGGATTGTTACTTCTACGGCCTCATTGTGGAACAGGACTACGACGCCGCCCTGCGCTGGTACCGAACGGCCGCCGTGGGGGGGGATCCCGAGGCCCGGTTCTCCCTCGGCCATATGTATGAGTACGGCATCGGGGTCTCGCAGGACCGCGAACAGGCGCTGGATTGGTATCGGAGGTCAGCCATTGTCGGCTCCTCGGAAGCGATGATCCGTCTCGGCGGGATGTTCTTGTTTGGCGAGGGCGTGGATGTGGACGTCGAAGAAGCGATTCTCTGGTTCACCCGGGCAGCCGAGGCGGGAGAAGCGAGGGCGCTGTACAACCTGGGCGTTATTTACGAAACGGGTCGTAGCGGCCAGCGGGATTACGAGGCCGCCTTGAGTTACTATCTGCAAGCCGCCGAAGCCGGCAATCCCAGGGCCCGATGCAAGCTGGGCTCGCTCTACCGGCGAGGCGAGGGCGTCGAGCAGGACCTCGCGGAGGCCGCCCGATGGTTCCTCCTCGCCGCCGAGTCCGGCGACGCCAGGGGTCAGTACGAGTACGGTCTTATGCTCTACCAGGGCGAGGGCGTCGAGCGCGACGAAGAGGAGGCTCTGCGGTGGCTGCAGATGGCCTCCGAAGCCGACTACACACCGGCCCGGACTTTCCTGGAAGAGCTCGACGACAGGTAGAATAGGGCGGCCGGCAGACCTCAGCCGATCTCCGCGATCGAGCTGACCACGCGGTCGACCAGGCTGTAATCCTTCGCCTCGTCGGCCGAGAGCCAGAAGTCGCGGTCGGAGTCCTTGGCCACCTCCTCGACCGGCCTGCCGGTGTGGTCCGCCAGAATCTCGTTGAGCCGCTGCTTGAGCTTGAGAATCTCGCGGGCCTGGATCTCGATGTTGGCCGCGTCGCCGCTGGCGCCGCCCAGCGGCTGGTGGATCATTATGCGCGCGTTGGGCAGGCTTACCCGCTTGCCGCCGGCGCCGGAGGCCAGCAGCAGCGCCCCGCCCGAGGCGGCCAGCCCGACGCAGACGGTCCAGATGTCCGGCTTGACGAACTGCATCGCGTCGTAGATCGCCAGCGCGGCGCTGATCGAGCCGCCGGGGCTGTTGATGTAGAAGAAGATGTCCTTGCGCGGATCCTCCTGCGAGAGGAAGAGCAGCTGCGCCATAAGCAGATCGGCGCTGCGGTCGCTTATCTCGCCGGTCAGGAAGATTATGCGGTCCTTGAGCAGCCTCGAGTAGATGTCGTAGCTGCGCTCGCCCTCGGCGGTCTTCTCGACGACTATCGGAACCAGTTTCATCGGCGCCCTCGTTTCCCTTGCTCCTTGTTGAGTATAGCAGAGGGCGCGGCAGCGCTCCAGATCGGGTCGGCCTCGGCATCGCAAGCGCTCCCCCCCCTCTCTCGCCGCGGCGAATGCTTGCTGCATGTATTGCACGTCACATCGCCCGCCGCTAGACTTGGATAGGATCAGCGGACGCCTGAACTCGCAGGCGATTCACTTTGTTTCATAGTTCCGATGCGAGGAAAGAAAAGAAAGCAGTGCGAAGCCTTGAGGCAAGAGTCTGTCGAGCCGATAGTTAAACTATAGGATCCTGAGGAAGATGCTAACGAGATGAGCAAGATGCGCATGGGCACCATCCTCGGCGAGTCGATCGCCCTGGGGCCGATTCCGTTCAACCTGTACGCAATGGACAGCAACGGCTCGATGGTGCTCTTCTGCCGCGCCGGTTACGAGATCACGCCGCAGCAGAAGGAGATGCTCGGCCAGGCGGGGCGCGTGTTCTATGTCACCAGCGACGAGAGACCGACCTACCTGGATTACGCCACCGAGCGGGTCGATGAGGTGCTCGCAAATCCCTCGATCGACAAGGGCGAGAAGGTCGAGTTCATGAAGTCTGTCGGCAAGCGGGCCGTGGAGCGGTTCCTCGACGACCCGCGCAGCGGTCGGGAAGTCGAGAGGACCGGCAGCTTCGTCTCCTCGTATGTCGACCTTGTCCTCGACTTCCCCGGAGTCAAAACCGATCTGTTCACCGTAGCCTCCTACGGCCTCTATCTTCTCTCGCACAGCTTCAACGTCTGCACGCTCTGCTTGCTGCTGGGCGAAAAGATGTTCGGCAAGGACCGCAGGCAGCTATGGCAGCTCGGCATGGGCGGGCTCCTGCATGACGTGGGCATGACCGGCATCGACAAGGCCATCATCGATAAGCCCGGCAAACTCTCGGAGGAGGAGATGGAGCTGGTGCGAAAGCACCCCATCGACGGGCACGAGGTTCTGAGACGGCACGAGCTGCCGAATACCGTTCTGCTGATGACCCGGCACCATCACGAGCGGATCGACGGCAGCGGCTACCCCGATGGCCTGGCGACCGGCGAGGCCCACCAGTATGCCCTGGTCGCCGCCGTCGCTGATACCTATGATGCCATGACCTCCGACAGGTCGTACAAGCCGATGAAGCAGCACCTCGACGCCCTGGAAGAGCTGGCCGGCCTTTTAGCTCTGTACGACGAGGAAGTGTTCGACGCCTTACTCAGTGTGGTGCTTGTCCACGAGACGATAGTCGAGCAGTTTAAAAACAACAATCTGCCCAGCAAGCCGGAGGCGTAGGAAAGGCGGTCCGTGCCGACCCTGAGCGGGCAGGTCAGGGCAGCAGCGCGAACAGCGTCACGCCAACGGCCACGGAAACGTTGAGCGAGTCGAGGGGTCCGCGCATCGGGATGCGCGCCGTCAGGTCGCAGCGCTCGCGAACCAGGCGCCGGGCACCCTTGCCCTCTCCGCCGAACACCAGGGCGTAGTCGAGCCCGGGATCGAGTGCGCGAACGTCCTTCTCCCCGCCAGCCTCGACCGCGACGCACCACAGCCCCGCGCCCTTGAACCGCTCCAGCGCCCGCGCCAGGTTCGTCACCCTGGCCACGCGGGCCGCGGCGGCGGCGCCGGCCGAGGCCTTTACCGCAGCTGCGGTCATGCTGGCGGCGCGGCGCTGCGCGATGACGACGCCGTCGGCGCCGGCCCCGACGGCGCTGCGAACCACCGATCCGAGGTTGCGCGGGTCCTGAACGCCGTCCAGGACCACCACCCGCGCCGGCGCCTTCGGCCTCTCCTGTCCCCCCAGCTCCTTCAGGATCTCGTCGAGTGTCGCGTAGTCGTACTCGCCAACCTCCGCGACCGCGCCCTGGTGCTCACCCGCGCCCGCCAGGCGGTCAAGAGCCTTCCTCTCCAGAAAGGTAACGGCCACACCGCGCTCGCGCGCCAGCCGGACCACGCGGCCAAGCCGCCCCCGCAACGGTCCGCGCGGGAGGTAGAGGTGCTCGATCCGCTTCGGCTCGGCGGCGAGCTGCTCCAGCACCGGGTTGACGCCGTAGATGACGGCCACTCGCTATCCCTCCCGCAGCAGCTCCGCCACCGCCGCGATCCTCGCCCGCACGCCGGTGACAGGTACGGGAAGCGGCAGATTCTTCCCCGCCTCCAGCAGAGGCACCAGGCGGTCGAGCTCCGGCCCGACGACGGCGCCGGTGATCGCGGCGCGCAGCGGGAAATAGAGCGCCTTGCCGCGGGCGCCGGTCCGTTTGCCTACGACCTTGGCCGCCAGGCGGAATCGCTCGACGTCGAGCGTCTCGGCCGGGCCGGTCTCCTCAAGGAAGGCCTCGAGTACGCTCCTAGCCTCACCGGGGTCGAGGATGGCCGCGACTTCCGGGTTGCCCGTGGCGGCCTGCGGATCGAAGTTGAAGACGATGGCACAGCTCTCGGCAAGCTCGATCAGGTTCGGAGACGATGCGGCAAACGCGTCGGCCAGGTCCCGCGCCCACTCCTCGGCGGCGCCCTCGAGTCCGTCCAGTAGGTAGCCGCGCTCGCGCAGAAATGGGGCGGCCGCGGCCAGCGCCTCACCGGGCGGCAGCGCGCGCAGGTGCCGGCCGTTGAGCCAGTCCAGCTTCTCGATGTCGAAGACCGCCGCGCTCCTGTTGACCCGTTTCAGCGAGAAAACCTTGATCAGCTCGTCGAGGAGGAAGAACTCGCGCTCGTCGCCGGGGTTCCAGCCCAGCAGCGCCAGGTAGTTCAGCAGCGCCCCGGGCAGGTAGCCGCGGGCGCGGAACTCCTCGACCGAAGTGGCACCGTGGCGCTTGCTCAGCCGCGAGCCGTCGGGGCCGAGGATCATCGGCAGGTGGCCGAAGTGCGGCAGCCGAAAGCCGAGAGCCTCGCAGAGCAGGATCTGGCGCGGCGTGTTGGAGATGTGATCGTCGCCGCGGATCACGTGGCTGATTTCCATCAGCGCGTCGTCGACAACTACGGCGTAGTTGTAGGCCGGCGAGCCGTCGGAGCGGACGATGACGAAGTCGCCGATCTGCCCGCGCTCGAAGCCGAGGTTGCCGTGCACCAGGTCGTCCCAGGCGACGGCCGGCCCCTGCTCGATCCGGAAGCGCACCGCAGCCGGTTCGCCCGCCTCGAGGCGCCGCCTCGACTCGTCGGGGTTCAGGTCGCGGCACCTACCCGAGTAGCGGGGCGGCCGGCCCTCGGCCAGCGCGCGTTCCCTTTCTGATTTCAGCTCCTCAGGCGTGCAGAAGCAGTGGTAGGCCAGACCCCGCTCCAGTAACCGCCCGCTGCGTTCGCGGTATGCCTCGAGCCGCTCGCTCTGGCGGTAGGGTTCGTGGGGGCCGCCGGCGCCAGGACCCTCGTCCCAGTCCAGGCCCAGCCAGCGCAGGTCCTCCAGCATCCGCTCCTCGTTGGCGCGCGTCGAGCGCTCGGCGTCGGTGTCCTCGATCCTGAGCACGAAGACGCCGCCGGCCTTGCGCGCCAGCAGCCAGTTGTAGAGGGCGGTCCGCACGTTGCCGATGTGCAGGCGGCCCGTGGGGCTGGGTGGAAAACGCACTCGCATCGCGTTGCTTTTAGCCATTGCCGGCCTCGACGTCGACCCGCGAATCGTAGCACCGCAGCCCCGTCGGAGCAATCGGCCGCTCCGCCGAAAACCTGACGATTGCTGTTGAACGCAGGCGCGCGCCTCCTTATACTGGCTCACGAGCTTGAATCGCGCAGCAAACTAACGTTCCACTCGGTCACGGAAAGGGGGGGGGGATCTTATGGAAGAATCGTCTGAAAAGAGGAGCCTTCACGAGTCGGCCTACAGGCCGCTCAAGGAGGGGGAAACTTACACTCCGTATGTGCCGGCGGAGCAGATCATCCCGGAGGTCACGGCCCGCTCGGTAATCATCGGAATCATCATGGCGGCGATCTTCACCCTGGCCACCGCCGTCTCCGGTCTGCGTGCCGGCACCGTTTTCGAGGCGGCGATTCCTATCGCCATCCTGGCGATCGGCATCGGCAAGATCTTTCGCCGCAAGAACACGATCCTAGAGAACGTCATCATCCAGAGCGTCGGCGCCGCCAGCGGCCTGGTCGTCGCCGGCGCCATCTTTACGCTGCCGGCTCTCTACATGCTCGAGCTGGCTCCGGGAATGTTCGATGTGTTCCTGGCCGCGCTGCTCGGGGGCGTCCTCGGCGTCCTGTTCCTGATCCCGCTGCGCAAGTACTTCGTCTCCGACCTGCACGGCCAGCTGCCGTTCCCGGAGGCGACGGCGGTCAACGAGGTCCTGGTGACCGGCGAGCGGGCGGGCAAGCAGGCCAGCGTGCTCGTTGTGGCGATGCTCGTCGGCGGGATATACGACTTCCTCTGCGACGCCGTGCGCCTCTGGAACGGGCTCTTCACCACGCGCGCGCTCGGACCGTGGGTGAGGGACTTCACTGAGCAGACGAAGATGGTGATCAGGGTGAACGTCCTGGCCTTCTTCGTCGGCCTGGGCTACATCGTCGGCTTGCGCTACGCCGTCATCATCGTCATGGGCAGCTTCATGAGCTGGCTGGTGCTGGTGCCGCTGTTCGGCTGGATCGTCGGCAACTTCCCAGGCGCCGCCATAATGGCAGGCGCCGAGATGGTCGAGATCGGCCAACTGACTCCGGAGATCATTTTCGGCAGCTTCGTACAGCGGATCGGCATCGGAGCCATCGCCTGCGCCGGCATCCTCGGCATCATCAAGAACTTCGGCGTCATCGTCAGCTCGCTTGGTGTCGGCTTCAAAGGGTTGTTCGGACGCAAGGGCGAGGTGGGCGTCGAGAAGGTGCAGCGCACGCAGCGCGACATGAACATGACGGTGGTCGTCGGGCTCCTGTTTGCCTCCGTGGTGGTGCTCGGTTTCTTCTTCTACTTCCTCACCGGCAGCTTCTACTACATGGCCATCGGCCTGCTGATCGTCGTCGTGATCAGCTTCCTCTTCACCTCCGTGGCGGCGCGGGCTATCGCCATCGTCGGCATCAATCCGGTCAGCGGCATGACGCTCATGACGCTGATCCTCAGCTCCGCAATCCTCGTCTGGGCCGGCCTCAGCGGCCCCGAGGGGATGTTCATCGCCCTGGTCATCGGCGGTGTCGTCTGCACGGCGCTGAGCATGAGCGGCGGCCTCATCACCGACCTCAAGGTCGGCTACTGGCTCGGCAGCACGCCGATGCAGCAGCAGCGCTCGAAGATCATCGGCACCATCGTCGCCGCCGCGCTGGTCGGGCTGGCGATCCTGCTCATCCATCACGCCTTCGGCTTCATGGTCGAGAACCCGGTCACCGGCGCGATGGAGCCGAATCCGGCGATGCCGGCTCCGCAGGCGAACGTCATGCGGGTGGTGATCATCACGCTCATGGACCCCGAGGCCATCATCCCCTGGATGCTATTCGGCATCGGCGCCGTAATAGCGCTGCTCATAAACTGGGTCGGCGTGCCGGCGCTGGCGTTCGCGCTCGGGACGTACCTACCGATGGAGATCAACACGCCGCTGCTGCTCGGCGCCTTCGTAGCATACCTGCTTAAGAAGTCCAGCAAAGACGAGGCGGTGGCCAATGCACGCATGCAGAAAGGGACACTGATTGCCAGCGGCTTCATCGCCGGCGCGGCCCTTATGAAGATTCTCGAGGCGGTCCTGAGAATCATCCCCGGCGGAGAGATGCCTCTCGACACGCTGGGCCACCCGGTGGCGGCGGCTGCGGCCGTACAAACCAGAGTGGTTTCGCTTCTGGAGCGCTTCTACTACCAGACAGGGACGTACCAGTTCACCGAACCCACCGGCGAGGTGACCAACAACTTCCTACTCGGCACCCACGAATTCGGTACCTTCCTCGGCCTGATCTTCGTACTGCTGCTCACCGGATGGCTGTTCTGGAGCTCCTACCGCGCTAAGCCAACAGAATAGAGGGGTCGACTCTGATTGACCTATGGGCGGGGGCGGCACGACGCCCTCGCCCGTTTTTCATGGGCCGGTAGTCCCGCACGCAGCAGTCGCGCCGATCCCTCGGGCCTTCGCAACACGATCACTAGCCCGAATATTGCACAAGATTCAGCCGTCCGGCGTCCCCTTTGCCCGAATCTCTTTGTTACGGCCGATTTTGGACCCTTGACGTGACGCTAACCACGCCTGCGGGTCCAAAACCGCCCCCGCCGCGACCTTCGAGAAAATCGGCTCGCCGGTGACAATATGTAACCTCACAGTTTTGTGGAGAGAGCGCCGGATAGATCAACATATCAATCACTTAACACCAGAGCCGGCCAAACATTGTGCAATATGCGGGCTAGAGAACCGCCGCGCTCAGACCAGCACTCGTATGGGCCGTATTGCGCCGCAGCGGTTCAGAACGACTCGCGCGCGAGGCACGCATGTAATTCGGATAGATCACTAAGTTTAAGTTCTTCTTATATTTACACGCTTTATTTATCAGCGTATTGAGTAAATAGGAATGACATCATTGAGTGCTCACCGCCTGTTTAAGATTGAAAAGAGACCTCGGATAGTATATTATGTTAGTCACTGATACCCGCTTAGGCACTGGCGGATCCAACCTCCTTATCAGGCGCCGAGGGATCTCCATGATTAAGATTTTGCATGTTGACGACGTTAAAGACGACCAAGAGCTGATCGAATTGAAACTGCAAATGCACGCTACAGATTTACAGATCGATTGGGCTGAGTCTGGCCAGCTTGCTTTGGAAATGCTAGCTGCGAACGAATATGATTGCATTCTGAGCGATTACCAGATGCCTTTGATGGATGGCCTTCAGCTTCTGAAGATTGTCCGAGAGGGCGGAAACGAAACCCCGTTCATCTTCCTCACCTGCCAGGGCAACGAGGAGATCGCGGCGGAGGCGCTGCGAGCCGGTGCTGATGACTACTACACAAAAGAGGTTGGATTTGCTCATTATGACCGCTTGATGAACAGCATCAAGAGGCTGGTTGAAGCGAAAGAGCAACGCGAGGAGCGCAGGCGGGCCGAGAGGGCGCTCCAGGAGAGTGAGGAGAAATACCGAAGAGTCTACGAGACGGCACCACTGGCGTTCGTGGTCTGGGACTCCGACTGCCTCGTTACCGACTGGAATAAGCACGCAGAAGAACTATTTGGCTGGTCTCCAGAGGAAGTTATAGGCCGGAACTTCTTTGAATTCCTTATTCCTGAAGAAGCAAGGCCTAAAGTGAAGGAAGTTGTGCACCAATTAGTGAGTGGAGATCTTCCTAGCCATAGTATCAATGAAAACCTCACCAAAAGTGGAGAGATAATCAGCTGCGAGTGGAACAATACCAGGCTTCATGACGAGGCGGGCAATGTGACAGGAGTTATTTCGCTGGCGTTTGACGTCACCGAGCGCAAGCAGGCCGAGGAGATAAGGGAAGCGATTTACCGAATATCAGAGGCTGTTAATACCACCGAAAGCTTGCAGGAGCTTTACAGCTCAATTCACTCGATCGTAGGCAGGTTGATGCCCGCCGAGAACTTCTACATCGCCCTGATCGACCCCGAAGCCGACGTCATCAGCTTCCCGTACTTCGTCGATCAGTTCGACGACCCCCCGCCACCGATGCCCCGTGGAAAGTGCATAACCAGCTACGTCCTCAACACCGGCATGCCGCTGCTTGCGACTCCCGAGGTTTTCGCGGAGCTGGCCGCCAAAGGCGAGATTGAGCCGGTGGGGGCGGAGTCGATCGACTGGCTCGGCGTACCGCTCAGAACCCGGGAGACGACCATCGGGGTGCTGGTGGTCCAGAGCTACGTCGAGGGCGTCAGATACAGCGAGGAGGACAAGAGAATCCTGATGTTCGTCTCCACGCAGGTGGCTGCCGCCATCGAACGCAAGCGGGCTGAGGAGGCGCTACTGGAGAGCGAGCATTTTTTAGAGGGCGTATTTGAGAGCATTCAGGATGGTATCAGCGTTCTTGACACTGAATTAACCATCCGCCGCGTCAACAGGGTAATGAAGCAGTGGTATGGGGAAAATCTCCCTCTTGAAGGTAAAAAGTGCTACGAGTGCTACCACAACAGCGATAAAGCGTGTGATCCCTGCCCAACTATCCGTTGCATCAAGTCAGGCCAAACCGAGCAGGAAATTGCACCCGGGCTTCCCGATTCCCCAGTTGAGTGGGTAGAGCTGTTTAGCTATCCGATAAAAGATCAAAATTCGGGCGAAGTGACCGGGGTGGTGGAATTTGTCCGTGACATCACCGAGCGCAAGCTGACCGAAGTGGCTATGAGAAGCTCTGAGGAGAAGTACCGGCAGTTGTTTGAGGACAACATCACAGGTGTCTATAGAACCACCCTTGACGGCAGACTCCTGGACTGCAACGAAGCCCTCATCAGAATGCTGGGATATGAGTCGTTCGAGGAGATCTCGAGCTTGAACGTTGCGGATCTATACTACCGACCGCAAGACCGGGCTTCCGTGATCTCCCAGCAGAAAGAATTGGGCAAGGTCAGCAATCGGGAATTGCACCTTAAGAGGAAGGACGGGGAGGAGGTATGGGCTCTTAACAACGCCACGCTTATTTCAGGAGACGTCATTCAGGGCACGCTGATTGATATTACAGAGCGGAAGCGGGCGGTGGGTGCATTGCAGGAGAGCGAGGAGCTGCTTAGAGCCACGGTAGAATCGACCGCCGACGGAATTCTCGTGGTGAACGAAAAAGGGCAGGTCATCAACTCGAACGCGCGCTTCGCCAAGATGTGGCGCATTCCGGAGAAGCTCATCGAGACCGGGGACGACGAGAAATTGCTCGCATACGTTCTTGATCAGTTGAAAGACCCGCAGGCGTTCCTCGCAAAGGTCAAGGAGCTGTACGGATCAAAAGAAGAATCTTTTGACACGCTCCTCTTCAATGACGGCCGCGTTTTCGAGCGCTATTCGTTTCCGTTAATCCGAGATGGGAATATTACCGGGCGTGTCTGGAGTTTCAGAGACGTCACTGAGAGCAAGCGCGTTGCGGAGGAACTACAGGCATCTGAAAGTAAATACAGGTTTCTCTATGAGGAAAATCCTTCTATCAGCCTTATAATCGGTGTTGATGGGATAATAAAAGATGTTAATAAGGCATCTGTAAAGTTGATAGGTTACTTAAAGGATGAAGTTGTCGGCAAGAAAGCGCTGGAGTTTGTTGTCCCCGGACATAGGGCAAGAGTAGCCGTAGAATTAGAGAGGGGTTTTAGTGGGGAAAATACATCGGAGACCGTGGTTGACGTCTGCGCGAAAGATGGCTCGATTCACACTGTAATGTTCTCACCTGGGGGCGTTATATTATTCGAAGAAGATCGACCTGCCGCCATTCTTATTACAGGGATAGAAATCACCCAACGCAGGCGCTTGGACGTGGTTCGGGAATCGATCTACAAACTCTCCGAGGCCGTAAATACAACCGAGGATCTGGCGGAGTTATTCAGCTCGATCCACAGCACCATTGCAGAGCTGATGCCGGCGGAGAACTTCTATATCGCCCTGTATGACCCCGCCTCGCAGATGCTCAGCTTCCCCTACTTCGTTGACCAATATGAAGAAGCACCGGCCCCGTACAAGCTAGGTAAAGGCTTCACGGAGTATGTGTTGCGCACCGGCGAGCCGTTGTTGGCAACACCCGAAGTTATCGAAGAGCTTAAGGAAGAGGAAGAAGCAGAAATGCTCGGACCGCCCGCCATCGACTGGCTTGGCGTGCCCCTAAAGACGCATGACAAAACGATCGGTGTGCTGGTAGTCCAAACTTATGCAGAAGGCGTCAGATATAAAGAGGAAGACAAAAAAATCTTGTCGTTCGTCTCCACGCAGGTGGCGATGGCTATCGAGCACAAGCGCGCCGAGGAGAAATTGAGGGATTCCCATAACCAGCTTACCGCCGCATATAAGGAACTCGAATCGTTTGCCTATACCGTATCCCACGACCTGAAAGCGCCGCTGAGAAATATAAACGGATTCAGCCAGATCCTTCTGGAGCAGCACGGCGACGAGCTGGACGATGAAGGCGCGCATTACATTCAGCGCATTAGCGAGGCGAGTGGGCGAATGGGGATGCTTATCAGCGACATCCTGAAACTCTCGAAGATTACGAGCGTGGAGCTGAAGCGCGAAGAGTTGGATTTGAGTGGGTGGGCGCGTTTGGCCGCCGATAATCTCGCCAGCTCCGAGACGGTACGCAACATGAAGTTCGCAATCGCCGATGGTGTAACAGCGGAAGGCGATGCCGGCCTTGTAAAGGTTGTGCTGGATAACCTGCTTGGCAACGCCTGGAAGTTCACGAAGAAGCAGAAGCGCCCGAGGATCGAGTTCGGCGTTACGGAACATGATGGCATGAAAGTATTCTTCGTGAAGGATAACGGCGTTGGCTTCGACCCGACCCAGGCCGAAAAGCTGTTTGCCCCCTTCACGCGATTGCACACCGAAAAAGAATTCGCGGGCAGCGGAATCGGCCTTGCCACTGTGCAGCGCATCATCCACCGCCACGGCGGGCGCATCTGGGCCGAGGGCGATGTAGGCAAAGGCGCCACGTTCTACTTCACTCTTGGATAATCACGGAAAATCGATAGTGGTATAGAACAGCAACCTCGTTCGCACCTTCACAGCACTGATCAGGGATCCGCTTGCGCTCGAGATCTTTTCTGAGGTCGCGTCGCCAGTGGTTGCCTGTCTCGGCGTGTAAAACAATCGGTTTACGATGGCATTGCCGTTCCATGCGGGCAACTGTATTCACGCGAGAGTGGAGAATCCACCATGGAGGATACAGATCAACGTCCGAGACGGAAGATGAAGATTCCGTGCAGCGCCACCGTCGCGACTACGGAATAGACGCCGCCGCTTTCGCCTATCTGCAGCGCCGTCTCGTCCTGACCCAGAAAGGGGAGGTATGAGGCCGTGGTCGGGACGCCGGAAGGTGGGCGTAGTCCGATGGCAACGTTACTGCTGCCACTTCCTCCGTCGATGCTGTCGATGCGGAAGATCCGCACCTGCAGGCTCGCGCCGCGGCCGTAGGGCATCAGGATGGTGAACGGGTCGGCATCGGTGGTCAGCAGCGGCTCGACCGGTACCCGCGACCAGACCTGGTTCTCGAACGCATTCAGCAACCCTTCGGCCTTGGCACGCGCTTTCGGCTTCCTGCGCGCGGGAGAAGCGGCGGCGTAGAACTCGTCGCCGAAGCGCCGCCCCGTCACCACCACGGTCCCCGACCCGAAGCTCCTTACGCTGACGCCCAGGCCGGGATCGCCGCCGCCGAACAGTCCGGCCAGGACCGAGCCGCCGCGGGCTTCGCCCTCCTCGTCGTACTCGCCCGTGTCACCGGTGCTGACTACCGTGCCGCCGGCGCGCACGAAGTCCTCGACGGCCTGCGCCTCGGCGCCGCTCACGCAGGCGACGTTGGGCAGCACGAGTGTCGTAAGGCTGCCGAGCGAGTCGAGGTCGCCGGGCGTCACGACGCGGAAGGGGACGTGCGACTGCAGCAGCATTATTCCGAGGCCGAGGAACTCGCGGGCGCAGCGCCACGGCTCGCGGCGCCGCCTATAGTCGTGGAAGACGATGCTGTCGCGCGAGTGCAGGAGGCCCACCTCGGCAAGCAGCTCCATCTTCTTGCGGTAGTAGAGCTTCGAGTTCGAGGCAATCCAGGCGAACAGCTCGGAGCGGGCTTCGGTGTCGACGCTGCCGTCCATGTCGGGCGCGTCGGTCTCCCAGAAATTACAGCCCGCCGTGAGCTGCAGCGCCGCCAGGGCACGCATGCGGTCGGCGTCCCCCTCGTCTGTGTAGGCCAACACCCAGGTCGGCTGGCGGCCGTCGACGGCGCGGTAGTAGAGGTAGCGAACTGCGTCCTCCAACCAAGCGTAGGAGCCGTAGTCGCTTGACGAGCCGTCGGCGTTGGTCCACTCGTGGCAGCGGACGTCGCTGTGGTGGGCGATCAGGGCCGGATCGCAAGCGGTCTCGGCGGAGTCGCCCAGACCGTCCCAGTGTTCGAAAATTAAGCGCGTCTTTCGGTTGGCCTTCCTGACGACGCGGCGGAGCTCGGCGACGAAGTTCTCGACCTGCTCGAAGCGGAAGCGGACGAAGCGGCGGAAGTTTGGGTCGCCCCAGTCCTCCCGCGTCGGAAGATCGTCGCCGTAACGCGTGCGGTAGATATCGGCGCAGTCCGAGCAGGCGCAGGCCCAGTGCCAGCCGCGCCGCTCGTCGAACCAGCCTCGCAGGAAGGGGACGTCGACGTAGATGCCGTCGACGCCGGTGGCGGCCAGGCGAGAGATCTCGTCGCTCCAGCGTTGCCGGTACTCCGGATCGTTGGGGCAGAGCCAGAGGTCCTCGTCCTCCGGCCCAACCCAGAAGGCCTCGGCGTCGGCGCCGTAGACAACCGCCGGCTCGCCGCCCAGGCCCTGCTGCGCCCAATCCGGGTGATCGCTGAACATGCTGGTCCGGCCAGGGTCGACCTCGCCGTCGCGGTCGCGGTCAACCCTCTCGCTGACAACCTCCAGCGGCGCCTGGTAGACGAAAAAGCGCATGCGCGGAAACGCGCCGCGGGCGTAGCCGAGGATCCTCTCCACCATCTCGACCTGCCTCTCAATCGGCAAGTAGCTGAAATCGATGTCGACGGTGTTGACCCCCTGCTCGGCCAGCTCGTCGATGGCCGCGCGCAATTCCTTATCCGTCATCTCGAGCCAGAGGTCGGTGGCGGCGATCCGAGCCTCGCGCAGCCAGCTCTTCGGGCCGCCGGCGGCGGGCGACGCGACGAGCAGCGCCAGCAGCGCCGCGGCGAGTGCTCTGACCGGCAGGCTCATGCTGCCTCCTTGCCAAGCGCCGTTTCGGTGCGTACAGTAGCTCGGTAAGAACTATTTTACGTCATCGCTCGGGGCGCGAACAGTGCGCGGGAACACTTCGGGAAGAGCGAATTATGCGGGAGCGGCCGCGGGTCGGCAGCCGGAGAAGCGGCGGTTTGGGCACTGGCGCATCTTTGGCGCCCTGATGCTCGGCGCCCTCTTCGCCGCCGCCGCCATCTGGCTGATCACCTCGCCGCCCGAGCCTGGCGAGCCGGGGCGCGTGGACCTGGGACGCGACGTCAGCGCCGCCGGCTTCGACTTCGTATCCGACAAGGAGAACCGGCTGATCCTGCACCTCAAGCCGGCCTTCATCGTCAACCTGGCCGGCCTCGAGGGCCGCTACGTAATGCGCGTGGCGATCTGGCTCGAGGTCGACGACCTGGCCATCGTTTCCGAGCTCAACGAGAACGTCGCCGTTTTCCACCGCATGGTGGACGAGGTCGTCCGCATCCTGAAGTCCTACCGCTACCACGAGCTGGCCCTGGGCGACGGCATCGAGCGCCTGAAACTCGAACTGCGCCAGCGGCTGAACCGCTACCTCAGGCGCGGCCGCATCATCAACGTCTTCTTCAGGGAACTCTACTTCGCAGAGATCTTCCCGTCATTCAGGGGACTCGGCCTCTGACAGCCATTCCGATCTTCAGAAGGTTTGACCCGATCGGGTTCTCGACAACACATCCTTGCCCGGTATCCAGACCGGCAACGTTAGTGGGGCCCGAAATTGCCGGCCCCCGGCTGAGGGACTGTGCTTCTCCGAACAGTAGCGTAGGGGGGGGTTAGATGTCGTAAAGCGGCCCGTCTTGCCAACTTTGGCGAGATAGGCGAAGGTCA
>CAYOXX010000059.1:0-19473 GCA_964408025.1 uncultured Acidobacteriota bacterium | reverse complement strand
CTGCGCCGGCGCAGCGGCCGAGGTTGATACCAGGAGCGCGATAACAAGTAAGGTTTTAGGTCGCATTTTCCCCTCCCCGTTTGCAGGACGCGGCCCTCGGCCGAAAGCCGATTTTCTGTGCCTTACTCCTCGGTCGGGCCGCTACCGATGAAACGCTCGAGCCAACCGGTGAACTGGTGGTACCACAGCATCTTGTTTTGGGGGCTCAGTATCCAGTGGTCCTCGTCGGGGTAGTAGAGCAGGCGCGACTCGACGCCCTGGCGCTGCAGGGCGGTGAAGAATTCGAAACCCTGGGTAACCGGCACCCTGAAGTCGAGCTGGCCGTGGATCACCAGCGTCGGCGTGCGGAAGTTGGCGGCGTAGCGGTGCGGGCTCCAGCGCTCGTAGAGCTCGGGATTTTCCCAGTAGGGTCCGTTCAGGTCCCACTCCGGGAACCAGAGCTCCTCGGTGGCGCCGTACATAGACTCCAGATTGTAGACGCCGGCGTGGGTGACGAGACAGGCGAAGCGGTCGGTGTGGCCGCAGATCCAGTCGACCATGTAACCCCCGTAGGAGCCGCCCGTGGCGGCCATACGCTCCTCGTCGATGTAGCCCTGCCCGATCAGGTAGTCGGTGGCCAGCATGATGTCCTCGAAGGGCGCGCCCCCCCAGTTGTGGGAAACCGAGTCGGTGAAGTCCTGGCCGTAGCCGGGCGTGGCGTGGAAGCAGACGAGTGCCACTACGTGGCCCTGGGCGGCGAAGAGCTGCGAGTTCCAACCATAGGTCCAGAGGTCGGCATAGTTCTGCTGCGGGCCGCCGTGGATCAACTGGTGCAGTGGCCACTTCTTCTCCGGATCGAATCCGGGCGGGAAGACCAGGTACATCTGGACCCGGTCGCCGTTGTAGCCCTCGAACCAGACATCCCTGACCTCGCCCAGTTCGAGCTGGTCCATGAGCGGCTGTGTGAAGAAAGTCAACCTCTGCGGTTCGATACCTTCGTTTACCCGGTAGACCTCGCTGGGGGAGCTGAGGCTGGTCTTGGCATAGTAGGCGGCGGAGCCACTGTTTGGCACGCTCAGGCTGAAATTGTAGCCGCTGCCGTCAAGCATCTCGAATTCCGCATCCGCCAGGGAGACCTGAAACACTGGGCGACGTCCGTGTTGGTCGGCCAGCAGGTAGATGAGGCTGCTGTCGTCGGGAGACCAGGCGAACTCCGTGATCATGCGGTCGAAGTTTTCCGAGAGGTTACGTTTCACGCCCGTCTCGCGGTCGTAGAGTATGATCTCCCACTGGTCGGACTCGAAGCCTGGCCGTTCACGCGCGCCGAAGGCGATCCAACGGCCGTCGGGCGAGTAGGCCGGGTGGGAGTCCTCGCCCTCCAACTCTTCCGTGATGCAGACCGGATCGCCGCCCTCGAAGGGCACCACGAAGATGTCGATGTCGGTGTGCCAGGCCGGGTTGGGATCGACCTTGGCCGCAAAGGCGACCTCGGAGCCGTCTGGTGAGATGTCATAGTCACCGCGGCCGCCGAAGGGGAAGGGCGGGCAGTCGTAGTCGGCGCCGGGCAGCAGATCGCGGTGCTCGCCCGTCTCGACGTCGACTACGAAGAGATGGCGCTTGCGGCCGTCGTCGCGCCAGGTGTCCCAGTGGCGGAAAAGCAGCTCGTCGGCGATCACCGCCTGCACCGGGCTGTTCTCGCGCTCCTCGAGGCGCCGGGCGTTGCAGTCGTTGTCCTCGCAGTCGGGCCAGACCAGCGAGTAAAAGATGATGTGGCGGCCGTCGGGCGACCACTTGGGGCCGGAGGCGCCGGTCGGGATCTCAGTGAGCTGCCGCGCCTCGCCGCCGTCGACCGGGATCAGCCAGATCTGCTCCGTGCCGCCGCGGCTCGAGACGAAGGCTACCGTACCGCCGTCGGGCGACCAGGCGGGAGAGGAGCTCCCGGCAGGGTGGGTCGTAAGACGCAGCGGCTCGCCGCCATCTGCAGGCGCGATGTAGATGTCGGTAGAGGAGCTGTTGGCTTCGACGTCGAACTCGGTGACTGTAAAGGCGATCCGCTCGCCGTCGGGCGAGACTACCGGCCCCCCGACGCGCTTGAAGGCGAAGAGGTCGTCGATAGTCATCGGCCGCCTCTCCTGGGCCGCCACTAGCGCAACGAAAACGAGAGTTAAAACGATTGCGTTAAGAGCATTGCCTCGCATTTCTCCCTCCTTCTTTTCAGTTTCGCGGCGGACTCGGCGTCTGCTGGCCTTGGTTACCGGATAGCTATTCCGACGGCCCGACGCCGATGAAGCGCTCGAACCAGGCGTGCACCTCCCGGTACCACAGCTCGGCGTTGAGCGGACTGCGGACGAAGTGGGTCTCGTCGGGGTAGTAGAGCAGCCGCGACTCGACGCCCTGGCGCTGCAGGGCGGTGAAGAACTCGAAGCCCTGGGTTACCGGCACCCGGTAGTCGCCCTGGCCGTGTATCACCAGCGTCGGCGTGCGGAAGTCTGCCGCGTAGCGGTGAGGGCTCCAGCGGTCGTAGAGCTCGCGGTTCTCCCAGTAGGGGCCGTCAAGCTCCCACTCCGGAAACCAGAGTTCCTCGGTGGACCCGTACATCGACTCGAGGTTATAGACGCCGGCGTGCGAGACGAGGCAGGCGTAGCGGTCGGTCTGGCCGCAGATCCAGTTGACCATGTAGCCGCCGTAGCTGCCCCCGGCCGCGCCGATGCGCGCCTCGTCGACGTAGCCGAGGCCGATCATGTGGTCGGTGCCGAGCATGATGTCTTCGAAGGGGGCTGCGCCCCAGTTGCGCGATACCGCGTCCACGAACTCCTGGCCGTAGCCGGTGCTGCCGTGGAAGTTGATGCAGGCCACTACATAGCCCGGGGCAGCGAATAGCTGGGCACTCCAGCGGAAGTGGAAGTCGTCGGCGAAGGCGCCCTGCGGCCCGCCGTGGATCAGCACCACCATCGGCCACTTCCTGCCGGGATCGAAGCCGGGTGGGCGGATGACGAAGATCTGCACCGGCTCGCCGCCCTCGCCCTCGAACCACTCCTCGACAACCTCGCCCATCTCTATCGTCGCCAGCAGCTCGCCGTTGAAGAAGGTGAGCTGCGTGTCGCCGGCGCCGTCGACGCTGGCACTGTGGATCTCACGCGGGGCGCTGAGACTCTGGCGCGAGAAAACGAGGGTGCTGCCGTCGGGCGTGATGTTGAGACCGTCTATCGTGTGGCCGCTTACCGCGGTGGAAACCTCGCCGCCGGCTATTGGTACGGTAAAGATCAGACGGCGGCCGTTGTCGCGGGCGGTGAAGTATAGGGCTGAGGAGTCGGGAGACCAGATCCAGCCGCCGCATGAGCGGTCGAAGCCGCTAGTCAGGTTGCGGCGCTCACCGCTCTCGCGGTCGTAGAGGATAATCTCCACCTGGTCGGCCTCGAAGCCTGGCCGTTCACGCGCGCCGAAGGCGATCCAGCGGCCGTCGGGCGAGTAAGCCGGCCCGGTGTCTTCGCCCTCGTATGCCTCGGTGATGCAGACCGGCTCGCCGCCCGCGAAGGGGATTACGAAGATGTCGATGTCGGTGTGCCAGGCCGGGTTGGGATCGACCTTGGCCGCAAAGGCGACCTCGGAGCCTTCGGGCGAGATGTCATAATCTCCGCGGTCGCCGAAGGGGAAGGGCGGGCAGTCGTAGTCGGCGCCGGGCAGCAGGTCGCGGTGCTCACCCGTATCAGTGTCGACGACGAACAGGTGGCGCCTGCGGCCGTCGTCGCGCCAAGTGTCCCAGTGGCGGTAAAGCAGCTCGTCGGCGATCACAGCCTGCACTGGGCTGTTCTCGCGCTCCTCGAGGCGTTGGGCGTTGCAGTCGTCGTCCTCGCAGTCGGGCCAGACCATCGAGTAAAAGATGATGTGGCTACCGTCGGGCGACCACTTGGGTCCGGAGGCGCCGGTCGGGATTTCGGTGAGCTGCCGCGCCTCGCCGCCGTCGACCGGGATCAGCCAGATCTGCGATGTGCCGCTGCGGCTCGAGACGAAGGCGATGGTGCGGCCGTCGGGAGACCAGGCGGGTGAGGAGCTTCCGGCCTCGTGGGCCGTCAGGCGCACCGGCTCGCCTCCGCGCGCGGGTGCGAGGTATATGTCTGTACTGCCGCTGTTGGCCTCCTTGTCGAAGGAGGTGACGCTGAAGGCGATCCATTCGCCGTCGGGCGAGAGGACCGGCGCGGAGAGGCGCTGCATCGCTATGTGGTCGTCGAAGGTGTAAGGATGCCTCTCGTCGGCGCCAATCAGGACCGCGGTGGCCAATAACAGGAATGTTATCAAGGTCGCTCGTCGCATTTTTCAAACCTCACAAAAGTTACATTAAGGTCAAGTAGTACGGAGGCGAGCATGTTAGCCCGCCGTCGATGCTGGCGCAAGCGGAGTCGCGAGCGGCCTGGCGGAAAAGATTGGAATCTTGTGCAAATGGGCTTGCAAATGAAGATCTGACGGCATAGAGTGTTTTTAAATTAGGGGTATGTTTTGTATACGGAGTTGTCGCGTCGTGTTGAAGCGAACGCGGCAACGGTGGAGAATGGGGGTGCTAATATGCGGAGACTGGCTTTTCTGGGTGTTTTCCTACTTTTAGCCTCTGGTGCCTTGGCCAGCGAGCGCTCGCCCGAAGGACCCAGCGCGACCTATGCAGTCCTCTGGGATCGCGCCGCCAGTTCTGCCTCGTATTCAAGCGGAGGAGAATATTACTCGCTTGGCCAGGTGTTGTTAGGAATGGGCGCAACCCTAACACCTCTTACGCCGAGTCAGCGTTACAGCGACGAGGTCCTGGAGGGGATCGACCTGGTCATCATCCCAGGGCGAAACGGCTTGATGCTGGCGGAGGAGCAAGTGGCTCTTGTTCGCTATGTCAGGAACGGCGGCAGTTTGCTCGTTCTTATCGACTGGAGTCCGCAGCAATCTTCGGTCAATCCGGTGCTGACTAATTTCGGGATTATGATTACAGCGGCGCGAACGGGCCGCACCAAGCTACTCGCGTTCGAAAATCCAGCCACGACGCCGCGCCGGGAGGTCACCGAGTGTGAGGTTTACAGGCCCTATCAGATCAACTGCAGTGCCGGCGCGAGGGGGATTGCCGGTTACAACGCAGGTGGCCCGCCTGCGATGAGCGAGATTTACGCCGCCCTCGGCGCAAACTCCGGGAGAGGGCGGGTGATCGCTATGGGTGATAGTGAAATCTGGATAAACTATGGGTGAGTGCAATTATGGTCCCGTGCGGACAATTCAGACCTGTTCAGAAACATCGCTGAGTATCTTCTTGGTTATACCGACCTGCGTCTGGTCAAGGTCTCGTGCAAGAAGAAACTGAAAGTTGGTCGCAAAGTGGCGTTCAAGATTCTCGTTCGGAATATGGAGTCCGACTTTAGCAGGCCATCGGAGGTGGATGTCTATCTTAGTAGCGACAGGACATTCGATCCCGACGAGGACACCTACGTGGGGACTGCCCAGATTCCGGCAATCAAAGGCGGTGGCAAGAAGAAGGTAAAGCTGAAAGCCAGGGTTCCCGCGGCGGATGGGGGCAGCTGCTACGTGCTGGCCGTGATCAATCCGAGCGGCGCGCCACCGGAGGTGAATCCGGATAACAATGTTGCTTCGAAGAAGGTGAATGTGCAGTAAGAGGGCATGTTCGAAGTGCTCTTGACATGACTTGCCCCGGCGGGCGCTACCGCGGTGGCGCCCGCCGGGGCTTTCATTGCTCCGATTCTATGATTGTCTGCCGCTAAACCGGCAGGTTATCGTCCCAGGCGCTCGAGGGCCTCCTTGGCGCTTGTATAACCCTGCTCGGAGGCCAGCCGGTACCAGCGCACCGCTTCCTCAAGATCCGCTGTGACCCCGCGGCCCAGCTCGTACATGTAGCCGAGGCGGTACTGCCCTCGGGCGTGGCCCTGCGAGGCGGCCGTGTTGAACCACCTGAACGCCTCGGCGGGGTTCTCTGCTGTTCCCATGCCGTAGAGGTAGAGGTACCCGAGGTTTGCCTGGGCGTCGGCGTTGCCGGACTGCGCGGCGTGCCGGAACCACTCGAGTGCGAGACCGTAGTCCTGCTCTACGCCATACCCGTACTCGCGCATGACGCCGAGCATGTTTTGGGCCGGAGCGCTCCCCTCGTCGGCCGCCGTCCGGAAGAGCCGTGCGGCTTCGGAGTAGTCGGCCGATTCGAAGGCCGAACTCCCGCTCGCGAACAACTCCGTACCCGCGGCGGAGGGAGTTTGGGAGGGCGTAGCGGTCTCGCCGCTGCGCGCCGGCTGCTCGCCGGCAGCCGCTTCCTCCAGCTCTTCCGTCTCGGGCGGGCGGAAGTAGAAATTGCCGATGACGCTGGTGACGCTCCATGGCACCTGCTCATGGTTGGTGGCCCGGTCGACCGCCGCGCGCACCCGGTTGAAGATCTCGTCGTGGGTGAGGCCGGGCAACCGGAGCGCCTGGATCAGGTGCGATGTGAACATGCTGTACTGGTCGGCGGAGGCTTCCGTGGCCGTGTCGCCGGGGGCGGTGGCGAAGGCGATGTAGGTGCCCCTGCCGGTCTGCATGGCGGCAAGGCCGTCGTATCCGTTCTTGGCGCCGGAGAAGGGGTTGCTGCGGCAGGCGTCGAGCACGATGATGTTCAACCGCGTTCCGGTGCCCTCCATCCGCTCGCGCACCCGGTCGGCCGGGTAGGCGGTCCAGCGGATATCCGCCGGGTCGGTCAGCCGGAAGTCGATCGGTATCATGTAGTTGACGCCTTCCACCTGCATGCCGTGGCCGGAGTAGTAGAAGAAGGCGATGTCGCCCGGGCCGAGGGACGAAATGAAGCTGGAGACAGCCTGCTCCATCGCCCTGAGGTCGACGTCCGGGGCGAACAGGACGTTGAACCCGGCGTCCTGGAGAACGTCCTGCATTCCGCGCGCGTCATCGACGCACTTGTGCAGCCGGCCGCCACCCTGGTAAGCGTTGTTGCCGATAACCAGCGCCTGCCGTTCGCCCCCGATGCTCGGGTATTCCGCGGCTTGGCTTGCCGGGAGAAGCAGACTGAGCATCGCAGCGACGGCGAGTATGATGACCGGGAACCGTTTGTGCATTTTCATAACCAGCCCCTCCACAACTCCCTGGTTACTCGCTTAGACCATTCGGCTCGCAAGACGTTCCCTTACGAGGTGCCTCCTGCCGCGTGCCGGCCCGCCACCGCGCCGCCGTGCGCTTCGGTCAGCACAGAGCCTTAAGGCGAAGCGATCGACGGCAGGCATAGGTAGCGGTCCTCTCGCGTGTACGGAGTAGCGCTCCATACTAATACGCCGCGCCGACGGCTGTCCAGAACATGCTACATGCAGGTATAAAGGTACGCCTCGGGCTCGGCCGAAGTTAATCCCCGGCCTCCGAAGCGGTAAACCTCGAGTCCGCCCAGGCGAACCGCTTCGCGAAGGCCTGCGGCCGCTAAATCGGTCTTATGTTATCAGACGCCTGGCTCTGGCTCTTCCGGTGCCGGTTCCTCTTCGACCGCCTCCTCCACTTCCGGCATGCTGAAGATCGCCGGGTCGACCTCCGCGTTGATCTCGAGCTCCTCGAGCTGGATGACGAGGGTGGTTATTCCGCCCACGCCCTGCTCGATGCGGTGGGCCGCCAGGATGCTCCCCACCTGCCGGTAGTCGGAGAGGGTGGTGGTCACTTCCTGCGCCTGCATCTCGGCGGGCAGTGTCAACCTGACCTTCCTCGGCAGGCCGGTGGGGATGTCGAAGTAGTGGAGAATCTCGAAGCCGTCGCTGTAGGTGAAGCGTACGCACTGCAGCTCCTCGCCGCCGATCTCCTCGATGCCGACGTACTCGGCCACGATCCCCTTTGCCGCTGTGTCCAGATAGGGCCCGTCGATGTCAGCATCGCGCAGGAACATGGCACCGGTGAACTCGTCCATCGGCATCGGATCGGTGGTGCCGAGGAAGGGATTGATCATCCAGGTGGCCGTGCCGTCGGTAGCTTGGACTACGGTCATCTCCATGACCGTGGCGTCGATCCGTATCATGTTGGGCCGCATCGCGCGGGAGACGAAGGTGCCCTCGAGCTGCTGCACCGCGATTGTGACGGTTCCCGTCGAAACCATGGTCTGGATCGACCTCAGCGCAGCCTCGCCGCCGGAGATCTCGACGGCACGGGCCATGATCTCCTCGGCCGTCTGGGCTGAGGCCAGCGCGGAGACGCATAGAACTAGCATGAATGTAAGTGCGATTCGCAGAAATTTCATTTCACTCCTCCAGGTTAATCGTTGATCTGTGTAAGTATGCTCCAAGCGGTCCCATATAAACAAACGTAAAGAGATGCCGCCGGTTCGGTATCGGCGCGATCAGTTATCATCTCCCCAGACGCTGACACGGCGCACCCCTTTACGCCGGCGTTTACTGCAGCGGCTTGATAGTGGTGCGGGACGGGCAGGCTAATTCGGCCGCGAGAAGATGCTCGGGTCGAGCGGCTCGTTGATGCGGATGTCCTGAACCTCGAGCATCATCATCGGCTCACTGTTCAGTTCCGCCTCCATCCTGTAAGGCATCTGCAGGCCCGCCACGGGACGGTAGTCCAGCATCTGCATGACCATCGTCCCGTGCGGCATCGCCACCTGGAATTGAATCGGCAGACCGCTGTCGGCGCCGAAGAACCAGTCGACAACCAGCTCCTCTTCCATACCGGTGAGCTCGGTGGGGAAGGTGGCCTCCAGGTGGTGCGCTGGGCCCTGGTCTGTGGTCTCGAGGCCGATGTACTCGAATACCACACCCCGCTCCCTGAGGGTTTCGAGGTCGACGAAAGGCTCGTTGTTCGGGGACATGAAGTTGAACGGTCCCTGGTTTCGCTGCTGCTGCGGCAGGTCCATGACGCCCGCGGGTGAGGACATCCATTGATCGGTGCCGTCCGATCCCATGACCATATCCATGCCCATCATGTTCATCTCGACGCGGAACATGTTCGGCCGCATGATGTAGGAGGTCATCTCGAGATCCATCGGGCGTGGCCCCATCGACATGGTGCCGGTGGCCTCGTAGATCATAGTGCTCACCGAGGCGAACGCCTCGCGGCCGCCCAGGGCAGCGACGGCCCTGTTGATCACCTCGTCCGCTGTCTGGGCCAGGGCGGTCGCGGAGAGCAGCAGGACCACCACGACGGCGAGAAACGTTTTCAGAGCTTTCATTATCTTACTCTCCTATAGTGATAGTAATGCGCAGGATACAACTCCGCTTCCCCGTATACAATAGGGATTATTGAACCGCTCTCAACAGCTCAGGCGGCCGACCTGGTGGTGATCGTCTCCAGGCCGTGGGCATCGGGGCCGGTTTCGCTCCTGCGCAGCAGGTAGGCGAAGAATAGTCCGAAGAAGCCGAGCGCGGAGAATATCCACATGCCGAGGGCGTAGCCGCCGGGGTTCTCGACGCCGGCCGCGGAGTAGTCGTTGGCCCAGCCGATGATGACGTTGAGGCCGAAGAGGCCGATGTTCTGGATTGCAGTCATCAGGCCGTAGGCGGTGCCGAGCTTCGCCTTGTCGACGATGTAGGCTACCGACGGCCACATCACCGCCGGAATGAGGGAGAACGAGATGCCCATGATCGCCATCGGTACCAGGAGCGGGATGTCGCCGTAGGCCATCATCAGGTAGATGGGTATCAGCATCGCCGAGCCGAACATCATGAACAGCGCACGCTTACCGACCTTGTCCACCAGAAGCCCGAAGAGCGGCGTCATGATCATCGCGAACAGTATCAATATACTCGAAAGGAAGCCACCGTACTCGCGAGTCGTGCCGTGCGCTTCCTGGAAGAATTTTATCGCGAAGGTCTGGAAGGGGAAGATGGCGGAATAAAAAGTGAGACAGAGAGCCACTACGTACCAATAAGATTTGTTGAACTTAAAAATATCTCTTAAGACGAATTTATCTACTTCTTGCGTATCGCCAAGCTCATACATTTTTTCCGCGCGCGCTTCGAGTATCCAGTAGATAATAGCTCCGGCTATACTAACAACGCCGAAGGCCACGGTGATCAACAACGGCCACTGCCAATATTCGTATGTCGGCTTCGCCCAGAATGGCGAATTGAGGGCGGCGAACGACCCGAGGCGTGCAATGGTCAGGTTGAGACCCATCGCGAGACCGAGTGACTTACCGCGGAACCACTTGGCAATAGCAGTAGTGACGGCGACAATCAGTGATTCTGATCCGAGGCCAAAAATTAAACGGCCAGTGACCATCACCCAGAATTCTCCGCTTGACGCCGTTATAACAGTCCCTATTAGGCATAGGGCGGCGAAGATTAAAGTTGATTTGCGCGTGCCGATGCAGACGATGATGATGCCGCCGATCAGCGCCATAAATGCGTTGGGCAAATGGTAAAGAGCATTAAGCGAGCCGATGTTGGTGTCGGAAAAGCCGAGCTGGGCTTTCAGCACGTCGGCCAGCGGGCTGATGGCGTCGTAGACATAGTAGTTGCCGAACATCGCCAGGCTGATGAATACCAGCACCGCCCAGCGGTAGGCGGCGGACGGCTGCGGGCGCTCCATAGAAACTGCGGCGGAGTTGTCGCTCATCGTTTCTGTCTCCCCAAACGGTTCGCGGATGGCGAAAATCTATTCCACGGTGCGGACGATAATCGAAGCCGGAAGCGAGTTAACAATATTTCGCCCACGATATCAACCCGGGCGAAGGCACACCGGTCAGACCTGTATTCTCACAGGAGAACCAAGTTTAGCCAGAACTACGTGCGCCGGATCCTCTGGGAATATAGGTTTTACCCTCTTTGTTATTGCTCCTCCGGTTCTTGCGGCGGCACTACCGGGCGCCGGCGGTATAGGCGGCGCAGGACGCGGCCGCCGCTCTCCTCCTCGAGGGCCTCGACCTCGCTCTCGGCCTCGACGAGGTAGCGCAGGTGCGCCTCGAGGTAGCTCAGGCCCTGGGCGACTACCACTCTCAACCACTCGTCCTGGGCCGTCTCGTCCATCTGCTCCGGCACCCCCTCGATGGCGGTGACCGCCGTCCGCGGCGAGGGACGGCGCGGCGTGCTGCTCCTCCGATCCGAGTAGATCATCGTGTCGCCGTGCAGCTCGTAGTTGACGATGTGCGGCTGCCAGCGCCCGGCCCAGCGCCAGTAGCGGTTGTAGATCCGCTCGTTGGCCTCCGCCATCTCCGGGGCGGCGGTCATCTGCCGGTCGATATAACCCAGGATCGCGCGCCCGGCGCGGCGGTGCTCGGGCGAGCGGGGGTCGTCGAGGTGGGTGACGTAGACGAACCAGCCGCGCGGGATCCAGTAGTCGCGGAACTGGTAGGGCGAGTAGCCGCTGAACGGTTGCACCCACTCGTGCGACGGGTAGCCGTGGCAGTTGAGGAAGATGTCGGGCAGCCAGCGGTTCCAGAGCATCGGGCGTGCCAGTGCCTCGGTGAGCAGCGTGTCGGGATTGTCGTGCTGCGTGCCCAGCTCGGCCCCCAGCGCGGTGTAGCGGGCGGCGTGGTTCATGTGCAGGCGGTTGACGCCGATCAGCCTCTCGGCCAGCGCGGCGCCGTCGGGATTCTCCATCGGGTGGAGGATGATGTTCAGCCGGAGGCGGTATGTCTCGAAGCGCGGGTCCGTCGCCAGCAGCTCGGCCAGGCGAAGGATGTGGCTGGTGGAGCTGACCTCGTTGGCGTGCTGGCGCCCGATGATCAGTATCGTCGGCCGGGCGATGATCAGCTTGGCGCGCGAGACCAGGGCCGATTCCGTCGGCGGCAGGATCTCCAGCGAGTAGACGTCGCGGCCCTGGTAGCTGGTGCCGCTTCGGAAGGCTGTTACGCCGGGCAGCGTGCCCAGGCGACGGGTCAGCTCCGCCGCCTCGTCGGGGCCGATAATGTGGTCCAGGGGGACGATCGGCTCGCCGGGAGCTGCGGGCTGCGGCAGCGGCGGAGCGGGCTCGCCGTCGCCGCAGGGAAAGGTCAGCGTTCGCTCGGCCCCCTCGCTTCGCAACTGGAATCGAACCTCGCCGAGATTCGTGTGTCCGAAGAGCATACGCGTGGCGCCCGGATCGAAGCCCTGCGACAGGATTTGCAAACCTATGGCTGCGCGACCGATCGCCTCGGCGTCGGGCAATCCAGCCCGGACTATGCAGGCGTCGAGGCCTTCCTCGCCGACGATTATGCCCGCGAGCTGCACGTCGCTCGGCTCGCTTTGCGGCAGGTCTATTGACTTGCTGTCCTGCTGTCCGTCCCTCCACGTCCAGTTCAGCGTGACGGAGTTCTTGGTTGCCGAGTTGCCGAGGAAGGTGACTAACGATTCGGGCGCCCGTCCGACGTGGTCGGGATGGATTATCGGGATGATCGAGCCGGGCGCGCCGAGGCGGGTCGTGTAGCGGGCCTCCTCGGGCAGGCGCTCGCCGCGGCGTGGCACCATGCCGTTGAAGAAGTCGAGCGTGTTGAAGTAGATGTCCTCGTGCAGCGCCTCGATGCTGGAGACGATCTCCTCGTCTATGCCGATCCGCTCGTCCGGCTCGCTCATCCGAACCTCGACCTCGAGCGTGTGGAAAAACGGCTGCTTGTCCAGCGTAGGCTCATTGCCGGTCCGCTCCATTACGTAGTCGTGGGCCTGCCCCAGCACCGTCTCCTGGTAGTAGTCCCAGAAGCGCTCCGGGTCTGTGGCGATGCGGCGGTCGAGCACCGTGCGGCCGTCGACTATCGCCGTGACCCAGCCGGTGGGCGAGGCCACCGAGGCCCACTGCGGGAAGCGCTCGAGGTAGGCGCGTGTGGTCGAGGCGGGGGAGAACATCTCGCTCAGCAGCTCCTCGCCGTCGCTCCCGGTAACTGTGACCGAGTAAGTGCGGGGCATCAGCGGATCGAGCTCGAAGACGATAGCTTCGAGCGGCAGGCCGAGTTCGCGGGCGATTATCTCGTCGATCGGGTAGAGCTCCGAGAGCCAGCGGCTGCGCTCGGGGTAGAACTTGCGGATCTCGGTCAGGTCCGGCTCCAGGGGGCGGAAGCGGATGAGAATCGACCCGACATCGAGGCCACGCAGGCGGGGCAGGAGGTCGTCGCGCAGCCAGTGGAATCCCTGCTTGTAGGCGCAGATCAGCCGCAGCCGCGAGCCCTCGACATCGGCGCCCCGCTCCGCGAGCAAATCGGTCAGCCAGTCGCGCAGTTGCTCCAGCACTTGAGGCGGCTCGCTGACGCGGATGTCGAGGTCGACGCGATTGCCCTCCCGGATTTCGGGGAGGATGATCTCGGCGATCGCCTCGCGCAGCTCGTCGACCTCCCAGATGAAGGTCCTCCGCTCGCTGAAAACCTCCTCCGGGTCGCGTCGGCCGGAGATCGTCACCTCGGTCTCGACACCAGGCAGCTCCTCGTCTAGCCAGCTCTGCAATGCGGTTGCGTAGCCGGGCAGGGCCTTGTCCAAAACAACCGACGTCGAGAGGCTCGCCAGGTCGCGGCGGCCCAGCACCGGCAGCTCGGCGGCCACGGCCGCAACAGCGGCGGCGAGCTGACCTGCGGCACTCTTGGCGGCCAGAAGCTTCTCGGCGCGCTCCCTGAGTTCGGACAACGTCAGGTCGCCGGGGTCGGGGGAGGCGATGCCGGGGTAGCTTTCGGCCAGGTAGGAAAGAGCCCGAGCGAGACCTTCTCTGTCGCCGAGGACGACTACGGCGTTGGAGCCGTTGAAGGCCTGCTGCACGATGCTGATGTACCCATGGCCGGGCGCAAGCTCCGGCGGGCGCAGCTTTCCAGTTTCCCGCAGGTGCGCCGTCCCGCAGCCTTCGCCGACGAGAATCGGCTGCTTAATCTTCTCCAGCTGGTCAACGCGCGGGTCGACAGCCGCCAGCGGTATGCCGACGCCGGCACACTCCAGTGCCAGCCGCGCCGCCAGGTCACCGACCTGAGGCAGCCCTGCATCGGGCCCAACGGCGATGACCGTCTCGATGCGGTCCGGTATGCGGTCCCCCATCGAATCGCTTAAGAGGCCCCCGATGGAGTAGAGGTCCGAGAGATCGAAATCCTCTCCTTCCACCGGCTTGGCGGGGCGCATGACGGCCGGATCGGGCTGGCGCCTCAGCATTCTCGCCGGCAGGCTGAAGCGGGGCACGGATACGGTCGCCCCGGCGCCGGGCGCGGCTATAGAGACGATAACCTCGCGCACGCCGGGGTAGTTGAGCAGGAAGACCCGCTCGCCGCAGCCGTGGTCGCGGACCAGCGTCCTGAAGGCGTCGGCGGCTCTCGCCACGTCCGCCTCCGACTCCAGCTCGACACGCAGGAGAGCGACCTTGACCTCGCCGGAGTCGTAGCGCATCCCCTCCAGACGGCGGCGCTCCTCCTCGCTCACCCTGTCGGGGCTCCTGTCCCGCTCGGGATCCACCTCGTAGACCAGGGCCTGCAGACGAACCTCGCCGGCAAGCGATGATGCATCGAGCACCGCCGATGCATCCTCCTCAAGCTTGCTGAGTCGGGTCGAGGTCTCCTGTCCCCAGATCTCCCAGGCGTTCGGCCACCTGCCGGCGAACTGGGCGGCGGCGTTGTGCAAACCCGGGCCGTCGGTGCCGACGACGGCCACGCGGCCGCCGGGCAGCGAGACCACGGCTCCCCGTCCGGGAGCCAGGTGCTCGACCAGCGGTGGCGCGGCCTCTTCCAGCTCGTCGCGAAGCTCCGCGAGCAGCGCGATCTGAATGAAAATCTCCGCCTCGCCGGAGCTCGCCTGGCCGGTCTCGACGAGCGGCAGCGAGAGGGCCGCGGTCTCGTAACCGAGGCGTGTGGCGAACTCGGCGGCTGCGGCGGCGTGAAAAGCGGTGGCGCCTTCCGGGATCAGCAAGCGCGCTCGCACGGCGTCGGCCAGCCCGTCGTCGTTGGTATCCCGGACGGCGGTTCCGAGACCGAAGAGATCGGCCAGGCTCGTCGCCGCCGGGGTGGCTTCCTGCGCGCCGGTATCCGCAGGCGGCATCGCGGCCAGAGTCGCTAGCAAAAGCCCAATCGCGAAAACTACACTCTTGATCATCGCCCTCTCCTCAATACTGTTGGCGCTCGAGCTATCCTAACCGAAACGGTAGGCGTTTTGGTACTTTCATCGACACTTGGCTCGTCGCGCGGGGCCGCGACGCCGGGCAATGTCCTCGGAAGTAGGTTCTGATGTATTATCCCCAGGCAGGCTTTGCTCGAGGGCACGAATTGTACGCGAGCGGTTCGGAATCTACGCCCTGGCCGCGGCCGGTTCCGGCGCGGATCGGGGAAGGATCCAATCCGAAGCTGATGGTCCTGACGCTCGGCGAGGTCGAGACGCCGCTCGCCGATGGTCTCTTCGATCCGCTAGCCGACAGTATGACGCTCGACGACGGCCGCGTGATCGACAATTACTACAGAAACGAACTCGGCATCCGCTTCTTCGCACCCTTCGACAAGAGCAGGTTTCCGCTGCCGCCGAGCGGTTGGTGCTCGTGGTACTACTATTACAAGGATATCTCACCGGAAGAAATCGAGGCGAATGCCCGCTGGCTGAGCGAGAACCTGCTGGAATATGGCGCCCGCGTCTGCCAGCTCGACGACGGCTGGCAGGGTGCCGGCGACGACGAGGGGACGAAGAGGGACTGGACGACCACCGACCCGTGCTGTCGCTGGGACCTTGCACAACTCGCCTCCCGTATCCGCGAGCTCGAGCTGGAGCCGGGAATATGGCTGGCGCCGCACGGGCAGAGCAGCGACGTGGTCGCTAAGCGCCGCGGCTGCTTCCTTAAAATCCCGGACGGCTCCAGCGCCTCGTCCACCTGGGTCGGCCGCTGGCTGCTCGACCCAACCCATCCGGGCGCGAGCGAGTACCTCCGCGACCTTTTCGCGCGCCTGCGCGGCGAGTGGGGCTACTCGTATTTCAAGGTCGACGGCCAGCCGACCGTGCTCGAGGAGTACCGCAAGAAGGGCGACTTCATGGCGACTCCCGGCGGCGACGCCGAGACGCTCCTCCGCGGCACGCTCGAGACGATTCGGGAGGCAATCGGCCCCGGGAGCTACCTACTCGGCTGCTGGGGGACGCCCCTGGCCGGCATCGGGATCTTGAACGGCTCGCGCTCCAGCGACGATGTCGAGCCGAGCTGGAAAGGTTTCAGGACGGCCTTCGAGGCGATGGTTCGCTGGGGCTTCCTGCACAACATCGCCTGGTATAACGATCCGGACGTCCTCATCGTCCGCCCGCCGCTCGGCGAGGGTAAGGCGAGAGCCTGGGCCACCGCCGTCGGCCTCAGCGGCCAGGCACTGATGGCCAGCGACCGCATGCCCGACCTGCCGGCCTCGAGGGTCTCAATATTAAAAAAGGTCTTCCCGGCCGTCGATGTGCGGCCACTGGATCTGTTCAAACCGCAGGACTGCAACAAGACGATCTGGGACCTCAAGGTCAACCATAATGGGCGGCGCTACGACGTCGTCGCCTGCTTCAACCTCGACGAGCGAAAACCCGACCGCCTGCGGCTCAACTGGGAGGAGCTCGGTTTGAAGGCGGACGCCCCTTACCACCTCTTCGACTTCTGGCGGGGAGCCTACCTGGGGTGTCGGGAGAAAGGTTATTCCGTCGAGGTGCCGCCGGCCGACTGCCGAGTCATCACGCTGGTCAAGGCCGAACAGCGGCCGCAGCTTATCTCCACCGACCGCCACATCACGCAGGGCTGGATCGACCTGCTGGAGCTGGACTACGACGCGCAGTCGATGACTTACAGCGGCAAAAGCGCACTCATCGGCGGCGAACCGCTGACGCTGACCTTCGCTTTCCCGCCTTCGGGAACAACCTTCACGATTAAAAGCGTCACAGCCGACGGCGCCAAAGCTGCCTTCGAAAACAACCGGGGTTGGGCACAGGTCCGCCTGCACGCTGCCGAAACCGGCCAGTACCGCTGGAGAGTCCGTTTCGAGCCGACGATCGTCTAAATCGGAGCTCATTCTCAGCGGCAAGGCTCACCGCTAAAGAGAATCTGAATCGGTTGTCGTAAGTTCTTGCCTTTTAAGTTGTTGAGTAAACAGACCGGTAGGACAGTCCGCCTCCGCCAAGGCTATGGCGGACAAGTCCGTCGAAGTTAAACGAAGGCGAATTCTTGTCTGTCGACGGGGCGAAGCCCCGCTTTAACGACTTCCTAAACAGTTGTAGCAAAGCGACGTTACATTCGATAACCGCTTAGCGTTCTCAGTTCGAGAACGGTAGTAGCAGAGAACGCGAGGGCATCGGTCCAGCCAGCGTGCCAGCGGACGGAGCGAACGACTAGGGGACCGTAGCACTTTCGGAGCGTGGTTACCACCGCCCGGATGTCTGAGCGCCCTCCGGGCGCTGCACGAAGCGGCCCATGCTCCAGATGATGTCCTCGTCGAAGTGCCTGACGATCAGATCCCCGGTCAAATTCGGCGTCACTACGGGTCCAACTGCGTTATCGGAACCGTAGGACATTACGGTGTAGATGCCAACACCTGAGTGCTCGTAGATGAGATCGTTGCCCCAGCCGTCCTTGACCATGGACTGGTTCAGGTTGATCTCGGTCTCCTCGAATATATCCTGCAGCTCGTGAATATCACGGGCAAAAGGCGCATGCTGGTAATCCATCTTGTACTGCTCTACACCCATCCCCATGCGCATGACGTTCTCGATGGTGGTCGTTTGGCACGAACGATCGTAACTGGCAAAAATGAATAAAACAGAGAACAATATTACTCCGCCTCCAATAAAGACGGACGTAAGGACGATAGCGATGATAGCCCCCGTGCTCAAACCACGGCGCTTGTGTATTACTTGAGGCTGGCTTTTTGCGAATGGCGCTCCGCAGTGAGGGCAGGAGGCGGCGCTGTCGCTGACTTCCCTTTCGCATTCGTAGCATTTGACGATAGCCATAATTCCCCCCTATTCCAGAATGATCATCACCACGCGCCAGCCGTCGTCGCGCACCACTCGTCTTATATAACTTTTCCAAGCGGCAAAACAGAAAAAATTATACAACCAGTCATTATTCCAATTCTAGGGGAGCTTTTCATTTTTGAGACAAGAAGTGGTACCCGCGGCAGGACTCGAACCTGCGGCCTACGGATTAGGAATCCGTCGCTCTATCCACCTGAGCTACGCGGGCACCGGCGGGAGCGCGACTATTCTCCACACTCTCGCGAGTGAAATCAACCGTTGCAGACGGGTGGTGGGGTCAGTCCTTAGATTTTAGTGTGGACACCGGCACCATCGTGTTGCATCGTGATGTTCAGACGAAGAGGACTTGAAACATCTTCGATCACACTAAAATCTAAGGACTAACCCTTAAGCTCCCCGGGCCGGATTCCGCGGATATCCGAGCCGGCGCGGATACCCGCTCTCCCGCTTCCCGCTGCGCGTTTTGGTTTGCAAAACCGAATGGCCGTGGCTATATTGAGGTATCATTTAAGAGTAATATAGAGCTGCCGAAAAGGGGGTGATTCTTGATGAGAAATCATTTGATAAGGCTTGTGGGTGTGGGCGTCATATCAATTATATTTTTTTCAGTCACGGTGGTTTATGGAATCGACACGATCGGCGAAATCCTGCAGGAGGCGCGCGAGCACGACAATGTCAGATTACGGGCCTACGTGCACGCCTGGGTTCAGGAGGAGGCCGATGCGGACTTCTACATCGTGCGCGATTCCTACGGTGACATGATTTGGGTGAGGACAACCGCGGACCGCCCGCGCGTGGGATCGGAGCTGGAGATCAGAGGTGTAGTGACCGTCACCTCGATGGGCCCCGTGCGGATATTCATCAGCGAGGTGAGCCGGACGACGCTCGGCGGCGACGAAGGCGGCCAACAGCAGCCCTTGTTTCTGATCATCCTTATCGCCGCAATAGGTGTGGTCTTCCTGATTCTGGTCGTGCTGCTGATCGTGCTGATGCGCGGCCGCGGAGCGCCCGCGGCGGCGATGCCCGCGGAGACCGCGGGCGCAGGTGCGGCTCCCGTCGGTGTGGCGCCGATGGCCGGCGCGCCCGAGCCGATCGAGCAGATCAAGGGGGATACGATAAAGCTCTACAGCCCGCCGCCGGGCACGATGAAGCTCCTGCCGGGGAGCATGGAGGTGGCGGCCGGGGAGAAGAAGCTGCGCGAGGTGCGCTTCTTCCTGCCCAAGGGTCAGCAGGAAGCGGAGTTCACCTTCGGCCGCGCCGCCGGCAAGCCGTACGTGCACATACAGCTCGACCACGGCACGGTGTCGTCGCGCCAGGCGAAGCTATTCTTCGCCGACAACTCGTACCGCCTGATCAACTACTCGACCACCAACAACACCAAGGTCAACGAGCGGGAGCTGGGCGAGAACGAGTCGGTGCAGCTCGGCGATGGCGACGTTATCGAGATGGGAGTAGTAAAGTTCATCTATCACTCCAAGTAGTCGATATCTGGCTTGCCACCTCGAGCTGACATAAGAAGGGTGACAGATGAAAACCACCCAGATCGGTCTTACCCACCGCGGCCGTCGCGCAAACAACGAAGACAACGTTCTGATAGAAAAGCTGGGCGGGGGGGGCGTGCTGCTGGCCGTGGCGGACGGCATGGGCG
>CAYOXX010000058.1:0-19598 GCA_964408025.1 uncultured Acidobacteriota bacterium | reverse complement strand
GGCGAAGAGGACACACACAGCCAGGATCGCTACGATCGATTTTTTCATCGGTTTTCCACCTCTTTTACAAATTTGTTTATATTTGACATCCCATCAAGGACAATGATCCAAACAAATCAGATAAAATCTCTTTGGAACTGGTCCTTGATGATGATCTCCTTACCGGAAATCTGGATGTAGCCGCGGCGATGGAGATCGCCGAGCGTGCGGGTTACCGTTTCCCTGGATGTCCCTATCATATTGGCGATAGCCTGGTGTGTCGGCCGGCGGAAAGCTATCTTCCCGTTTTCCAGATGTCTGCCTTCGATCTTGGCGAAATCCATCAGGATGCGCGCGAGCCGGCCGTAGACATCGAGCAGCGCGAGGTTGCCGATCTTGCTGTTGGCGTCGCGCAGGCGCTGGCTGAGAACCGAGAGGAGCTTGACCGCCATCAGCGGACTCTCATTGATCAGGGAGATGAACTCACGGCGGCGAATAGACGAGACCGCCGTTTCCTCCACCGCAATCACCGTCGCAGAGCGGGGCAGGCCGTCGAGCAGGCTCATGTCGCCGAAGAATTCTCCCGGGCCGAGGATGGCCAGGATAACTTCTTTTCCCTCGTCGGAGATTTTGGCGATTTTTACGCTGCCATGAGAAATTATAAAGAGGGAATCGCCCTCGTCCTGCTCAAAGAAGATAACGTTGTCCTTTGGATAGGTCTTTTTGACGGCGACTCGAGCGAGCTTTTCGAGATCCTCTTCGGGTAGATCGCTGAACAGCGGGATCTTCCGCAGGATGTCAGAGCTGGTCATTTCTTTAATCCGTTAGATAAATGTGAAAATGGTTCAGAGTTCAGCCTATTATATAGGCGTAAACCACTGATAAGCAAGTTGAACTCGGCGCTCGAGCGGCAGAAGTACGCAATTGACACCGGTCTTCCCTGTAATTATACTCTCAGCGGTTTGGGCGCTCGGGCGCTTAGCTCAGTTGGGAGAGCGCCGGCCTTACAAGCCGGAGGTCACTGGTTCGAGCCCAGTAGCGCCCACCAGAAGCAGGCTATTTGCAGCGGGGCTGTAGTTCAGTTTGGATAGAACGCCGGCCTGTCACGCCGGAGGTCGCGAGTTCGAGTCTCGTCAGCCCCGCCAGCATCCCTCCCCAAGCACTTCCGGATTCATGAGTATTCATGGAGGCGGTCGGCGCAGGCATGAACAGGACCGTCGTTATTTACTTTGTCGTAGCGTTCGCGATCGCCTTCCTCTCGTTCAGGGCCATCTGGTTCTCCTTCATCATGCCGATTTACGAGCCGGTCTTCGGCCTCGGCGAAGAGGTCGGCTCCATCTTCAACAGTGGCGATTTTGCGGCCATCGGGACCTGGGGCGCTCTGCTGTTCGCCCTCGGCGTAGCTCTGCCGTTGGCATTCTCGGCACGAACGAAGACAATGGAACTGACTTTTTTGAATAAAGAAACATTCGTCGCCGATGTGAACGACGCAGCCGGCGATTTCGGGATGATTCGGGAATCGCGAGGCGATAATGAGCTGATCTATGCCCACGCGTTCCCCGCGGGCCTGGTGAGGAGCGGGTTGCGGGTCGAGCTGAAGGCCGGCGTGGCCGTCGTCAGCGGCCAGGGCGACATACTGGGCAGGATGGAGAAGCGCTTGGCCGGGAAGACCTGATTGAGTCGGAGGAGCAGAAGGGCGTATCGAGGATAATATGATAAGAAATACCTTCCACACCGACTTGGTCGGCAGGCGCCGGACATCCAGTGTTTTGCTTGTGATAATCACATTTTCTTGAGCTCGAGCGTCGAGGTGAGCGATGGCTGAAGTTTACGGTTGCCGGAGCATGGTTGCGAAGCTGCGGCGTGTGCTCGTCAAACGGCCGGATGCGGCTTTTGACGTCGAAGATATCGAGAAGTGGCATTACAAGGCGCGGCCGGACCTCGGAACGGCTCAGCGTGAGCACGACTCACTGGTCGAGATCCTGTGCGGCTGCGGTGCGGAGGTGATCTACCACGACGAGCCGCAACCGGGGAGAGCGGACGCTATCTACGTCCACGACCCGGCCATAATCTCAGACCGCGGCGCCATAATCTTGAGGATGGGTAAGGAGCTTCGGCGCGGCGAGGAGGACGCGCTGGCGCGGCGGTTCGAGCGGCTCGGGGTTCCGATTCATTATCGCCTGCACGGCGAAGCGACCGCCGAAGGCGGCGACCTGATGTGGACCGATGAGCGGACGCTCGCCGTTGGGCTGGGCACGCGCACGAACGCGGAAGGAATGTTTCAGTTGCAGGAAGCGCTGCCAGGCGTGGAGATCGTTCTCGTAGAGCTGCCTGAACTCGACGATCCCGACGCCTGCCTACACCTGATGTCGTCCATTAGCCTTGTGGATAACGACTTGGCCGCCATCTATCAGCCGCTGCTGCCTGAACCGTTCCGGCTACTCCTTGCCGAACGCGGTTTCCGATTCGTCGATGTGCCCGACGGTGAGTTCGAGACGATGGCCACTAACGTACTGGCCCTTGCGCCGCGCGACTGCCTGATGATTGAGGGCAATCCGGTGACCAAAAAGCGACTGGAGAATGCCGGCTGCCGCGTGCAGACCTACCGGGGATACGAACTCTCGCTGAAGTCTGAAGGCGGACCGACCTGCCTGACGAGGCCGATACTGCGTGGTTAGGGTTCTGTTCCGGTCCAGCGCTCGAACTGCAGTGCCGCCTGGCGACGGAACATGTCGAAACCGCTAAGCGTGCGGCAGCCGCGAAGTGCGGCCTCGGAGAGGAAGTAGGGCTCGGGCGGATCGTAGTGGAGATCGATTGCGATGCCGCGCGACGGGATGAGGCGCTCTAAAAAGCCGTCCGGATCATCCTCGGGCCGGGCGACGGTAGTGGCGTTGACAACGATGTCGGAGCCGGCGATATCACCAGGAGAAAAGGCGAAGGCGCACCCGAGGACGGCGGCCAGCTCGCGACCCTTTGTTCCGTTGCGGCCGCAGAGCGAGACCTTCGCGCCGGCACGGATCAGTTCAAAGGCGATAGCCCTGGCTGCGCCACCGAGTCCGATGATCGAGACGCTCAGCCCGACGGCAGTCTTAAAGTATTTCTTTAACATGCCGACGAACGCAAGACCGTCGGTGTTGTAGGCACGATAGCCGCTTCCTTGACCGACCAGCGTGTTGGCGCAACAGGTAACCCGTGTCGTCTCGTCGCCGGGCTCGGAGCAGCGGGCGGCGGCGAGCTTGTGCGGTGCGGTAACGCTCAGCCCCTCGATTCCGGCGGCGGAAACAAACTTGAAGAACGGCTCGAACTTTGCGGCGCGGAAAGGCAGGTAGACGGCTTCGATACCGCGGCGGGCGAACAGGTCGTTATGAAAGGCGGGTGAGAGCGAGTGGGCAACGGGATCACCGACGACGCCATAGACCTTCCAGTTGCGACCGATCTGCGGGATCCGATAAATGTTCAGAGCTTGATCGACAGTAAACTGGCCCTTTGCAGTGGGCGTGCATCCTTCGGTTGAGCAGTAGGTAATATATGAGCCCCTACTAGATGCAAGGGCGCGGCTGTAGAGCCCTTTCTCGCCCGACCCGAAGCAGATGAAGCGGCTATCGCAGGAGCGTAGCGACTTGGCCGCGGCGAGGATCTCGAGGTTATCCATCCAGCTCGTGGCTGACGGAACGATCTTGACGATAGCCTGAGGGCGCGCGGCAAGTTTGACAGCGATTTTCTCGATTGAATTTCGGATTCCGTGAGTTTCGTGAAGCGAGAGGATGAACTGCTGCTTCGGGAACTCGTCGAAAAGCGATTCGGCGGCTGTTCCTGCCTCGACATCGACGAAGCGCGGCCGCAGGCTGGCGGCGAAGCGTAGCAGTTGCAGGCGCTCGTCCTCGCCGCCGCTGAAGAGGCCGCCCTGTTCGGCGTGGCGGCAGGTGAGTATCAGGGGGCGGCGGACGGCCTCGGCCGCCCTAATTATCGTCTCGCGGTCGGCAGCGTCGAGGCGCAGCTCGACTATTTCGACGGCCTCGCCGAGTCGCTCGAGGGTGGGCAGGGCGGCGTCGTATTCGTCGGCGAAGATAGACAGGCAGATCACACCAATTACCTTTAGGTCAAATCCGCGTTCCCGAGAGAGCGGGTGCGCGGTCCGATCAGCGCTGGGCGAGTGTGGCCGAAACTTCTTCGGTGAAGTCGCTGCGGTTACCGGCGCTGTCCACAGCCTGCAGTCGGTAGAAGTAGATTACGCCCGGCAACACGTCGGTGTCGCGATAGACGGTCACCGTGATCGGCCTCTCGGTCAGCCGCTGCCAGGGGCCCTCCTCGCCGTCGCGGCGGAAGACGATGTAGCCGCCGAGGTCAGCGACGCGGACGCCTGTCCAGGTGACGGCGATTGCCTCGGCGGTGGCCAGGGCGCGTACGCTGCCCGGAGCCGAGGGCGGGAAGGTGTCGCGCAACTCGACGGTGCGCGGCGCGGTCGGCTCGCTTTCTATGGTGAAGGCGCCCACGGAGTAGACGGCGGTCACCCGGTAGCTGCAGGAGCCGGAGAATTCGCTTATCGGCTCGACGTAGGATGTTTGCGGGAAGGCGTCGAAGTCGCCGTTGGTTACCAGGTTCTCCGGGCTCCCTTCGAGGCGCGCGACGACGGATTCCAGGATGAAGGGCGCCGAAATCGGCTCGACGCCGCGCGGCTCGATCTTGAGGACGATGGCTCTGGCGTCGACCGCCACCGCAGCGCTTACGGTGAACCGTTGCGGGGTTTCGCCGATCTCGATCTCGCGACTGACTATGAGGGGATTCTCCTCGTCGCTGAACACCTCGGCGCCAGCCGGCTTCTGTTCCGGGAATCTCGGGTCGCGGGATAGGTCGAGTATGAGGCGGCCGCTGCAGCTCCCGCCCGGAGAACTCATTACAACCTCGGCCTCGATGGCGGCGACGCGGAAGCTGTCCATTTCGTCGGCTGGTATCAGCGTCTGCGATATCCCGGCGGCCGACGGCGATTCGGAGGTGGCGAAGAGGTAAGCGAAGCGGCCCTCAGAGCCCTCGAGTTGCTGGTGAGCAATAATGCGGTACGGCTGCCAGCCCGTCGGCGGGGAGGTGGGGATCAGCGTGGTATTGACCGGGGCCAGCGGGGATGGTTCGCCTGCGTCGGCCTTGTAGACATTGAAGCCTACGGCCGCGAGCTGGCGCGAGCCGAGGTCCGGCCGCTCGGGGTAGGCCCAGTTTAGGCGGAGCTGCTCCTGCGTTAGCGTCGAATTGAGTTGCGAGGGGGGGGGTGGAGGCGTCAGGGGAAGTATGCTGACCGTATTGGAGAAGGCCGACCTGCGGCCACGCGCGTCACTCTCGACCACCGCGTATACGCAGCGGCCGCTCGGGAACTCCTGGGGCGGCAGTGGTAGGCGTTCGCTCCAGCGTATCTTGCCGTGGTCCGCCAGGTCCAGCAGTTGCTCAATGCGCAGCTCGGCCACCAGGCTGGCACGCCTCCGGAAGTCTGCGATCGGCAGTCGTCCTATCCGCCGGGCAAGGAGGTTGACGGTGCCGAGCGGCGGCAGACGGGTAGCCGCGGAGGCATCGTCGGCAGACACTTCTGAGCTGCGCTCCAATTCCTCCTGTTGGAGCCGGAGTTGCTCGGCGAGGTCTTCATCGAGACGCCAGATGAGGACGCCGCCGAGCTGCATTTCGGTTCCGTCGGCGTAACGGAAGTGAGGAGTCCAGCTAAGGCGCACCTCGGAGCCGACGAGCGTGGCGCTTAGGTCGTCGACAGTCGGAATGATTTTCCGAAGAGGAGGTTGCGGCGGACCCTTGATTCCGCAGGCGGCAAAAGCGAGGGCCAGGCAGAATGGCAAGACGCTTGCGATAGCTCTTCTTGGTGGGAACATGTCGTCGATCCTCGATCCGGGATGGCTGATTATAGCAGCCGATTCGATCCCGCCACAAGGCCGATCGCGTGTGACAGCGGTCGGGCTTCGCGGTGACCGGTTGGGCTGGCCAAAGAGCTTGCACGAAGATGTTAGCTGTGGTAATCTTGGTCGCTCAGGAAGTGGGCATTGCCCACTTTTTTTGTTGGAGGCAAGAATGGTCCAGCGTGGCCGCACAGAGGAAACGGGACGTGCGGAGTCGGCGCGGACCGGGCGTGCTACAGCCGGACCGGGCGCCGGGCAGCAAGGGGTGCCCTTGGAACAGCTGTCTCGGGAGATCGGACGGATAGTTGTAGCGGGCGGATTCGAGCTCGTCGACGTCGAGTTCAAGCGCGAGCGGGGAGCACGCGTGCTGCGCGTGTTCATCGACAAGACGGGCGGCGTCGGTGTGGACGACTGCGCGCAGGTCAGCAAGGAGGTCGGCATGATGCTCGACGTCGAGAACCCGATCCCGCACAGATTCACGCTCGAGGTCTCCTCGCCGGGGCTGGACCGGCCGCTGAGGAAGGCCGAGGATTTCGAGCGCTTTGCTGGCAGTTTTGTTAGGATTAGACTGAGAGCCGACCGAGCCGGGCGCAAGAAGTTCCGAGGCCGCCTCGAGGGGCTGGACGGCGACAGGGTAGTGATCTTCGACGAAGCGGAGGGCCGGGCCCGCACGCTGCTCCTCGGCGATATCGCTTCGGCGCGGCTGGAGATAGAGCTGTGAGGTAACGGGAGGCGCCAATGTCTAACCAGCTCATGCACCACATAGAGATGATCGGGCGCGAGAAGGGCATATCTACCGAGAAGATAATCGAGGCCCTGGAAGAGGCAATGGCCAACGCCGCCAGGAAGAATTTCCGTTCCGAGGAAAACATGCAGGCCTTTTTCAATCGGGAGACGGGCGAGATCGAGGTCTACGCCTACAAGACGGTGGTCGAGAATGTTGAGAATCCCGACCTGGAGATCTCCTATGTAGAGGCCACGGAGTTGATTGAGGAGGCGGAAGTTGGCGACGAGCTGGCGATCGAGAAGGACATGCAGGAGCTGGGGCGCATCGCGGCCCAGACGGCCAAGCAGATAATCTTCCAGAAGGTGCGTGAGGCGGAGCGGGAGAACATCTACAACGAGTACAGCGACCGCATCGGGGACGTCGTCAACGGCACCGTAAAGCGCTTCGAGAAGGGGAACCTGATCGTCGACCTGGGGCGTTACGAGGGGATCCTGCGCCGCAGCGAGCAGTCCCGCAGCGAGCGCTACAGCCAGGGCGAGAGGATCCGCTCTGTCATCATCGACGTCAAGAAGGAGTCGAAGGACCCGCAGATCGAGCTCTCGCGCACCGACCCACGGTTGCTGATGAACCTGTTCGAGATGGAGGTGCCCGAGATCTACGACGGAACCATCGTCATCAAGAGTGCGGTGCGGGAGCCGGGCGAGCGGGCAAAGATCAGCGTATACAGCAAAGAGGCGGACATCGACCCCGTCGGCGCCTGCGTCGGCATGCGCGGCAGCCGTGTGCAGAACATCATCCGAGAGCTGCGCAACGAGAAGATCGACATCATCGAGTACTCGGAGGACCCGGTCCGCTTCGTCACCAACGCCCTCAGCCCGGCCAGGATCAGCAAGATCGTAATAACCGACAACGTCGAGCGCGAGATGGAGGTGATCGTCACCGACGACCAACTGAGCCTCGCTATCGGCAGGCGCGGGCAGAACGTGCGGCTCGCCTCGCTGCTCAGCGGCTGGAAGCTGGACATCAAGGGCGAGGGCGAAAAGAAGCAGGAGGTAGAGGAGCAGATGGCAAAGCTTGCCGATGGCAAGCTTACGATGACAGAGGGCATGGAGCTGGTTGAGGTGGGCGACGATTGGGAGTACGAGGACGAACCCGAACTCACCGACCTGCCCGGCGTCGGTCCGAAGACCGCGGGAAAGCTGCGCGAGGCGGGGATCGATAAGGTCGAGCAGCTCGCTGCGATGAGCGCGGAGGAGCTGGCTGCGGTGCCGGGCCTGGGGCACAAGACAGCCGCGAAGATACTGTCCTCGCTCAACGAGGGGGTAAAGGAATAGACGTTTGGGGAACTGATGTCGCGCAAAAAGAGATTGCATGAGCTGGCCAGAGAGCTGGACGTAACCACCGATCGGCTGATGGAAATCGCCATGCGCAACGGCATGCGCTTCACCAGCAATTTCAACGCCGTTGAGCCGGAGCAGGAGGAGCGGCTGCGCATCGCGGTCAAGGGCCCGGTGCGGGTAAAGAAGAAGCCGACGGTGAAGATCGTCAAGACGGCGAAGCAGAAAATGGCGGACGAGAAGGCGCGAGCGGCGCAGGAGGCGGCGCTGGCGGCCGGCGTCGAGGCGGAAGCAGAAGCAGAAGCAGAAGCGGGAGCGGCCGAGGAAGCGGCCCCCGTGGTTGAGGCCATGCCCGAGCCCGTGGTAGAGGAGCGGATGGAAGAAAAGGCAGAGGAAGAGATCGAGGCGAAGGTAGAGGCGAAGGAGGAAGCAGAAGCGGAAGTGAAAGCGGAGAAGGTAGAGAAGACAGAGGAGATGGAGAAAGTAGAGAAGGAGGAGGTCAAGGCCGAGGTTGCCGAGCCGGCGGAGGCGGCGCCCAAGCTGGTGGCTAAGGAGAAGATCGAGATTCGCAGGCCGGTGCCTCCGCCGCGCAGGCTGGTGTCGGTAGGCCCGCCGCCGCCATCGCGGCGAAAGCGCAGGCGCCGCCGCAAGGGCAAGGTGGCGGCCGCAGCCCTCGAAGCCCCGGTTCCCGGTAAGAAGCGTGCGAAGCAACCGACCAAGCCGAAGGTCGACCACGTACTGCTCACCGATGGTATGACCCTCAAGGACCTCGCCGATAAGCTGGGTATAATGGCCAAGGACGTGATCCAGAAACTCCTGCTGGAGAAAGGGGTCATGGCCAGCATCAACCAGGTTCTCAACCTCGAGACCGCCAAGGAGATCGCCGAGGGGTTCGGCGTATCCAGCGAGCAGATGAGCTTCGAGGAGGAGATAGCCCTGGTCGACGAGCTGCAGGTCGAGGGCGAGGCGGTGACGCGGGCGCCCGTGGTGGCGCTGCTGGGGCATGTAGACCACGGCAAGACCACGTTGCTCGACTACGTCCGCAAGAGCAACATCGTCGCCGGCGAGTCGGGCGGCATCACGCAGCACATCGGGGCCTACAAGATCTCCAGCGGCGAAAAGCAGATCGTTTTTCTCGACACGCCCGGGCACGAGGCCTTCACGCGCCTGCGAGCCCGCGGCGCGCAGGCCACCGACATCGTCCTCCTCGTCGTGGCAGCCGACGACGGGGTGATGCCTCAGACTGTCGAGGCGATCCAGCACGCGCTGGCGGCGGAAGTCCCGATCATCGTCGTGATCACCAAGACAGACCTGCCTCGCGCCGACGTAGAGAAAGTCAAAAAGGGCCTGGCGGAGCACGAGATCCTGGTAGAAGGGTGGGGCGGGGACACCGTCTGTGTCGAGGTCTCGGGCAAGACGGGCGACGGCGTAGATGAGCTGCTAGAAATGATCATACTAGTCGGCGAGATGCGCAACCTCAGGGCCTATCCGGACGTCAAGGGATTGGGTACCGTTCTCGAGGCGCGGCTGGACCGAGCGCGCGGGCCGGTGGCAACGGTGCTGGTGCAGAACGGGACCCTGCGGGTGGGCGAGTACTTCATCGCCGGCACCACGACGGGCCGTGTAAAGGCGATGATAAGCGACAGGGGTGAGCGTGTGGGCGAGGCGATGCCGTCGACGCCGATCGAGGTACTCGGCTTCGCCAGTGTTCCCGAGGCGGGCGACCAGCTGCAGATCGTTGCCGATGAGAACAAGGCGCGCCAGATGGTGGCCTACCGGCGCGACAAGAGCCGGGAGACCCGGATGTCCACCTCGACTAAGCTCAGCCTCGACGACCTCTTCAGCCGCATCGAGGAGGGCGAGGTCAAGGAGCTGCCGATCATCATCAAGGGTGACGTACGCGGCTCGCTGGAGGCGCTCTCCGACTCGCTCGAGCAGCTTTCGACCGAGCGGGTGAGGATCGACATCAAGCTGGCCCAGCCGGGCGCGGTTACCGACTCCGACATCCTACTGGCCAGCGCCTCGTCGGCCATCGTCATCGGCTTCAACGTCAAGCCGCAGAAGTCGGCGGCGAAGCTGGCAGAGGAGGAGGGGGTCGAGATCAGGCTCTACAGCGTCATCTACGAGGTTATTAAGGATATGCGCGACGCCATGCGGGGCCTCCTCGAGCCGACCTACATGGAAGTGATCATCGGCAAGGCCGAGGTGCGGGAGACCTTCAGGGTGCCGAAGGTGGGGATGGTAGCCGGCTGCTACGTGACCGACGGCGAGATGCAGCGCAACGCCAGGGTCCGCCTGATCCGCGACGACGTGGTGTTGCACGATGGGAAGACGTCGTCGCTGAAGCGGTTCAAGGACGACGTCCGCTCCGTCAAGAGCGGCTACGAATGCGGCATCGGGCTGGGGAGCATTCAGGACATCCGGCAGGGCGACGTCATCGAGATGTACCGGATGGAAGAAGTCGCCACCGAACTGTAGTCCGGGGCCTGGCCTGCGCCCGCTGATGCGATGTTTCTCCAGGTGGCTGTTCCGCCGTTAGCGTATAGGCACATTGATAGGGGGGGCGACCGGCCCGCGCGCGTCCGGTGGCCCACGGCAGGTGGCGATGGTAGTAGGCGTATTCTACTTCGAGCTCTTCATTCCCGGTTGTCGCAGCCGCAAAGACAAGCGCATGGTGGTCAACAGCATGAAGAAGCGGCTGCGCAACAGCCACAACATCGCGGTCTCGGAGGTTGGCTTCCTCGAGCAGCGGCAGCGCTGCGCCATCGGGGCCTCGACGGTCTGCATGCGCCGCGGCGACGCCGAGAAGGTCTTCAACGCCATCTACGATCAGATTGCCGACAACTTCCCGGTCGAGATAACGCTGGCGGAGAAGGAGATCTCGTAAGGGTAAGGGTAAGGGTGAGGGTGAGGGTGAGGGGGCGCTGGACGGGCGGCTCCCGGATCGGGACTCAAGCTGCAGACGATGTGAACCCGCAGTAGAATGTGGGGGCGGCAATCGGGTTCCACGGGTAAAGTGAGGAGGCGATGTCGAAGCGGACCGACATGGTGGCCCAGCTCATCCAACGCGAGGCGAGCGCGATCATCCAGCACGAGCTCGGCGACCCGCACATCGGCTTCGTCACCATAACTGATGTGAAGGTCAGTCCCGACCTGCGCCACGCCGACCTCTACGTCAGCGTCCTGGGCGCCTCTGCGGAGGTGGCGGACACGCTGAAGCACCTGAAGCGTGCCCTCGGGTACATCCGACGCCTGATTGCTCCGCGCCTCGACCTACGCTACGTGCCACGGCTGGGCATCGTCCACGACGACACGGAGTTGAAGGCGGAGCGGATCGAGCGGCTGATCGACGACCTGCACGGGGATGCCGGGGAGAGGGAGAGCGGCCAGGATCCCCGGGACGGGAGCGACTGAGCGCAGCGCCGGCACCGGTGTCGCCCGCCGACGAAACCGTAACATGCCTTTTCCGTTTTGCTGGAGGGTGGGACAGCTATTTTAGCGTGAAGTAGAACGTCGCCCCCTTGCCGGCTTCTCCTTCGGCCCATATGCGGCCGCCGTGGCGCTCGATAATTCGCTTGACAGTAACCAGACCGAGACCGGATCCGCCGAACTCGTTCGGGGCGTGGAGGCGCTGGAAGGCCACGAACAGAAGATTGTTTTTTGTTCGCTGAAATCCAACGCCGTTGTCGCGGACAAAAAAGACATCCTTTCCATCGGCATCTGTCGTTCCGACTTCTATCCTCGCCGCGCTCTCGTGCTTAGTATATTTCCAGGCGTTCTCCAGCAGGTTCTCCAGCGCCAGGTGCAGCAGCCGCTCGTTGCCGGATACGGTTAGACCGTCCTGGATTACGAATTCAACCTCGCGCTCGGAGTCCGAATGTTTCAGGTCGTTCTTGATCACGCGGGCCAGCAGGCTCAGGTCTACCTCCTCGAATGTCATCTCGCCGCTCGTGGACCTCGATAGCCTGAGCAGAGCGCCGATCAGGTCGTTCATCCTGTCGCTGCTGGAGCATATTCGTTTCAGGAAGGAAATCCCGCGTTCGTCCAGGGCATCGGTGTATTCGTCGAGAAGGATTTTTCCGTAGCCTTCGATGCGGCCCAGCGGTGCGCGCAGGTCGTGGGAAACCGAGTGGTTAAAAGCCTCCAGCTCCTCGTTTGCCAGCGTGAGTTCCCGTGTGCGCTTACGAACCATACGTTCGAGTACCCGTTTTTCCGCTCGCACCTTCTGGACACGCCAGCGATGGCCCAAAGTAACCAGCAGGAAAACGGCAACGGCGGCCATCGCCAGGAACCACCAGGTGAGGTAGAAAGGCGGCCTTATCGTGAACCGAGCCGTGGCCGGTGTCTGGCTCCAGATGTCGTCGCCTCGGCTGGCTTCCACTTTGAATGTGTAGCTTCCGGGGGGGATGTTGGCGTATCGGATAGTGCGCTCAGCCGTGACTTCCGACCAGTCTTGGTCCAGGCCCTCGAGCATGTAGCGGTAGCGGATGGCCGCCTCGTTACGGTAGCTCAAGCCGATGAAGGCGAAGGCGATGCTGTTCTGGATGGCTGCCAGCTCGTACTCTTCATCTAGCGAGAGGGTGGTTCTGCCCGCTACTATTCGCTCTATGTAGACGGGTAGATGGGAGGCGCCCAGTTCGGGTTCGCCGCCGACGTACAAACTCAACCCCCTGGCGGATCCGAACCAGAGACGTCCTCTGGAATCCTCGAGGCAGGAGTCGGCTATGCCCTCGTTTTCGGCGAGGCCGTCGCTGGTGGTGAAATGTCGAAAGTTCGAGCAGTCGTAGCGATCCAAGCCCGCGTTGGTTCCGAACCAGATGTTACCCTGGGAATCGGCCAGTACCTGCCACACGTAGTTGTTCAGGAGCCCCTCCGCGGTGGTGTAGTTGGTGAAGGTTTGGCCATCGTAGCGGAAAATCCCGTCCCCGTTTGTTCCTATCCATACGTTGCCCGCGGGATCGACGTCGATTGACCAAATGTGGAGGTTGGTGAGGCCCTCGGCTGCGTCGAGGGTGAGGAGCTCGCCGTCGTCGTAGACGATGCAGCCGGCGCCGATGGTGCCGAACCACAGTCGACCTAGATTATCCTCGTCGATGCAATTGATTTCGATGCTGTACAGGGGGCTCTCTTCCGGCATCTCCTGTATGTGGTCGCCGGCCAGAAACGACGCTCCGGTCCCGCCCATCCATATCGTTCCACGGCTGTCTCTGAACAGGCAGATGACGCCGAGCGAATCCTCAATTTCGGAAAGCGAGTTACCATCCCACGCGAACATGTTTTCCGACGTTCCGATATAGATAGTCCCGTCAGTCCCTTCGGCTATCGAGTTGACCGGTTGTGACGGCAGTAGATTCTCTGCGTCGAACGGACGGAATTCGCCGTTTTCGAGAATGGTTATTCCTTCCTCGGTTCCAACCCACAGCCGGTTTCCGCTGTCCTCGAATATGATCACAGCTTTCTCATGGATCAGTCCCGTTGCCCGGTTGTAATTAACGAACGGGCCATGTCGGAGTTTGCTTATGCCGCCCTCCGTACCGAACCAGATGTTTGCCTCCCGGTCAATCAAGACGCTGTTGATGGAGTTGTCACAAAGGCCGTTGTTCGTGTTGTAGAGGGATAACTCGCCGTCGACGTAGTGCAGAGCGCCGTTGGATGTCCCGAACCACAACGATCCGTCGACGTCCTGCGCGGCGCTGGTTATGGACAGGCGCGGCATGCCGTCGTCCGTGTATACGGCTTCGCAGTCGGAGCCGTTCCACCTGCAGAGTCCGTTGTAGGTGCCGAACCAGACGGAGTCTCGGTTGTCGCGGAGGATCACGCTCACTTGATGAAACTCGAGATGTTCATCCAGTTCCAGCAAGACGAAATTCTCGCCGTCCCAGTGATAGGGACCGTCTTCAGTGCCCACCCAGAGGTCGCCGTCCGGGGCGATGTAGACCGCGGTGCAGTAGTCGCTGTCCAGCCCCTGCGCTTCGCTGTAGTGGGTGGGCTCGCCGTCGCGCAGGCATGTGAGCCCGCCTGCGGTTGCCACCCAAACGAGGTCCTCGCTGTCTATCTGGATGTCGTATACGTTGTCGCTCAGCAGGCCGTGGCCGGAATAAAAGTACTGGAAGCCCTCGCCATCGAATACGGTGAGCCCGCCGCCCAGTGTGGCGAAGTAAAGCCATCCATGTTCGTCCTCTGCCATATCCATGACGCTGTTGCTCCGCAGGCCATTGGTGGTGTCGAAGGTTTCGAAATCGACTCCGTTGTAGCGGCTGGCGCCGGCGTAGGTGCCGAACCAGAGGTAGCCGCGGCTGTCTTGAAAGACAGCATTGACCTGGGTCTGAGGCAGGCCTTCACTTGATCCGTAGTTCTTGAAGTTGAGTTGCTGTGCAAAAGAACCTGCAGTTACGAGCAAGAGCACAGCGATGGCTGTCAGAAAGATGGCTAGTCGACGCATCAGCCAAGGTCCTCCAGGAGTCCGGACACCGCCTGGATTATAGGTCGCTTGTTCTATCTGTGCAATGCGAACGCCAACTTAGTTATATCGTTTAAGAATATATATATCCTCCGAGGATAGTAGGTATCAAAATCTAGTTAACTGGTTCAGGCGCTTGGATTTAAGCCGGATTTTTATCTTGACAATTGAGCGATGATCGCCCGGCAGAAGGCGGGCAGGTCGTCCGGCTTGCGCGAAGTGACGAGGTTGCCGTCGACCACAACCTCCTCGTCGACCCACCTGGCGCCGGCATTGGCCAGGTCGTCCCTGATGGCGAAGAAGCTGGTGACCGTTCTGCCCTCGACGGCTCCGGCCGAGGCGAGAACCCAGCCGGCGTGGCAGATGCCGGCGATCAGCTTGCCGCTGCGGTTCATTTCGGCCACGAACTCGATCATCGCCGGGACGCGGCGCATCATGTCGGGCGCCCAGCCGCCGGGGATGACGACGGCGTCGTAGTCTCCGGCGCCGACATCTTGGACGTTCCTGTCGACATCGACAGGATAACCGTACTTACCGGTGTAACTCTCCTCGCCGCCGCCGACGAAGTGGACCTCGGCGCCCTCCTCGATCAGGCGGTAGTGAGGGTAAACGGCCTCCATGTCGTGGAAATGTTCCGCCACCAGGATGGCGATTCTCTTCCCCTCGAGTCTAATCTTCCGCCTCCTCTGACGGCCATTGTAGGCGATTGTGGGCGCGACGGAAACGGTTCTTTCTTGATCCCCGCGGCGCCGAGGTTTATTGTTATGGAGTCCGAAGATTACTGAGAAAACGATCTCATATTTTGGAGAAAGCCATGGGTAAGAACATAGTCCAGAAGGTCATTGAGGAGCACCTGGTAAGCGGCGAACCGGCGGCTGGCAACGAGATCGCCGTGAAGGTGGACCAGGTTCTAACGCAGGACGCCACCGGGACAATGGCCTGGCTGCAGTTCGAAGCGATCGGCGTGCCGCGCGTCCGGGTTGAGATGGCGGTTAGCTACGTCGATCACAACATGCAGCAAGTGACCTTCCGCAATGCCGACGACCACCGCTACCTGCAGACGGTGGCCGGCAAGTACGGAGCCTACTTCAGCCGCCCGGGTAACGGCATCTGCCACCAGGTTCACCTGGAGCGCTTTTCGCGCCCCGGCGCCATCCAGCTCGGCTCTGACAGCCACACGCCAACAACGGGCGGTATAGGGCAGATAGCGATCGGTGTCGGCGGCCTCGATGCGGCCACTGTTCTGGCCGGCAGCCCCTACGAGATGAAGTTCCCCAAGGTGCTGAAAGTGCAACTGACCAGCGAGTTGCAGAGGCCCTGGGTGACGGCGATGGACGTCATTCTCGAGATGCTGAGGCGGCGAATGGTCAAAGGCGGCGTTGGCTTCATCGTCGAGTATGGTGGGCCGGGCGCGGCGACTCTGAACGTCACCGAGCGCGCGACGATTACCAACATGGGTGCCGAGCTGGGCGCAACTACCAGCATCTTCCCCAGTGACGAGCACACTCGGGCCTACCTGAGGGCGCAGGGCAGGGAGGAGGTCTGGCGGGAGCTTAGCGCGGACGACGACGCCGAGTACGACGAGGTCGAGGAGATCAATCTGAGCGAGCTGGAACCGCTGATAGCCAAGCCGCACCAGCCGGACAACGTGGTCAAGGTAAAGGAAATCGCCGGCCTGGCGGTCGACCAGGTCTGCGTCGGTTCTTGTACGAATTCGTCGTTCCAGGTGATGGCTGCTGTGGCTTCGATCCTCGAGGGCAGAACCATCCACCCGAGGCTCTCGATGACTGTAAACACCGGTTCGAAGCAGGTCTATACGATGATCGCCGAGCAGGGCATCCTGGCGACATTGATCGCCGCCGGAGCGCGCATCATGGAGAGCGCCTGCGGGCCGTGCATCGGCGTCGGAGCGACGCCAGGGACCAATGCTGTAAGCGTTCGCTCGTTCAACCGAAATTTCCTCGGCCGCAGCGGCAATAAGAACGCCAAACTCTACCTCTGCAACCCGCTCGTGGCGACGGCCTGTGCCCTCAAGGGGGAGATAGTCGACCCGCGCGATACCGACCTGAGCGCCCGCTGGGAGCCGTTGCCCGAGACGCTGCGCATCGACGACAACATGTTAGTACCGCCGGCGGAGGATCCGGACTCGGTGGAAGTGATCAAGGGACCCAACATCAAAGACGTGCCGGTCAAGGAGCCGTTGGGCGAGGTGCTCAGGGACAAGATCGGGATCGTCCTGGGCGACAATATCAGCACCGACGAGATTATGCCGGCCGGCACAGAGGTGCTGCAGTACCGCTCAAACATCCCGGCGATCAGTGACTACGTCTTCGTGCGCACCGACGAGAGCTTCGTCGCCAGGGTCAGAGAGTGGGCGACCGACTTCGCAGTAGTGGGCGGCGAAAACTACGGCCAGGGCTCCAGCCGCGAGCATGCCGCTATCGCGCCGATGTACCTGGGACTGCGGGTGGTGCTTGCCAAGAGCTTCGCCCGCATCCACCGCCAGAACCTGATCAACTTCGGCATCCTGCCGCTGCTCCTGCGCAATCCCGAGGACCACTCGAAGTTCAAACAGGGCGACGAGATCGAGATCAGTGGAGTTCTGAAGGCGCTCGACGGCGACCAGGTGTTCACCGTGCACAACCTGACCAACGGCGAGACGGTCGAGGCCTACGAAACCTTCAGCGAGCGCGACGTGGATTGCCTGAAACTCGGAGGTTTGCTGCCATATACCAGAGAAAGGGTTGAAAGTTAGGACTGGGCGAAGGGGAAGATCGCTAGTGAGATTATCGATCCTATTAAAAGAATCGGCGGTAAAGGCAACGACTCGATTATGCTCTACAGGGAGCTGGCCATGAAGGGCAGCCAGCCAAGCGGTTAGTTTTACACTTATTCCAGATGCCTCACTAGCCCCGGTAATCTTGATATGATGCGAGCCCACATGTAAGAGTGTATTGACAAGATTTATTTCGACTTATTAGTTGTATCGAAAAAAAACAGAGGCATATAGTTTCCTAATGATGGTTGCCGCAATAATTATGTTTGCCTGGACGGCTGCTTGCTGGTTCTCAGGGCCGTTCGAGCGGCCGTTCCTGGGGCTGCCGCTGTTCGGTGTCGATCCGGTTGTTTCCATGTCGGCAACCCTGTTGTGGACTCTCGCCGCACTCGTAATCCGGGCGTTGCGCTCAGGGGCAGAGAGCTGGCGGCGGGCCGCCGGATGGGCGAAGCAACAACGGCGCGTCCTGGCGCTGCTGGCGGCAATCCTGCTCATCCATCTCCTCTTGCAGATTCCATCGATCATCATGTACCGCGGCAGCAATGACTCCGATTCCGCCATCCACGGCCTGGCCGGCTACCACATCGCGGAAGGCAAGAGCCGGCCAATGTTCCGATACAGACATAACTACGTCGGCTCCCTCATCCCCCACCTCGCTGCCGCGCTCCAACTGCTATTCGGTAAGAGCCCCGTACTCCTACGCGTAGTCCACACGGCTTTTTTCACCGGATTCATTGTCGTCCTCTTCGCCCTAGTCCGCCGGCTCTTCGACGACCACACCGCTCTGCTCGCAGCCGCGCTCGCGGCGATACCGCCTTACGAAGTCTTCTGCCACCTGAACCATGCCTCCCTGTCAGCCACACTGTTCTTGGGAGTCCTGTCGCTCTACCTACTCAGCCGCATGCTGGAGGCAGAGAAGCCGAGTTGGCGTCAATACTTCTGGTACGGCGCCGTGCTGGGCATCGGCTTCTGGACACACCTCATGACAGTCTACTTTGCCGCCGCGGGAGTGCTAGCTTTATTCATTAAGGACAAACTTTTCTTCGCCCGCTCCCAGTTCCCGGCCGCACCCGCCGGCTTTGTAATAGGGAGTGCGGTTACCTTCATCCATTCCTATTACACCAACTGGTCAATATTCACCCGATTCTTCACCCAAGCTACCGCGCCCTCGGGATGGGTGGACCGCTTGCTCCCCGGCATCTCTGAGTTCTTTAAGCACTGTCCAGTATACCTGGGGCTTTTAGGAGACTACGGCAAGCGCCATCTCTTCGGTCACTGGGTGAGCTGGCCCGTCCTCGCCGTATTCGCTATCGCCTTCGTCCTTTATCTATTTCGCTGTCGCGAGCAAATAGGCGCCGCTATCAGGTTAAGGAACATAAGCATCGGGCCAGCGCTCTTCGCACTTTTTATACCCGCGGTGATTATCATCTTCGCCGTCTCCGAGCACTCGGCGCCCCCCGCGCCGATGCGCTACCTTTACCCGCTCTGGGCTGCTATCCCAGTCGTCATCGCCGCCGCGAGCTTTTCCGTTGCGCGCTGGAGCAGGATCGCCGGTGCATCATTGGCGGGAGTCTTCATCATGGTTTTTCTGGGGTCACTGGCGATCAAGCATCTGGAGCTCTACGAGCGCGAGCAGGCCTACCAGCGGTGGGAGGAATTCTGCCGGCGTCAGCAGATAACACGCTTCTACGGCCAGTACTGGCGCAGTTACCTGACCAGCTTCTTCACGGCCGAGCGGATCATCGGTAGCGACAGCTACCACACCGGCCACGAGCCGTTCTCGCTGTATCGACAGATCGTGGCGGATTCGGCCGAGGCGCCGGCGTTCCTGTTCGGCCCGCGCGAACGGAGCCGCCAGGCGGCCCTGGAAGCGACCCTGCGTGGCTTGGGGATCGACTACCGGAAATCGGGCTGCGCGCTGGGCATTGTCATACACAACCTGAGCGAACGAGCGACCCCCCAACAGCTGGCCAACATCAGACGGGGGCGCCACCAAGCCACCTTCGCCGACTGGACCGTCAGGGCAGTATCCGGACCTGGGATTGCTCGCCGCATGAGAATGCTGTCGCTGAGAATAGTCAACGCGGGAGATTCGGCCTGGCTAACCAACGGACGCAACGGTTACGTCGAGCTGAAGGTAAGCACTGCCGATGGCCGCGAGCTGCGCCTCCAGCCGCTAGTTCGCGACGTAGAGCCCGGCGAGGAGATTTCCTGGCGCATATTGTTGGATTCGAGCGAGTCCGGCGGCATGCCGGTTGATGTGGAGGTGAGGCTTAACGACTTCCTGATCAATGCGGACAAGCGGCCTCTAGCCATGGATCTAACTCCCGCCACAGACGCGGAGCCTATTAGTTTCCGTGAACTCGATGTGATCAGAACCGATTCGCCACGCCGTAACTCTGTCGTGGTGGATTATGGTTTATTCTCAGGG
>CAYOXX010000057.1:0-19898 GCA_964408025.1 uncultured Acidobacteriota bacterium | reverse complement strand
GCACTGTTGCCTGCGATTTCGCTGCTGTCCGTAGGTGGGGCCATTCAGGCCCCACTCTACTCTACGACTCGGATGTGGGGCCATTCAGGCCCCACGCCGTCTTCCTCTGCGCACCGTATGTGGGGTGATACTTCATCTGCTTAGTTCGGATGCTTATGTTCTTTTTAACCCAGACAAAGTGGAGTCATTTAGGTCTTAAGAATTTAGAAAATTCTTTTCTGTATTTAGTTATTTTTTTAGGCTTTTTACGAAACGTGCATATATAAATTATGATAGATGCCACAGGAACAGAAAGATTTAAAAGACAAATAATACTCCCACCCAAAGAAATTACAAATTGAAGAAATGCACAGGTACATAGGAGAAAAAAAGATATTATAGAATAAAACCAACACGCCCTGCTGTAGTCTGTATCACATTTAAATTTCTTCCTGACAAGTTTCCTGCTTGTTTTAATCCAAAATATTTCATCATTCTTTCCCTCGTACATTAAACTAAGGTATGTTCCAATGATATATATATGGTTTAAAATGGAGTTATAAATAAAGAATGATAATAATACAGCTAAATTAACAGCAAGTAACAGAAACATCACATAACAAAGATGCAAATTAATATATATAAAACCTATAGCAACAACAACTAATGAAATTGTTAATATTTGGATTTGTAGTAAATTCTGAAATCTTTGAAGTGCTTCTTGTCTGAGCGTTTTATACTCTTCTATTTGTAAATTAGTCATGTTCTTCAGGTATTTATCTTCTTCGGCGCCTTCTTGCCGATCTCGTCGCTCTTTTTCCACCAGCGATCGACCAAGTAGTCCTTGGCCTCCTCGAACTTCAGAGCGTCGCGCTCGATCAGCTCTTCCGCCTCGTCGTCGCTCATTTTCCGGGTCTCATTAACCCAAGAGGCGATGCGGCCGTAATAGAGGGGGGTCATTAGCGTCGTGAGCTTATAGCGGTTGGCGGTCCAGGCGTGGAAGGCGACGGCGTAGTCGCAGAGCATCCTCGCCCAGAGCTCGACTGGAATGTGGAACTTCTTCGCGGGCAGTTTGGCGATCCCTCTGAGCTGCTCGAAGTGGTCTTCGTGCAGGAACGACTTCCAGATGGAGCGGAACTGCTGGTAACCGATCTTGAACTTGCCGACCAGGGCCTCGGCGTCGATATCGAAGGGTTCCGGCTTCTCGGAGTGGAAGTCGCCCAGGATCGGCACCTCCTCGCTGCCGCGCACCTGTATCCAGTGGTCGACGTTCATCTCCGTCAGCTCCATCAGCGTGTCGACCACCTGGCGGAACATCGGCCCGAGTTGCTCGCCGGGGTCCTTGACGTCGTGGATCTTGACGCCGAGGCGGGCCTGGCCGATCTTGAAGTTGTGGACGATGGCCGTGGTGGTTAGCCAGATGTCGATGCCGAAGCGGCTGACGTCGGTCTGCCAGACATCCTGCTCCCTGACGAAGTGGATGAAATTGGGGCTCAATGCGAAGTCGCCGCCGATCGGCTGGCGAACCCGCTTGCCGTAGAGAGCTCGTGTGATTTTGTAGACGATGTTGTTGGTGATCGTGCCGTCGTACTTGTAGCGCTTGTAGTAGGGGGCGACGAAGTCGTAGTCCTCCTCGGTGATCGGGCGCAGCAGGTTGCGGATCCACTCGGGCCGGATGGAACGCAGGTCGGAGTCGAAGACGGCGCAGGCCTTGGCGCCCAGCATGTCGGCGACCTCGAACACCTGCCTCAGGGCGCTGCCCTTGCCCGGCACGCCGCGGTAGATGCTCACTACTCTCTCGACCCAGGGTTCAATTTCGGTCTCACGCGCCATCTCCCTGGTGTCGTCCACCGAGCCGCCGTCGCTGATGATTAACAGGTTTCGCATTCCGCGGAAATACTTGTTCAGGCCGGTGCTGATGGTGGAAACAACATGTTGAACTGTTGAATTGTTGTTATAGCAGGGGACGCCGACGACGATGTCGGCGTTCTCCATCTGCTCGATCCTGCGGCGCGCTTCGTCTCTGAGTGCGGTAGTGAATTTCATCGGGCAGGCTCCAGTTCGATCAAGCTAAGCTTCTAACCGCTGTCGTGTTGTCCAGCTCTACGGATTCGACAAGCCTCTCGAAGAACATCGGTTCGGCCGCCATAACCCGGTTCCAGTTGCTGATCAGGTGGGTAGTCAGCGGGCTGATGATGTACGATTCGGCGGCGTGCTTGATGGCCACGGCGAAGGCGTCCACGGCGCTGCTTTCGTGGTGCCTGTCGAACGGGAGTCCGTTCAGCTCGGCCACGGTGTGGTATGTGCGCACCGAGTTCTGCGCCTCGCGCAGGAAGGTGGTGCGCAGCGTCGAGAAAAAGCCGGGCGACATGACGACGCCCTCGGTGGCCAGGTTGCGGAAGATGGCGCTGGCGATGTCGGCGGCCATCTTCATCAGACCCCCCTCCGGATTGTCGGGGGAGAGGGTCTGGTGCTTGTGGTCGTAGTTCCCGCCCAGGTCCACCTGGCAGACCTGGCGGGGCTTGACGGCGCGGTAAACCTCTGCCAGCACGGAGATCTCGAGGCCCCAATCGTAGGGGATGCGGAGGTTCTTGGCCAGCTCGATGCTCATCCCGAACTCGCCGGCCAGCGGGTAGCGGAAGCTGCGCATGAACTCCAGCAGCGGGTGGTGGCCGATGATCTTGATCATCGCCTTGATCAGCGGGTAGACGAAGAGCCGCGTCACCCGGCCGTGCAGCCTGTCGGAGACGCGGGCGTAGTAGCCCTTCACAAAGTCGAAGCCGAGGTGGGGGCTCAGCAGCGGGTAGCTCAGCCGCGCCAGGAAGGCGTGGGAGTAGGTGAGGATATCGCAGTCGTGCAGCAGCACCTCGGTGCACTGTTCCGAGGCGATAACATAACCCAGGGCAATCCAGACGGCCCGCCCCTTGCCGGGGCCGCCCGTCTCCAGACCCTGGCGCTCGGCGACGGCGAACATCTCCTGGATGCGGTCGCCGTCCACCCAGATGATGCGCACGTGCTGCGGCAGGTCGGATACCCGCTCCCTGGACGACTCGAACTGCTTGGCGTCGGCGCGGTCGAGCGCGATGACGATCTGGCGCAGGTAATGAACGTCGCGCAGCGTCTCGAGGATGCTGTCCATGGCCGGCGAGAAGAGGTCGCTGTAAAGGCTCGGCAGCAGCAGCGCCGCCGGCCGACGGCGGACATACTTCTCCAACTCCTTCACCAGGTCGTCCAGTTCGCGGGTGCCCAGGTCGTGGAGGGTGCTTATTTCCCCGTATTGTGCGAAGTCCCCCATATAGCCCGATCCTCAGGTAAATACATTGAAATGTGTACCGATATAGCAGTTTAAAACTACCACGTCGCCCCGCTCCTGTAAAGCCCGCCTGGTCGAGAAGGAGGGCTCGGAAGCACTGTTGAGGCGGCCGGTTTCGGTACGACAAAAGCGGGTCGCCGGGGCGGCCCGCTCTCGGGTCGGTGTTCGCGGTCGATTCAGATGATAGTGATCACCTTGGTGGCGACCTTGGTGTTGTTGGTTTCGTCGGACTCGGTGACGGTGTCGCCCGGGTCGACGATGGCGATTATGTAGTAGGTCCCGGCCCCCACGCTGGGGATGATCACCGTCTTCTTTATCTTCTTGCTCTTGTTCTTGTTCAGCGCTGGCACCGTTTCGGAGCCGAGCAGGATATCGGTCGCGTCGTAGGTCGCGTCGGGCGAGAGGTAGAAGTTGACGGTGGTGGCCGTCGAGGCGCTGCCGCCTTTGTTCTTGATGCGGGCCTTTATCTTGAGCTGCTGGCCGACGGAGACGGTCTTCGGCTTCCCCTTCAACTTCTTGACAAACAGATCGGGATCGCCGCTCCCCCCGTTGCCGCCGCCGCCATCGTAGTAGTGAACGATGTTGAACAGGAAGTTCGTGTTTTCATCGTGGTCGATATAGGCATTTTGGAAGGCGTAGACGCTACCGACCAGGAACAGCATACCGCTGCCGGCGTTGGGATTGTATGAACTTGCTATTTGCCCGCTGGTGCTCCAGGCCAGGGGCATGGCGCCGCTATCCGTCCTGCCTACCCAGCCGGTTCGCAAGTTGCCCATAACCCTGTTCACAGTGTACGGCGTATTGTTAAAAGGGCTGGCAAAGGTGGTCATGTCAAGACCACCGTTTTCGGTAGACCTCATACCCGTGCCGAAGTAGTTCAAAACGTTGTCGTGCAGGACATTCCCTTCCCAATCCTTGTCGGGTTCAGAAGGGACTCCTCGCTTCAACGGATGCCAGAGAACGATGAGGCAGCCGCCGGCTACGACCCAGTTGCGGACGGCATATGTGGCGGCAGCCGGGGTGACGCTCTGGTAACGGGCCGGGATGATGAAGATGTCATACTGGTTGAGCATGCCGGCGCTCCAGGCCGCGGAATCGGCGGTGACCGTAGCGCCGAACTCGTTTTGGAGGTATGTCCTCATTTTACTGAAGTTCTGAGATAGCCTGAAGCCCGCCCAGGGGCTGTAACCCTCGCTGAAGCCGATCCGCAACGCAGGCGGCCGAGCCCGCTTGTCGTCGCCGGCCTGGGCTGCGGCGGCCAGCAGCAGCACAGATATCAAAGCCAGTACTACAATCGCATTTCTCTTCATCTTTTTCGTCCTCCGGATGGCTAGGTGTGGCCAGTATAGTCCAGCCGCCGGCGAACTTCAACATGCAGTGAGCCGCCGTGCTTGCCGCAGCGATCGGACTACACTTTCCTGCGCGGTTACCCCATTCCAGGAGGACGGTCCACTGCGGCGAATTCCTGTCAGCTAATCTTGGATGTTATCGCTGTCGGCTCTTGCAGCGGATCAATTGTAGCTTTTTGTCATCACCGACGATCAACAGCCGCGAGCGAGCTGACGGTCTTCTGATGTTCCCGTTGGAAACGGCGTGAGTGGCTATCGGAGACTTCTGGAGGCTTCTATCAGCCGCTCGAAAAGCTCCTGCGGCACTCTCAGGTCTCCAGTTCCGCTGCCGAGCCGTATGTCCGGCTTCGAGGAGCCGTGGAAGTCGCTGCCGCCTGTGACGAGAAGGTTGGATTTTTCGGCGAGCTTGAGGAAATAGGCGGTCTGCTCGGGCGTGTGGTCTGAGTAGAAACATTCTATCCCGGCCAGGTTTTTATCTGCGAGATGCCGCACCAGGGCCTCGAGCTCGTCGTCGTCGATCTCAAGCTGCGGCGGGTGGGCGAGCACCGGTAGTCCGCCGGCCTGGCGTATGAGGGCGATCGACTCCTCGGGTTCCAAACGCAGGCGGTCGACATAGGCGGGAGCGCCCTTGGCCAGGTACTTGTCGAAGGCTTCCTGGCGGTCGGCTATATAGCCCTTTTCGGCGAGGATCTTCGCCAGTTGCGGCCTTCCGACAGATTCCTCGCCGGCCGCCGCCTCCCACTCCTCTATTGTCACCTCCAACCCCAGTTCGTTGAGTCTGCGGACGATCTTGCGGTTGCGGACGTCGCGGCCGCCGCGCAGCTCCTCGAGGACTTCGAGTAGGCGGGCGTTGGTGTGGTCGACGAAGTAGCCGAGGATGTGCATGGTGCCGGGTTCGAACTCGGCGCTGATCTCGACGCTTGGGACGAGTGGGATGCCAACCTCCTCGGCCGCCTGCAGCGCCTCGGGTATCCCCGCCACCGTGTCGTGGTCGGTTACCGCGAGCGCGCCGAGTCCGATCTCGGACGCCAGGCGCACCAGCTCCGTGGGCGTCAGGTCGCCGTCTGAGGCGGTGGTGTGGGCGTGCAGGTCGCAATAACGCATTCTACTGCTCCAGGTCCCGAATTCAACATCCGCGGAATCGGATTAACCCGATCGAGAGGCGCGCTGGCTAATCCGCCGCGGCGGACCGCGCCTACTGCTATCGTCTTCAGAGTACCGATTTATGGTCGTAGGTGGGGCCATTCAGGCCCCACGCCACTCTCAGGTTTACTGCGCACCGCGCTAGAACTCCCGCTCGCTGTAGGCTTTCATCAGGATGTCGCTGATCTCGGGCCGCGTGAACTCGTCGGGCAGGGATTTGCCGAGCTTGAGCATCTCGCGCACCTTGGTGCCGCTGAGGAATACGTGCTCGCCGGGGTCGTGGGCGCAGGTCTTGTCGCTGGCCATGTGGCCGCAGGCGCGGCAGTAGAAGGTGTAGTCGAAGAACATCGGCGTGATGCCGATCGCCCCGGCGTCGAACTCGCCGAAGATCTTATGCGCGTCGTAAGTGCCGTAGTAGTTACCGACGCCGGCGTGGTCGCGGCCGACGATGAAGTGTGTGCAGCCGTAGTTCTTGCGGCAGAGGGCGTGGAAGATCGCCTCGCGCGGCCCGGCGTAGCGCATGGCGGCGGGGAAGACGCTGAGGTAGGCCCGCTCCGGAGGGTAGTAGTTATCGATCAGCACCTCGTAGCAGGCCATGCGCACGTCAGCCGGGATGTCGCCCGCCTTGGTCTCGCCCACAAGCGGGTGGATCAGGAGCGCGTCGACCATCTCGAGGGCGCACTTCTGGATGTACTCGTGGGCGCGGTGGATCGGATTGCGGGTCTGGAAGGCGACCACCCGCTGCCAGCCCTTGTACTTGAAGAAGTAGCGGGTCTCGCGCGGCGTCAGCAGGTAGCGCTGGAACACCGCATCGTGCGCCGGCAGCGACACGGCCGTCACCGGCCCGCCGAGCAGCACGGGGGGCATCTCGTAGAGCGCCGCCACGCCGGGGTGCGCCAAGTCGCCGGTGCGGTAGACCTCCTTCGCCTCGTGCTCTGTGTCGAAGGTGAACTTGTCGCGCACCTCCATGATGCCCAGCACCGCCCCCTCGCCGTCGGCCAGGGCTATCTCCTGGCCCTCCTTGATCCCCCTGGCCAGCGCCCGCGGCACCGCGTGCACGATCGGCAGCGACCAGGGCGGGCCGCCGGGCAGGTGCATCGTGTCGACCACCGAGCGGTAGGCGTCGGATGTCATGAAGCCGTTGAGCGGGCTGTAGACGCCGGTGGCCAGCAGCTCCAGGTCCGACACCTCGCGCTCCGAGAGCACCGACCGGGTGAGCTCGCGCGAGCGCGCCAGCAGCTCGCCCTTCTCTTCCGGGTTGCATAGGCGATTGATAAGTTTCCCGCCGTGCGGCTGTATCGTCATGGTAAAACCTCGGGTGATTGAAAACGAATCGGCGCCACCTGGGGCGGCGAGTGGAACCATCTACCATGTTTCCGCAGCGCGGGCAAGTTATATTGATGCTCTATTCGGTAGCTCTCCGGTTTCCGAACAGGAGGCCGGGCATTCCTGCACGCGACCCCTTGCCGGGTGCGCCAATTACGTCGCGAACGTGTATCGAGAAAAGGTCTTGACCTGCGGGGGTTGATGACTATTATGGACCGTTCCCGCGGTGGGCCGGCGGCACTCGGTTCGCTGTTGATAAAAGAATTTACAGCCCCGGTGCTCCTGTAACCCCAGAACTCATCGGAGCGCCAGGCTTTCAGCGTAAACGGAGTGAAGAAATGAAAGGCTTCACCCTCTGGTTCACCGGCCTGCCGTGCTCCGGCAAAAGCACGCTTGCCGAGAAGGTGAAAGACATCCTGCTCGAGCGCGGCATGAAAGTTGAGGTGCTGGACGGCGACGTGGTCCGCACCAACCTCAGCAAGGGCCTCGGCTTCTCGAAGGAGGACCGCGACACCAACATCCTGCGCATCGGCTTCGTCTGCCACCTGCTGAGCCGCAACGGCGCCGTGGCCATCGGCGCCGCCATCAGCCCCTACCGCGAAATCCGCAGGCGGGTGCGTGAGATGGTCAGCGAAGACGCCGGCTTCGTCGAGGTATTCGTCAAGACACCGGTCGAGGTCTGCGAGCGCCGCGACATCAAGGGTATGTGGGCCAAGGCCCGCGCCGGCGAGATGAAGAACTTCACCGGCATCGACGATCCCTACGAGGAGCCGCTCGAGCCCGAGGTGGTCGTCGAGACCGACAAGGAGTCGGTCGACGAGAGCGTCGCCAGGATCATCAGCGCCCTCGAGGCGATGAACTACATCCCCTCCGCTGGCGGCGACGAGTATACCGCCGAGGAGGAGAAGAAGATAAAGGAGCGGCTCAAGGCCCTCGGCTACATCTGAGGCCGCGCCGGCCACATGGCTTCGAGAGGTTCGTACGGCAACCGCCGGGTATGCGTTGTGGGCCTGGACGGCGTGCCCCACTCGCTGCTCGCCCGCCTTGCCGCTGACGGCGTTATGCCGGCCGTCAAAGAGCTCCGCGGCGTCGGCAAGCTGCGGACGATGCGGGCCAGCATCCCCGAGATCAGCGCCGTCTCCTGGACCTCCTTCGCCACCGGCTCCAATCCCGGCGTGCACGGCATCTTCGGCTTCGTCGACCTCAAGCCCGACAGCTACGCCCTGCGCTTCCCCAACTTCCGCGACTGCCGCGCCCGCACCATCTGGGACGAGGTAGGCGCCGCCGGCGGCCGCAGCGTCGTCATCAACCAGCCGTTCACCTACCCAGCGCGGCCGCTGGAGGGGGAGCTGATCTCCGGCTTCGTCGCCCTCGACCTCGAGCGCGGCGCCTACCCGCCAGGGCTGGCCGCGAGGCTGAAGCGGGCCGGCTACCACATCGACATCGACACCACCCGCTGCCGAGCCGACCACGAGCTGCTCTGGCGCCAGCTGGGCGAGACGCTGGCGGGCAGGCGCAGGGCGGTCGAGATGCTCTGGGGGGGCGCCTGGCGCTACTTCCAGGTGGTGGTAACCGGCACCGACCGGCTGCAACACTACCTCTGGCCGGCTGTCGAGGACCGGGATCACGCGCACCACGAGGTCGCCCTCGACTACTACCGCGCCGTCGACCGCTTCGTCGGCGAGGTCTGGGAGCGCTTCCGCGACCTCGAGGGCGAGGTGGCCGCCGAGCGCTTCTTCCTGCTCAGCGACCACGGCTTCTGCCGCATCGAGCGCGAGGTCTACCTCAACCGCTGGCTCCAGGAGGAGGGCTACCTGCGCTACCGCGGCGGCGCCAGTTCAATCGAGGAGCTAGACGGCGACAGCCGCGCCTTCTGCCTCGACCCCGGACGCATCTACCTCAACCTGCGCGGCCGCTTCCCGCGCGGCAGCGTGGAGCCGGCCGAGGCGCCAGGCCTGGCGGGGGAGATAGGGCAGAAGCTGCGGGCACTGGAACACGGCCGCCAGCGGGTGATGCGCAAGGTCTTCACCCGCGACGAGGTCTACGCCGGGCCGGAGGCCGCGCGCGGTCCGGACCTCGTGGCCCTCGCCAATCGCGGCTTCGACCTTAAGGGCTCGACGACCGCGGAAGTGGTCTTCGGCAGCAGCGACCTTACCGGCATGCACACCTGGGACGACGCCTTCGTGCTGAGCGCCACGGAACTTCAGGAGCCTCTCTTTATCTGGGACCTCTACGGTGTCATACTAGGAGTGCTCGGCATGGGAGAAGGTAAAAACCGATGACAGAGAGCTCGAAACGCAGCCGGTCCCTCGCCGCCCTGCTGCTGCTGGCCGCACCGGCCGCCGCATTCGCCTACATCGGACCGGGGGCCGGCTTCGCCTTCGTCTCCTCCTTCCTGGTCCTGTTTGCCGCCATCGGACTCTCGATTCTGACGCTTCTGACCTTCCCGATCCGCTGGCTCTGGCGCCTGGTGTTCCGTCGCAATCCCTACCGCAACGCCAGGACGAAGAGGGTCGTGGTGCTCGGCCTCGACGGCCTCGACCCGGTCCTGACAGAGAAATTCATGGCCGCGGGCATGCTGCCCAACCTCTCGCGGCTGGCCGGGGAGGGAGTTTTCCGGCCGCTACGGACCACCTTCCCCTCCATCAGCCCGGTGGCCTGGTCATCGTTCTCAACCGGCTCTAACCCGGCGCGGCACAACATATTCGACTTCCTCAGCCGCGATCCCAAGACCTACCTGCCCGATCTCAGCTCGGCGCGCATCGGCACCTCGAAGCGCACGCTTCGGCTGGGCCCGATCGCAATCCCGCTCGGCCTCAAGCCCTCGATCGAGGGGTTCCGCCGCAGCAAGAGCTTCTGGGCCGCCCTCGGCGAGCGCGGCATTCTCAGCCAGGTCATCCGTGTGCCGATTACCTTTCCGCCGGAGAAGTTCAAGGGGATGCTGCTCAGCGCCATGTGCGTGCCCGACCTTCAGGGCACCCAGGGCACCTTCACGCTCTTCACCACCGACTCCGACCGCGTCGCCGGCGCCACCGGCGGCACCTTCGTCCTCGCCCGCCGCGACGGCGACCTGATCGAGAGCGAGCTCAGCGGCCCGGACGTGGGCGCGTCGAAGGGCGAGCTCAAGGGCGGCGACCTGGGCGGCGGCTCGGGCGAGGCCAAGCCGGACAAAGCCCTTAAGGTCCCGATCAGGCTGCGGCTGGGCGGCGACGGCTCCGCTACCCTCGAGCTGCCGGACGAGAAGATAGAGCTCGTGCGCGGCGAGTACAGCGACTGGGCATCGGTCACCTTCAACGCCGGCTTCATGAAGAAGGTGCGCGGCATCTGCCGCTTCCTGCTCACCAAGACCGAGCCGCACGTCGAGCTCTACGTCACCCCGGTCAACATCGACCCGCTGAAGCCGGCGCTGCCGATCTCGCAGCCGCTCTTCTACGCCATCTACCTCGGCAAGCTGATCGGACCCTATGCCACCCTCGGCCTGGCCGAAGACACCTGGGCGCTGGAGGACGGCGCCATCGACGACGAGGCGTTCCTCAAGCAGGTCTACCTCATCCACGAGGAGCGCGAGAAGATGCTGTTTAACGCCGTCGACAAGATGCGCAGCGGCCTGGTGGTCTGCGTCGTCGACGCCACCGACCGCATCCAGCACATGTTCTGGCGCTACCGCGAGGACGGCCGCCCGGCGCTGCGGGATGCCGAAAGCGAGCGCTACCGCGAGGCGATAGAGGACCTCTACCGCCGCATGGACGACCTCGTGGGCCGCCTGCGCGCGAAGCTCGACGACGACGCAGTCCTGATCGTGATGAGCGATCACGGCTTCAAGCCGTTCAACCACGGCGTCCAGCTCAACAACTGGCTGCGCGACAACGGCTACCTGAAACTTAAAGAGGGCAAGAGCGCAAGCGGCGACTGGTTCGCAGACGTCGACTGGGGCCGTACCCGCGCCTACGGCTTCGGCCTCGGCGGTCTCTACATCAACCTCAGGGGCCGCGAGGCGCAGGGAATAGTCGAGCCGGGCGAAGAGTACGCCGCCCTCAAGGCGGAGTTGATCGAGAAGCTGTCGGGATTGGAAGACCCTGCCACCGGCAAGGCCGCTATAGTAGACCTCTTCGACACTGAGAGGATCTACGTCGGGCCCTACAAGAAGAATGCGCCAGACATGCTGGTCGGCTACAACGTCGGCTACCGCGCCTCCTGGGATTCGGTGACGGGCAAGGTCGGCGGCGAGGTAATCCAGGAGAACGAGAGAGCCTGGAGCGGCGACCACTGCATCGACCCGCGCCTCGTGCCCGGCGTCTTCTTCTGCAACCGGCCGCTCGACGCGTCCGATCCGCACATCAGCGACATCGGCCCCACCGTGCTCGACCTGTTCGGCGTGCCGGTTCCGGATTACATGGACGGCAAGCCGCTGACTGCGGCCGCCGAAGGCGGTGCGGAGGGCCCCGGCGCTGAGGAGAAACGGTGATGAAAAGCGATGGACCCAAGGGCAAGGGCTTACGTCGGCGCGATTTCTTGCGCCTGGTGGGCGGCGGCGCCGCCGCGGCAGGCATCATCGCGCCCTTCAGCGCCTGCTCGCTCGGCCGCGCGGCGACCAACAGGAAGGTGATCGTGCTCGGCCTCGACGGCATGGACCCCAACATAATCGAGCGCATGTGGAGCGATCCCGACCTGCCCGACCTGCCCAACTTCCGGCGCCTGGCCGAGATGGGCGGCTTCTCGCGGCTCGGCACAAGCGTGCCGCCCCAGAGCCCGGTTGCCTGGAGCAACTTCATCACCGGCATGGACTCCGGCGGCCACGGCATCGCCGACTTCGTCCACCGCGACCCGCAGACCTACGACATTGCCTTCTCCGGCGCAAAGATAGTAGACCCCGACTCGTTCTTCTCCTTGGGCGACGTCAACATCCCCCTCGGGGGCGGCGGCGCCTACAACCTGCGCAAGGGAAGGCCGTTCTGGGGTTACATCACGGAGCGCGGCATCTCTGCGGTGGTCATCAAGGTGCCGGCCAATTTCCCGCCCGACGACGAAGCAACACGCTCAATCAGCGGCCTGGGCACGCCTGACGTCCTCGGCGGCTACGGCACCTTCTCATACTACACGTCCAACGGTTTCGAATCCTACGCCGACCAGATCGGCAGCAGCCTGCCCGGCGGGCGCATCTTCTACGTCGACGTCATCGAAGGCACTGTAGAGGGGGAATTGATCGGGCCGGAGAACAACCTCCGCGCGCAGCGCGAGCCGACCTTCGACGATGAGTACCCCAACAACGTCAAGGTCCCCTTCACCGTCTACGTCGATCCCGAGCCGGACGTGAACCGGGTGGCGCGCATCGATATCCAGGGCGAGCGGATACTGCTGAGGCAGGGCGAGTACAGCGACTGGGTGCGAGTGAACTTCGAGATGATGCCGGTGATCGGCAGCGTCAGCGGCATCTGCCGCTTCTACCTCATGGAGACCTACCCCAACTTCCGCCTCTACGTCACGCCGATCAACATCGACCCAGGGTCGCAGGCGCTGCCGGTGACCCACCCCGGCGGCTACGGCGCCGAGCTGGCCCGCGAGATCGGCCCCTTCTGGACCAAAGGGCTCCCCGCCGACACCAAGGCGCTGGACAACCGCGTCTTCGACGACCGGGACTACGCCCGCCAGGCGCAGCTTATCCTGGACGAGCGGATGAGGATGTTCGACTGCGAGTGGGAGCGCTTCCGCGACGGCCTCTTCTTCTTCTACGTCTCCAGCACCGACCAGGACATGCACATGTTCTGGCGCTCGATCGACGAGAGCCACCCGCTGCACGCCGAGTCCGATCCGACTCTGCGCCGCTTCATCTTCGACGTCTACGAGCGCATGGACCGCATGGTCGGCCGCGTGATGGAGCGGCTCGACGACGACTCGCTGCTGCTCATCCTCTCCGACCACGGCTTCGCTTCCTTCGCAAAGGAGTTCCACCTCAACACCTGGCTGCGGCGCCACCGCTACCTCTCCATCAAGCCGGAAGCGGCGGCCCGGACCCACGCCAGCCATCGCGACGTCGACTGGGGCCGAACCAGCGCCTACGGCATCGGCCTCAACGGACTCTACCTCAATCTGCGCGGCCGCGAGGGCCAGGGGGCCGTCGACCCCGCCGAGGCCGAGGAGGTCAAGACCCGCCTCAAGCGTGAACTCGAGGCCTGGAGAGACCCGGAGACGGGCGAGAGGCCGGTCTACCGCGTCTACCGGCGCGAGGAGGTCTACAGCGGGCCCGAGGTGGAGACGCTGCCCGACCTGATCGTCGGCTACAACGCCGGCTACCGTATCTCGGGCACCGACGCGCAGCTCCAGATCGGGCCGAGCATACTTGCTGTCAACCAGCTGATGTGGAGTGGCGACCACTGCATGGCGGCCGAGGTCGTGCCCGGAATACTCTTTTCCAGCCGGCCGTTCGCGCTCGCCGACCCACGCATCGTAGATCTGCCGGTCACCATACTGGCTGAGTTCGGCATCGAGAGGCCGGCGCAGATGCGCGGCCGCAGCATATTCGAAGCGTAAGAACAGGGGACAGGATTATGGCCAAGGTTAAGATCGAAAACGAGCTCTTCGAGAAGGTGAAGAAGTTCAGCGAGATCGCCGGCTACTCCTCAGTCGAGGAGTTCGTGCATCATGCCCTCGAGAAGGAAGTGGAGCAGCTCGAGGAGACCGACAGCGAGGATGAGGTGCGCAAGAAGTTGCAGGGACTGGGTTACATCTAATCGCCGCCGGGGCAATCCCGCGGCAGGGGCGCTAGCGACATGAGTATCTTCAACGCTGCAATCGGCTTCGTGTTCGACCTCTTCTTCGGCGCCACCGGGATGCTGGGCGGCGAAGTAGCCCTCTGGATCTTCTCGGCGCTGGCCGGCGTGGTGTTCCTGCTCATCTTCCGCGCCACCAGCAACCAAAACGCCATCAGGCGCACCAAGGACCGCATAGCCGCCGGCTTCCTCGAGGTGCGGCTCTTCAAGGCCGACATGGGGCAGATGATGCGCGCCCAGGGGAGCATCTTCGGCTCCTCCTTCCGCTACATGGCCCACGCACTGGTGCCGATGCTCTGGATGGTTCTGCCGGTGGTGCTGATGCTGATCCAGCTGAACCTCTGGTACGGCTACCAGCCGCTCGAGGCGGGCGAGAGCGCCCTGGTGGTGGCGCGCGTCGCGGACCCCGAGGCGATCTACGACCTGCAGCTCGAGGCCGGTGAGGGCCTTGAGGTCGAAACGCCGCCGCTGCGCATCGCCACCCTCAACGAGGTCAACTGGCGCATCCGCGCCGACGGGCCGGGGCAGAGAGAGCTTACGCTCAGCGTCGGCGACCGGCCGATCACCCACAGCGTGCTGGTCGAGGGCGGCTTCGCCAAGATCGAGCCGGTGCGCGTGCGCGGCGTCTGGTCAGAGCTTTGGAATCCCGGCGCGCCCCCGCTTCCCTCCGACGGGCCGGTCGAGCACTTCGAGGTAGTCTACCCCGAGGGCGAGGTCAGCCTGCTCGGCTGGCGCATCCACTGGGTGATATTCTTCCTGATTCTTACAATAGTCTTCGGCTTCGCACTCAAGGGCGTCCTCGGAGTCGAAATCTGAAGGCTTCAGCGCGAAAGACAAACTCGCGATTCCCGCATGATAACGCCGTGGGAGGCCTAGGTACCTGAGGCCTCCCCTGGTTGGAAATACGGCTGCCTGACCGGGCTAGAGCACCCAGGCGTAGCCGAGCTTGACGAAGAAGGTGCGGTCGGCCTGGGCGAGGCCGAAGTCCTGGTAGCCGAAGTGGTTGTCGGAGTAGCCGACGAAGAGCACGGTGCGGGCGTTGAGCTTGTAGGAGAACAGTACCTGCGTCGAGAGGTGGCGGTATTCAGGACTGATCGGGAAAGTGTAGAGTTCGGAGCTGTAGCGGTAGTCGACGTACTGGAGGATCGAGCGCAGGAAGGCGCGGGCGCTGAACTGGTAGCGGACCGAGGCGCGGCTGATGTTGGCGGTGTAGAGGCGCCCGGCGGCGACGCTCATCCGCTCGTAAGTGTGGTTGAGGCTTAGGCGCAGGTGGAGGCCGAGGCGGTAGCTGATATAGGGATTAAGGCGGATCCTCTTGCCGGGGCGCGTGTTGGCGTAGTCGATGCGGTCGTCGAAGATGCCCTCTAATTTGAGGTAGAGGTCGGCCGTCGGCAGGATCCAGGTCTGCAGGGATAAGTAATTCATGTCGAACTCGACGCCGTTGTACGCCTCGCGATACCTCGAGCCGATCAGATCTACCCCCGACTGCATGGAGCCGCGGTAGTAGAACCAGAACATGGCCTCGCTGCTGACTGCGTCGCCGTTGTGGTCCTCGAGGTGGTCGAAGCCGCCCCCGAAGGAGAACAGCCACCACCAGTCGCCCGGGCGGCCGTTCCAGGTGTAGCGCAGTCCAGCCAGCATACGGCGGTAGTCGACTCGGGGTATGAAGCCGAGATCGGCGCGGAATCCCCTGCCGAAGTCGGAGTAGCCGAGATACCAGCTCCAGCTTCGCGTGCTGTGGTAGTAGAAGATCTCGAGCGCGGTGTCGTCGAAATCGTCGAACGGTTGGCCGAACTCGGAGGCCACGGCGTCGGGGTAGCGTGTGCTGGAGCCGAGGAACTGCATCTGGAGGCGATCGGTGGCGGTGAGGCGGAAGTCGCCGTCGAAGCCGAAGACCCGGTTGAAGTAGCCGCTCCCCTCGCGGTCGGTCAGGAGGAGCCCGACGGTGGAGTTGTTCCATATGTCGAGGCGGTAACGGAAGACAGAGGCGGTCGAATCGATATCGAGCGAGGTGGAGCTGGAGCTCCTGCTGCCGGGGAATATGAGGTTGGTCAGCTCGTCCCGGACGACGTAGGCGCCGATCGTGTTGGCCCCCTCTTTGCCGGTCAGCTTCAGGCCCCAGGCGGGGTCGCGCATGGTGCGGGTGTAGACGGCAGTCAGCCTGGTGTCGAAAAAGTCCGAGGCTTCGGTGAAGAAGGGGCGCTTTTCGGGGTAGGAGAGGGCGAACGGCTGGTTGACGTCGAGCTGCAGCGTGTCGGCCTCGACCTGCGAGAAGTCGGGATTCGCCGTCACGCTCATCGTCATGTTGGGCGTCAGGCCCCAGCGGACGGTGACGCCGACCTCGGCCTCGCGGTCGCGCGCCTCGAAGTCGCCGTGCGGCAATTCCGTGCGCTCGTCGGTGCGCACGGCGGTCACCGTGGGGGCGATCTCGACGTCGCGGCCTGGCGTGGCGCCCGCGAAGCCGATCAGCTTGACCGCCTGGCAGAGGTAGCAGTTGTTGCTGCGGTCCCGGGGGAAGAGGCCGATGAGGTAGCCCTGGCTGCGGGGGTAGCTGCGCACGGCGTCGAAGCCCCAGACCTGGTCGCCGCCGGAGCGCTGGAAGCGCAGGGAGTTGAAGGGGATCGCCATCTCGATGGCGTAGCCCCAGGAGTGGATGCGGCCGGCCGAGTCCCAGATCGCGTCCCACCTCCTGTCGCTGGCATCCATGGTCTCGACCTGATCCTGCTGCACGCCGAGGGGATTGGCTTGGAAGAGGTAATTCCTGCGCTCGTCGTTGAAGGTGTCCAGCACCACGCCGACCCAGTCGTCCAGACTGAGCGAATCGCGGTCGTGCAGACGCGCGCGGATGGCCGGCGGATTCGGATCGCGGGCACGGAAGGCGACGTAGAGTCGTGACTCGTCGTAGGCCAGCAGCACCTCGGTCCGCACCGGCGGCGGCACGTTCTCGCCGGGCTGCACCTCGTAGCGCAGCTCCAGCGCCAGCGCTCCCTGCCAGGCTTCTTCGTCGAGGACTCCGTCCACGCGCACCGCGGAGGCGGCCGCTGGCACGCGGTAGACCGGCCTGCCGTCGGCGGTTGTCGTCTCGGCCGGGCCCTCTTGGGCTTGGAGGGGAACAGACAGTAGCAGATGGATGAGTACGACGATAAGAGGATAATTCAGACCCGCCCTTGGCATCGTAGTCCCACCACTGCCTGAGGTCTAATCGAAGTTAATGCAGTGTTCCCACATTATTAATATCATGTTTATCGCTAGGATACCGCTCTCTTATAAAATATGAAACAATTTACGCCAAAGGTCAAGTAAAAATTAGTGCAATATTAAAGGCGGATTATATTGTAATCTATGCAGCTTTTGGGCAGAATCAAAAAGCCGCGCCGCGTTGTTCGCGGAGCGGCCTTTCTCAAGCTCCGGTGTCCGGGGTTACGCCGATCCCGCGCGCGGCCTCACAGCACCCAGGCGTAGCCGAGCTTAACGAAGAAGGTGCGGTCGTTGCGGGCCAGGCTGAAGCCCTGCTCGCCGAAGGAGTTGTCGGAGTAGCCGACGAAGAGCACCGTCTGGGGATTGATCTTGTAGGAGAAGAGTAGCTGCGTGGAGAGGCGCCGGAAGACCGGGTCGATCTCGTCGATGTAGAGGTCGGCGTTGTAGCGGTAGTCGACGTACTGGATGATCGAGCGCAGGAAGGCGCGGGTGCTGAACTGGTAGATGGCGGAGAGTTGGCTGATGTTGGCGCTGTAGAGCCGGCCCCCGTCGACGCTCATCCGTTCGAATGTGTGGTCCAGGCTCAGGCGCAAGTGTAGTCCGAAGGCGTAGCTGACGGCCGGGCTGATCTGGAACCGCTTGCCCAGGCGCGTGTTGGCGTAGTCTATGCGGTCGCCGAGGCGGCCGTTGAGCACGAAGACGACGTTTCCGGCCGGCCTCATGTTGGAGTAGAACCTGAGGTAGTTCTGGGTGAACTCCTCGCCGTTGTAGGCCTCCTGCCGCCGGCCGCCGTTGATGTCCACGTAGGTCTGCAGCGGACCGGCGTAGTTGAGCCAGAATTCGGCATTCCTATCGAGGGGCTGCCCTGCTTGGTCCTCGTAGTGGTCGTAGCCGGCGCCGAAGTTGAACATCGACCACCACTTACCCGGGCTGGCGTTCCAGGTGTGGCCCCAGCCGGCATAGTAATTGCGGTAGCCGACACGGGGGATGAATCCGAGGTCGGCCCTGAACCCGTCGCTGATGTCTCTGAGGCCGGCGTACCAGTCGTGGCTGCGTGTGTTGTGAAAGTAGTAGACATCGATCGCCCGGCCGCCGAAGCCGTCCATCTGCTGCTCGAACTCGTCGGCCACCGCGCCGGGGTAGCGCGTCGACGAGCCGAGCACCTGCACACGCACGCGGTCGCGGGAGGTGAGGCGAAAGTCAGTATCGAAGCCGAAGACGCGGTTGAAGTAATCGTTCCCCTCGCGGTCGGTGGCCAGCAGGCCGACTGTGTATCTGCTGCCGAAGTCGCGCTTATAGCGGAAGACCGACGAGGTGTTGGCAGCCGCCAGCGATGTGGAGTCCGATCCCTGGCTGCCGGGGAAGACAAGATTTGTCAGCTCGTCGCGGACCACCAGGGCTCCCATGGTGTTGGAGCCCTCTTTGCCGGTGAGCTTGAGGCCCCAGGAGGGGTCGCGCATCATGCGCGAGTAGACGACGTTGAGGCGGGTGTCGAAGAAGTCGGAGCCCTCGGTGAAGAAGGGCCGCCTTTCCTCGAAGAAGAGGGCGAACGGCTCGTTGATGTCCAGCTGCAGGGCGTCGGCCTCGACCTGCGAGAAGTCGGGATTGGCGGTCGCGTTCAGCGTCATGTTGGGCGTGATGCCCCAGCGCGCCGACAGACCGACCTCGGCCTCCCGGTCCCTGCTCTCGAAGTCGCCGTCGGGCAGCTCGCTGCGCTCGTCTGTGCGGACGGCGGTGAGTGTGGGGGCAATCTCGATGTTGCGGCCGGGCCTGGCTCCCTCGAAGCCTTCGATCTTGATCGCCTGGCAGAGGTAGCAGTTGTTGCTGCGGTCCCTGGGGAAGGCGCCGATGTGGTGGCGGACGGTGCGGGGGTAGCTGCGCACGCCGTCGAAGCTCCAGATCTGCGGGCCGTCGGTGCGCTGGAAGCGTAGCTGGTTGAACGGTATGGCCATCTCGACGGCGTAGCCCCAGTCGGTGATGCGGCCGGCGGAATCCCAAATGGCGTCCCAGCCGACGTCACCGCCGGTTTGGGTTTCAATCTGGTCGTACTGCACGCCGAGCGGATTGACGATGAAATCGAAGCTCCGGCGCTCGTCGTTGAACGTATCGAGGATGAGCGCCACCCAGTCATCTCCTCCAAGCTCGTCGTGGTCCCTGATGCGGGCGCGGATCGCCGACGGCTCGGGATCGTAGGCGCGGAAGGCGGCGTAGAGGGTCTTCTCGTCATAGGCCAGCAGCACCTCGGTGCGCACCGGCGCCGGCACGTTCTCACCCGGGCGCACCTCGTAGTTCAGCTCGATGACGAGCGCGTTCTCCCAAACCTCCTCGTCGAGGACGCCGTCGATGCGCACCTCGGTATAGATCCGCGGCACTGCGTAGACCGGCCTGCCATCGGCAGTCAATCTGGAAGGTTCGGAGTCGGCGCGGGCGCCGACAGCGAAACCGGAATACAGAAACAGGGACGAAACGATGAGCAGGTAACTCAGAACCGCCTTTAACATTATGGCCCTCCTGATGCTTTGATTAGCGCTGCTGCCGGGTCTGGCGGTCCCTCTCGTATTTTATTTGCTTACCTTCGCTGTCCGCCGGCCGATATCGACGACCGGATGGTGAAGATGTACTCACAAATAGGACGCCGAGTTAAAGCGAAAGGTTGTCTCGGGTTGCAGATTTCTTTTCAGAAGCGGTAAGTGGACAGACCTTATGAGTTGGAAGCAGCGGCAAGTGCCCTGAGAACGCTGAATCGGAACGTGCCGAAATCGAATGCCGCCGTTGAACGCTCTATCCGCGCTTCCCTATCACTCGATGTCCCCCCCCCCCCCC
>CAYOXX010000056.1:0-20217 GCA_964408025.1 uncultured Acidobacteriota bacterium | reverse complement strand
GCCTCGAGGAGGGGCAGCTCGCCTTCGCGGCGGCGCTGACCGGACATCTGGTCTTCAGCACGCTGCATACAAACGACGGCGCCACCACTATCCGCCGACTGGTTGATATGGGGCTGGAGCCGTACAACATCTCGACGGCCATCAACTGCGTCCTCAGCCAGCGCCTGGCCAAGAAGATCTGCCCGCGCTGCAAGACCAGCTACACGCCAACTGCGCGTGAGATACGCGCGATACGAAGAACCTATCCCAATTTCGATCCCGACAAGCACTCCTTCCGCGTCGGCTGGGGATGCGACTTCTGCAGCAACGGCTACAAGGGCCGCGTCGGCATCTTCGAGCTGCTGCTCGTCGATGCCGAGGTTAAGCGCCTGATCAGCCGCAAGGCCACCGACTCCCGCATCCGCACCGCCGCAGTCCGCGCCGGCATGAAGACGCTGCGCATGGCCGGCCTCGAGCTCGCCTTCCGGGGCGTCACCACGCTGGAAGAGGTTCTCTCCGTCACCGACATCATCCATTAAGCTTATCCGGCTCTCCTGCTTCGGGGACGCACGGGGCGGGGAGCGATGGCACGCAGCTTGCCGCTATGCGCAGACGCGGAGGCATGAACCGCAGCGGGTTTAATTGATCTCGTACCTCTTCATCTTGCGCCACAGCGAGCTGCGGGCGATGCCCAGGATCTTGGCTGTGCGCATGACGTTGCCTTCGCAGTGGCGCAGCACGCGGCGGATGTGGGCCACTTCCATCTCCTCTATCGAGCTCAGGGCGCTGACTTCGGCCCGCTCGCGGCCGGGCTCCTCGGTCAGGTGCATCGGCAGGTGCCCGGCCCGCAGGGTGTTCTCGTCGCAGAGAATGATCGCCCGCTGGATGATGTTCTCAAGCTCCCTTATGTTGCCGGGGTAGGAGTAGGAGGCGAGGATTTGCTCGGCCTCTGTGGAAATCGACTTCACCTCGCGACGCATCGCCTCGACGTGCTTGGCCAGGAAGTGATAGGCGAGGGGTACGATGTCTCCTGCCCGCTCCCGCAGCGCCGGCAGGGCGATACGGAATACCGCGATGCGGTAGTAGAGGTCCTGCCGGAAGCTGCCCTTGGCGGTCAGCTCGGCCAGGTTGCGGTTGGTGGAGATGAGCACCCGGCAGTCGAGCGGGATCTCGCGGTCGTCGCCGACGCGGCGGATGCGCTGCTGCTCGAGCACGTGCAACAGCTTCGGCTGGCTCGACGTTGGCATCTCGCTGATCTCGTCGAGCAGGATCGAGCCGCCGGCGGCCTGCTCGAAGAGGCCGCGCCGGTTGTCTACGGCGCCGGTGAAGGAGCCCTTGCGGTGGCCGAACAGCTCGCTCTCGATGAGCGTCTCGGGGAGCGCCGCGCAGTTGACGGAGACGAAGGAGCCGCCGCGGCGCGGCGAAAGCGCGTGGATGTAGCGCGCGAAGACGTTCTTGCCGGTGCCGCTGGCCCCCTCCAGCAGTACCGGTGCGTCGGTGTCGGACACCTGGTGGATCAGCCGCAGCGCCTCTTTCACTTGCGGGTCCTCACCCAAAAAGATACCCGCCGAGGGATCGTCGATCTCCCGGCGGAGCAGCTCGACGGTGCGGCTGAGGTCCTTGTCCTTGGCGATGTTGGCGATCTTCAGCAGCAGCTCGTCGATGTTCAGTGGCTTCAGCAGGTAGTCACGTGCTCCCAGCTTCATCGCCTCGATGGCCGTCTCGAGGTTACCGTGCGCGGTGATGATGAAGACCTCGCAATCCTTCTGCTCCTGGCGGGCGTAGCGGATTACATCGATGCCGGAGTGGACGCCTATGCAGAGGTCCGAAAGCACAAGGTCGATCAGGTTGTTGTCGATCGCCCTGCAGGCCTCCTCGTAGGAGTAGGCAAGCAGCGTGTCGTAGCCCATGTGGCTGAGATGGAGGTTGAGGGACTTCGCCACGGCGCGGTCGTCGTCGACCAACAGGATCGTCATAGGCACGTTCATCAGCCGCCACCCCTGCGCAGAGGCAGGCGGATGGATACCGCTGTACCCTTGCCCCTGGCGCTCTCCAGCCCCACGCTGCCGCCCATCGCCTCCGCGTGCATCCTCACCAGGGCCAGCCCCAGGCCGGTGCCGGTTTTCTTGGTGGTAAAGAAGGGCTCGAACGCTTGGCCAGCCTCCTCGCCGCTCATCCCAGCGCCCGTGTCGGCAATCCTGAGCTCGTAGGTGGCCCCGTCGGCCAGCTCTTGCCCGACCACCTCGACCGAGCCGCGCTCCCCAATCGCCTCGATGGCGTTGTTGACCAGGTTCCAGAGCATCTGCTTCACCAGGTTTGGGTCGAAGACGAAGCGGGCTTCCCGAACCTCCGACGAGAGCTCGATGCCATGGTGCTTCTCCAGCAACCTCTCCAGCGACCTGGTGACGTGCCTGACCGTCTCGCCCATCTCCTCGTCGACCATCTGCGGCTGTGGGATGCTACGTATGCGGAGGAAGTCGGTGATTATCGAGTTTACCCGGATCACCTCGTCGGCGATGAGGCCTACCGCCTCCAGCTTGCTCTCCTCGTCGGCATCCCAGTGCCGGCGGAGAAATTCCGCCGAGGCCTGGATCGCCGCCAGGGGATTCTTTACCTCGTGGGTGATCTTGCTGAGGATGTCGCCGACTGCGCGCAGCCGCCCCGCGTAGTCGGCTTGCTCCTTGAGCCGCCGCCGCCCGCTGACGTCGTGCAGGATCGCCAGCGCGCCGGTAGGTCGGTCCCCGCCGCCCCCGATCGGCGCGAGCGAGACGGAGTATTCTCTCTCGCCGCCGGGCAGTAGCAGCCGCAGAGAGAGCAAGCGGTCCGGGGCTGACAGGGAAGCGCTCCGCAGCTGTTCGTCCAGGGCTTCGATATCGTCGGCGTGCACGAATTGCCGTAAGTCGAGCCCCACGAGTTCGCCGTGCCCTTTCTCCAGCGCGCGCTCGCCGGCGCTGTTTACGAATACAATTCTCCCCTCGCCGTCCAGGTCCAGGATGACGTCGCTGACGGCCTCCACGATCCGGCGGTAGCGCTCGCCAAGCTGCTCAAAATTCAGTCTCGAAGTATAGGAATCCACAGCGCCTGCAATATGCCTTCCGGCTTCGCCGGGCGAAGCTCCAGGCTCCCTCCGGTTGCCCCCACGCGCTGCGGTCGGGGTATCGCCGGCGTCGAAGTTAAATTGCTGCTGCGGCATGCTTTTTCGGAGCTGTAGGTTTCCCCAAGTCAATCATAACGTTTAACGAAAGTTTCTTCCGCCTTGCCACGCCTGAGATTGCCGCGGTTGCTGCGCAACCTTGAAATGACCACTTACTGTCACTGTGCGGACACCTTTGCGGACGTAATATTCTCATGCTCTTAGAATTTCTGATCGACTTCCTGCATTAGGAAATTACTTTTAAGAACTACTATATTGTCTACAACTTTTGGCGATGGAAGTCAAGCCGCGCGACTCCCTGAGCGCGGCGTTGGAGCAGCGCGTCACCGGCTCGTGTAATTCGGATTTCCGCGAAATAATTCAGTCCTCTTTGCCACCACCTAATGGAGCGACGAGATGATGCCCGAGCACTGGGAGAGCGTTTGCCACGAGAGGGAATGCTACCTGGAGAGCGGTACTGTTTCCATGGTACGCATGCTCAGCCGGGAGTCGGGCGTAAATCTGCGCACAGTTTACTAACTTTTACTATCAGGACCATCCAGGGGGATACACAAGGAGGCGGTGCTGCTGTCCGAGCCGGAAAATCTTGGTCGAGGCTCTCTGGCCTACTGCCGCGCGTCGGCAGCGATCTCGGCGACCGCGGCGATGCCGGCTTCGATGTCCTTGGCTTCGTTCATCGGCCCGACGCTCATGCGGACGGTGCCCCGGGGGGCGGTCCCGACCTGCTCATGGATCAGCGGCGCACAGTGGAGGCCGGCCCGGGTGGCGACGTTGTACTCGGCGTCCAGCAGTGTGCCGACATCGGCCGGGTCGCGGCCCTCGACCGTGAAGCTGAGCGCCGGCAGGCGGTTCTCGAGGCTGGTTGTGCCGTGCAGCGTCACGCCTTCGATCTGCGAGAGCCCCTCCTGGAGGCGCGCGAACAACGCCATCTCGTGGGGGTATATGTTTTCGATGCCCCGTTGCGCGATGTATTCCTGGGCGAAGTACAGCCCGGCGACACCGAAGACGTTGACGGTGCCCGCCTCGAGGCGATAGGGATACTCGTCGGGTTGTAAAGGGTAGGCGGACTTGACGCCGGTGCCGCCGAAGCGCGTGGCGCGGATCTCGACGCCATCCCTGACGTAGAGACCACCGATGCCGGTTGGCCCCAGCAGCGACTTGTGGCCGGTGAAGGCGAGGGCGTCGATGTGCATCCGCTCGATGTCGATCGGGATCGTGCCGGCGGTCTGGGCTGTGTCGATGGCGAAACAGACGCCGCGCTCGCGACAGATACGGCCGATTTCGGCCACCGGCTGCACGGTGCCGATGACGTTGGAGCCGTGGTTCACGATAACCAGCCTGGTGTTGGGCCGCAGGCACCGGGCCACCTCATCGGGATCAACCCAGCCGCCCCCGTCGGTCGGCACGTAATCCACCTCGATTTGCTTCTGGGCTCGCAGGTGGTTCAGCGGCCTGATCACCGAGTTGTGCTCGACGACGGTCGAGACGGCGTGGTCGCCCTCGGCGAGAACCCCCTGGATGATGATGTTCAGCGCCTCGGAGGCGTTGTAGGCAAAGATCAGCCTCTCGGGATCGGCGCCGCCGAAGAAGCGGGTCAGTCTCTCGCGCGTCTTCTGCACCAGGTCGCCGGCCAGCGTGCAGAGGTCGTAGCCGGAGCGGCCGGGGTTGACGCCGTAGCGCTGGAAGAAGTCAATCGCCTGAGCAAGCACCTCCTTCGGTTTCGGATAGGTTGTGGAGGCGTTATCAAGGTAGATGATATTTCCGAAATCCTGGTTAACATCCATGATATGAGTACCTTACGATAGGTTGTTAACTACTCGAACGCCTGGGCTCGCTTAATAATGCATCACGCGAGTCGGGTTTGTCCATAAAATATTTCAGTGATATATCAGGCGAAACACACGCCGCAGCCGTGCGAGTGCGTTAAACCACTTCGACACGTGGTCGGTTGTGGGGCACTGATATATTGCTTTTGCGGAAACTAATCTCTTCTCTCAGTCGGCATAGCCGGATGTAGGGGAGTCCTGAACTTGTCAGCCTTTAGCTGAGGGCTCCCTCTTGTATGAGCTCGGAGAAACCACGGGAGCCCTAAAGGACTCCCCTAAAATATATCTACTGGCATTTTGGCTCGTCTGTTCTCCCGGCGTTGTTACAGTTGACGCTGAATGCAGGTCGGGAACGAAGGTAACGGACTGTCGACAGGACATTTGGATATTTTGGTTTACTCGATGGCGGATCTCTAAATTGAAAGACACTTAGCTGTTTCTTTGCAGTACGTACCAACCCCAGTCCGGCCGCTCCGGCTGCCGGTAAACGAAGTCGGAGGTGACGAAGCCGCGCGAGAAGCAGCGGTTCAGCGTTGCGCGCGTCAGCAGGCGCCAGCTCCGCGCGGCATCCTTGTTTCCGCGTCTGAGGCCGGCGTAGTCTACCGGAATGGGGAAGGCCAAAACATTGTCGTCCCACCCCACCTCCGGGGCGCCCGGTGGACCGCGACCGGCCTCTAGTTCTCCAGGCTCGATCAGGCAGACCTCGTCGGGGACTTCCGTTTCCTTTGGCGTGGAAGCCAGGCGGGTGGCGACGCGCGGGTCGTCGAGGTTCCAGAAGGCTATCAGGCGGTCGGAGGTGAAGCAGTTGTAGACCGGCCCGCTCATCGGGTCGGGGAACTCCAACACGTACTCGTCGCTGAGAGCCCCGAGCTCGTGCAGGTTGCGGCGCGCCGCACCGGCGTCGAGGGGGTCGAAGGCCCAGCAGACGGTGCTGAAACCCCGCTCCAGGACCGCCCGGCGCTGGACCAGCTTCAGCCTGCGCTCCAGCCCGCGTCCGCGTTGGCACGGTGCGACAGCGATCAGGTACGACCACTCGATCGGGCGGCCGTAGCGTTGACCGGGGAAGTTGAAGACGAATGCCACCAGCTTTCCCGCCGCATCGAAGGCGCCGACGACCGCGCCGCCGTTGTCGACCGCGACCTTCATCAGCTTCGGCGGGAAGACGTCGGTTTGCCGCAGCCCGAGGGCCTCCATCTGCAGCGCGGCGACCTGCTCGAACTCGTCGTACGAATACAGCGTTCGCAGCGAGCAATCTTCGGGGGGCAGCGCGGTACCTTCCATGTCAGCTCCCCGCCGCGGCCTCGAGGGCGGCGGAAGCCAGCTCCGTTGCGGGATCGAGCAGCGGCACGTCGAGCTTGCCGGCGCGCAGGGCCAGCGGGATCTCGGTGCAGCCGGCGATCAGCAGCTGCGCCCCCACGCCGACCAGGTGTCCGGCCACCGCTTCGAGTTTCTCGGGAGCCCGCCCGCTGGCGGAGACCGCCTTTATCCCCTCGGCGCCGTAGACCGCTTCCATCAGCAGGCGTTGATTTTCCCGGTCGGGAACGAGCGCTTCCAGGCCGGCTTCCGCGAGACGACGCTGGTAGAGGCGCGAGCGCAGCGTGCCGTCTGTGGCCATTACTCCGGCCCGGCGCACCGACGGGTGGCGCTCGCGTATGCGCCGCACGGCGATCTCCGTCAAGTCAAGGACGGGTATTCCGACGGCGCCCCGGATGGCGGGAAGGAAGTGACAGGCGGCGTTGCAGGCGATGACGATCAGCCCCGCGCCGGCGGCCTCGAGGCGGCGGGCGGAGCGTATCAGCTCCGGCTCCGGGCTCGGCCCGTCGGCGACGATAGCCTCCGTGCGGTCGGGGGTTTGCGGCACGCTGGAGATCACCACCTCGGGGTGGTCCTGGTCGCGCACGGCGCCGCGGGCGCAGGCCGCTTCGGTGATCCGTGCGTAGAGGTCGATGGTGGCCTCCGGTCCCATGCCGCCCATGATTCCGATCACCTTGTTCCACATGCCCGCCTCCGCGGCGCGAAGCGCAACTAGCAACGCCCAATTGTATCATCCCCGGCCCGCGATGCTATCCCAGATCCCTCATCGGCGCGGGTGGAAGGTGAGATCATAACCGCGACGTTGTTGCGTGAATCGCGTGCGGAGATTATGCTTTTAAAATCGAAGGTTCATTTGACCACTTCACTATCTCTTCACCACGCGGAGTAGTACGTAACTCGAGGGGAAAGCCCGATGGCCAAGATCGATCTGAGGAAGGAATTGAAACATCTTTACAAGGCCTCCGCCAAAGAGCCGGTGCTTGTCGAGGTGCCGCCGATGGACTTTCTCATGGTCGACGGCGCGGGCGATCCCAACGCCGCCGGCGGATTCCAGGAGGCGGTCGAGGTGCTCTACGCCGTTGCGGACGCGCTGAAGTCCATGCTCAAGCTGGGGAAGGAAGCGATTGACTACACGGTCATGCACCTGGAGGGGCTCTGGCAGACGGAAGACGTTAACGGATTCAGCTTCGGCGACAAGGGTAGCTGGCAGTGGACGATGATGATTATGCAGCCGCGGTTCGTGACCGCCGATCACGTGGCGCGTGCCCTCAAGCGGGTCGGGGAGAAGAAGAACCCTCTGGCGCTGGGCAATGTCAGGTTCGAGGAGTTTGACGAGGGCCTGAGCGCCCAGATATTGCACGTCGGACCGTACGATGCCGAACTTCCCACCATCTTGAGGCTGCACAAGTTCATCGAGGAGAGCGGCTACGAACCCCGCGGCAGGCACCACGAGATATACCTCGGCGACCCGCGCCGGGCGGCCCCGGAGAAGCTGAAGACGATTCTCAGGCAGCCCATAACCTGACGGCGGAGCGAGAGCGGGGGACGGTATCGCCGGCGGTCTCGTGGCCGCGGATATCGGTTCTCGCAGTGATGGTGGCCCTAAACTAGGAGCGGAAATATGCGGATCGAACGTGGAAAAGGAGCTCTGGGCGTGCGGCTGGTAGCGAATCTGGCAGCAGTCGCCTGCTTGGGTCTATTAGTCACCTGCACGCCGGGCGCGCAATACGACCTGGTAATCCGCAACGGCACCATCTACGACGGCGGCGGCGGCGAGCCGTTTGTCGGCGACCTGGCGATCGACGGTGACACGATAGTCGCCCGCGGGGACCTGGGCGGCGCGCGCGGCAGGGCCGAGATCGATGCCGCCGGCCTGGCCGTTGCGCCCGGCTTCGTTAACATGATGAGCTGGGCTAACGATTCGCTGATCGAGGACGGCCTCTCGCAGAGCGACGTGCGCCAGGGGGTGACGCTGGAGGTCATGGGCGAGGGGTTCTCCTACGGGCCGCTGAACGAGGCGATGAAACTTGAGATGCTCGAGCGGCAGGGGGACATCAGATACGACATCGAGTGGACCACCCTCGGCGAGTACCTCGAGTACCTGGAGAGACGCGGCGTCTCGACCAACGTAGCCTCTTTCGTAGGCGCGGAGACCGTGCGCATCCACGAAATCGGCCACGAGGATCGCCCGCCGACGCCGGCGGAGCTGGCGCGCATGCGCAACCTGGTGCGGCGGGCGATGGAAGAAGGTGCCCTGGGCGTGGCCTCCGCCCTGATCTACGCCCCAGGCGCCTACGCCGATACCGACGAGATGGTGGCGCTGGCAGAGGTGTCCGCCGAGTACGGCGGCATCTACATCTCCCATATGCGCAGCGAGGGCGACCGCCTGCTCGAGGCGCTCGACGAGCTGCTGGAGATTGCCAGGCGGGCGGGCGTTCGTGCCGAGATCTACCATCTCAAGGCCGCCGGGCACTCGAATTGGGGCAAGCTCGACGAGCTGATCAACAGGGTTGAGGCGGCCCGTGCCGGGGGGCTCCAGATCACCGCCGACATGTATACCTACACCGCCGGCGCCACCGGGCTGGACGCCGCAATGCCGCCCTGGGTGCAGGAGGGCGGCCACGATGCCTGGGTCGAAAGGCTGCGCGATCTCGAGATCCGGGAGCGTGTTCTTGCCGAGATGACGAGACCTTCCGGCGACTGGGAGAACCTGTTCCTAGGCGCCGGCGCGGAGGGCATGATCCTGGTCGACTTCAGGTCGGAGGAGCTGAGGCCACTGACCGGCATGAGGCTGTCGGAAGTGGCGGAAATGCGGGGCACTTCGCCGGCCGAGACCGCGATCGACCTGGTGATCGAGGACGACAGCCGCGTCGGCACCATATACTTTCTGATGAGCGAGGAGAACGTGCGGCGCCAGATCGCGCTGCCCTGGGTAAGCTTCTGCTCCGACGCCGCGTCGCTGGCCCCGCAGGGGGTGTTCCTGAATTCAAATCCGCACCCGCGCGCCTACGGCTCCTTCGCTCGCCTGCTGGGCCGCTACGTGCGCGAGGAGGGTGTTATAACTCTGCGGGAGGCGATCCGGCGCCTGACCTCGCTGCCGGCGGAGAACCTCGGGCTTGACAGGCGCGGCCGGCTTGCCGAGGGCTTCTTCGCCGATGTCGTCGTCTTCGATCCGGAGGCCGTGGTCGACCACGCGACCTACGAGGAGCCGCACCGCTACGCCACCGGTATCGTCCACCTTTTCGTCAACGGCGAGCAAGTGTTGCGCGACGGCGAGCACACCGGTGCCACCCCTGGCCGCTTCGTCCACGGTCCGGGTTGGAGCGGCGGACGCGAGGACCGCTGAGAGCGTTAAGTACTAGTCGGCTGCTCCAGATTGTGCTACTAGTAGTTACAATCGGTTCCGGCTGGTATTTGAGAGAAGCCAATTGTGGAACCAATTCGTGCTTTGCGCTGCCTAAGAGTATTGACGGGGGGAGCGAGGGATGCGTGCAGGCGCCCGCCAATTCTCGCTTTGAGTCCGAAAATCTGTCGAGAGCGCACTCAGGGGGGGCAGACATGACAGCTTGGGAGAGAAAATCCTGCCGGGTAATCTTTGTCTGCGTAATGCTGGCGACTGGATACATGTTGCTCGGCTGCGCAGAAGCGGTCCGGGCTTCGGATTGCCCGCGGCAGGACTCGGCGGCCGGCGCCCGGGGGAGCTTGCCCGCGGGGGTGCCGGACGACTTCAGCGTCAGCTATGTCGTGACGGACTCCGGCGAAGCGCTCGAGCTGATTCTGGCACCGCAAAAGGGACCGACCGGAGCAGTTGCCTTCGAGCTGAGAATGGTGAGGAGGAAGGGCGAGGAGCTCGAGGCGGAGAGATCCGCGGTTTTCGACCGCGAAGCATGCCGACCGATTTACGACGAGGTCCGTGCCGCCTTCCACCTCCTCGATCAGGAGAAGGTCGACCAGGCCGGCTCGGTCGCCCGCGAGCTCGAGAGTTCGCGCTGGCTCGGCCGCGTCCCGATGCCACCGTTTCCGCCGTCGGGGCGCTGGAGAATCAGCGTCACCGCCGCCGGCGAGACGCGGAGCGTGAAGTCGGATATCAGTCCCGTCCGGGAGATCAATTCGATAATCGAAAAGATGATATCGCGACTGCCCTAATAATAGGGACAGGCACCATTTCTTAAATGTCTCAAAATAAAACACTTGTGGAAAGAGATAAGTGCCTGTCCCTGTTCTCCTATCTTACCGCTGCCGGGCGGCATCGAGCGGGCTGACGTAGGGGCGGCTCTCGGTCGCGCTCTCGAACTCGGCCCGCGCCTCGGCCAGCAGATCGGGATCGGTCAGCAGGTCGATGGCGGTGGCGGCCAGCGTCTTCGCCGCTATCAGCATTGCCCTGTGGGCCAGCGACGAACCCGAGCAGCTCACAACCACCCAGCTGTGCCAGGGCGCGCCCTGCGGTACGAAGGCGACGTTGAACTCGGCCAGCGGCGTGATCCAGCTCACCTCCGCCACGTCGGTCGAGCCCCTGCTGCCGCTGGGGTGCTCGGGGAGCGGTACGATCTCCTCGCTGACCCCGGACGGTTCGATTCCGAGGTTGCGCTGGATGGTGCGTGCGAACTCCTGCTCCGCCTCCGTGAAGTCTGGCGCCCCCACGAGCTCGAGGTTGCGCTGGTGGGCTGCGGCTATCGTCCGGTTCACCAGCTCGCTGTGGACGCCGGAGATGAACCTTACTTCAAGCTCGGTCTCCGTGGCCAGCGCGGCCGCCTCGGCTGCCCCGAGGACACGGCCGTAGACCTCGTCGACGCCCTCGCGGTCGGTGTCGCGCACGTAGTACCAGGCCGTGGCGAGGTCGGGCACAATGTTAGGCGCTGCGCCGCCCTCGGTGATCACGTAGTGGATGCGCACGCTGGGCCTGACGTGCTCGCGCATCATGTTAACGCCGGCGTTCATCAACTCGACGGCGTCCAGGGCGCTGCGGCCGTTCCACGGGTCGGCGGCGCCGTGGGCTGTGCGGCCGTGGAATGTTACCTCGAAGCTGTTCATCGCCAGCGAGCGGACGACTGTTACCCGGTTGCTGGTGCCGGGGTGCCAGGTGATGGCGGCGTCGAGGCCGTCGAAGAGGCCGGCCCTGGCCATCACGACCTTGCCGATCACCGTCTCCTCGGCGGGGCAGCCGTAGAGGATCACGGTGCCGGCCAGCCCCTCTTCCTCCATCACCGTCTTCAGCGCCAGCGCGGCGCCCAGGCAGGCGGTGCCGTAGAGGTTGTGCCCGCAGCCGTGGCCCGCGCCGCCGGGCTCGAGGGCCACCTTCTCGGTCTCGCCGCGGCGCTGCGAAAGCGACGGCAGGGCGTCGTACTCGGCGAGGATTCCGATCGCCGGTTCGCCGCTGCCCCAGCGAGCCACGAAGGCGGTCGGCAGGCCGGCGACGCCGCGCTCGACATCGAAGCCGGCCTCTTCCAGCTCGCGGGCCAGCAGCTCCGCGGAGCGGTGCTCCTCGAGCGCCACCTCGGCGAACTCCCAGACGGCGTCGCTTACCTCGATCAGTCGGCCGCCGTTATGGTCGACCCACTCGAAAGCCCTCTGCTTAAGATCCTGTGTTGGGATGGGAGCGGGGGCCTGAGCGACCGCCATCGACAATACGGCGCCCGCTAGGACCGCGCCCGCCGCCAGAGACCGAAATCCTCTCATCATCCTTCCTCCTCTCCGACGCATCGTGGACGCGCCCATACTAGCCCCGCGGTGCCGGGAGCTGCAAGGCCGCGACTGCTGCCGTTGCGCGCCCGCCGGAATTGTGATTAACTAATTTCCGAAAAGCGACGAAATAAGAGGTCCGCCTTGCAGGATTTCGACCTCGACCGCCTGCTTAAGTTCGCCGTCGAGAAGAAGGCTTCAGACGTCCACATCCGCTGCGGCAGGCCGCCGCTGTTGCGGCTGGGCGGGGGGCTCTCGCCGCTGAAGATGGATACGGTGGAGAGCGAGACGCTCGACCGGTTAGCGGCGTCGATAATGAATCCCTACCAGCAGAGCCTCTTCGAGGAGCGGCTGGCAGTCGACTTGGGCTACACTCCGCGCGGGATCGACTCGCGGTTCCGCGTCTCGGTCTACCGGCAGCGGGGCACCACGGCCATCATCCTGCGAGCCATTCCGGCCTCCCTGCCGACCATCGGCTCGCTCGGCCTGCCGCAGACCTTCAAGGTCTTCACCAAGAGGCCCCAGGGTCTCGTCCTGGTGACCGGGCCGACCGGGTCGGGCAAGAGCACTACGCTGGCCGCGCTGATCAACGAGATCAATTTCTCCCAGACGCTGCACATCATCACCATCGAGGACCCGATCGAGTTCATCTTCGACGACAACCACGCCTCGATCAGCCAGCTGGAGATCGGCGTCGACGCTCTCACTTTCGCCAACGCCCTGCGCCACGCGCTGCGCCAGGACCCCGACATCATCATGGTGGGGGAGATGCGCGATCCGGAGACGATAGCCACCGCAATCACCGCCGCCGAGACCGGGCACCTGATCTTCTCCACACTCCACACCAACTCCGCCTCGCAGTCGATCAACCGCATCATCGATACCTTCCCGCCCAACCAGCACGACCAGGTGCGCCTGCAGCTGAGCCAGGCGCTGCTGGGAGTCGTCAGCCAGCGGCTGGTCAACCGCGGCGACACCGAGGGCCGCATCGCCGCCGTCGAGATCATGATCAACTCGCCCGCCATCCGGGAGCTGATCCGCAAGGGGGAGATCAAGCAGATCCCCGATATCATAGGGCGCAGTGTCGATTATTACCGGATGCAGACGATGGACCAGAGCCTGCTGGCGCTGATCGCCAACAAGGTGATCAGCATCAAGGAGGGCCTGCGAGCCAGCCAGCAGCCGGACGAGCTGCAGCTCAGGATAACCAAGATGGGCTTCGACGCCGAGCTTTAGGGGTTAGCAATGGCACAAGAATCGTACGCCGACTACTCGATAATCCACAAATACCTCGAGCAGCAGAGCCTCCACGAGGAGGAGCTGCAGCGCTACAAGGACAACATCCGCGACCTGAGCGAGAGCCTGCAGGCGGCGCAGGCCGAGCTGGACAAGGCCAAGGAGCAGAGCGGCGCCCTGCAGGGCCAGTGCGAGACGCTGCAACAGAAGCTGACGGACCGCGACAACGAGATACGGCGCCTCAACGGCACCATCGCCAGCCTGAACCAGAAGATCGCCGGCATGACCAAGGGCGGCCGCCGCTGAGCGACGCGGCACCGCGTGCCGGGGCAGGTTTAACGAATCCTGTCCGTTGGTGTCAAAGAAGACGAGAGCGCGTTGATGGGCGCCGATCCGGATGTCGAGCACGTCGAAGCCGCCCTGGACGGCGATGACGGCTCCTTCGAAGAGCTGGTTCGGCGCTACCAGCGACCGATATTCGCGCTGGTCCTGCGCATGTGCGGGAATCCCGGCGAGGCGCCCGACGTCGTGCAGCGGATCTTTCTCAAGGCCTACATCAAGCTCCGGACCTTCCGCCGGCGCTCGACATTCAAGACCTGGCTCTACGCGATCGCCATCAACCTCTGCCGCAACGAGCTGCGCAGGCGGCGGCGCTGGGGCTTTCCGGAGCGGATCGAGGATGTGGAGCCGCGGGTGGAGCCGGGAATCAGCGAGGGTCTGATCGACCAGGAGCAGCGTCGCAGCCTGGCAGAGGCCGTCGCCCGGCTGCCGCCTAAGCAGAGGTCGGTGCTGGTGCTCAGGGTTTACGAGGAGCTCAGCTTCAGGGAGATCGCCGAGAGCGTGGGTATCAGCGAGAACACCGCGAAGGTGAACTTCCACCACGCGGTCAAGCGACTGCGGGCCGAGATGGGGGAGAACCGATAGCGGTGGCAGGTAAACCATGCGGATCTTAAAGGAAAGGCTGATCGAGCTGGCCGAAGGAGAGCTTTCGCCTACGGCCGAGGAACAGAAGGCTCTAGCTTCGGACGCCGGATTGAGGCGGGAGCTGGAGGCGCTGAGATCGCTCTTCACCGAACTCAAGAGCGCGCCCGCTCCGGAGATCGACGAGCGGGCCCTGGCCGGCGTGCTGCCGGCTGTGCGACGAGGGATCGAGCGGCGGCGCGCCCGCTCGGCGCTTGCCTGGATCACGGCCCCCCACGTCCCCCCGGCACTCGCCAGGGTGCTGGCCGCCTCGACCGCCGTGCTGCTGCTGATCGGGCTGGCCGCCGTCGTCGGCATCCAGCCAGGCCTCGAGAGAGCGCCGCTCGAGGTCGCCGAGGCCGATTCGGCCTTCTACACCGATAGCGACTTCGACACCCTGCAGGTGGAGGCCAGCCGCATGCCCGGGGACGATTTTCTCGCTGGCATCGAGGAGGAGCTGAGCGCGGATTCGGTCGACCTATACTTCGAGGAAACCTCGCTAGCGCTGATGGATAGCGCGGCGATGCTCGACCTGGAGCGGTTCCAGGAGGTACAGGGCGCCCTGATCGGTGACGGGCTGTAAACCTTTCCAGAATTTCGACTTGGCCGTGTGTGCAGAGCGCACGGTTCTCCGTAAGGGAGGTCGCGGCGATGCTGAAGACGTTAATTGCGGCACTGATCGGCATGCTCGCTCTGGCCGTCTCACCGGATATCAAGGGCGAGCAGGAGACGCAGGGCGAGCAGGGGAGGGGGGCGCCCCGCCAGGATGAGCAGTGGCAACGTCTGCAGGCGCTGCGCGTCTACTCGATCATCGACGCCCTCGAGCTGGATGCCACCTCCGAGCGCGGCCTTGCCATACTCGGAATGATTAACCGTTTCGCGGAGTCCCACCGGCGCTACGTGCTGAGGCGAAGTGGGATAGTCGCCGAGCTGTTCGGCGAGATGAGGTCGGTGCAGCCGGACGAGGAAGGAGTCGCGCGGCTGGTATCAGAGCTCGAAGAGGTTGAGCTGGAGCACCTCGCGCAGCGTCAGGAGGAGCTGGCGGAGATGAATCGCCTGCTGACCCCTCTGGAGAGGGCGCGCCTGCTTGTGGCCGACGAGATGTTCAGGCGGCGCCTGCGCGACGCCATGCGGCGGCAAGGTCACGGCGGCTCCGGGGGAGTTCCCCAGGGGCGGCACCGACCGGGGCCGCGATAGGCCGGTTGCCTTATTCCTTGCCCACAGTCTTGAGGATTGCCGATTCCGGCCTCATCCAACCTGGGTGTACTTGAAGTGCTTTAGCGTCTTGCAGCGGCTCGGGTGCCGGAGCTTGCGGATGGCGCGGGCCTCTATCTGGCGGATCCGCTCCTTGGTGATGTGCATCATCCGCCCGATCTCCTCCAGCGTGTGCTCCTTCTGTCCGTCGCCGATGCCGAAACGCATCTTCAACACGATCTCCTCACGCTCGCTGAGGGTACTGAGCGCCTTGTGCGTCTCCTCCTTGAGGTCGTCCAGCGCCAGCTGATCGCTCTGCAGCGGGCTGTCCTTGTCCTCGATGAAGTCGCGGATGTGGTTCTGCTCGCCATCGCCGACCGGGGTCTCGAGCGAGACGGGCGACTGCAGCATCTGAAGGCTCTCCTCGACGATCGCGAGCGGTAGTTCCATGCGCGCGGCGATCTCGTTTACCGTCGGCTCGCGCTTCAGCTCCCGGCTGAGCTGGTTGACGGTGCGATTGATCTGGTTTATGTGGTCCATCTGGTGCACCGGGATGCGGATCATGCGCACCTGGTCGGTTATCGACCTCGTGATGCTCTGGCGGATCCACCAGACGGCGTAGGTGCTGAACTTGTATCCCCTGCGGTAGTCGAACTTCTCGGCGGCCCGGATCAGTCCCATGTTCCCCTCCTGGATCAGGTCCATGAAGGGGAGGCCGCGGTTGATGTACTTCTTGGCGATGTTGACCACCAGGCGCAGGTTCGCCTTGACCAGGTCCGATTTCGCCGCCTCGGTTATCTCCTGGCCCTCGCGCACCTGGCGGATCGCGGCCACTATCTCGCCGACGCTCATGCCGGCCTTGCGCTCGATGCGCGCCAGGCGCTGCTCGAGGCGATCGAGGCCTATATCAAGCGGCTTCTTCCCGTCGCCGGCTTCGCCTTGGATCTGCTTCTCGAGTTGCTCGCCAAGTAGCTTCACCTGGCGGTAGACCGAGTCAAGGGAGGAGTTCAGCTCCTCGAGGAGTTCTCCCGCGACCTTGGTGACCACCAGCAGGTTGCGGCAGCGCGAGATGAGCCTTCTCGACTTGTGCCGCCGCTTCTCGTCGGCGAGCGCGTCCTCCTTGAGGAGGCGGAGCAGGGGGCGCCGCAGCTTCTTGACGTGTGCCGCAGCCTCGCCCTCGAAGGGCACGAAGACCTCCTCGAGCCTGCGGGCGTCCTCCTCGTGACGGCTGAACCAGCGCGCCGCTAGTTCAAGGAAAAGCGGGTGGCTTGAGAACACCTTGGAGACTATCTTCTGGCCCCGCTCCATCTCCTTGGCTAGGCGCACCTCGCCCTCGCGGTTGAGCAGCGGAACCGATTTCATCTCCCGCAGGTACTGCCCGATGGTGTCGGCCGACTTCAACGCGGAGGGACGTCTTTTAGAGGGTCGCGTTTTATGCTTGAGAGGCCTCTCGCGCCCCCCCCCGGAGTCTGCAATTATCTTATCGTTCTTCTCGTCCATTCTTCCTTACTGCAGCCGCTCGACGCCGCGGGACGGCCAGCCGCCGCCCTCCGCCTTATCGCCCGAGGGTTTGGGTTGGATCGAGCGCCTCGTTTAGGTACTCGATTCGTAGCGCCTCGACGCAGAACGGAAGGCCGTCTTCGGCCAAGATATCGATGACCAGGGGATTGCCCGCGCTCGCCTCGATATCGCCCAGCCAGATCCAGCGCTGCCCGTGGAGCCTCTGGTTGGCCCGCAGGACGGCTATCTCTTCGCCTCCCTGCTGCACGCGGTAGCGGATTCGCGTCGAGAGGCCATTACCTGCGCTCCAGCGAGCCGAGAGACGGTATGTCCCGGCCAGCGGTACCCGGAAGCGGAACCTGCCCCTGGCATTCTCCCCCGAGGCCAGCATGGAGGTGCGTTCAGCCGCCGAGGCCTCCTCCCAGGCGCCGGAAGCGGCGGTGAATTCGGGGTCGCCGCTCGCCAGCTCGATACTGATCGAGCGGTCGCGGGGCAAGCGGTAGAGTTCCGTGAATCCGGCGACCACGTCGTTCCTTATAAGAACTACGAGACGCCGGTAAAACCATTCCCGCATGCCGAAAATTTCGCGCTCGCGCAGCGGCGGGCCCTGGGCGAAGAGGAGTTGGGTGACGGTGAAGCCGATCTCTACGCCGCGCTCCTGGACGCCGGCCAGCGCCTCGTCGTCCCAGAGGCCGATTTCGCCAAGGTCCGCCATCTGCAGCAGCCGCTGCAGCACCGACTCCCTCTCCCGCATCACTATCACGTCGCTCAGAAAGGCCGAGCCGCTGTCGGGGAGCCGCACCTCCGCCCAGCGGATTCCGTAGCGGTCGCTGGCTAGCGACTCGAGGGGGAAGAAACTTCCCGCCTCCGCCAGGCCCAGTATGTCGGCGTACGGCTCGAGGCCGGCAAACAGGCGGGTGTCGCGCACCGCCAGGGCGTAGTCGCCCGGCGCGTCCGCCTGCTGCGGACAGAACTGCAACGACGCGGCTACCAGCAGAAAAACAATCCTCATTTATCTCTCATCTGCGCCGCGAGCGGTTCCATGGCTCTACTGGGTGGTCCGCACATTCTACCGTCAAACGGGCCGCAGGTAAAGCTCGATGTGCGCTCCGCGCCAAACTCCCGGCTCGCCGCCGCTCCGCGCCGCTTCGGTTATTGCCGGACCCGGTCTCAGCTTCCGACGGCCTCGCGGATGAGGCGCAGGAAGTTTTCTCCCAGGATCTTACGGATGTCGGCCTCGCTGTAGCCTCGCCGGCGCAGCTCGACGACGATCCAGACGATGTCGGTTACGTCGTCGAGACCCTGGGGAGCGGAGCTGATGCCGTCGAAGTCGCTGCCGAGGCCGACGTGGTCGATGCCCGCCACCCGGACCGCGTGGTCGATGTGGTCGACCAGCATCGACAGGGGCACCGCGGGCAGCCGCTCCCTCATCTCGGCCCGCACGGCGGCCATCTCGCGCCGCAGGGTCTCGGAGTCTTCACCGTATTGTTCGCGGAGCTCGCTGTATCGCCTTCTCATTTCGTTCCACATCGGCTCGGCCGCGGTGGTGAACTCCTCGCTGACGAAGCCGGCGTAGTAGTTGATGCCGACGACGCCGCCGTTGCGGGCGATGGCGCGCAGTTGCTCGTCGGTCAGGTTGCGGTTGTGCGGATTGAGCGCCCAGCAGCAGCTGTGGGAGGCGATCACCGGGGCGGTGCTCACCTCGAGGACGTCCGCGACTGTATCGAGGTGGGTGTGGCTGAGGTCGATGATCATCCCCAGACGGTTCATCTCGCGCACCACCTGGCGGCCGAACTCGGTCAGGCCGCCGTGGGACGGGATGTTGCCGTAGGGGCCCTGGTCGGGTTCTGAGGAGTCGGCCCAGTTGTTGCTGTTGTTCCAGGTCAGCGTCATGTAGCGGACGCCGAGGCGGTGGTACAGACGCAGGACAGCCAGATCGTCCATGATGGCGTGGCCGCCCTCGATGGCGATGATGCCGGCTACCTGGCCCTCCCGCTTCGCTCGCAGGATGTCTTCGGCGCCGTAGGCGATTACGAAGCGCTCGTCGGCCTCGTCGGCCCGGTGCAAAGCGTCGATCATCCGCAGAGTAGTTTGGATCCATTGGGATTGGTCGGATTCAGGGTATATGAAGCAGGCGAAGAACTGGCCGTTCATCCCGGCTTCCAGCATCCGAGGGATATCGATGTGGTGCTCGTCGTTGCGCCGCGACAGGTCGTAACCGCTACGGACCATATACATCACGGTGTCGCAGTGGCCGTCAATCACCACCGCCCGCTGCAGCAGCGACGCCGCCCACTGCAGCAGCTCCTGCTCGCCGGGCTGCTCGTGCTGCGCCGAGCCGACCGTCGCCAGGATTGCGGTCGCGCCCAGCAGTATTGCAAGTAGGGATACGCGTCTCATCTTTTTCCCCTCCTTATATGTGCGATTCTTATCACGCACATGATTTGTTGAGCCGATTGGGATCATTACTCGACCTTGCGCGCTTTGTTTGTGGACTTCGGACTTTTCTTCCCGGTTCTTTCCGGACGCCGCAGCTTTTTCCGCATCCGCTCGAGGAACACCATCCTTTCCCCGATCGTTTTTTCAAAGCCGCGGTGGGTGGGCTCGTAGTAGCGCCGGTGTGCGAGCGAGTCGGGCAGGCACTGCAGGTCGGTCGCAGCCTCGGGGTACTCGTGGGCGTACTTGTAGCCCTCGCCGTAGCCGACCTCGCGCATCAGGCGCGTAACCGGGTTGCGGACGGCCATCGGCACCGGCTCGTCGCGGGTGTGCCGCACGTCGGAGCGCGCCTTGCCGTAGGCCCGGTAGAGGGCGTTGCTCTTGGGCGCCGTGGCCATGTAGACGACTGCCTCGGCGAGCGCCAGGTTGCCCTCGGGCATGCCGACGAAGTGAACCGCCTGCTGCGCCGCGACGGCCACCTGCAGTGCCCGTGGGTCTGCCAGGCCGACATCCTCGCTGGCGAACCTGACAACGCGGCGGGCGATGTAGAGCGGGTCCTCGCCGCCCTCGAGCATCCGCGTCAGCCAGTAGAGGGAGGCGTCGGGATCTGAGTTGCGCATGCTCTTGTGCAGCGCGCTGATGATGTTGAAGTGCTCCTCGCCATCCTTGTCGTAGGCGAGCATCTTGCGGCCGAGCGCCGCGACCATCTGCTCCTCGCCGATGCGGCGGCTGCCGTCTGCGGACGGAGGGGCGGTCAGTGTCGCCAGCTCGAGCGCCGTCAGCGCCACGCGGGCGTCGCCGTCGCAGTGGTCGGCGATCTTGCGCAGCAGAGCGTCGTCGAGAACCGGCTTCCAGTTGGCCAATCCGCGCTCCTCGTCTTCCAGCGCCCGGCGCAGGATGACCTCGATCTCGTTGGCGGCGAGCGATTCGAAGACGAAT
>CAYOXX010000055.1:0-20309 GCA_964408025.1 uncultured Acidobacteriota bacterium | reverse complement strand
CGGCAGGGGCGGCGGGACCGCCCAGGGGCCGGGCGGCAACTGCGTCTGCACCAAGTGCGGACACACCGCGCCGCACCAGCTCGGCGTACCGTGCTACCAGCAGAAGTGCCCCAAATGCGGTTCGCCGATGACGAGGTAACGCGAACGGCGCCAGACCGCGATCCGCTTCGGAGTTGAGTGGTATGAGGATAGCCATCGCCAGCGGCAAGGGTGGCACCGGCAAGACGACCGTGGCGACCAACCTGGCCGTCGCCTTGGCGAGGGCCGGCGAGCGCCCCGTTTACGTAGACTGCGACGTTGAGGAGCCGAACGGCCACATCTTCCTGCAACCGCGGATCGAGCGCTCGCAGCCGGTCCGCATAGACGTGCCGTCGGTCGACCTGGAGAAGTGCGATGCCTGCGGCCTGTGCGGCGAACTCTGTCAGTTCAGCGCAATACTCAGCCTCAAGGGCAAGGCTCTGACTTTCCCCGAGATGTGCCACGCCTGCGGGGGCTGCGCGAGGGTCTGCCCTCGGGGCGCGATCCGCGAGGTCCCGCGCGAGATCGGATATCTCGAGGAGGGCGTGGCCGGTGGCGTCCGCTTCGTCGGCGGCCGTCTGAATATCGGCGAGGCCAGGAGCACGCCGCTCATCGACGAGGTGAAGCGCGACGCAGGAGACGACGGAGTTGTGCTCATCGACGCGCCACCCGGTGCCTCCTGCCCGGCGGTTTCAGCCGTGCGGGGTGCCGACCTGGCGCTGCTGGTTGCCGAGCCGACGCCGTTCGGCCTCCACGATCTGAAGATCGCAGTCGAGATGATCGGTGCGCTAGGGCTTCCGGCAGCAGTTGTCGTCAACCGCGCCGGCTTGGGAGACCAAGGCGTCGACCGGTTCTGCCGCGACGCCGGCATACCGGTAATCCAGGAGATCCCGGACGACCGCCGCGTAGCGGAAGCCTACTCGAGGGGCGAGCTGATTGTCGAGGTCTTGCCGGAGTTCGAGCGGCTCTTCATCGAGATCTTCGAGAGGATCAGGGAAAGCGTGGTGGTGCCGGGGTGAAGGAGCTGGTGGTGATCAGCGGCAAGGGCGGCACCGGCAAGACGAGCGTCGTCGCCTCATTCGCAGCGCTGGCCCGGCAGGCGGTGCTGGCCGACTGCGACGTCGACGCCGCCGACCTGCACATCGTTCTCGAGCCGCGCGTCCTGCATCGGGAGGACTTCTCGGGTGGCAAGGTGGCGCGGATTGATCCCGCGAAGTGCACCTGCTGCGGAGCGTGCGAAGCCGCCTGCCGCTTCGGCGCCGTGCTGACCGTCGAGGCGCCCGACGGAGGGGAGCAGCGGTGCTACAGCATCGACGAGCTCGCCTGCGAGGGCTGCGGCGTCTGCGCCTGGTTCTGCCCGGAGAAGGCGGTAGATATGATCGAGGCGGTCAACGGCGAGTGGTACATCTCCGAGACGCGCCACGGCCCGATGGCCCACGCCCGCCTCAACCCGGGCGGCGAGAACTCGGGCAAGCTTGTGACCGTCGTCAGAGAGAAGGCGAGGGAGCTGGCGAAGGAGAGGGGGTCGGAGCTGATAATCTGCGACGGCTCGCCGGGGATAGGCTGCCCCGTGATAGCCTCCCTGACTGGCGCCGACATGGCGCTGGTCGTCACCGAGCCGACCGCCTCCGGCAGCCACGACCTGGAGCGGGTGGCCGACCTGACCGCGCACTTCGACATCCCGACGGCCGTCTGCATCAACAAGCACGATCTCAATCCTGAGATAACCGCTAAGATCGAAGCCCGCGCGGAGGAGCGTGGTATAAAGGTTCTCGGCAGGATATGCTACGATACCGCCATCACGGAAGCTCAGATGCGAAGGCTCAGCACTGTGGAGCACTCCGACGGCGCGGCTTCCAGGGAGATAAAGGAGCTCTGGGAGCGGGCGGCGCGGGAACTGGAGATCCCGGCCGAAGGTCGGTGAAAACGTTGACACGCATACTTACGCAAGAGGTTAGATAGTCATGAGAATAGCTATTCCGATAGCCGCGGGGAGGCTGAGCGCCCACTTCGGCCACTGCGAGGAGTTCGCGCTGATCGACGTCGACGTGGACAAAAAGGAGATCACGCACGAGGAGCGTGTCGGCTCCCCTCCGCACCAGCCGGGCCTGCTGCCGCGCTGGCTGTTCGAGCGTGGCGCCAGTGTCATCGTCGCCGGAGGCATGGGGATGCGGGCGCAGCAGCTCTTCACCGAGCAGGATATCCGGGTCATCGTCGGCGCACCAACCGATGAGCCGGCTAATATCGTTAACGACCTGCTGCACGAACGCCTGAGCACCGGCGAGAACCTCTGCGACCACTGACGAGGCGGCGATAGTACGGGTGATCTGAATGCCGATCTACGAGTACGAGTGCCCGGATTGCGGCGCCCGCTTCGAGTCCCTGCAGAAGATAGGCGAGGAGACGGCCCCCTGCCCGCGGTGTGGCGGCCGCAGCGAGAAGGTGCTTGCCTCCAGCTTCGGCGTCATCGCCTCGGGCCGCGCGCGGCCGCGGTCTGAGTGCGACAGGTCGAACCCCTGTTGCGGCCGTGCGGAGCCGTGCGACGACAAGCCGTGCAATTGAAGAGCGGTGCGGACAGACGCTCGCTGATCTACGGTCCGGTGCCCTCGCGGCGCCTGGGGCGTTCCCTGGGAATCGATCTGATCCCCTACAAGGTGTGCAGCTACGACTGCGTCTACTGCCAGCTCGGCCGCACCCTGACCAAGACAGCGAAGCGGGCGCGGTTCGTCGACACAGGCGAGCTAATCGAGCAGCTGCGTGCGAACCTTGAAGCCGGCGGGGCGCCGGACTACATCACACTATCCGGCTCCGGCGAGCCGACACTTCATGCCGGCATGGACGAGATCATCGCCGGGATCAAACAGATCACGGGAATCCCTCTTGCGCTGATCACCAACAGTTCTCTGTTCTGGATGCCTCAGGTGAGGCGCGAGTGCGCTGGCGCGGACCTGGTTCTGCCCTCGCTCGACGCCGGCGACGAGGAGACGTTCGCCGCGATCAACAGGCCCCACCAGAGCCTAACCTTCGCCGCGATGCTTAAGGGCCTGATAAGATTCCGCGAGGAATTCGCCGGGCCAATCTGGCTGGAGGTGATGCTGGCCGGCGGGTTCAACGACGGCCCCTCAGCACTGCAAAATTTGGTGCGGGCTGCCGAGCGGATCAGGCCGACCAGAATCCAGCTGAACACCGTTACGCGCTTTCCGGCGGAGAAGAGGGCGCTGCGGCTTCCGCAAGAGCGGATGCGGGAAATACGCATGATGTTCGGCGGGATCGTGGAGGTGATCGCCGATTACCCGCATGACGATTTTGCTCTGGCGGATTCTAGGAGCGAGGCGAGAGAGATACTGGAACTACTGGCTCGGCGCAGCTGCAGCGCCGACGATATCGCTGCAGGGCTACGGATCAATCGTCTCGAGCTGCTCAAGCTACTGGAGGGCCTGGAAGGGGAGGGTCTGCTGGAGAAGGAAGACTGGTCGGGGAAAGTCCTCTACCGTCGAGTCCGGTAGACCAGTCTATTGCTATAGGCGATTACCGGGCCGCCGAATCAATCCTGTAGCCGGACGGCTCTCAGGCAGGCGGCGATCCAGCCCCGGTGGTGGGTCTCGTGATCGAGGTTGCCGCGCGCGATCAGCCACCAGACGCTGACCTCGCCACTGAACCTCGCGTCGGGTACCTGTTCTTCCAACTGCTCGTCGGTCATGCTGTCGACCAGCTCGTTGCGCGCCTGCCCCGTTTCCTCCAGCCGCTGAAGCAGCTCGAGATATTCGCTCCGGCTCCCTATCTCCGCCAGCCCGGGCCGGCCGCGCATCGGCGTCAGGTCCCTGTTGCGCAGCTTGGCGAAGAGCCACTCGTCGGCGTCGATAAGGTGCCGAGCCGTGTCGGCGAAGCTCATCGACTCCGCGCCGATCCTGAAGTTCTCGCGGCCCGCGGGGACCCGGCGCAGGCGCTTCAGCGTCGACTCTCTGACCGCCGCGGCTAGCTCGGCCAGCCTCTTGCCTTCCGTGGATTGCATTTCAGACCTCGAAACCGCTGGAGGGATTCAGCGTATACGAATCACCGTCGAAGCCTAATGTATCACCGAATTCAGATAACCCAGACTGCTGGAGGATTGATGGCATCCTTGAAGGCTGGTGTCAAGATAGCGATAGGTGTTTCCGCTTGCCGGGTTGGTGCCGACGCGCGGACGCGGGGCTCAGCCGCCGGCCTTGTCCATGACCTCCTTGATCTTGGCCACGATGGCGGCCGGCTTGAACGGCTTGATGATGTAGTTGTTGGCGCCTGCCTTGAGCGCCTCGATCACGCGGCTCTTCTCCGCCTCGGTGGTCACCATGATGATCGGCACCTTGCTGCCCGCAGCTCGGATCGCATGCACCGCCTCGATGCCCAGCATGTTCGGCATGTACCAGTCCATGAGCAACAGGTCGTAGTCGCCGCCCTCGACGGCCGCCACCGCCTCCTGGCCGTCGCCGGCCTCGTCGACGTCGGTGATCCCCGCCTTGGAGAGAGCTCCAATCAGGACCTTTCGCATCACCGCGGAGTCGTCAACTACTAGAGCTTTCATCCCTTCCCCTCACTCCTACTTATCCAATTCAAGCGCCAGCCTGAGGCCGGACTTATCCATTTTGACACTGGTGGTTTAACGATATGGCTACGCGATAGACAATCTGCTCAGGCCACTTCTCCAATCTTTCCGAACTGCCGCACTCGCTCTCTGGAAATGATAATGGATATCCAAGCGGATGGCAATTACGACATGGCGTTCCGTTTCGCCCCCTCCCTTCCTATCCCCCGCGCGCAGCGTCGCGCATGGGGGCGGGCGCGGTGGCGGAGGTGGTAGGATTCGAACCTACGGTGGGCGTAAACCCACAGCGGTTTTCAAGACCGCCGCCTTAAGCCGCTCGGCCACACCTCCGCCGCAGCCTAACTATCGCTGTATAGCAGTTTAACGGTTCGCGGGCAAGGTTTGGCGGGTCGAGGGGGCGGACGGTCGGTGGCCTCGGCGGCGTTGGGCGCCGTTAGCGGGACTGCTCCGGCCGCATCTCGAACCGCTCGCGCAGCAGCGACTTCAGCTTCTGCTGTGTAATCCCCTCCAGCGCCAGGAATTTTGCTCCGATGAAGTACTGCTTCTCCGGTATGGTCTCCACGCGGTGGATCGAACGGCAGCGGGCCTCAACCGGCTCGGGGTGGCCGGGGAGGGACATGGTGAGGGAGAACGTGTCGCCGTCGGGGATGTCTGTGTTGGAGCGGAAGAAGATGCCGCCGGCGCTGATGTTGATCGCCTCCAGCGTGATGCTGGCGTACTCACCCGCGTCAGCTATCTGCAGCAGGGCCTTGAGGTAGTAACGCTTGTGCTCTCTTTTGTCTTTCATCGCTTGCCGCCCGCGTCAGGCCTCCGTTTCTCGCTCCTTCCACCAGTTTACGAAGTAATCGATCGTCTTGCGCAGCCCCTCGGCCAGGGGGACCTTAGGTTCCCAGCCGAGCGTCTCTACGGCCTCGGCGATGTCGGGCTGGCGGACCTGCGGGTCGTCCTCGGGCAGCCCCTCGAAGACGACCTCGCTGTCCGAGCCGGTCATCTCGACCACTGTCCGCGCCAGCTCGAGGATGGTCATCTCGGCCGGGTTGCCTAGGTTGACCGGGTCGCCGGTGCCGCTTTCCAGCAGGCGGCGCAGACCCTCGACCATGTCGGAGACGTAGCAGAAGCTGCGGGTCTGGGAGCCGTCGCCGAAAACGGTGATCGGCTCGCCGCGGATCGCCTGGTTGATGAAGGTCGGCACCGCGCGCCCGTCGTTGATCCGCATGCGGGGACCGAAGGTGTTGAAGATGCGGGCTATGCGGGTCTCGACGCCGTGGTAGCGGTGGTAGGCCATGGTCAGCGCCTCGGCGAATCGCTTGGCCTCGTCGTAGACGCCGCGGGGCCCGATCGGGTTGACGTTGCCCCAGTAGCTTTCCGGCTGCGGGTGGACCTGCGGGTCGCCGTAGACCTCCGAGGTCGAGGCCAGCAGGAAGGTAGCCCCCTTGGCCTTGGCCAGGCCGAGCGCCTTGTGGGTGCCGAGCGAGCCGACCTTGAGGGTCTGGATCGGCAGCTCGAGGTAGTCGATCGGGCTGGCCGGGCTGGCGAAGTGCAGCACGTAGTCCAGCGGGCCGTAGATGTAGATGTAGTCGGTGACGTCGTGCTTGATGAAGTGGAAGCCGTCGTCGTGGATGTGGGCGATGTTGTCGACTGAGCCGGTGATGAGGCTGTCGATGCAGATCACCTGGTGGTTGCAGGCCAGCAGGTGGTCGGCTAGGTGGGAGCCGATGAATCCGGCCCCCCCGGTGATCAGCGTGCGCGGTCTCTTCATGCCGTTGCCGTCAGTAGTGGCTGCGGCCGAAGATCGACCGCGAGATCGTTAGCCAGATTATCTTCATGTCCAGCGCCAGCGACCAGTTCTGGATGTAGTATAGGTCGTACTCGATGCGCTTGGCGATGCTGGTGTCGCCGCGCCAGCCGTTCACCTGCGCCCAGCCGGTGATGCCCGCCTTCACCTTGTGCCGCAGCATGTACTTGGGCACGTGGTGCTTGAACTCATGTACGAACTCCGGCCGCTCGGGCCGCGGCCCGACCATGCTCATCTCCCCCTTCAGGACGTTCCAGAACTGCGGCAGCTCGTCGAGGCTGGTGCGGCGCATGAAGCGCCCCAGCGGTGTGGCGCGCGGGTCGTCGGTGGGTGCCCAGACCGGCCCGGAGGCCTCGGCGCCGATATGCATGGTGCGGAACTTGTGGAGTGTGAACGGTTTGCCGTCCATGCCCATCCGCTCCTGCTTGTACAGAATCGGCCCCCTGCTGGTGAGCTTGATGGCCAGGACTATGAAGGGGAAGAGGATGGCGGTGAACAGCAGCCCGACGAGCGAGAGGCCGATGTCGAAGCCCCGCTTGACCGCCCTCTTGAAGCCGCTCAGCGGCGTCCGGTCGATGTTGATGATCGGCATACCGTCGAAGTCCTCGACTGTGGCGTTGAGGCTCAAGAACTGCAGCAGGTCGGGCACCACCCGGACATCGACGCAGTGCTTGGTCGCCACGTCGGTGAGCCTGATGATGCTCCTGTAGGCGCCGGCGGGCAGGGCGATGAAGATCGTGTCGACCCTCTGGGCGTGGACGATGTGGTGCAGGTCGTTGAGCATGCCGATGATTCTGATCCCCTGGTAGATGCTGCCGCGCTTGCGCTCGTCGTCGTCCAGGAAGCCGATGGCCCGCAGGCCGAACTCCTCGTGGGCCACGATCCGGTCCGCGACGCTCCGCCCCAGATCGCCGGCGCCGGCGATGAGGATGTGGCGTAGGTTGTGACCGCGCCGCTGTAGCGCCTCGAGGAAGCTCCTGTAGGCGAAGCGCCAGCCGGAGACGAAGACGATGTCGACGGCCAGGAAGATGGCCAGCGTGATGCGGGAGAACTCCCACTCCGGCGCCACGTCCGGCGTGTGGTAGACCCTGTAGTAGAGCAGCCCCAGGAAGACGAGCAGCGCAGCGATGGTTGCGGCCACGAAGATGGAGAAGAACTCGTCGATGCGGCTGCGGCCGCGCGGCACCTTGTAGAGGCCGTTGAGGACGTGGACGGCCGGGAAGACCACCAGGATCAGCGGCAGGACCTTGATGTACTGGTCCAGGGGCGGCACCTGCTCGGGAGGGGGTACGAGGCCGGAGAAGAAGCGGAGGCAGTAGGCCGCGATGAAGGCCAGCGCGATGGCTACGAGGTCGCCGGCCGCCAGCAGCCCAAGCAGGACACGGTTCTGAGCTTTCAGCACCGCCTAAGCCTCCCCGCGCTCCCGCACGCGCCGCTCCAGGTATTTCCCGATCTTCTCGCTGAAGACAGGTATCGCGAACTCCAGGGCGCGCCGGCGTGAATCGGCACTAGTAAAAGACATCCTCTCGAACTTGTCAACAGCCCCCAGCAGCGCCTCCTCCGTCCCCTTGCGGAAGAGGAGCCCGGTGGTGCCGTCGAGCACCGTCTCCAGGGCGCCGCCCCTGCCCAGGGCGATCACCGGGCGGCCGCAGGCCATCGCCTCCAGCGGCGTGATGCCGAAGTCCTCCTCGCCGGGGTGGATGAGGGCGCGCGCGCGGCGGTAGTAGCCGCGCAGCGTCTCGTCGTCGACGTTGCCGAGCAAGGTGACGCTCGGCCCGGCCTGCCTGCGGATGCGCCTCTCTTCGCTGCCCGAGCCGATGACCACGAGCCTTCGCCCGGCGCTGCCGAAGGCCCGCACCGCCATCCCCACCCGCTTGTAGGGCACCAGGGCCGAGACCACCAGGTAATAGTCTTCCGCCTCGACGTCCGCGGGGGTGAAGAAGTCGGTGTCGACCGGCGGGTGGATGACGTCGGCCCGGCGCCCGTAGTGGCGGCGGATGCGGTTGGCGACGTGCTGCGAGTTGGCCACGAAGTGGTCGACCCTCTCGGCGGTGCGCACGTCCCAGCGCCGCAACGGCCCCCTGTTGAGGGCCAGGAAGAGTCTCACAAGCGGCCCGCGTCCCCTGGTGTAGTCGTCGTAGAGGTCCCAGACGTAGCGCATCGGCGTGTGGCAGTAGCAGACGTGCACCGCCCCCGGCCCCGGCCTCGCGCCCTTGGCGACACAGTGGCTGGAGCTGAGGACGAGGTCGTAGCCGCCCAGGTCGAAGCGCTCGATCAGGCGCGGGAAGAAAGGCAGGTAGAAGCGGAAGCGGTCGCGGGCGCCGGGCCACCTGCCGAGGTTGCTCTCGACGATCCGCATCCGCTCGATGGTCGGGCTGAGGGCGCCGCGGTGGTGGATGAGCGTGTAAATGGTAGCCTCGGGGAAGAGGTGGCAGAAGACCTCGAGCACGCGCTCGCCGCCGCGCATGCCGGTCAGCCAGTCGTGGACAATCGCGACCCTCACCCTTACCCTCGTGCCGCTTCCGCACCCAGTGCTATGCTGTACCCCTCGAGCGTCCTCTCGACAGCCCTGCGCCAGCTGAAGCGCCCGACGCGCTCGCGCCCTCGTCTGATGAGCGTCTCACGCAGCTCGCCGTCGGCGCAAGCCCTCTCCATCGCCTCGGCCATCGCCACCTCGTCGGAGGGATCGACCAGCAGCGCCGCGTCGCCAAGCACCTCAGGCAGGGAGGAGCGGTCGGAGGCGACTACCGGCGTGCCGGCCGCCATCGCCTCCAGCGGCGGGAGCCCGAAGCCCTCGTAGAGGCTGGGGAAGACGAAGACCGCCGCCAGGCCGTATACGGCGGGCAGGAAGTTGGTGGGGATGAAGCCCAGGAAGCGCACCGCCTCGCGCACGCCGGCGATCTCGATGCTGCGGCGCAGCTCGTAGTCGACGCCGCGGCTGCCGACGATCACCAGCCGCCACTCCTGCCCGGCGGCCCGGCGGAAGCGGGCGAAGGCGCGCACCGCGGCGGGCAGGTTCTTGTGCGGCTTGATGTTGCCGACGTAGAGGGCGTAGGGATGGTTGAGCACGTACCGCTCCCGCGCCCGCGAGAGCTCCTCCTCGCCGGGCGGGATCGACAGGCGTGGGTCGACGGCGTTGTGGGTCACCACTACCTGCTCCTCGCGCGCCGGCAGGTGCTCGAGGATGTCGGTCCGCGTAGTCTCGCTGACGGCGAAAATGACGGCCGCCTTATTCGCGGCCCGGCGCAGGAAGAAGCGGGCATAGGCGCGCGCCGCCCGGTTGGGTAGATTTTCGGGGTAGAGCATGTGGATGAGGTCGTGGATTGTGACCGCCAGCGGGCAGCCGGGCCAAAAGGGAGCGACGTAGTGGGGGCAGTGCAGCAGCTCGAGGTCGGCGCGGCGAGCGCTGACTCCGAGGCTGAACGGCTCCCGCAGCGAGTAGAGGCCGGAGCGCTCGACGCGGTAGCGCGCTCCCGCAGGCAGGCCCGCGGTCTCCTCGCCCGGCTTGTGAAAAAGTGTGTATTGGTGGCCGCCGGCTTCGGCGAGCCCGCGGACCAGGTTGCGGATGTAGACGCCGATGCCGTAATCGGCCAGCTTGCGGATGTCGATTCCGATCCTTGCCATCGCGATAGCCCGCCTCACTCCAGGGGCCGCCCGAAGTGGGAAATGCTACCACAGCGCAGCACTCCCGAAAACGCTTTCTAGCCATGAAAGGCTGTTCTAATATGATAATCCGGCGGGCGAAAGCGATGCACATCAGGGTGGAAGACCTCTCGTTGGAGCTGGCCGACCGGGACGGTTCCGTCTGCAGGGTGTTGGACGGCATCGACTTCGAGGTCGGCTCGGGGGAGCGCTTCGCTGTGCTCGGCCCCTCGGGTGCCGGCAAGAGCACGCTGCTGAGGATGCTGAACCGCCTGCAGGAGCCGACCGGCGGCCGCATCTTCCTGGGCGAGGCGGAGATCGCGGAGATCGACGTGGTCGAGCTGCGGCGCCGCTGCGCCATGGTGCTGCAGCAGCCGGTGCCGCTGCCCGGCACGGTCGAGGACAACCTGTTGGTCGGGCCGCGGCTGCGGGGCTACGACCTCGGCGAGGCGCGCCGGCGGATTCCCGAGCTCCTGGAGCGAGTGCGGCTGGATCGGAACCTGCGCTGCCGCCCCGCCGCGGTCCTCTCGGTAGGCCAGCAGCAGCGGGTGGCGCTGGCTCGCGCGCTGATGAACGACCCGGAGATTCTGCTGCTCGACGAGCCGACGGCGGCCCTCGATCCCGGCACCGCTGCAGCGGTTCTGGACCTCGTGGTAGCGCTGAACCGGGAGCTGGGCCTGACGACCGTTGTGGCGACGCACGATTTTACCGGGGCCCGGCGTCTGGCCGTCCGCGCTGCGGTGATCATCGGCGGACGGCTGGCGGCCATGGGGGCGCCGGAGGCACTGAAGTCGTCGCAGGACGAGCTGGTGGCCGCCTTTCTCGGGGGTGCTTGATGGACTACTTAGCGCTCGGTTGGACCGAGCTGGCGCTCGCGCTGCTGTGCGTCGTGGTGGCGATAGTCGTCGTGGCCATCGAGCGCCTCGGCGGCGTGCGCACCCTGCTGCTGGGCACCGTGCGCGCCTTCGTGCAGCTGATGGCGATCGGCTACGTGCTGCAGGCGATCTTCCAGGCCGAGGCGTGGTACTGGACGCTGCTGGCGCTGCTGGTGATGACCTCCGTCGCCACCCTCACCGCCTACGGGCGCCAGGAGCTGCGCCCGCGGGGGCTCTTCCCGATCGTGCTCTTTGGAATCGTCGCCGGCACAGCCTTGACGCTGGTCCCGACGCTGCTGATCATCCTCAAGTTCGACAACACCTTCCACCCCCGCTTCGCCATCCCGCTGGGTAGCATGATACTGGCGCCGGCGCTCAACGCCGCCTCGCTGGTCTGCGAGCGGATTCTGGCGGACGTGAAACTGCGCGGGGCCGAGATCGAGACGCTGCTCTCGCTGGGCGCCAACCGCCGCCAGGCGCTGGCCGAGAGCGGCAGGGGAGCGTTGCGCGCCGGGCTCATCACCTACGTCAACAAGCTGGTGACGCTGGGGCTGGTGTCGTTTCCGGGGATGATGACCGGGCAGATCCTGGCTGGCGTCGGCCCCGTCGATGCGGTCAAGTACCAGATCGTGATCATGTACATGATAGTCACCTCAGCCGCGCTGACCGGCACCATCGTCATCGCCCTGCTGCGCCGCCTGCTCCTCGGCCGCCACCTTCAGCTCATCCACCTGGAATAGCCTTTCGGATGGTGGCGTGGGGACGGGGTGCGCGCTGACGGCTAGGCTACGGCTGCGGCTCGGGCGGCGCCTGGAGCGGCGGCGGGGTCGGGACCCAGTCGGGCAGGAAGCCGAGGTCGACGAGGCCGTACGACCAGGCGAGGTAGAGGGCGCCGGCGGCCAGCAGCGCGATCAGCAGCAGCCAGAGCCCCCAGCGCAGGGGCCGCCGGCGGCGGCGCGGCGGCCGGCGCGCGACGGTCTTGGAGGGCTCCGGCGGCGGCTCCTCGTCGCCGAGGATGCGGGCTACCATCACGGTGACGTTGTCGGGGCCGCCGCGCTCCCTGGCCAGGGCGATGAGCGCCTCGGCCGCCTGCTGCGGCCGCTCCCGCCGCGCCACCTCCGATATCTCGTTGTCGGCCACCGGGTTGCTGAGGCCGTCGCTGCACAGTATCAGCACGTCGCCTCGGCGGAGCCGAATGGGCGGATCGTGGACGTCCACCTCGACGTCGGGCATGACGCCGACCGAGCGGTTGAGGATGTGGCTCTCGGGGTGGCTGGCGGCCTGCTCCGGCGTCAGCAGGCCCTCTTGGACCATCTTGGAGACCACCGTGTGGTCCTCGGTAACCCGGGTGATGGCTCCGTCCCGCACCAGGTAGCAGCGGCTGTCGCCGACGTGGGCCAGGTGCGCCTCCCCGGCCTGCAGCGCCACCGCCACTGCCGTGGTGCCCATGCCGCTGAGCTCGGGGTCGCTCTCCGCACGCTTGTAGATGCGGCGGCTGGCCTCCTTGATGGCCGCCGAAAGCGCCTGCGAGCTGGCGGCGGTTCCGGAGCCGTAATATATCTCCGGGATCGTTTCGGCGGCGATGTCGCTGGCCGTGCGACCGCCGACGGCGCCGCCCATGCCGTCGCAGACCGCCAACAGGTAGCCCTTGCGTGCCCGCTGCCTGCGGCCCCTGGGCCGGTAGAGCACGTAGCTGTCCTCGTTTTCGGTGCGCACGCAGCCGACGTCGCTGCCGCTCCCGAACTCGTAGCGATGCTTGTCCTTCCCCATAGCGTCCGACCGCCGGTCCCCCGCCTAGCCTGCGTTTGCGCAAAGCCATTATCGGCGCGCCGGCTCGACAGCGCAAGACGTTTACGGGCGGCTATCTGGAACGTGGACAGGAATGCCCGCGAGGGCACGCCTAGGTGGATCCACGCTCCTGGTTGTGAGAGGTCCGGCATTCCAGTCGGCCCCGAAACCACCATTTCAGGAGGGCCTACATTCCTGTCGGCCAACTTCTCTTAAATGGGACACTCAAGATGGTTGTTGAAAAAACGGCTCTAAAGGTCGCTATCATGGATCTCCACGCCACGACGACGGGCGGCATAAGCATCCCGGACGTGTCGCACGCACGCCGGTGCGGGACGGCCGATCTCGTTGACAGACTTAGCCTTGTTGCAGTACAATAGATTTGCTTGAGAAGTTCGCGTTCAACGAAGTCCCGGGGGCGAAAAGGCTTCGACGGGAATGTTGAAGCGAGAGTGGCATGCCGAGGTCCGTCGCCTCGCTAAACAGGCGGAAGACCAATAGTTGCCGACTCACAGTTGGCACTGGCTGCGTAAACTAGCGTAGCCCGTCCGCCGGGCCTTCTCCCGCGGGGCCCGGACGGGCGTCGAAAGCGGGATAGTCCGGAGGCGGCGCCCGCTCGCCACCGGGCGAAACGCGACGCGGGCTGGCGGCTTCAGCCGGTTGCCGGTTGCCCACTGCGGCCGCGAGACTTTGACGACCGGCTAAGCATGTAGAAGCTCTCGACGGACCATTTTCGGACGCGGGTTCGATTCCCGCCGCCTCCACCACGGTTCTCTATATGACGGCAGTCCTGATCGCGCTCCTCCTTCTGATCCCCAACGCAGTTGACGACGGCGGGCAGGCGCCCCGGCAGGTGATCGTGCGCACCATCGTGCTCGACCCCGGCCACGGGGGCCAGGACCGCGGCGCAGTGGGGTCGAGCGGCCTCTGCGAGGCCGAGCTGACCTACGCCATCGCCCTCGGGCTGCGCGACCTGATCCTGGCCGACCCGGAACTCAGGAGGGCGGGCGTGCGGGTGGTCCTGACGCGCGATGGCGACTCCGACCGCAGCCTCGAGGAGCGCGCCGCGATCGCTAACCGCGAGGGCGGCGACCTGTTCATCAGCATCCACGCCAACTCCTGCCGCGCGCGCAGCGCCCACGGCGCGGAGACCTACATCCTCAGCCTCACCGCCAGCGACGAGCACGCCCGCCGGGTGGCCGAGATCGAGAACCAGGCGGTTGAGCAGTACGAGAGCGCCATCGAGGAGAGCGACGACCTGCGGCTGATCCTATTCGACGTCATCCACAACAGCTACATCGAGGAGAGCCTCTTCCTGGCCGAGCGGATTCAGGCCTCCTTCAACCGCAGCCTCAACCTCGACGACCGCGGCGTCAAGCAGGCTCCCTTCCGCGTGCTCAAGGGCGTGGCGATGCCGGCGGTGCTGGTGGAGGTCGACTTCATATCCAACCCGGAGCGAGAGCGGATGCTGCGCAGCGAGTCCTACAGGCGGCGCATAGCCCAGTCGCTGCTGCGGGCCATCGTAGCCTACAAGCGCCAGAAGGAGCGCGGCTACGCCGTCGGGGGAGCCCGGGAGACCGAAGGCAGCCGCACCCAATGAGCGGGCGCAACCTGCTGCTGATCGCCGCCGCGGCGATCGTCGCGCTGCTGACGGTGGTCGCGGCGGTCCTCCTCACACTCAGTCAAGGTTCCGAGACGACCCCGGCGCCGCCGACCGTCGCGGCCGACGCCCGTCCTAGCGAGGCGGCCGCGGGAGCGGGGGGCGTGGACCAGCAGGTGGATATGGTGGTCTTCTTCCAGAGCCTCCAGCGTCACGACCTCCTGGTGCCGGTCACACGCTCGGTCGACAACTTCATCTCGCTCGACTGGCAGGCGAAGCAGCTGCTCGAGAAGCTCATCGAGGGTCCCGCGCTGTCGGAGGGGCTGGCGGGAACGGTTCCGGAGGGGACGCGCCTGATGCGCTTCTACCTCGACGAGCGCGGCACCGCCTACCTGGTGTTCAACCGCGCACTGCTCGCCGGCCACGAGGGCGGCACCACGGGGGAGCTGATGACCATCTACTCGATCGTCGACACCCTCTGCGTCAACTTCCCCACAGTGCAGCGGGTGCGCATCCTGATTGAGGGAGCCGACTCCGCCGCCACACCGCCGAGCAGGCGGGGGACGCTGGCAGGGCACATCGACCTCGGCCAGCCGCTGACGCTAGACAGCGAATATTTCGCTCCCGGCTACCCCGCGCGCCAGCCGCCCGCTGATGACCAGGCCGGGCAGAGCGAGAGGCCGGCCGGGGGCGCGTGAGGGCCGGGCGTGCGGGCGGAAGCGATCGGCGTATTCGACTCTGGCATCGGCGGCCTGACGGTCGTCGCCGCCCTGCGGCGCCGGCTGCCGGACGAACGGATCATCTACCTCGGCGACACGGCGCGCTTGCCCTACGGCACCAAGTCGCCGGCCACTATCCGGCGCTACAGCCTCCAGAACGCGGATTTTCTGCTGCAGCGTGGCATCAAGCTGCTGGTGATCGCCTGCAACACCGCCTCGGCCTGGGCCCTGGCGGAGCTACGGCAGGCCTCGCCAGTGCCGGCGATCGATGTCGTCGGGCCCGGCTGCCGCCGGGCCGCCGAGGTCAGCCGCGGCGGCAGGATCGGCGTCATCGGCACCGACGCCACCATCCGCAGCGAGGCTTACCCGAAGGCTATCCGCGCTCTGCTGCCTGAGGCCGAGGTTGCCTCGCGCTCCTGCCCCCTCTTCGTGCCGCTGGTGGAGGAGGGCTGGCTGGAGGGGCCGGTGACCGAGCAGGTGGTGGAGGTTTACCTGGACGACTTCAGGCGCTCGGGGATCGACTGCCTGGTGCTGGGCTGCACCCACTACCCGCTGCTGAAGCCGGCCATCGGCCGCTTCCTGGGCGGCGGTGTCGAGCTGGTCGACTCGGCCGAGGCGGTGGCCGCCGAGGTCGAGCGGGAGCTGCGCGCCGCCGACCTGCTAGCCGGAGGCAGTCGGCGGCCCGACCGCTTCTTCCTGACCGACCGCTCGCCCACCTTCCGCCGCGCGATGGCCCTCTTCCTCGGCGGCGAGGCGAGCGGTGCGGAGCTCGTGGACATCAACGATGCAGGGGAGGAGAACCGATGACGGAGGCGCGACGCGCGCTGGTGACCGGCGGGGCCGGCTTCATCGGCTCGCACCTGGTCGACCGGCTGCTGGCGGATGAGTGGGATGTGATGGTGGTCGACGACCTCTCGACCGGCCACCGGGAGAACGTAAACGCCGGGGCGGAGTTCGAGGAGCTGGACGTCACCTCGAGCGGGCTGGACAGTTTATTCGAGAGCTGGCGCCCAGCGCGGGTGTTCCACCTCGCCGCGCAGGTCAACCTGCGCCGCAGCGTCGAGGACCCGGCCTTCGACACCCGAGTCAACGCCCTGGGCACGCTGAGGGTGCTGGAGGCCAGCCGCCGCCAGGCAGCCGAGCAGGTGGTGTTCGTCAGCACCGGCGGCGCCATCTACGGCGAGCCGGCCTACCGGCCCTGCGACGAGAAGCACCCCTGCGCGCCGCTGAGCATCTACGGGGCCAACAAGCGGGTGGCCGAGCACTACCTGGAGGTTTACCGCCACTCCTACGGGCTGCGCACCACCGCGCTGCGCTTCGCCAACATCTACGGCCCCAGGCAGGACCCGCACGGCGAGGCCGGCGTGGTGGCCATCTTCTCCGAGCTGATGCTCCGGGATCGCCAGCCGGCGATCTTCGGCGACGGCGGCAAGACGCGCGACTACGTCTACGTCGCCGACGCGGTTTCCGCTGTGGTGCTCGCCGCCGAGGGCGAGGCCAAGAGCGAGGGCGGGAGCCGCGTCTACAACGTCGGGCGGGGCGAGGAGATCAGCGACCAGGAGGTGTTCGACACCGTGGCCGCGGCCTGCGGCTACGCTGGCGAGCCCCGCTACGAGGAGGTGCGCCCGGGCGAGGTGATCCGCATCGCGCTGGACTCCGGGCTTATCGAGTCCGAACTGGGCTGGCGCGCAGGAGTCGGCTTCGTCGAAGGTGTGGAACTGACGGTGCCTTTCTATCGCCGTAAGCTGGGCCTGGATTAGACGCCCGGGATCAGCTCCAGCATCTGCTCAGTAAGCTCGCCGCGGTAGACGAAGCGGACCTCGCCGGAGGTCGAGACGTCGACGATCTTCTCCCCCTGGCGCCGGAAGCTGATCGCGAAGTCGCCACCGCCTGTGGCCACCGTGACCGGCGAGGGGGCTCCCGAGCGCAGCGCGGCGGTCACCGCCACCGCCACGCAGCCGGAGCCGCTGGAGAGAGTCTCCTCCTCCACGCCGCGCTCGAAGAACCTGGCTTCGTAGAGCGCCTCGTCGCGGCGGCGTGCCACGGCCACGTTGGTTCCGCGCGGGAAGGCGGAGTGCCTCCTCAGCCGCGGCGGCATGCGGGAAACCCAGGGGTCGTCGAGGTCGCCGCGGAAGATAACGAGGTAGGGGACGCCGACGACGACGGCGTCGCCCGACACCTTCTCGCTCCCCTCGCCCTCCTCCTCGAGCTCGAGGCCCAGTCGCGCCTCGCCGGGCGGCGGCACCATCAGCGTCACTACGGTTCCGTTCACCTTCACACCGATCGGACCAGCGGCGCTGGCGAAGCTGAAGCGTGCCGGCGCGATCCCCGCTTGGTGGGCGAACAGGCCTACGCAGCGGCCGCCGTTGTAGCTCACCTCTGCGTCGGAGCCGTCGGCGTTGAGGAGCTTGATGCCGAAGGGGAGCTCCTCGTCCGGCACCAGGAGGATGAGGCCGTCGGCGCCGACGCCGAAGCGGCGGCTACAGAGCGAGCGGGCCGCGGCCGGCAGGTCGGTAGCGGGTAGCGCTGCGCGGCAGTCGACAACGATGAAGTCGTTGCCGCCGCAGCTCAACTTGGCGAACTGGGAAAGCGGCGAGGCTATCGTGGCATCGACCATCACACGGCTGTCAGCCTGGCGACCAGGCCCTCAAACTCCGACCGGAAATCGGACCTGGAGATCGCGCTGTCCAGGACTCCGGAGTCGACCAGCTCCAGGAAGGCGTTCGCCATCCGCGGATCGAATTGGGTGCCGGAGTTGTCGCGCAGGATGCCGAGGGTCTTCTCCAGCGTCAGGGCCGGGCGGTAGATCCTGGTGCTGGTCATCGCGTCGAAGGCGTCGCAGACGGCCATCAGCCGCCCCTCCTCGGGGATGTCCCCGCCGGAGAGGCCGAAGGGGTAGCCGCTGCCGTCGAAGCGCTCCTGGTGGTAGATGATGCAGCCGATGGCGACGGCCGCCAGGTTGCAGCCCCTGACCATGGAGTAGCCGATCTCGGGGTGGCGCTTCATCACGTCGAATTCCTGGAGCGTGAGTTTGCCGACCTTGTTGAGGATGTAGTCGGGCACGCCGATCTTGCCGATGTCGTGCAGCGGCGAGCCGACGCCCAGCTCCTTGATCGACTCCTCGGGCCAACCCAGCCGCTCCGCCAGGGCCACGGCGAAGTAGGTGACGCGCTCGGTGTGGCCGCGGGTGTAGGCGTCGCGGGCCTCGATGATGTTACCGATGGCGAATATGCCTTCCATCTGCGAGCGGCTGAGCCTGGTGTGGCGCGCCAGCAGCTCGCGCGTCTTCTCCTCCACCATCTCCTCGAGGCCGGCCTGGTAGCGGCGGTTCTCCAGCTCCAGCCGCCGGCGCTCGAGCGACTGTCGCACGCTGAAGAGCAGCTCCTCGCTGCGGAACGGCTTGAGGATGTAGCTGTCGATGCCCATGCGCAGCGCCTCGAGGACGGTGTCCATGGTGGAGTGGGCGGTGATGACGACAATCCTGGCGTCGGGCTGGATTCTTTTTACCCGGCGGGCCAGCTCGATGCCGTCCATGTGCGGCATCTTCAGGTCGGTCAGCAGCAGGCCGATCTCGCCGTCCTCCGCCTGCCGCAGCGCCTGGCGCGGGTCCGCGTGGGCGCGGCACTCGTAGTTCTCCCGCTCCAGAGCGGCGCGAATGGAGTTTGCCAGGTCCAGGTCGTCTTCGGCGATGAGGATCTTTTCCGCCATCTCGTTCGTCTTAGTTCGTAGTCCGGCGGCGCATGCTAGCACAGGGCTGCGCCCGCCAACAACAGCCGCGAGCGTGGCCGCGGGCGGAGGTGCGTGCTAAGATGCGGCTCGCTGGGCGGCGGAGAGCACGGCGGTGGCGAAAGAGACATATCGGGAGCGGGGGTCCGACGAGGGGGGCGCGGGCCGGCGGCGGCTGCGCAGGATCGTCAGGCGCGCCGGGGAGCTCTACGCCGGCTACACGGCGGGGCTCAAGGCGGGCGACTTCAAGCGGCTCTTCACCGAAGAGACGCGCGCCATCTACCAGCACTTCAGCCTGCCAGACGAATCCGGTGAACAGGAGGGAGGGAAGCGGGGGCGCCTGCGCAGGGCGCTGCGCACCACCGGCAGGACCTTCTGGGGCTTCCTGCTGGCCATGTCTCCGGCGCGCCGCGTCCTCTACGGCATCGCCTTCATCATCTTCGCCGTGGCAACGGTGGTGGTCCTGACCGCCCCCGAGGGCTCCGCGATCCGCGAGGACGTAGCGGTGCTGTCGATCTACAGCTTCGTTATCGTCAGCTTCCTGCTGGCCCTGGAGCTGGCCAACAAGCTCAGCGCCCGCGACGAGATCGAGATCGCCCGCGACGTCCAGCTCTCGCTGCTGCCACCCGAGAACCCGAGGCTGGCCGGCCTCGATCTAGTTAGCTTCACGGCGCCGGCGGCCGAGGTCGGTGGCGACTACTACGACTTCGCCGAGATGCCGCCCAGAGTGGCCGTAGCGATCGGCGACGTCAGCGGCCACGGCCTGGCCTCGGGGCTGGTGATGGCGATGGCCAAGAGCGCCTTCCGGGCGCAGCTGCTCAACGACCCCGACCCGCGGCGCGTGCTGGCGACGCTGAACGAAATCGTCTTGGACGCCGGCGACTCGCGCACCCTCATGACCTTTCTGTGCTGCATGATCGATTCCCGCTCCGGCCACATGACCTACGCCAACGCCGGCCACATCTACCCCCTGCTGCACCGGCCCTCCGACGGCTCACAGCGCTGGCTGGAATCCTCCTCCTACCCTCTCGGCGTCCGCAGGGAACAGCAGTTCGAGTGCCGGGAACTCCAGCTCCGGCCTGGCGACGTCCTCTGCCTGCTCTCCGACGGCATCGTCGAGACGGTGGGTGAAGACGGCGAGAGCTACGGCTATTCTCGACTGGTCGAGAGCGTGCGGCGCTGCGGCGACGGCGAGCCCTCGGAGATCATGAAGGCCGTCCTGCACGACCTGCAGGGCTTCGCCGCCTCCACGCCCCAGGCCGACGACCTGACGCTGATCATCGCCCGCTTCAGGCCGGAAGGGTGAGGGGTAGAAGGAGGGGGTACACAGTAATGGCGACCCTGGGGTCGCCATTACCGATTGTGTCGGCCCCACTTTGGGAGCCATAACCCTGCCGGTTGTGCGCCAAAACTTGATGTGTTCAGGTGAGCATCTTCGTAGGAATTACAATGAACTGGACAAAGGCGAAGAAAATTCTGATGATGCGCACCCCGTTTCAGAGTTGCTGCGAGTGTAGAACTCAGAAACAGAGTAGTCAAGGGTTTTATTCGAAAGTGTTAATTT
>CAYOXX010000054.1:0-20638 GCA_964408025.1 uncultured Acidobacteriota bacterium | reverse complement strand
TAGCATCTGCGGACCTGCATTGCGGCCGGAGCGTCGGGTATACTGGCGGCCGCAAGGAGGCGAACATGCCGCCGCTGGTCACCATAGTCGGGCGTCCGAACGTCGGCAAGTCGACGCTGTTCAACCGCCTGACGCGAAGCCGCCGGGCGATAGTGGACGGCTCGCCGGGCATAACGCGCGACCGCCTCTACGGCGAGATGGAGCTGGAGGGGTGCGTCGTGCGCCTGGCCGATACCGGCGGCCTCGACCTCGCGGACGACAACGCCCTCATCGCCGGCGTCCGCGACCAGGCGCTCAGCGCGGTCAACGAAGCCGACCTGCTGGCGCTGATGGTAGACGTGCGGGTCGGCCTGACGCCGCCCGACCGCGAGCTGGCGGCCCACCTGCGGCGCTATGGCAAGCCGTTGCTGCTGGTGCTCAACAAGGTCGACAGCTCGGCGCAGGAGTTGCACTGCGCCGAATTCCACGAGTTGGGAATCGCTGAGACTGTCGCGGTCAGCGCCGAGCACGGCCACGGTATCGCGGCCCTGGTCGACCGCATGCGGGAGCTGCTGCCCTCGGAGAGCGAGGAGCACCACGGGGAGCCGCCTGGTATGCGGGTGGCGATCGTCGGCCGCCCGAACGTTGGCAAGTCGTCGCTGCTCAACGCGATAATCGGCGAGGGCAGGATGCTCGTCGACGAGCTGGCCGGCACCACGCGGGACGTAGTCGACGTCGGCATCGAGGTCGGCGGCCGCCGCTACACATTCCTCGACACCGCCGGCGTGCGCAAGAAGTCGTCGATAACCGCCCGCGTAGAGGCGGTCGGCTCGATCAAGGCCCGCCGCTCGATCGGGGCCGCCGACTGCTGCATACTGGTCGTCGACGCCGCCCAGGGGCTCACCTCTCAGGACAAGGCGCTGGGCGCGATGATCGACCGCGACGGCGCCGGCGCCATCGTGGCCGCGAACAAGTGGGACCTGGTGCCCAGCGGCGAAAACGGCGGTGGCGAAGGCGACCGCGTGCTGCGGCGGCTGCGGGAAGAGTTCAGCGTCCTGCGCTACGCCCCAGTCGTCACCACCTGTGCCGTTTCCGGCCTGCGCGTGCCGCGCGTCGTCGAACAGCTCGAGCGGATCGCCGAGATCCAGGAGCGCAACATCTCCACGGCCGACCTGGGCCGCTTCCTCGAGGCGCTGCAGGCCCGCAACCCGCCCCCGGCGCACCGCGGCAAGCCGGCCCGCATCTTCGCCGCCACGCAGATCGGCAACGCCCCGGCCCGCTTCCGGCTGATCATCCGCAACGCAGTGCCCGACAACTACCTGCGCTTTTTGGAAAATGAGCTGCGGCGCGAGTTCGACTTCGAGGGCGTGCCGATCCGCTTCGCCATCTCTCACCGCTGAAGCTCAGGGCTGCACGCGCTGGCCAACAGTTGTATAATCGCCCCATCAGCCAGGGGTTCCAACGATACTCGATTCCGCCGGCGAGCGATGGACGACAAGGCCCGAACGAAGTACTACCGGATCGGCGAGGTAGCAAAGCTGGCCGGGCTGCCTGCCTACACGCTGCGCTATTGGGAGCAGGAGTTCATGGAGCTGCGGCCGCGCAAAGGCCGCACCGGCCGGCGGCTCTACAGCGAGGACGACCTCGAGACCGTCCGGCGCATCCAGAACCTGCTGCACGAGCAGGGTTACACAATCCGCGGCGCCCGCGAGATTTTGAAGAAAACTGATACCGATCCCAACATCCCCTCCGACAACCGCGAGGCGCGCCTGATGCAAAAGCTCCGGAAGATGAAGCGCCAGCTACAGAAGCTGCTCGAGGTTCTGGAGTAGCGCGTCGATTCGCTCCGCATCGCCGATCGTTCCGTCTTGACCTGCCTCGGCGCGCTGGGCTATGCTTGTGGGCGTCGGGACGTGGCGCAGCCTGGTAGCGCACTTGCATGGGGGGCAAGGGGTCGCGAGTTCAAATCTCGCCGTCCCGACCATTCCTCTACTCCCCGTATCATCATCCACTCACTCCCAATCCGCAGAACTGGCGCCCTGCTGCGCGCTGGTCTACAATAGCCGCCGGCGTAAACGATGAAGAGGATCCTGGTCACCAACGACGACGGCATCGGGGCCGAGGGTATCGCGCTGCTGGCCGAGGCGGTCTCCGGTCTCGGGAAGGTCACGGTCGTCGCGCCGGACCGCGAGATGAGCGCCATCAGCAAGGCGCTGAGCCTGCGCAAGCCCCTCAGGATCGAGCAGATCCGCGACGGCTGGTACTCGCTCAGCGGCACGCCGACTGACTGCGTCTACGTCGGGGTCGTCAGGCTGCTGGAGGGCGAAGTCGACCTGGTCGTATCGGGCATCAACCGCGGCGCCAACCTGGGCGAGGACATCCACTACTCGGGCACCGTGGCAGGCGCCTCCGAGGGGCGCATACTAGGCATACCGGCCATCGCCTACTCGCAGATTCGCGGTGGCGACGGCGTGCGGCCCGAGTCGCTCGAGTTCGTCACCCGGTTGACGGAGGCGGTGCTCGAGCGCGGACCGGGCTCCAACGCGCTCCTCAACGTCAACTTCCCGCCCGGCCGCGCGCGCGGCGTCAGGCTCACCCGCCTCGGCGTGCGCCACTACGAGGAGGCGGTCGCCGAGGAGGCGGACGCCGACGGCAACCTCATCTACCTGATCGGCGGCAACGAGGTCCACAGCGAGCAGGACCCGGACACCGACGTGCAGGCCGCCCACGACGGCTTCGTCTCGGTCACGCCGCTGCAGCTCGACCTGACCGACCGTTCCGAGCTGCGGGAGCTGGCCGACTGGAAACTCTTCCGCGAGAACCGATGAGCGACGAGTTCGAAAAGCTGCGCCACCAGATGGTCGACCGCCAGATCGCCTCCCGCGGCATCAGTGACGAACGCGTGCTGGAGGCAATGCGCGGTTTGGCGCGACACGAATTCGTGCTGCACAGCGATCTCGATCTCGCCTACATCGACCACCCGCTGTCGATCAGTTACGGGCAGACCATCTCGCAGCCTTACATAGTCGCCCTGATGACCGAACTGCTGCGCGTCGAGCCGGGGCACAAGGTGCTGGAGATCGGCACCGGCTCCGGTTACCAGGCCGCCATCCTCGCCCGCCTCGCCGAGCGTGTAATCTCCATCGAGCGGATCCCGGAGCTGGTCGAGCGCACCCGCGAGCTCCTCGAGCGCCTCGGTATCGAGAACATCAAGGTGGTCGAGGGCGACGGCACGCTCGGCTGGCCCGACGACGCCCCCTACGACCGCGTCATTGTCACCGCCGGCGCGCCGTGCGTCCCCAAAGCCCTCACTGAGCAATTAGCCGAAGGCGGCCGCATTGTCATCCCCGTCGGATCCGAGGGTCTGCAGGAGCTGGAAGTCGTCAGCAAGGTAAAAGGCAAAATAAAGACCGAGAACGCCGGCGGCTGCCGCTTCGTCAAGCTCATCGGCGAAGACGGGTGGTGAAAATTAAGGAAGGTAATTAGGATGCCAGAAGGCTACGGCTCCCACGCTGATTATATGGCCTGGGTTTCAGAAGAAGCCCAGAAGCGAATGGTAGCCATCGAACACGCTTTGCGAAAGGCATTCGCTCCTTATCTGGAAACACATACGGTAGAAGTAATCGTTTTCTCCAATATTAATGTCTTTGATCTAGCACGGGCGATAACCGAATTTCCTTCGGTGCTAAAACCTCTCGTTGCATTGTGCAATATCGCTGCACGCGCCATCGAACGCGACTTGCAGATAAAGAATTTAAATACATACAATCCAAAGCTTACAAAAGAACAGGCTTCTGCGATAGCGGGATATATTAAACCTTTTCTACCACCTTTAGTGGAAATTCCCGTACTAACGAGTCTTGATAGATATGCTTTTGTTGACAAGGAGATTCGTAAGAGAAAGGGTCTATGGGAAAACATGATCATGAAAGCACTTAATCAATTCGGAGAAGTGCGCTTCAAGAAGCGCAAATTCGAAGCTGGAGGCGAGAAGTTCGAGATCGACGCTGCTTCTCCGCTAAAAGGTCGCATAAACATAGGTGTCGATGTTAAGAGGATTGAAGCCAGGCGCGACATCCATAAGCGCTGTGATGAAATCGTGAATAAGGCGTCCAAGCTGAAAACCGTATTCCCGCAAGCGAAATTCGCCTCAGTGATTTACTACCCATTCATAGATGAGCATGTTAATATCCAACACCGTCTCTCGACCGAGAAGATAGACGCGATATCATTCGCATCGGATTCTAAGGAATCGGTAGAAAACGCGGTAAGGATGCTTCTAGCCAGCCTTGGTGATACGCGATGAACGATCAAGTGGAAAAGACACACCATCGCTTAATCCATGGGGACGCGCGTAACTTATCCTTCCTTCAGGACGAATCCGTACACCTTATTGTCACTTCCCCTCCTTATTGGACCCTCAAGCGATATAACGAACATCCCGATCAATTGGGACACGTATCTGACTACGAAATCTTTCTTTCTGAAATTGGAAAAGTGTGGCAGGAGTGTTATCGCGTCTTAGTTCCAGGTGGCAGGTTAGTTTGCGTGGTGGGAGACGTGTGCATGTCGAGACGCTCTTTCGGTCGGCATGTTGTCGTACCGCTGCACGCCGATATCGCGGTCACTTGCCGGAAAATAGGCTTCGATAATCTCAATCCGATAATCTGGCACAAGATTGCCAACGCATCGTTCGAAGTAGAAAACGGCACGAAATTTCTCGGAAAACCCTACGAACCAAACGCAATTATTAAGAATGATATCGAGTTCATCCTCATGCAGCGGAAGCCCGGTGGCTACAGGAAGCCGACAAATGATCAGAGGGATAGAAGCAGAATGTCCAAGGAAGAGTTCGACTCCTGGTTTCGCCAGATCTGGACAATTCCAGGAGAATCGACACGCAAACATCCGGCACCGTTTCCTGTAGAACTAGCAAGCCGGCTAGTTCGCATGTTTTCTTTTGTAGAGGATACGGTTCTCGATCCTTTCTGCGGCACAGGCACCACCATGCTGGCGGCAATGAGAATGGAACGAAACAGCATTGGAATCGAAATCGACCCTCGCTACGTCGAGTTGGCAGAACAGCGCTTGCAGCAAGAAACGAACAAATTCTTCACACATTGCGACTTAGAAGTATCCACGCTGCAAGAGGATTCTATCGTCAGCCGTCCAAGGAGTTAATTACCCATCTCCAGCTACAAGTCGGAGTCATTCCGCCTACTACCTACAAGCCCGTTAATCAGCACGAATCGAGTCCCACTGATTCCTATGTAGTTCTGTTGCCTTCTTGGTATTGGCAATGCTAGTATCCCGGCACTTCGAGGTGGGGAGCGCGAGGCGGTGGGATGTCGGAAGAGTCGACCGTAGTCGCTGAGGAAAGAGAGAAAGCCCCGAAGGGTATTCTGCGGAAGCTCTATTACTGGGTGCTGAGCTGGGCCGAGAGTCCGCGCGCGGAGCTTTACCTCTTCCTGCTCGCCTTCGCCGAGAGCTCTTTCTTTCCGATCCCGCCCGACGTGCTGCTGATCGCTCTGGCGCTCTCGATACCGGGGCGCGCCTTCCGTTACGCGCTCGTCTGCGCTGCCGGCTCGATAATCGGCGGGGCGTTCGGCTACGCCATCGGCCTCTGGTTCATGGGCGCGCTGGGGCAGCCGATCATTGACTTCTACGGCCTGCAGCACCCCTACGACCAGATCGCCGACCTCTACAACGAGTGGGCCGGCGTCGCCGTCTTCGTCGCCGGCTTCACGCCGATTCCGTACAAGGTCTTCACCATCGCCGCCGGCGTCTTCAGGATCGACTTCCCGGTCTTCATGCTCGCCTCGCTCCTCTCGCGCTCGGCCCGCTTCTTCCTCGTCGCCGCCCTGATCTGGCGCTTCGGCAAGCCGATACGCGACTTCATCGACCGCTACCTCGGCTGGCTGACGATCGCCTTCTGCGTCCTGCTCGTAGGCGGCTTCGTACTGATCAGGTATCTACTCTGAGCGCCGCTCCTGCGCCCAAGTGTAGCCTGCTGAGGACAGCGCCACCGTCAGCGGACAGCGTCAGCCGGCAACGGCAGGCCGAACACCCGTTTTCCCAAGCCTGAATCGACGCGTAAAGAGGCACGCATTTTGCTTATACCGGTTTGTAGCAAGTAGGGAGACTGAACTATGAGAAAGCTGATTCCGATCGCGCTGGCGATGGCGACCCTAGCCGGGTGCACCACGACCATGGTCCCCGTCGGCGCCAACCGCGACGCTGCCGGCGCCGCCGCGGTAGAATTAACCGTAGGCCAGGAGTTTCCGACATTCTACCGTAGCGACCCGTACACGCCGATCCACGTCACCATCCGCAACAACACCTCAGAGCGCGTGCAGCTGCGCTACAGCTTCTTCACGCTTTACGATCCCGCTGGCCGCGCCTACCTGATTGCTCCCGTGCGGGACGTGGTCCACTGGCTGCACCTCGGCCGCTGGAATCCTTATTACGCGCCCTACTACCCGCGCCCGATCGGCAACTACGTCTTCCGCGAAGGGCGGCTGGCGCCGCATGATGAGATCCAGGCGGTAATCTTTTTCCACCAGGCGACCCACTTCGGCCAGGGCGACTACAGGCTGGTGGCCAACATCCCCCAGAACGGGCGGCCGACCGAATTCGCTTTCCGATTGCGCTGATTTAAACTTCATTCTGCCTCGCGCCCCGGCTTAGCCGGGGCGCCTTTTTTTCTACCTGCCGGGACGCCTCCGTTGCCTCGCCCGCAGGCAGTCTCTATAATGTCGGCTCGTGGAGACCTCAATCGAGAATCCCCGAGGCCTCGAGGGTCGTTTTCTGGGCGCTTTCCTCGGCTGCGCCGTCGGCGACGCCCTCGGCATGCCGCTCGAGGGGCGCCCGATTCCGCCCGACCTTACCTCCGAATCACTGCTGCGCCAATACCTGCCCCTCGAGGGCTGGCCGCTGGGCCAGTACACCGACGACACAATGCTGACCCTCGCCCTGGCCCGCTCGATTATGAAGCACCGCTGCGTAGCGGGCGGCCACGTAATCGCCGAGTTCGCCGAGCTCTGGCGCAGCGGCACGATAGTGGGCGCCGGCAGGGCGACCAACGACGCCGTCGGGAACTACCTCTACAAGCACAAGCCGTGGGACGAGTGCGGCGCGCCGGTGGGCAGCGCCGGCAACGGCGCCGCGATGCGCGCCGCACCAGTGGGCCTGTGGTACAGCGACGACTACGACGCCCTCGTGCCCGCCGCGGTCGAGGCGGCCGAGGTGACGCACCGCGACCCCCGTTCGGTCTCGGCGGCGGTGGCGGTGGCGCTGATGACCGCGCACGCCGTCGGCGGCGAGGAGCTGGAGCCCGTCGTTGTCCTGAACGAGATCGCGCTGCGCGTCCTGGAGATCGACACGGGCGTCAGCGACCACCTGCTGAGGCTGGCCGACTGGTTAGCTGATTCCGAAGAAGACGTGGCCGAGCGGATAGTGGCCACGGGGCAGTTCGGACCCTGGCGCGGCACCTGGAGCGGCCGCATTACCGCCTACGCGATCCCGACGCTGCTGATCTCCTTCTACAGCTTCCTCAGGCACCAGGACGACTTCGGCGCCGCCGTCGCCGGCGCTATCCTGGCCGGCGGCGACGTCGACACCACCGGCGCCATCGCCGGCGCGCTCTCCGGAACCCTTTTAGGCGCAGACGCAATCCCCGACCGCCTGCGCAGTGGCGTGCTGAACGCAAAGGACATTTCCCACTTCGCCTCCGAGTTCCACGCCGCCAGATTCGGGATCCAATAACATCACACGACAGGAATAATAAGAACGCCGGCGAGGTGGCATCCGCCTACGCCGAGGCTACGGCGGACAAGTCCGCCAAAGCTTCAGCGACGGAGGACACGTTCAGGCCTCCCCCACAATCGGTTGTGGCCGTGAGCGCCTCAACTCAAGACGGCGAACGGCAACATATCCAAACCGGGTAACACAACCTGAAATGGGTTAATTCCCGTCGAGAAGCGAGGCCGCTTCCCTGCCCTGCCAGAGGGCGTCCTCCATGCCGGAGTACTCCCAGCTTCCCCAGCGGCCGATGCTGAGGATCGAGCTTTCGCGCAGCCTGGCGTGGATCGCTTCGAGGTTATCGGCCCGGAAACGATCGTGGATGACGTAAGCGGGCTCGATGCGCAGCGCCACCTCGTTCTTGACCTCCACAGCGTCCTGCAGCAGGCCCAGGAGCCTGAGGTCGCCGAGTATCCGTTCCCTCAGCTCCTCTTCATCCGGCTTCTCCTCGGGCCGGTAGCTGACCTCGGTGTAGATCGCGCAGCAGCCCGGCGGCGCCAGCGCCGGCGAGAAGTTGCTGGCGATTCCGATGCGGTAGCAGCGAAACTCTGGCTCGGGCAGGTAGAGCCACTGCCAGGGCCACGGCGCCTCGCGATCCAGTGTTATGTTGAGGTTGAAAACGTTGACCCAGCGTAGCCCGGCTGCCCACTCGCTAGCGCGTGGGTGGCCGCCGTCGAGCTTCTCGAGCAGGGTCGGCAGCGGCATGGTGCTCACCAGGTGGTCATAGCCGATTTCGCGGCCGGCAGCAGTCTCCGCGACGCGCCGGCCGGCGTCGATGCGCACGACCTCCTGTCCCGTCTCCAGATTTTCGACCCTCTCGGCCAGCGCTCGCGGCAGCGCCTCGATGCCGCCCTCTTTGGGATAGAGAAAGCTCGGGTTGTAGCCCAGGCCCTCGGTGGTCGTGCCCAGGGCGCCGTCGACGACGGTCTCCAGGTCCGGGCGCGGCACGCTCCAGCTCACCCAGTCGGCGGTCATCTCGTCGAGGCCGCGGCAGTGAAGCTTTTCGTTATAGGGGAACATGAAGTGTCGGCAGATCCCCTCGCCGAAGGTGGCCAGCGCCCACTCCCTGAAGGTCCGCGGGTCGGCTTTCTGCTCCTCCTGCGCGCGGACGAAGCCGAGCAGGCACTCCCTGACAACCTCGCGAGGAAGCGGATGGAAGTTGGCTTGGAAGGGGTAGGGGACGAAGCGCCCGTGGCTGAAGATCGCCGCCCTGCGTTCCCGCTCCGCCATTCGACCGGGCAGGATCTCGTCGACCAGCTCCCGCATCTGCGGGCGCCGCAGGTGGAGCAGGTGGCCGGTGTAGTCGTAGGTGCTGCCGCCGCAGCGGACGCTGCGGCATACGCCCCCCGGCTCGTCTTCTTTCTCCAGCAGCAGGTAGGGGCGGCGCAGGTGGAGCGTGGCGCTCAGCCCCGCCAGGCCGGCGCCGACGATCAGCACCTCGGTCCTATCCACGCGGGGCCTCCTTGCGGGCACGGCGTCGCTCCTGACGAATCAGGAAAACGCCGAAGGCCACGGCGGCCAGGACGGCCAGGGCTATGACGTTGGCGGCCACGGCGCCGGGCGTGTAGACGACTACCAGTCCCAAAAAGCCAAGCAGCGTGCCGGCGGCGTAGGCGGTCAGCACCGTGCGCTCTACGCTCCAGCCGAGCCGCACGAGGCGCAGGGCGAAGTGGTCGGGGCTGCCGCGCAGGGGCGAGATGCGCTTGGCGATCCTGACGATGCTCAGGAAGGCGGTCTCGAAGATCGGTATACCCATGATAATCGCCGGCGCCAGGACGCCGATGCGGCTGTTGACCACCGTGTACTGCTCGTTGATTGTAAGGGCGGCCAGGATGAAGCCGATCGCCATGCTGCCGGTGTCGCCCAGGTAGATGCCGGCCGGCCGGAAGTTGTAGCGGAGGAAACCGAGCAGGCTGCCTGCCAGGGCGACCGTGAAGGCGGCGATCAGGTAGTTGCCGTTGAGGAGGCTGATGGCGGCTAGGAAGGCGCAGGCGATGAACGCCACGCCGGTGGCGAGGCCGTCGACTACGTCGATGAGGTTGAAGGCGTTGGTGAGAGCGAGAACCCAGACCACAGTGACGGCCCAGTTGAACGGCTCCGGCAGCCAGATGATCTGCACGCTGATGCCGGCCTTGAACAGCACCCAGACGGCCACCGCCTGGCCCAGCAGCTTCACCGCCGGGCTGAGGGCGCCGAGGTCGTCGACGATGCCCAGGACGATGACGATCGTTGTCCCCAGCAGGATGCCCAGCGCCGTCTGGTTGAACGCATAGGCCAGCGAGGAGGTGAGCAGCAAGGCGAGGAAGATCGGTATCCCGCCCAGGTAGGCTACCGGCTCCTGCTGGACCTTCAGCTCGCCGTCGGGCCGGTCGACGATGCCGAAGCGGATCGCCGCCCGCCTGACAATCGGCGTCAGGTAGAGGCTGAGCACGAAGGCGAGCAGGAAGGAGAACCCGAGTTTGATCAGCTCCGGCCAGTCCATCCGTCGCTTAATCCTTTCCTATGAAGGCAGGCGGTGGCGCCCGCCGTAGCGCCTTATGCCCCGCTGGCGAGCTGCCTCCTTGAGCCGGCGCCGCTGCCGGAAGGCGATGGGCAGGAAGCCGAATCCCTTCAGGTAACGGGGCAGCAGCCGCGGCCGCACCAGCAGCAGGTAGGCGAAGACTTTCAGCTCGTAGGCCAGTATCCAGGGCAGGCCGAGCAGCCAGCTACCGAGGCGGTCGTTCCTAGCCATCGTAGCATACCGGTTCTTCAGCAGGTGCGCCTGCAGCTCCGGTGGCAGGTTGGCCAGCGCGTATTTGCGCACCCACTCGCGCACCGCCGGCTCGCTCTGCCCCACCCCGCCCCTGTGGTGGAGCGCCCTGGCGCGGGGCGCGTACCACGCCTTCCAGCCGAAATTCCTGGCGCGCCAGAACAGGTCGAGATCCTCGTAGTACTGCACGAAGCCCTCGTCAAAAACCTTGCCGTCGAGCGAGACGTCGTCTAGCATAGCCCGCCGCAGCAGGGGCGCGACGCCGCCGGCGCCGAACACCTCCCCCTCCTCCTCGTAGAGGCCCTCGTCGGGCTCGCCGTAGCCCCGGTCGAGCGGCTTGCGGCTGCGGCTCAGCTCCTGGCCCGCGGCGTCGACGGTGGCGCCGTCGGGGCGCATAATCTTGCCGGTCACCGAGCCTACCCGCTCGTCCGCGGCCAGCGGCTTCGAGGCCTCGGCGAGGTAATCGGGCTCCAGCACGGCGTCGTTGTTGAGCAGCAGAACCAGCGAGCCGCTGGTGGCCGCGAAGCCGCGGTTGGCGCCGCGGCAGAAATACTCGTTCTCGTCCAGCGCAATCAGCTCCACCCCGGGGAAGCCGGCTCGGATGAGAGGGACCGACCCGTCGGTCGAGCCGTTGTCCACCACCACCACCTCGGCCGGCGCCAGGGTCTGCCCTAGGGCAGAGTCGAGGCACTGGCGGATGAACCGCTCGCCGTTGAAGTTGACCACAACGACGGAGATGGAGAGTCCGGGCATGCCTTCACCTTGCGGAGGATATTGTCACCGGAGGCCGGGTCCCGGCAACGCCACAAGCGGGATCGCCGGGGAGCGCGGGCCGCGCCCGGCGATCGCCTCTCGAACTGTTTCTCCTCTTACTGCTCGTCCGCCTCGCGCAGGGGAGTCACGCCGTCCACGAGGCGCTGCAGGGTCTGGTGCCGGCCCGTCGCCTGGGGAAACAGCTCGATGAACTCCGCCAGGTAGCGCCTGGCGTCGTAGAGGTAGTTCTCGTGCTGCTGGCGGTAGCGAGCCGCCAGGTCTTCGTTGTCGGCGGTTACCAGCAGCGGATAGATCCTCGCGGCGAGATCGCTGGCCCGCGCCAGGGATTCGACGAGGCGGAAGTAGAGTCCCTCGCGGTCGTTGATCTCAACTTGCAGCTCGAGCGCCGCCGTGAAGCGTTCGGCGGCGGCGGATTGGAGCCCGCGGCGGCTGTAGTGCCTGCCAACAATGTAGTGGTGCTCCGCCAGCACACCGTAGGCCTCCTGCATGTGGCTGCGGATCTCCTGGGCGTAGCCGCTGTCCGGATACCGCTGCAGGAAGGTCTGGAAGTCCTCAATCGCAGCCTCGGTATGCGACTGGTCGCGGTTGGGAGGCAGTATCTGGTGGAAGCTGCACAGCGCTATCTGCTTCCAGACGTAGTCGGGGCGCTCGTAGCGCGGGTAGAGGGCGATGAAGCTCTGGTACTCGGACTTGGCCAGGATGTAGCCGCTCATCCTGCCCCGGTTGAAGTAGGCGTCGGCCCTGAGCAACCGCACCTCCTGTACCCGCGAGCTGCTGACGTAGAGGCGCTCGAAGCGGTCGAAGACCGCAATCGCGTCCTCCCATTGCTCCTGCTGGTACTTGTCGAGGCCGAGCTGGTAGAGCTCGTCCTCGGGCAGCACATCCACCTGTATACGATCCCGGAACTGGGCGCAGCCGCTGCCGGCGGCGATGGCCAGCGCCAGCGCCACAGCGGCGATCGCCAGCTTTACAGCTTTGGTCATTCTCCTCTCGCTCCCTCCCATTCCGCGCAAGAATAGCAGATAGGCCGTCATATGCAACAGTCCCGCTCAGGTGCCCTCTTTACTATGATGGCGGGCGAGCGGATTCCGTGAACCGTACCGGCGCGCCCGGCTGCTGGCCCCGGCGAAGGCTAAACGCGTAGGGCTCCGTCTGCCGCCTCCCTAAGCCGCCTTACGGCCGCGGCCGGGTCGGGCGTATTGAACACCGCGCTGCCGGCCACCAGCATCGTCGCCCCCGCGCGTACCAGTTCGGCCGCGTTGTCGGCATCCACGCCGCCGTCCACCTCGATAGCCGCCGCTGCCCCACGCCGCTCGATCAGCTCCCTGGTAGCACTGATCTTGTCCAAGCTGGCTGGGATGAATGGCTGCGCCTCGAAGCCGGGATTGACGCTCATCACGAGGACAAAATCGAGATCACTCAGTACCCACTCGATGGCGGCCGGCGGCGTGCTCGGATTGAGCGCCACACCGGCCCTGGCACCGGCCTCGCGGATGCGCGCCAGGGCCCGCTGCAGGTGGCGGACGGCCTCGACGTGCAGGCAGAGGTAGTTGGCGCCGGCGTCGAGGTAGCCCTCTAGGTGCTCCTCGGCGTTGGCGATCATCAGGTGCACGTCCAGCGGCAGCGAGGTCAGCTCCCGGCACTTGCGCACTACCAGCGGGCCGAAGGTGAGGTTGGGGACGAAGTGGCCGTCCATCACGTCGATGTGAATCAGGTCGGCCCCGGCCTCCTCCACCACACCGAGCTGCTCGGCGAGGCGCCCGAAGTCGGCTGACAGGATGGAGGGTGCGATCTTGACCATCATCTTTCCCTCTCGATTCTGAGGAGCACCAGCTCGGCGCCGGGGAGCTCGATGACCTCACCCGGCAGCGGCGACTGGCGGTAGATGACATAACTACGTAGCACCGACCGGTCGCGGGTGCTGATATCCTCCCTGCTCCCCCGGGGCAGCGCCCGCACTCTCAGGCCCTGCCGGCGCAGCGCCTCGAGCACCGGCAGCAGCGGCCGGCCGACGAGCTCCGGCATCACCGCCTGCCGCGGGCGGGGTCCGCGGCTGGCGAGCACCTCGATGAACTCGGTGACGAAGCCGCTGGTCGGCTGCGGGTCCTGCGCTATGACGTGCCCCTCGGGCACGCCGCTGGAGAACACCGAGTAGCGCTGCCGCAGCCTGAAGCCGCGCTGGCCGGCAACGAGCTCGGCCTCGCGCAGCGACTTGCCCAGCAGGTTGGGCACCAGCACCCGCCGGAATCCGGCGCTGAGGATCACCCGCACGCTGCGGCCCCGCTTGAGCCTGGCGCCGGCGGGCGGGTCCTGCTCGAGCACCAGGCCGCGGCCGACCTCCTGGCTGAAGCTGCTCAGGTCGTCGGTGACCATCCTCAGGCCGCGGCTGGAGAGCAGAAAGCGTGCCTCCTGCGGCGTCCTGCCGCGTAGGTCCGGGGCCGTCTGAACGTCGGTGCTCAGCAGCGATATCAGGCTCCACCAGGCGGCCAGCAGGAACACCGCCACCGGTATCGCGATCAGCACCGGCCACTTGAAGATCTTCAGCAGAACTACGCCTGCCCGCGCCGCGCCGCGCCCGACTGTCGCCAGGAAACGCCCAGGGGCGAGCCACCTCGGCACCCTGAGAACGACCTTCGGCTTCTCTTTCTGTTCCGGGTCCATCGGTGCGCTATCCCTCCGGTGCGGCGAAGCATACCACGCGTGCCGCGCCGCGCTCAAGCGCGCGAGCAGGCGCCTACACCCCCTCCGCACGCAGCGATTGACAACGGCGGGCAGGGGTATCAGAATGAACTGTTATCTACCTTACGTTTTTCGACGATGAGTGAGATCGACGACCTCGAGTTCTTCGCCGGCCTCAGCAGCCAGAGCAGGTCGCGCCTGCGGCGCCAGGCATCGCTGCTGGAGCTGCTCAAGGGTGGTATCGTCTACCTGCCCGGCGATCCCGGCAACACGATTTACGTGCTGGCCGAGGGCCGGGTAAAGATCTCGAAGCTGAGCGTGGCGGGCAAGGAGCTGACGCTGGCCATCCACGAGCCGGGGGAGCTGTTCGGCGAGCTGACGCTGATGGACGACCACCCGCGGCGCACGATGGCCACAGCGATGCTGCCCTCCAGGGTCTGGTCGATCCCTAAGTACGAGTTCCAGCGGCTGGTCCTCTCCTCGCCGGCCTTCGCGCTGCGGATCGGCGCCATCATCGGGCAGCGGCGCCGCGAGCTGGAGAGCCGCATGGAGGGCCTGGTCTTCCGCGACGTCCCGACCCGCCTGGCGCGGCAACTGCTGCAGCTGGCTAGGAAGTACGGCGTCGAGCGGGACGGCTCGATCGAGATCGAATTCAAGGTCTCGCAGCTCGAGCTGGCCAACATGATCGGCGCCACCCGGGAGACGACCAGCACCGCGCTCAACGAGCTGAAGCGGGCCGGCATTCTCGAAACCAGCCACCGCAATATCGTCATCCGCGACCTGCCCACGCTCAGGGAAATCGAGGGGAAATTATGAACAGAAGCCGCCTGGCAGTCGCGGCCTTCGCGCTCTGGTACTTCCTTAGCGGTATGGCCTTCCTCTTCGTCCTGCTGGCGGTGTTCGACGTCGAGCCGCGCCGGCTGATCCTCCCCGGAGGGGCGCCTGCTGTGCGCGGGCCGTTCTGGCACGAGGGGGTAGTCGACGGCGGCTCGCTGGCCGAGCGGGTCTCCCGCCCCCGCCCCATCGACGAGAGCCGCAGCAACGCCATCATCGACGCCATCGGCAACGTCAGCCCCGCCGTGGTCAGCATCGGCATCGTGGTCGAGCGCCGCTACATCTCGCCCGGCTACAGCGACTACTGGAACTACTTCTTCCGCCGCGACCGCTCTACGCAGCGCTTCTACCCGAAGATCGGCACCGGCTTCATCATCCACGAGGACGGCCTCATCGTCACCAACCAGCACGTGATCGAGGGCGGCGAGCGGGTGGTCGTAACGCTGCAGGACGGCCGCGAGGTTGAGGGCGAGGTGATCGGCGCGCACCGGACTCTCGACATCGCGGTGATCAGGATAAACGGCCACAACCTGCCCTGCGCGCCGCTGGGCGACAGCGAAGACCTGATCATCGGCGAGTGGGCGATCGCTATCGGCAACCCGTTCGGCTCGCTGCTGCGCGACAACCGGCCGACGGTGACGGTGGGCGTCATCTCGGCCGTCAACCGCCAGTTCCGGGGCTCCGCCGAGGAGGGACGATACTACCAGAACATGATCCAGACCGACGCCGCCATCAACCCGGGCAACTCCGGCGGCCCGCTGGTCAACAGCCGCGGCGAGGTCGTCGGCGTCAACACCTTCATCTTCTCCCAGAGCGGCGGCAGCATCGGGCTCGGCTTCGCCATCCCGATCGACACCGTCAAGAGCGTGGTGCGCGAGATCCTCACCCACGGCCGCGTTCGCGACGTCTGGCTTGGCTTCCAGGGGCAGGAGATCAGCACCCTGACGGCCCGGGCCCTCGGCCTGCGCTCCACCGAGGGGGTCATCGTCACCCACGTCGAGTCCGGCAGCCCGGCCGACGAGGCAGGACTGCAGCGTGGCGACGTGATCCTCGAGATGGATGGCCTGGCGCTGCGCGGCGCCTCCGACGCCAACGCCAAGATCCGCTCTCTGCAGGTCGGGGAAAGGCTCGAGCTGAGCGTCGAGCGCGAGGGGCGCAGGCTCGTGATCACCATAACCGCCGCGGACCGGCCGTGAGCGGCGCGACCGCCGTGGCCCAGTAATCGACACTACACGCTTTCCCGACTACGTTTGTGGTAATATCTGCGCGCCGCGAATCGGGCGGCCTGCAGGGCAGGCTCGCCAAAAAGAGGATTGCAGTGGGCTACCAGCTCTTCATCGCCCTGCGCTACCTGCGGGCGAAGCACAAGCAGGCGTTCACCTCGGTGATCACCGTCATCTCGATCGTCGGCATCGCCATCGGCGTCGCGGCGCTGGTGGTGGCGCTGAGCCTGATGACCGGCATGCACAACGAGATGCGCTCCAAGATCCTCGGCACCCGGGCCCACATCACCATCTACGGCGGCACCTCGAACCGGACGATCGAGAACTTCGTAGCCATCCGCCGCAAGCTGCTCGAGATCGACGGGGTGGCGGGCGCGGCGCCGCTGGTGAGGGAAAAGGGTCTGCTGCAGACCCGCCTCGGCAACGAGGGAGTATTCGTGCACGGCATCCGGCCCGAGGAGTCGCGCGGGGTCATCGATGTCTTCGACCAGATCGTTTTGGGCGACTGGAGCGACATGACCGAGCTGGACGAGGTGCACCGCCGCCGCGGCCTGCTGCTCGGCGACGAGCTGGCCCTCAAACTCGGCGTGGCGGTCGGTGACCGGGTCTACCTCTACACGCTCTCCAACTTCGCCCTCTCCCCGGTCGGCATGCTGCCGCGGCCGCTCATCTACCGCGTCGCCGGCATCTTCCACTCAGGCGACTGGCAGGCCGATGCCTTCTACTGCTACGTGCCGCTGGCCGACCTGCAGCGCACGCTCGGCCTGGGCGACGCTGTGACGATGCTGCAGATCAAGATAGACGACATCTTCCGCGCCGCCGAGTACAAGGTCCGCATCGAGGGCGTTCTGGGAGGCCGCTACATCTTCGTGCGCACCTGGATCGAGGAGAACGTCAACTTCTTCCAAGCCCTCGAGCTGGAGAAGCTGGCGCTGTTCCTGACGATCACCCTAATCGTCACCGTGGCGGCGCTGAACATCATCTCCACGCTGATCATGCTGGTGATGGAGAAGAACCGCGACATCGGCGTGCTGATGAGCATGGGCGCCACCCGTGGCGGCGTGATGGCCGCGTTCCTGCTCCAGGGGCTGATCATCGGCGTCGTCGGCACGGTTCTCGGGGCCCTGCTCGGCTCCGGCCTCAGCTGGTTCCTCGACGCCTACGAGGTGATCAGGCTGCCCGGCGAGGTCTACACCATCACCCAGGTCCGCTTCTACGTGGTCCCGGCCGACGTGCTGCTGGTCTGCTCGGTCGCCCTGCTGATCAGTCTTCTGGCCACCGTCTACCCCGCCTGGAAGGCCTCCAGGCTGCGGCCCGCGGAGGCTCTGAGATATGAGTAAGGCGCTGCGAGCCGAGGGGATCTGCAAGGCGTACCGCGTCGGCGGCCGCACGCTGGAGATCCTGCGCGACGTCAGCTTCGAGGTGCGGCCGAGCGAGATGGTAGCCTTCACCGGCCCCTCCGGCGTCGGCAAGACGACGCTGCTGCACCTGATCGGTACCCTCGACCGCCCCGACGCCGGCGAGATCTACTATGGCGACGTCGCCCAGAGTTCGCTGCGCGGGAGCAAGCTGGCCGCATTCCGCAACGTCGGCATCGGCTTCGTCTTCCAGTTCTTCCAGCTGCTGCCGGAGTTCACCGCCCTGGAGAACGTGATGATGCCGCTGCTGATCGCCGCCAGCGGCGCGTCCCGGGCCCGCAGGCGTGCGCGGGAGGTGCTGGAGGAGGTCGGCCTGGGCGGGAGGCTGTCCCACTTCCCGAATCAGCTCTCCGGCGGCGAGCAGCAGCGGGCCGCCATCGCGCGCGCGCTGGTGGGCGGGCCGCGGCTCCTGCTGGCCGACGAGCCAACCGGGAACCTCGACAAGGCCACCGGCGCCAGGGTCTTCGCGCTCCTGCGCGGTCTGCAGCGCCAGCGCGGTTTGACATCGATAATCGTCACGCATAACATGGAGATAGCCTCCCAGTGCGACCGGGTGCTGTCCTTAGAGGAACTGGCGGTCACCGGGGAGGCCGGTTCGCAGTAGAGGCGTGGAATGTTCGAGAAGTACACAGAGCGTGCCAAGCGCATAATCTACTTCGCCCGCTACGAGGCCGGGCAAGCCGGGAGCCCCCACATCACCCCCGAGCACGTCCTGATAGGGCTGCTGCGCGACGGCGACGGCTTCGTCAACGGGATAGTGCAGCGCTTCGATCTGCGCATCGAGGATATCCGCGAGCACATCATCAGCTCCAGCGACTATATCCAGGTAGACTCCTCCGAGATCCCGTTCAGCGAGGTCTCCAAGATCATCCTCTCGCTGGCCGCCGACGAGAGCGAGCGGATGAGCCACAAGGCGATCGGCGGCGAGCACCTGCTGCTGGGGCTGCTTAAGGAGAAGAGCTCCTTCGCCAATAAGTACATGCAGCAGCGGGGCGTCCGCTACTCCGAGATCAAGGAGGAGGCGGTCTTCCTGCACAAGGACCAGGCGGCCAAGGAGAAGAAGAAGGAAACGCCGTTTCTGATCGAGTTCAGCCGCGACCTCACGCGCCTGGCCGAGCTGGGGCGCCTCGACCCGCTCATCGGCAGGGAGAGGGAGCTGGGTCGCCTGATCCAGATACTCGGCCGGCGGACGAAGAACAACCCGGTGCTGATCGGCGAACCGGGCGTCGGCAAGACGGCCATCGTCGAGGGCCTGGCGCAGCGGATCGTGGCCGGCGACGTCCCCAACTTCCTGATCGGCAAGAAGATCCTTGCCCTCGACCTCAGCTCGATCGTCGCCGGGACCAAGTACCGCGGCCAATTCGAGGAGCGCCTCAAGTCGATCATGAAGGAGCTGGCCGAGAACGACGAGCTGATCATCTTCATCGACGAGCTCCACACCCTGGTCGGCGCCGGCAGCGCCGAGGGCTCGCTCGACGCCGCCGGCATCCTCAAGCCGGCGCTTAGCCGCGGCGAACTCAAGTGCGTCGGCGCGACGACGCCGCGCGAGTATCGCCGCTTCATCGAGAAGGACCGCGCCCTGGAGCGGCGCTTCCAGGGGATCAAGATAGAGCAGCCCAACGAGACGGAATCGATCCGCATCCTTGACGGCATCAAGTTCCGCTACGAGGAGTTCCACAACGTGCGCTACAGCGAGAAGGCCCTGCGGTCGGCGGTGCTGCACTCCTCGCGATACATAGCCGACCGCTTCCTCCCCGACAAGGCGATAGACGTCATGGACGAAGCCGGCGCCAGGGTCAAGCTGGGCCGGGCTACTATGCCCAAGGACATCGTCGACGTCGAGCGCAGGCTGCGCGCCCTGGAGCTGCGCATGGAGCACGCCATCGCCGCCAAGGAATTCGAGGAGGCGGCGCGGCTGCGTGACGAGGAGATGCGGCTGAAGATCGAGCTCGAGACCTCCCGCGAGCGCCTGCGGCGCGGCGCCGCCTCCAAGACGATGAGTGTCGGCAGGGATGTCATCGAGAGGGTCGTGGCCGACTGGACCGGCATCCCCTCCGCCACCCTCAAGGCGGGCGAGATGGAGAAGCTGGTGCACATCGAGGAGGAGCTGCACCGGCGCGTCGTCGGCCAGGACAAGGCCATCGAGGTGCTCGCCAAGGCGATCAGGCGCTCCCGCGTGGGCATCAAGAATCCCAGGCGCCCGGTCGGCTCGTTCGTCTTCCTGGGGCCGACGGGGGTCGGCAAGACCGAGGTGGCGCGCACACTGGCCTCCTACCTGTTCGGCAGCGAGAACCACCTGGAGCGCTTCGACATGAGCGAGTACATGGAGCGGCACTCAGTGTCGAAGCTGATCGGCAGCCCCCCGGGCTACGTAGGCCACGAGGAAGGCGGGCGCCTGACCGACCGCATCCGCCGCAACCCCTACTCCGTCATCCTCCTTGACGAGATCGAGAAGGCCCACCCATCGATATTCAACATCCTTCTGCAGGTGCTCGACGACGGCCAGCTGACCGACGGGTTGGGCAATATGGTCGACTTCAAGCACGCTCTGGTGATCATGACCTCCAACATCGGGGCCCGCTTCATCCAGCGCGGCGGCCGCCTCGGCTTCCAGGACAGCGACCCCGAGCACCAGTACAAGCGGATGGAAGAGACGGTGTTGAGTGAGGTCCGCAAGGTATTCAGCCCGGAGTTCCTCAACCGCCTCGACGAGATAATAGTCTTCCGCATGCTCACCGACTCCGACCTGGAGGCGATAACGCACCTGCTGATCGGCGACCTCAACGAAACCCTGGCCGAGTCCGGCGTCAGGCTGGAGCTCACAGACAAGGCGGCCAGGTGGCTGGTCGCCGAGGTGTGCAAGGATCGCACCTTCGGCGCCCGCCCGCTGCGGCGCGCCATCCAGCGGCACGTGGAGGACCCGCTGGCCGAGTCGCTGATCCACAAGAAGATCGAGCGCAAAGGCGCGATCGGGGTACACCTCGAGGGCGACAAGCTCGTCTTACGGTCGCGAAGCAAATCGTCGAAGCGGCGGGGTGCAGTCAAGGCCGCGGGCCGATGAGGAGGGCGTAAAGATGGGGCACGTATCCGGCTTGATTCTGCTCTGCCAGCTGATCGTATCGGCCGCCGCAGGTCCCCCCCTCGCCCCCCCCGCCCTCCCCCCCCCCCCCCCCCCCCCCCCC
>CAYOXX010000053.1:5324-20666 GCA_964408025.1 uncultured Acidobacteriota bacterium | reverse complement strand
GGGTGATTGCCAGCGCTTCGCCGCCGCTGGCGTCGATATCGAGTTCTCGGCTATGGACGCTAAAGGCTTCGCAGGCTGCCCAGAGGCGGTAGCGGCCCGCCGCCACGCCGCCGATCTCGAAATAGCCGTCCGGAGCTGTGCCGGCAGCCCTGATGGCGCCCCCGCCAAGGGGTACCAGGACAACCGTAGCGTCGTCCACCGGTAATCCTTCCGGCGTCAGCACGCGGCCGCCGACATTAGCCGCGTCCTCCTGAACCGTTAAGGGCCCGGCGGCTATCAAGATCAGAGCCGCGAAGAATGACTTGAATACCATGCGGATAGCAATCTACAGCCGCGCCCAGAGGATATCAGTAACATTCGGAACAATATATTCAGCATCCCAAGTAGAGACACTACCGCCGCGCGACACTCTCAAGATGATTAGCTTTAGCGTCTACGGTTTGCTGTTTACTTATGAGAAGTTCTACAACTCTAAATCGACGTTTCCCTTTATCTTAATCCCGTGAATACCGTTCCATACGAAGGAATGCACGGGTACACCACATAAAGTATGTCGCTTTCATGCATACTATATTTGCGCATCACGCATGAACCACAAACTATTTTGTGGATCGCAATTGGCGTTTCATGATCCACAAAAGCACTGGCGGCTCATCAGCGAGCCACAACGGGTGGGAGCATAGATAAGCTCTAATTTAGTTTATTAGGCAGCATCATGCCCTTATCTTTCCAAACTCTCGACCGGGTAGACGCATTTTTCGCGCAGGCGCTGGAGCTCGGCGTCGATTAGTTCGCGCAGGCGGGCGGCGACTTTGTCGGAGGTGAGGTTTTCGGAGGCGCCGTCTTTGCGGTGCTGGAGCTCGACGGTGCCGCCCCGGAGGCCGCGGCTGCCGACGACGAGGCGGAACGGTATGCCGAGCAGGTCGGCGTCTTTGAACTTGAAGCCGGCGGTGGTGTCTCGGTCGTCGTAGAGGACCTCGAAGCCGGCCTCCAGCAGGCGCCTGTACATGTCCTCGGCGGCCTCGACGACCTTTTTGTCGTCGGCGTTGGCGCTGAGCAGGTGGACCTGGTAGGGGGCGATGGAGAGGGGCCAGACGATGCCGGCGTCGTCGCAGTCCTGCTCGATGGCCGAGGCGGCGATCCGCTCGACGCCGATGCCGTAGCTACCCATCACTATCGGCTTCTCAACGCCATCCTCGTCGAGGAAGCGTGCACCCATGGCGTCGGCGTACTTGGTGCCGAGCTTGAAGATGTGGCCGACCTCGATGCAGTCCAGGATCTTCATCGGCTCGCCGCACTGGGAGCAGGGGTCACCGTCGACGACGACCCGGAAGTCGCCGTAGGCGTCGACGTCGGCATCGCGCTCGAGGTTGATGCCCTTGTAGTGGAAGTCGTCCTCGTTGGCGCCCGAGACCAGGCCGTGGACGCCTTCGAGCAGCTCGTCGGCCAGGATTTTTACACCTTCGAGCCCCACCGGGCCGACGGAGCCGGCCTGGGCGCCGGCGATCTCGACGATCTCTTCGGGGTGGGCAGGTCGGAAGCCGGCGCCGAGGTGGCCGAGCAGCTTCTCCTCATTGAACTCGTAGTCGCCGCGCGTAAGCACCAGGACCGGCTTGCCGTCGGAGTCGACGTAGAGGCGCGACTTGGCGGTGCGCTCCGCCGGGATGCCGAGGAAGGCGACGAGATCCTCGATCGTCTTCTGCCCCGGAGTAGAAATCTTCTCCAGCGGCTCGTCGTCGAACAGAACCGGTTCGACGCCGGAGGCGGCGACGTCGACGTTGGCGGCGTAGCCGCAGGCCCCGCAGCGGGCCACGCGGTCCTCGCCGCTGACGCTGGGGACCATGAACTCCTGGCTGGCCGAGCCGCCCATGAGGCCGCTGCTGGCGCCGACGATGAAGTAGTGCAGGCCGCAGCGGCTGAAGATGTTCTCGTAGGCCTGGCGGTGCAGATCGTAGCCGTGGTCAAGCGCCGCCTCGTCGACGTCCAGCGTGTAGCTGTCCTTCATGATGAACTGGCGGCCCCTCAGGACCCCGCCGCGGGGGCGCTCCTCGTCGCGGAACTTGAGCTGGATGTGGTACCAGATCTGCGGCAGGTCGCGGTAGGAGCGGATGTGGTCGCGGGCGTGGAAGCAGATCACCTCCTCGTGGGTCGGCGCCAGGCAGAGCCGCTTGCCTTTGCGGTCCGGCAGGCGGAAGAGCACGTCGCCGAAGTCGCCGGCGCGGCCGGTCTCGTCCCAGATCTCGAGCGGATTCAGCGCTGGCATGTAGAGCTCCTGGGCGCCGATGGCGTCCATCTCCTCGCGGATGATCTGCATGATCTTGCTCATCGTCCGCCAGCCGAACGGCAGGTGGGTGTAGATACCGGCTACGAGCTGGCGCACCATGCCGGCGCGCAGCATCAGCACGTGGCTGCGGGCCGCCGCGTCGGACGGCTCCTCCTTCAGCGTCGGTACGAACGCTCTGCTGAGTCTCACTTCGTCAACCTCTCCGGGATCACCCGTATTCGGGCCGGTAGTCTAGCGGCGCGGACGCGCGGACGCAATAGGCCATTGGTCAAAGATCTTAAATAGATATCTTTAGATTTATATTATTCTGTTGCGCCATGCCTTAATAAAAGCTCATATACCCAAGGGTAGCCATGCTTCCAAGCAACTTTCAGCGGCGTGATACCTTCATTATCTCTTGCGTTCACATCAGCACCTATTTTTATCAAGAACTCTACAGGTCCTGTGTTAATTCCAGTAGCAACATAATGTAAATGCGTTCTACCGTCATCCTTCTTCGCGTTAACGTCAGCTCCGTGCTCGATAAGTATCCCAATCAATTTTAAATTTGCTCCAGTGAAATGCAATGCTGTATAGTTACATTTATCAACTGCGTTGACGTCAGCGCCATTGGAAATTAATAGTTTGGTTATCTCCACATCTTTCTTGCTAACTGCTTTATGTAATGCAGTTTCACCATTATCGTCCTTTGCTCCAATGTCGGCGCCTCTTTCGATCAACGTCTCGACCATGCCTATCCGGCGTCCACTCACAGCCGATTGAAGGGGTATGCTACCCCCACTAGTTTTTTCATTAATGTCGGCACCCATTTCTATTAGTTGAATCGCGACATCTCTTCTTTCTGTTTTCCCCGCTATCCAGCTCAATGGAGTCTGACCGTAATTATCACGCTCGTTGACGTTGGCACCTTCTTTTACTAGTAGCTCGACTACTTCTGGGTCTGCAGCAAAAAACAGTGGCGTTTTGCCAGATTCTTCCCTTTCGTTCACATCAATACCCTTTTCTATCAACTGCTTCGCCAACGCCTTGTTCGCAGCAGAGTGCAAAGGAGTCTTGCCAGTTACATCCTTTATGTCAATGTCAGCCTCCTTCAAGATAAGCAGCTTAGCCAACTCTGCGTTACCGGCACTTACGGCTAAATGAAGAGGCGATCTGTCATTTTTATCAATTTCATTGATATCTGCGCCCTTTTCAATTAGCAATTCCCCGACTCTCGTGGAACTCTTAGTTGCTGCAATATGAAGTGGTGTGGCGGCATCGCGGTCCTTTGAAGATACATCGGCTCCTCTATCAATAAGCAACTTCGCCGCATCTATCTTGTCCAGAAACGACGCTTCGTGCAACGGCGTACGGAGTTTATTATTTCTTGTGTTAATTTCAACACATTTTTCCATCAAGATTTTCATTAATTCAATATTGCCCAAAAACGATGTCCAGTGTAGTGGTGTCTTTCCATTCTCACCCTTTATGCTTATGTCTGCACCTTTCTCGATTAACATTCTGCTAATATTATTATGATTATGTTGTATAGCTAAATTCAGCGGTGTTTCACCATACACCCGTGTAGCGTTTATTTCGGCACCCTTTTCCAGCAAGATCTCTACTAGTTCAGTGTTACCTTTAGCTGCGACTATGTGAAGCGGTGTCTTCCAATCGCGATTCTTCGCATTGATGTTGGCACCCTTGTCGATTAGCAGCTTCACCAATTCTGTATGGTCTTCCTTGGCAGCAATATACAGCGGTGTATTGCCATACCTATCAGCTGCGTTGACGTCAGCGCTTTTTTTAAACAAACCTTTCTTTAGAAGGGTTTCGATTTGCTGTACGTCACCCCTCCTAACCGCACAGTGTAATTTGTTTAGCTTCTCCTCACTAGTCATTACAATCCTCCTCTCGCCTATTACTAAACTAGATATGTCGACATTTTCGGAAATATTTGTGAGCATCGCTTGACAAGCGAAGTGAGGAATAGGGCTAGAACATATCCTTGAGTTTGCGGCGCAGGCGACCCATGAGGCCGGCCTTTGGGAAGCTGTTGTCGGCGGGGCTGCGGCTGTTGTCGTAGCCGAAGCGCACGAGGCCGGCGGCGACGGAGAATTCGGGCTGGGCGATGGCGTCGACGATGCCGGCGAAGCCGGTGGGCACGGCTGTGCGGGCCGGGAGTTCGAACACCTGCTCGGCGAGGTCGACGATGCCGGGCAGCCTGGCGGAGCCGCCGGTGAGCACGACGCCGGCGTTGAGGCGCTGCATGACGCCGACGCGCCGCATCTCGTCGAGGACGAGTCGGAAGATCTCCTCGACCCTGGCGTTGACGATCTCGATCAGCGTCGAGCGGTCGACTATGCGCGTGCGGCCCTCGCCGATGGTGGTCACCTCGATCGAGCCCTCGCCTTCGGAGGCCGTGGCGACCGCGGCTCCGTGCTCGATCTTTATCGTGTCGGCCTCGGGGATCGGCGTGCGCAGGCCGACGGCGATGTCGGAGGTGATGTGGTCGCCGCCGATCGGCAGCACCGCCGTGTGATAGAGGGAGCCGTCGAGGTGGACCGCCATGTCGGTGGTGCCGCCGCCGATGTCGAACAGGGCCGCGCCGAGCTCCTTCTCGTCGTCGCTGAGAGTGGCGAGGCTGGCGGCGAGCTGCTGCAGCACCGTGTCGGAAACCTCGATGCCTGCGCCCTGGGCGCAGGCGACCACGTTGCGCAACGAGGTGGCGGAGCCGGTCACCAGGTGCACGCTGACCTCGAGCCGTCGGCCGGACATGCCGAGCGGGTCGTGGACGCCGCGGTCTTCGTCGACGACGAACTCCTGCGGCAGCAGGTGGATCACCTCCTGGTCGTTGGGTATGGCGACGGCGCGCGCAGCGGCGATGACGCGGGCGATGTCCTCGCGGGTGATCTTGGGGTGGCCCTCGGGCAGTGTGATCGAGCCGCGGCTGTTGAAGCCCTTGATGTGGCCGCCGCCAACGCCGACGTAGGCCTTCTCGACGCCGAAGCCGGCCATCAGCTCGGCCTCCTCGACCGCCGCGGCGATCGCCTTCTCGGTGGCCTCGAGGTTGATGATGGCGCCCTTGCGCATGCCGGTGCTGGCGGCGGTGCCGTAGCCCAGCAGAGTCAGCTCCCCCTCGCGCTCACCGGCGATCAGGGCGCATACCTTGCTCGTGCCGATGTCCAGGCCGACGATGTCGCTCTGCTTAGCGTCCTTGCCCAAGCGCCTCTTCGCCCCCGGGTTTGATGTAGAGTCTGCGTTCGTAGCGTACGTCGATATATTCGGGGCTATCGTAACGCCTGTCGAGCTCCGCTTCAATGCTGAAGTACTTCCCCAGGCGCGCGACGGCGTCCCTGTCGCCGACGATGATCGGCGCTGTGCGGTCGCCCAGCAGCACCGATAGGCGGCGCGGTTCGGCGACCTCGATCTCGCTGACGCGGTCGTACCAGGCAGGCCGCTGCCGCCGCAGCTCGTCCAGCATCGCCGTCGCCAGCCGCAGCCTCTCCTGCAGTTCAGCCTCGGGGAGCCCGTCGACACCCCGGATCACCGGCAGGCCGATGAAGGGGTGCTCGGGCCGCAGCCGGTCGATGACGGTGCCTGTGCCGTCGGTGAGGAATATCTCGCCGCCGAGAAGCACGTAGGCGGTCGGCAGGCGCTCGTCCAGCGTCAGCTGCAGGGTGTCTGGCAGCACCTTGCGGGCCTGGGCGCGCCGCACCCACGGCAGCCGCTCGACCGCCGCGCAGACCTCCCGCAGGTCGACCAGGAGCACGTTGCCGCCGGTGAGCTCGCGCACCGTCGCCTCCACCAGCTCGCGGTCGGCGAACTCCGCCCCCTCGACCAGTATGCGGCTCACGGTGAATTGGCGCGGGTTGGTGACGAAGCTGTAGGCCATCAGCGAGAGGACCACCGCGGCGGCCAGCAGCAGGACGCCGGCGGCCACCACGAGGCGGTAGCGGCGCTTGCGCCGCAGGCTGCCGCGCTCGACGCCGCGGCCCGGCCGCAGGAAGTGCGGGTCGCGGCTCACCGCTCCTCCTCCTCACCCCGCAGCTCGCGCAGCATCTCGAGCGTCCCGTTCGCCACCTTCCAGACGTCCCCGGCGCCGAGTGTGATCAGTATGTCGTCCGGCTGCAGGCGCTCCAGCAGGTAGGCGGGTATGTCGCCGAGTTTGTCGATGTAGAGGACGTCGCGGTGGCCGTAGGCGACGATCCCCCCAACCAGGTCCTCGGCGGCGACGCCGCGGATCGGCTTCTCGCCCGCCGGGTAGATGTCGGTGACGACGAGCACGTCGGCGTCGTTGAAGGAGTGTAGGAACTCGCGCCGCAGCGCCTGCGTGCGCGTGAAGCGGTGGGGCTGGAAGACGCAGACGATGCGGCGCCCCCAGCCCTCCCTGAGGGTGGCCAGCGTGACGCGGATCTCGGTGGGGTGGTGGCCGTAGTCGTCGAACACGAGGACGCCGTCTGCCTCGCCGACAAGCTGTAAACGGCGGTCTACGTTGGCGAAGTGGGCCAGGCTCTCGATCATCCGCGCCGGCTCGATGCGCAGCTCGAGGCCGACAGCCAGAGCCGCCAGTGAGTTGAGGATGTGGTGGCGGCCCGGCACCTGCAGCTCGACGCTGCCCAGCTCCTCGCCGCGCCAGACCAGGTCGAAGCCGGAGCGGAACTGCCTCACCTGCGGGCCGCGCGCCTGCAGGTCGGCCTGGGCGGAGAACCCGTAGGTGACGTAGCGGCGCTCGAGCCGCGGCAGGACGGCCTGCACCGAGGGTTCGTCGCCGCAGAGGATGCCGGCGCCGTAGAACGGTACCTTGTTGACGAAGCGTACGAAGGCGTCCTGGATGTCCTCGAGGTCGTGGTAGGTGTCGAGGTGCTCGGCGTCGATGTTGGTGACCACGGCGATCGTCGGCAGCAGCTTGAGGAACGAGCGGTCGCTCTCGTCAGCCTCGGCAACCAGGTATTCGCCGCCGCCAAGCCTGGCGTTGGAGTCGATCGCCTCGAGGCGCCCGCCGATGACGATCGTCGGGTCGAGGCCGGCGTCGCTGAGGAGCGCGGCGACCATTCCTGTGGTCGAGGTCTTGCCGTGGGAGCCGGAGACGGCGACGCTGTACTTCATCCGCATCAGCTCGGCCAGCATCTCGGCGCGCGGTATCACCGGCAGCTTGCGCATGCGCGCAGCCGCCAGCTCCGGATTGTCGCCGTCGACGGCGGCGGAGTAGACCAGCACCTGCGCGTCGCCGAGGTTGGCGGCGGCGTGGCCGATGGCGATCGTCGCGCCCAGCCCGCGCAGGCGGCCCACGATCGGGCTCTCCTCGAGGTCCGAGCCGCTTACGGTGTAGCCGAGGTTGAGCAGCACCTCGGCGATGCCGCTCATGCCGATGCCACCTATGCCGACGAAGTGGATCTTCTGGTACTTGTCCCGCATCAGCCTCTTCCTCCGGCCAGGGCGATCAGCTCGCGCGCTATACGCTCGGCGGCGTCCGGATGGTCCAGCGCCGCCATCGCCACCCCCGCCTGCTCCAGGCCCTCCCTGCGATCATACCAGCAGGCGATCCGCTCGGCCAGCAGCGCCCCGTCGGCTTCGAACTGGCGCAGCAGCTCGCCGCCGCCGGCCGCGACCACGGCGAGCGCGTTGTGCTCCTGGTGGTTGTCGGCGGCTGTCGGCAGCGGCACGAATATCGCCGGCCGCCGCGCCGCGATCAGCTCGGCCACCGTGGTGGCGCCGGCGCGGCTGACCACCAGCTCCGCCTCGCGGTATGCCGAGGCAACGTCGTCGAAGAACGGCTCGACTCGGGCCGCCAGGCCGGCTTGCACGTAGGCGCCACGAACGCGCTCCAGGTCGAGCGCTCCCGATTGGTGGGTGACAGCCAACGGTATGCCGATCGCCTTGAGGTGCGGCAGGGCCTCGACGACGAGGCTGTTGAGCCCCACCGCGCCCTGGCTGCCGCCGAGCACCAGCAGGCGCAGCGGCCCCTCGGCCGCCCGCGGCGGCTCGCCGCGCACCTCGTCGCGAACCGGGTTGCCGGTGACGACGACCGGGCAGCGCATCCTGGCCGCCGTCTCCGGGAAGGCGACGAAGGCCACCTTGGCGCGGCCGGCCAGCCGGCGGTTGGTGAAGCCCGGGAGCGAGTTGACCTCGAGCAGTGCGAGCGGCGTGCGCAGCAGCGACGCCGCCAGGCCCACCGGTCCGGAGGCGAAGCCGCCGCCGCCGAGGACGGCTTGGGGTCGGAAGCGCGCCAGCAGCATGGCCGAGGCGAGCACCGCCCAGGGCAGCTGGGCCAGCGTCGCCAGGCGGCGCAGCGCCGATTTTCCCTTGAGGCCGCCGATGCGCAGCGTCGCCAGCCGGTAGCCGGCCTCGGGGACCAGGCGCGCCTCGATGCCCCGCCTGGTGCCCACGAACAGCAGCTCGCTGCCGGGGGCTTCCCTCTCGATGGCGCGGGCCACGGCGAGCATCGGGAAGACGTGCCCGCCGGTTCCGCCTCCCGCTATCGCCAGCCTGATACCAACGCCCACGTCCTACTCCCTGCGGCGGTACTGCGATACGTTGAGCAGCAGGCCCAGCGCCGCCATGGTCATCACCAGCGAGCTGCCGCCGGAGCTTATCAGCGGCAGCGGTATCCCCTTGGTCGGCAGCAGGATGGTGGCGACGCTGATGTTCATCAGCGCCTGCCCGGCGATCATCGTCGTCACGCCGACAGCCAGCAGGAAGCCAAACAGGTCCCTGGCGGTGAATGCGATCCGCAGCCCGCGCGCGAAGAGCAGCAGGTAGAGGACCAGAATGAGTGAGCTCCCGATCAGGCCCCACTCCTCGCCGATGACGGAGAAGATGAAGTCGGTGTGGGAGGCGGGCAGGTAGAACAGCTTCTGCCTGCTCTCCATGAAGCCGACGCCCGCGAGGCCGCCGGCTCCGAGCGCGATCTCCGACTGCAGGGCCTGGAAGCCGGTGCCGAGGGGGTCCGAAGCGGGGTCGAGGAAGGCCTGGATGCGCGAGAGCCGGTAGGGGCTGACGCCGACGAAGATGCCGATGCCGACGGCCGCCAGCAGCAGCAGGATGACCAGCTTGCGGACGCCGATGCCGGCGGCGAAGAGCACCGCCAGTGCGATGAGTCCGACCACTGCGGCGGTGCCCAGGTCCGGCTCGATGGCGATCAGGAAGACCACCGGCGCCACGAACACGGCCAGCGTTAGGAAGATGAATCCCCAGCTTTCGAGGAGGCCGCGCCAGCGCGCGGCGACGGCGGCCAGTGCGATCACCAGCGCCGGCTTGGCCGCCTCGCTCGGCTGGAACGACAGGAACGGGAACTGGAACCAGCGGTTCGTGTTGTTGATGGCCGGTGTGAAGAGCACCGCCAGCAGCAGGACCACAGAGACGATGAGTATGGTCATGTAGACGCGCGGCTGCGCCAGCACCAGGTAGTCGAAGCGCAGCATGAGGCGGATAACCAGGAAGCCGACGACGGCGGCGATGATCTGCTTGATGAGGAAGTAGAACGGCGAGAGGTTGCGGTCGAGTGTGATCGCCGTGCTGGCGCTGAAGACCATCGCCAGCCCGATCACCACCAGCGCCACCACCAGCAGGAAGAGCGGCCGGTCGGGCTGCCAGCGCCTGGCGTCAGCCTCCTGCATCCCGAAGCCTCCCGACGGCCTTCTTGAAGCGCCGCCCGCGCTGCTCGAAGTTGTCGAACATGTCGAAGCTGGCGCAGCCCGGCGCCAGCAGCACCACGTCGCCCGGCTCCGCCGCCTCGAGGCCGGCCCGCACCGCCTCCTCCAGCGAGCCGCAGCACTCGGCGGGCGCTGCGCCGTCCAGGGCCGCGGCGATCCTGGGCGCCGCCTCGCCGATCAGTATCAGCCTCCTGACGCGGCGCTCGGCCAGGGGCCGCAGGGCGGCGAAATCGCCCCCCTTGTCGCGGCCGCCCATGATGGCGACCACAGGTGTTTCGAAGCTGCGCAGGGCCACAGCCGCCGCGTCGACGTTGGTGGCCTTGGAGTCGTTGACGAAGAGCACGCCGCCGATCTCGCCCGCCGGCTCGAGGCGGTGCTCGAGCGGCCGGAAGTCCTGCAGCCCCACCGCCACCAGCTCGGGCTTGGCGCCGCAGAGCAGGGCTATCGAGGCCGCCGCCATGGCGTTCTCGAGGTTGTGCGGACCGCGCAGCCCTAGCTCGGAGGCCGGCAGAATCGGTATCGGCGAGCCGTCGCGCATCCAGGCGATCTCGCTCCCGTCGAGGCAGACGCCGTTGTGCAGGCGCCGCAGCCGGCTGAAGCGGAACGACGGCGCGCGCGAGGCGGCCGCGAACTCCTCGGCGTGCTCCTCGTCGGCGTTGACGACAACATGATCCTCCGCCGCCTGGTTGCGGAACAGGCGCAGCTTGGCGCGCTTGTAGGCATCCAGATCGGGGTAGCGGTCCATGTGGTCGGGCGTGACGTTGAGCACCACGCCGATCCAGGGGCGGAAGCGGTCGATCGATTCTAGCTGGAAGCTGCTCAGCTCGACGGCCAGGAAGCGGCCGGGCGTGGTCGAGGCCACCATGTCGACCAGCGGCGAGCCGATGTTGCCGCAGGCCTCGGCCTCGAAGCCGGCGCCGCGAAGCAGGTGGGCGGCCAGCGCCGTGGTGGTGCTCTTGCCGTTGGAGCCGGTTATGCCGACCAGCACGTCGCGCAGGAAGCGGCAGGCCAGCTCGACCTCCGCAACCACCGGGACGCCGGCCGCGCGGGCGCGCCGCAACGGCTCGATGCCGGCCGGTACGCCGGGGCTGAGCACGACCAGGTCGGCCTCCAGGAACGGCTCCACCGGGTGGCCGCCGAGGAGGTAGCGGATTGGCAGCTCCTCCAGGGCGTCGAGAGCGGCGCCCAGCTCCGCGGCAGTCTTGAGGTCGGTGATGCCGACCCGCGCCCCCCGGCTGCAGGCGAAGCGAGCGGCCGCGACACCGCTCACGCCGAGGCCGACCACGAGAACGTTTTTGTCCTTCAACTCCATCAGCGTATCTTCAGCGAGCTGAGCCCGAGCATGGCGAAGATCGCTGCCAGGATCAGGAAGCGTGTGATCACCTTCGGCTCGCTCCAGCCGCTCAGCTCGAAGTGGTGGTGCAGCGGCGCCATCCTGAAGACGCGCTTGCCGCCGGTGAGCTTGAAGTATGCTACCTGGATGATGACGCTGGCCGCCTCGACGACGAAGAGGCCGCCGATGAGCACAAGCAGCAGCTCCTGCTTGATGATCACCGCCAGGGTGCCGATGGCCCCGCCGAGGGAGAGCGAGCCGACGTCGCCCATGAAGACCGATGCCGGGTAGCAGTTCCACCAGAGGAATCCGAGGCTGGCCCCGACCAGGGCGCCGCCGAAGATGGTCGCCTCGTCGGCGCCGCGCACGAAGGGGATCAGCAGGTAGGTGGCCACCACCATGTTCCCGGCCAGGTAGGCGAGCACGGTGTAGCTGGCGCCTGCGATGCCGGTGGCGCCGATCGCCAGGCCGTCGAGGCCGTCGGTGAGGTTTACGGCGTTGCTGGCGCCCACGATCACGATCACCACGAACGGCATGAAGAGCCAGCCGAGGTCGAGGAAGTAGTCCCGCACCACGACCAGCCTCTCGTCGCCATCGACCGTCTCGAGGCCGACGTCCATTTGCTTGGTAAATGGGATGGTCAGCTCGGTTGTGAAAGCGCCCCGCTCCTCCGCGCCAGCACCCGCCTGGGCCATGCAGAAGAGGACCAGGGCCACGCCGAGGGCGATCGCCGCCTGCAGCGCCAGCTTCTGGCGCCCGCCCAGGCCCTTGTTCTCGCCACGCCGGATCTTCAGGAAGTCGTCGACGAAGCCGACGGCGCCGAACAGGGCCGTGGCGCCGATCAGTATCCACACATGGGGTACAGTCAGGTCGGCCCAGAGCAGCGTCGGCACCAGGATGGCGCAGAGTATCAAGAGCCCCCCCATGGTCGGCGTGCCGGCTTTCGACTGGTGCGAGCTCGGGCCCTCCTCCCGGATCCGCTGCCCGACCTGCAGGCGGCGCAGTCGCCGCACGAACCAGGGCCCGAGCGCGAAGCAGACGAGCATGGCCGAGAAGACCGCCAGCGCGGTGCGGAAGTTGACGAAGGTGAAGACCCGCAGCGGCCCCAGGCCCTCCTGCAGAACCTGCATCAGGTGGTAGATCATCTCGATTTATTCCCCGCGGTTCCATCCGGCAGGGGCCGGAAGCGCCGCGTCAGTTCCGCCACAACGGTTTCCATTTTGACGCCGCGCGAACCCTTGACCAGCACCAGGTCGCCGGGCCGCACGGCCGACAGAGTCGGGGCAACTGCGGCCTCGGAGTCGGGAACCTCGACTACCGCGTCCCTCTCCATACCGGCCTCGCGCGCGCCGGCGGCCAGCTCGGCAGCCAGCGGGCCGACGGCGATCAGCAGGTCCACGCCGCAACGGGCGACCGCGGCGCCGCACTCCCTGTGCGCCTGCCGCTCCCCGTCGCCCAGCTCGAGCATGTCGCCCAGGACCGCGAGGCGGCGTCCGAAGCCGTTGCTGCGGGCCAGCGTGGCGAGGACCCCGCCCAACGCCTCGGGATTGGAGTTGTAGGCGTCGTCGTAGAGCGCGAAGCCCTCCTCGAAGCGCACGATGCGGCTGCGCCAGGGCGACATCTCCAGATCGTCCAGGCCGACCAGTAGCTCCTCGGGCTCGAGGCCCAGGGCAATGCCGGTCGCCAGGGCGGCCAGCAGGTTCTCGAGGTTGTGAATCCCCGGCAGCGGGCTGGCGACGCGCAGCTCGCGCCCGCTGACCCGCAGGTCGAACTCCAGCCCGTCGATACCGCGGTCGGCGACGCCTGCGGCCGCGACATCGGCTTTGCGTTCGCGGCCGAAGGTGACCAGGCGGCGCCCGCTGCTCGCAGCGATGCGCATCACCTGCGGATCGTCGGCATTGGCGACGACGGCACCGTCAGCGGGCACGCCCTCCAGCATCTCCGCCTTGGCCGCGGCTATCGCCTCGACGCTGGGGAAGTTGACCAGGTGGACGCCGTGGATGTTGGTGAAGACGGCCACGTCAGGGCGGGCGATGCGTGTTACGGTTCGCAGCTCGCCGGCGTAGCTCATCCCCATCTCGCATACGTAGACTTCGAGCCCAGGCGGGCGGCGCAGCATGGCCAGCGGCAGCCCCCAGATGTTGTTCAGGTTGCCGGCGTTCTTGCCGATCCGCAGGCGGCGGGCGATCATCGCGGCCAGGATGTCCTTGGTGGTGGTTTTGCCGCAGCTGCCGGTGATGCCGACGACCCGTAATCCTTCCTCCAGCCGCGAAGCCGCTGCGAGGGCGTGGAGGGCGTCGAGGGGATCGTCGCAGAACAGGAGCCGGTCATCCGTTCCCGGCAGACCGTCAAAGCCGCGGCGCACGACGGCCGCCGCTGCCCCTCGGGTCAGGGCCTCGCCGACGAAATCGTGCCCGTCGAAGTTCTCACCCGCGATGGCGAAGAAGAGATCGCCCGCCCCGACCATGCGCGAGTCGATCGAATAGCCCTCGAAGGCCACGGCCGGCGCCATCTCGGCCGCCGCGCCCGCGATGCGGCAGATCTCCTCTACTGTGAACCTCATGGCGAAGCAATCGCCTCCATCACAGCCTCGCGGTCGTCGAAGTGCAGGCGCCGCCCGCCGACCAGCTGGTAGTCCTCGTGCCCCTTGCCGGCGACCAGCACCAGATCGCCGGTCCGCGCCATGCCGAGCGCCGCTTCTATCGCCCGCCGCCGGTCGGGGATCGTGTGCAGCTTGGCGCGCGGCTCTGGCGCCGCCGCCATCCCCGCCTCGACCTCGGCGATGATCGCCAGCGGGTCCTCGGAGCGTGGGTTGTCTGAGGTCAGCACGGCGACGTCGGCGAGTGCGGCGGCGTGCGCGCCCATCAGCGGGCGCTTGCCGCGGTCTCTGTCGCCGCCGCAGCCGAAGACGACGAGCACGCGGCCACGCGTCAGCTCGCGCGCCGTGAGCAGGAGCCGCCGGAGCGCGTCGTCGGTGTGGGCGTAGTCGACGATCACATCGTAGCCGCGCCCCGCCGGCACACGCTCGAGGCGCCCGCGCACCGTAGGCGCCTTGGCGAGCGCGGCGGCTACGTCCTCGCCGGCAAAGCCGAGGGCGTGCGCGGCGGCGCAGGCGGCCAGGATGTTCTGGACGTTGGGGCGGCCGATGAGCCGGCTCCGTACAACGTACTGCTCGTGCGGCGTGGCGACTGCCAGCCGCGTGCCCTCGATACCGATCTCGATGTCGAGCGGTCGCACATCGGCGTCGGCCGCCTCGCCGAAGGCGATGCACTCCAGCTCGATCTCATCGCGCAAACGCCGGCCCCAGGGATCGTCGACGTTGATCGCGGCCAGGGGACTCGATTCCTCGCGGGTGCGGAAGAGGCCGCGCTTGGCGCGGTAGTAGCTCTCCATGTCGCCGTGGTAGTCGAGGTGATCGCGGCTCAGGTTGGTGAAGACCAGCAGGTCGAACTCCAGCGCCAGCACGCGCTTGAGGTCGATGGCATGTGAGCTGGCCTCGAGTGCGGCGCTGCGGCAGCCGGCGTCGCGCATCTCGCGCAGCATGGCCACGATCTGCGGCGCCTCCGGCGTCGTGAGCCCGGCCGGGATTTCGCGCCGGCCGGTCGAGTAGCTGATGGTGCCGATGCGCCCGGCGGGGCCGCGGCAGCGGCCGAGGATAGCCTGCAGCAGGTGGGCAACGCTGGTCTTGCCGTTGGTGCCGGTGATGCCGACCAGCGTCAGCTCGGAGTCGGGGGCGCCGAACCAGCGCCGGGCCAGGTGCGCCAGCGAAGCGCGGGCGTCGGGAACCCGGACCCAGGCGATCTCCGTGCCCGGGGGCTTTCGCTTCTGCGAGAGCACCGCCGCGGCCCCCGCCGCCAGAGCCGCGCCGACGAAGTCGTTGCCGTCGCGGGCCTCGCCGAGCAGGGCGACGAAGAGGCAGCCGGGGCCGACCCACCGCGAGTCGGCCTCGACGCCAGCGATCTCGACCTCGGGGTCGCCGCTAAGTTCGACCTCGCCGAGGGATTCGAGCAGTTCCCGCAGCCTCATGATCCCCTGTCCAGAGCAATTCCCGTGCCGCCGCAACGGACCGCCGCGCCGCCGCCCACCGGCTC
>CAYOXX010000053.1:0-5314 GCA_964408025.1 uncultured Acidobacteriota bacterium | reverse complement strand
GCGCGGCCTGGGGCTGCGCGAGGCGCCGGCGTCTGGGCGACCACCGCGCCGCTCCCCTCCACAGTCGGCACGATCCCCAGCTCTGCCAGCCGCGCCAGCGCCTCGCGCAGCCCCAGGCCGCGCAGGTCGGGCATGATCATCCTCGCAGCCGGCTGTGCCAGGGTCCGCCTCAGCGGCCGCCCCTGCGGCGGCGCCCGCCGACTGCCGAGGTCCTCCTCCAGCACCGCGGGCAGGGGGTTAGAGGGAGGGAGCCTGATGATCGACTCCTGGTCGCGGAACGGCATCTCCAGCTCGCGCGCCACCCGCTCGCCGATGGCCGCGAAGAGCGGGGCGGCGACGTCGCCGCCGTAGTAGGGGCCCCGCGGCTCGTTCAGCAGGCAGAGGACGGCCGCCCGCGGGCGCTCGGCGGGTAGGTAGCCGAGGAAGGAGGCGACGTAGGCGCCCTCGATGTAACCCGCGCCGGGTACCGACTTCTCGGCCGTCCCGGTCTTGCCGGCGGCGGCGATACCGGGGATAGCGGCCAGCCGGCCCGAGCCGCGCTCGACGACGCCCCGCGTGAGCTCGCGCAGGCGCCCGACCGTGGCCGGCTCGAGTATGCGGCGGCCGCTGACCTCGGCCTCGTAGACTACCCTGCCCTCGGCGTCGCGGACCGCGGCGACCACGTGGGGCCGCACCCAGTAGCCGCCGTTGGCCACGGCGGCGGCCATGAGGAGGATCTGAACCGGGTTGGCGCTCACCTCCTGGCCGATCGAGATCGCGCCTATCGAGACATCCGACCAGCGCCGCGTGGGCCGCAGGACTCCGTGGTTCTCGGCCGGCAGGTCAATGCCGGTGCCGCGGCCGAAGCCGAAAGCGTCGGCCATCCGCCAAAGCCGCTCGTTGCCGGCGCGCAGGCCGACGCGAATGGTGCCGACGTTCGAAGAGCGTTCGATAACTTCCCTGAAAGGCAACTGGTAAAAAACCCGGTGGTCCCGCACGGGTCTATTGCCGATCTGAATCTGGCCGGCGCCGCAATCGATCATCTCGTCCATCTCCACCAGGCCGGCCTCGAGCGCGGCGGCGGCGGTGACAATCTTGAAGGTCGAGCCCGGCTCGTAGGCGTCGACGACGGCCCGGTTCCGCATCAGATCGGCCGCCGCTTCGCTGAAGCTGTTCGGGTCGTAGTCGGGCATGTTGGCCATCGCCAGGATAGCGCCCGTAGCCGGATCCATGACGATGGCCGTGCCGCTGGCCGAGCCGGTGCGCTCGACGGCCGCCCGCAGCTCCTCCTCAACGATGAACTGGATGGCGCTGTCCAGCGTCAGCGTCATGTCGTTTCCGCCGGTGGGGTGCCGGAGCACCTTGCCGGCGCTGAAGGGGTAGCCGCCCTTGGCGCCGCGGATGCCGATCACGAGGCCGGGTTGACCACGCAGGTAGCCGTCGAACTGGTACTCGAGGCCGGCGAGGCCGTTGTTGTCGATGCCAGCGAAGCCGAGCACGTGGCCGGCCAGGCGCCCGCCTGGGTAGAACCGTTTGCTCTCGGTGACGAAGTGGATACCCCGCATGCCGAGCTCCCGCACGCGCTGCTGCTGCTCGGGAGTGATCTTGCGCCGTATCCAGACGAAGCCGCTGCGCCGGTTCAGCAGCTGCAGCACCTCGGACTCGCGCATGCCCAGGGCGGCGCCCAGGGCGGCGGCCGCCGCCTCTGGGTTCTCGATCTCGTCCGGCACCGCGTAGACCGAGGGTGCGTCGACGTTGATCGCCAGCACGCGCCCTCGCCGGTCGTAGATGGTGCCCCGCTTGGGAGTCAGTTCGATGCGCGTTTGGTACTGGCGCTCGGCACGCTCGCGCAGCTCCTCCGAGCGCTGCCACTGGATGTTGACCAGGCGGCTTAAGACGATCCCGGCCCAGGCGAAGACCGCCACCGCTATCAGGATCAGGCGCAGCCTGTGGTTCACCGGCCACCCTCCTCCGGCGCGCCGACGCCGGCGGCCCCTTCGGGCTCAGTAGGCGCCTGCGCGGGGTCACTTACCAGGACGATCCGCGTCCGGTCCGGCTGCTCCATGCCCAGCTCCTCGCGCGCGATGCGGGCTGCCCGCTCGGGGGCCCGCAGGTGCGACAGCTCCATCAGCAGGCGCTTGCGCCGCTCTAGCAGGTCGTCCTTGCGGTCCTGGAGCTGGAAGGTGTGGTAGACGATCTCCCGCTGCTTCCACTTCACCCAGCCGCTGAAGATCATCCCCAGGACGAGCAGGCAGCCCAGCAGGAAGACCACCGTGAAGCGTCGCAGCGAGGCGGCGCTGCGGCGCCGCTGCACGGCGCGGTTGTCGATCCGCTTGCGGGGCATGTACTTTAGGCCCCTCACAGCCGCTTCTCCTGGTCCAGCTTCTCGGCCGCCCGCAGCCGCGCGCTGCGGCAGCGCCTGTTGGCCTCCACCTCGGCCCGCGAGGGCCGCACCGGCTTGCGCGTCAGCAGCTTCACCTTCGGCCCCGCCGCGGCCGGGGCCGGCTCGCCGGTGAGGTTGATCGGCCGACCGGCCAGCCGCCGCAGGGTCCGCTTGACTATCCTGTCCTCAAGCGAGTGGAAAGAGATTACGGCCAGGCGCCCACCGGGCCGCAGCAGGTCTACGACCTCGCCCAGGAAGCGGTTGAGCCCGCTCAGCTCGTCGTTGACGGCGATGCGCAGGGCCTGGAAGGTCCGCGTCGAGGAGTCGGTGCGCCCCCGTCCGCGACCGACGGCGCTGCGCACGATCTCGGCCAGCTCCTCGGTGCGCCCGATCGGCGAGCGGCGGCGGGCGGCGACTATTGCGGCCGCGACGCGGCGCGAGGCCCTCTCCTCGCCGAACTCCCACAGCAGGCGCGCCAGCTGGTCTTCGGGCAAGCCGTTGACGATGTCGGAAGCAGTCTTGCCCCGCCTCCGGTCCATGCGCATGTCGAGCGGCCCCGGCAGCCGGAAGCTGAAGCCGGCCTCGGAGTCGTCGAGCTGCAGCGACGAGACTCCCAGGTCGGCCACGGCGCCGTCCAGAGCCTGGCCGCGCAGGCGGGCTGGCGCCTCGCGGAAGTCGGCGTGGACCAGCTCTACTCGGTCGCCGAACTCGCGCAGTTCCGCCGCGGCGGCCTCGAGGGCCCGCTCGTCGCGGTCGAAGGCTACGACGCGCGCCCCGGGTCCAGCAGCCTCGAGCAGCGCGCGGCTGTGGCCGCCGGCCCCCACGGTGGCGTCGAGGTAGATGCCGCCGGCGCGGGGCTCGGGAACCAGCAGGGCAACTAACTGATCGACTAGAACCGGGAGGTGGGGCGTTTGGCTTGGGCTCCGGGCGGCCACGTTAGCGCGCTCCTCAGATGCCGAGTTCAGAAAGCAACCTCTTGTCCTCTTCCGTCAGCTCCTCGCGCGCCAGCTTGGCGGCGAAGTCCGACGGGTTCCAGACCTCTAGGTAGTCGAGGAGGCCGAGCACCACCACCTCGCCGTCGAGGTTGGCGCCGCCGCGAAGGCGCTGCGGTATCAGGAAGCGCCCTACCTTGTCGAGCCTGGCGGCCTGGCCGAAGAAGTTGACGCGGTCCAGGAGCTTGCCGCGGGCCGCCGACATCGAGGGCACGCGCAGCAGGCGCTCCTCGATCTGCAGCCAGGTTTTCAGCGGGTAGACGCGCAGGTGGCGGCCGTCGAGGCTGGTGACGAACAGCTCCTCGTCGAACCGCTCGCGCACGGTGGCCAGGAAGGCGGCCGGCAGCTTGACACGGCCACGCTCGTCGACCTTGGCGGTGTAGTGACCCCTGAACATCCTCCCCTCGCGGCGGCCGGCGCCCACGCCCTGCTCGCCCCCATGCTCGCTTCCCTGCTCGCTCCCCTGCTCGTCCCCCACCGGTTCCCTCTTTCCCATAATCAACCACGAAATAATACAACAATCCCACCCAAAACGTCAAGTGAAATCCGGCCCTAAAAGACTGAAAAATCAGGTAGTTAACCGGCCAGCCCACAACATCTGGCGTCCCGGCGGGCGGGGAGCCCCATTTGCCCCGTGCGGCAATTGTTGCCGGGGCGCTTGCGGGCTCTCCCGCCGCCGCTGCAACCTTAACCGCTTGGAGAGAAAGGGGTTAGGACCGAGCGTCCGCTAGCGCGGGTTCCGGCACGGGTTGTGCTCAACCCTGTGTGAGCGGAGACACGACTGGAGACAGCTATGCAGATCGACGCAGTAAGCTTCCTGCCCGACATCTTCGGCACCGCGGAGAGCGAGCCGGCAGAGAGCATGGGCAAGATGGACTTCCTCAACCTCCTGGTGGTACAGATGCAGAACCAGGACCCCATGGAGCCGATGAAGAACGAGCAGTTCCTGGCGCAGCTGGCCCAGTTCAGCTCGCTCGAGCAGATGGTCAACATGAACGAGACGCTCACCGGCCTGAGCCTGCTGCAGGCCTCGATAAACAACAGCCAGGCGGTCAACCTGATCGGCAAGAGCATCACTGTGCTGGGCAACTCGATCCGCATCGAGGCAGGCGAGGCGTCTCACACCAGCTTCAGCCTGGCGGGCGAGGCGGAGTCGGTCACCGTCACCGTCAAGGACGGCAACGGTGCCACAGTGCGGACCGTCGAGCTCGGGCCGAGGGGCGCCGGCAACCACGACTTCGCCTTCGACGGCCGCGACGCCGAGGGCAACGCGCTGGAGGACGGCGACTACACCTTCGAGGTCACCGCGGTCGACGCCGATGGCGAGTCCTTCTCGGTCAGCACTTTTACCGACGTCGTGGTCGAGGGGATCTCGTTCAGCGACGGCCTGGTCTACCTGATCGCCGGCGGCGGCCGCTACCTGCTATCCGACATCGCCGAGGTCCGCGGAAGCTGAGCGTCCGCGCGGACCCGTTTGTAGCTTGGCAGCAGCCAGTTTTTAACAGAAGCTTCCCCTCTGTACTGTTCGACTGATCTCAACCTACCTTACGATCGTCCGGCGGAAGCAGATTCAACGACTTCGCCGCGTACTGGCTCACCTGGGGAGCTGTATCCCCGGCGAGCTGCAGCAGGATTTCCCTAACCTCTCCCATCCCGGCGGCGGCGGCCTCGCGCCAGATTGTCGCGGCGACTTTTCCCAGTGCCGATGCTGCCAGTCGGCGGATGTCCGCCTGATCGGAGCCGGCGCAGCGTTGCAGAAAGGCGATGCCGTGGCGGCCGCACAGCTCGCCGGCCGCCCACACGGCGCGGGCGCGAACACGGTGAACCTCCGACCCATCGAAACTCGAGACGAGCCGCTTCGCGACCTCGCGGGGGTGGAAGAGGCGCAGCTGCGGCAGCATCTCCTTGGCCGCCTTCGCTTCCTCAACCAGCAGTTGCCCGACCAGCGTTTCGATCACCC
>CAYOXX010000052.1:0-20823 GCA_964408025.1 uncultured Acidobacteriota bacterium | reverse complement strand
CGATGGAAACAAGAAAACGTGTGCTATTCGATGATTACTTTCTAGAATTGCTATATATAGTTGGAGTTGCGCGGAACCGGCGGCTGGCGAAGCTGTCGGCGGACCTGACCGGTAAGGCCGAGGAGGAGTTCGAGTCGACTGGCCAGAAGCAACGTATCTTCGGCGAGATCCGGTACGGGGCCGACACCTGGAGCCGCAAGCGCCGGGTCGACGTCAAGGCCGAGCACGGCGCCAAGGGGGCCAACCCGCGCTACGTGGTGACCAACCTGCCCGAGCCGCCGCAGCATGTCTACGACAAGCGCTACTGCCCGCGCGGGGAGATGGAAAACCGCATCAAGGAGCAGCAGCTCTACCTCTTCGCCGACCGCACCAGCTGCCACCGCTGGTGGGCCAACCAGTTTCGCCTCTTGCTAAGCGCCCTGGCCTACCTGCTCATGGAAGCGATCCGGCGGCTGGCGCTGGCCGGAACCGAGCTGGCGCGAGCCCAGTGCTCGACCATACGCCTGAAGCTGCTCAAGATCGGGGCCGTCATCATCCGCAACACCCGCCGCATCCGCTTCATGCTCTCCAGCGCCTACCCCTTCCGCAGCCTCTTTATTGCCGCCGCTGCGCGCCTCGACACCAGCTAGCCGCCCGTAGCGCCACCCCATTGGGCGAATGCGGCGCCAGAGGCCGCAAGCCGGCGCGACAGGAACAATGGGGGATAGGGGGAGCTGTGCCTGCTTGCGCAACAACCTAAGTTAAACGCGCAAGATTCACACATTGAGTCTAGAAAGCTGCTTCGACTCCTTCGCAGAAAGGTACTCGTGCAATATGCGGGCTAGATGCCCGCGCCTACCGCAGGCGCGTCCTCTCAGGGCGCGCGATCATCTAGCCGATCTCGGCGGCGACCTGCTCGCAGCTCTTGCGCAGGATCTCGCCGGCGGCGCGGACGTCGTCCTCGCCGAAGATCAGTGCCGGCCGCAGGCGTAGTGTCGTCCAGCCGCAGGGCAGCATGATGGCGCCGTTCTCCAGGACCTTGAGACGCAGCTTGTCGCGCAGCTCGGGCGTGGCCACGTCGAAGGCGTCGAAGAGGCCGCGGCCGCGCACTTGGCTGACCAGCCGCGGAAACTCCCGCTGCAGCTCCCCCAGCATCGCCATGGCTGCCGCGGAGACCCTGTTGACGTTGCCCAGCAGGTCGTCCTCCTCGATGATCTCCAGGACCCTCTGGAAGCGGACCATGTCGACTATGTTGCCGCCCCAGGTCGAGTTGATGCGGCTGGATACGTGGAAGACGTTTTCGGGGACGGCGTCGATCCGCTCGCCGGCCATGATGCCGCAGACCTGGCTCTTCTTGCCGAAGGCCAGGATGTCTGGCGCGACCGAGAAGTGCTGGTAGCACCACATCTTGCCGGTGATGCCGACGCCGGTCTGCACCTCGTCGTAGACCAGCAGCACGTCGTACTGGTCGGCCAGGCGGCGTAGCTCCACGAAAAACTCTTCGCGGAAGTGGTTGTCGCCGCCCTCGCCCTGGATCGGCTCGATGATTATGGCGCAGATCTGCTCAGCTTCCCTGTTCAGCGCCTCGCGCAGCCGCTCCAGCGCCCGCGCCTCCCGCACCTCTACCTCCTCGAGGTGCTCTTCGAGCGGGAAGGTGATCTTGGGATTCGGGATGCGCGGCCAGTCGAACTTCGGGAAGTACATCGTCTTGGCCGGGTCGGTGTTGGTGATACTCAGGGTGTAGCCGGTGCGGCCGTGGAAGGCCTCGGCAAAGTGGATCACCTTGCCGCCGCAGGGGCGGGTGTCGCCGCGGCTGAGGTTCAGCCTCGCCTTCCAGTCCATCGCCACCTTCAGCGCGTTCTCTACCGCCAGCGAGCCGCCGGAGATGAAGAACAGGTGCTTGAATTCCGGCGGCATTGCGACCCGGTAGAAGGTGTCCAGGAACTCCGCCATCTCGGTCGAGTAGAGGTCGCTGAGGGTGATCTTGTTGACCGCAACGCGCCCTAGTTTCTCCAGGAAGCGCGGCTCCAGCATCTTCGGATGGTTGTAGCCCAACGGCATCGAGGCGAAGCAGGTGAACAGGTCGAGGTAATCACGCCCGCTGACGGCGTCGCGAACGTAGACTCCCTTGCTGTTATCGTTATCGAAGACGACTTCGAAGCCGTCGGCCAGCATGTGGCGTCCGACCGTGGCTCTGACTTCCGAGGGGGCGATAGCCATTGCTCTCTCCTGGGCGTTTCAGGTAAAGGGTTTTGGATGAAAAAGAAATAAAGACGTGCACTAAGCGGCCGAGTTGCACAGAATAACCTTCATCAAGAGGGCGACGCTTCGCGGCATCTTCGCACCTCCTTGCGGCAACTTTAGACGGTCGCCGCCGCACAAGTCAAGAATAACCGGGGCCGTTACTATTCGCCCTTTTCCGTCGATTCCGGTTTGCCGAAGCCTCCCCCGCCGGGCGTGCGGACGACCAGCGTTTCGCCCGCCTCGAGCTCGCAGCGGCACTTCGAGGGCAAAGTCTCGACGCCGCCCCGCCTCTCGACCAGCGCCTCCCCCGGCGTGGCGGGGCTCCCGCCTTCGAGTCCGTAGGGAGGGCGCACGTGCCTGTCGGCCAGCAGCGTAACGGTGATCGGCGCCAGGGCCAGATATGCCCTCTCGATCCCGTCCCCGCCCCGCCAGCGCCCCGCGCCGCCGGAGCCGCGGCGCAGCCGGTAGCGCTCGATCCTGATCGGCAGGGCGTGCTCCATCGCCTCGACCGGCGTGTTGAGGCTGTTGGTCATGTGGCTGTGGCGGCCGCTGAGCCCGGCGGCGCCCCGGCCTGCGCCGCCGCCGCCGGCCACCGTCTCGTAGTAGGCGAACGGCAAACCCGTGCGGCCGTCGATGCCGCCGAAGGCGACGTTGGTCATCGTCCCCGCGCTAGCGGCGGGCACGAGCTCTGGCAGAGCCTTATGGAGCGCGCCCAGCAGCACGTCGACAATCCGCTGCGAGGTCTCGACGTTGCCTGCGGCCACGGCCGCCGGCGGCCTGGCGTTGACCACCGAGCCTTCGGGCGCCGCCAGGCTGATCGGGCGCAGGATGCCGCCGTTGGCCGGGACATCCTCGCCTACGATTGCCTTGAAGACGTAGAGCACGGCCGACAGCGTCACGGCCAGGTTGGCGTTGACGCCGCCCGCTGTCTGCGGCGCCGAGCCGGAGAAGTCTACGGCGGCGCCGTCGCCCTCTACCGTGAGCCTCACCGCGATCGGCACCGGGTCGGCGCCGACTCCGTCGTCGTCCAGCGCGTCCTCGAATGTATAAGTGCCGTCTGGAATCTGTTTGATGAAGCTGCGCGTGATACGCTCGGCGTAGTCCTGCACCTCGGCCACCATCTCCAGGAGCCTCTCGGCGCCGTAGCGCCTGGCGATCTCCCCCAGGCGCCGCGCGCCCAGGGCGTTGGCCGCCAATTGCGCGTTAAGGTCGCCGCGGCGCTCCTCCGGCGTGCGCACGTTGGCCAGTATCAGCTCGAGCAGCTGCTCGTCCGTCCGCCCACCCGCGGCCAGCTTCAGCGGCGGGATGATCAGCCCCTCCTGGTAGATCTCGGTGGCCAGCGGCATCGAACCGGCCGCCATGCCGCCGACGTCGGAGTGGTGGGCGCGGTTGGCCACGAAGAGGTCCGCTTCGCTCCACCCACCCCCCTCCAGGAAGACGGGCGAGACGAGAGTGATGTCGGGCAGGTGGGTGCCGCCGCGGAACGGATCGTTGAGGACGGCGACGTCGCCCGGTTCGAGGTCCAGGTCGCCCAGGACCGCCTTCACCGACATCGGCATCGAGCCTAGGTGTACCGGCATGTGGTCGCCCATCACGGCGGCCTCGCCCTCGGCGTCGAAGATGGCGCACGAGTAGTCGCGCCGCTCCTTGATGTTCGGCGAGAAGGCGGTGCGCTGCAGCACGCCGCCCATCTCCTCGGCCACCACCCAGAGTATGTTGCGCACGATCTCCAGCTCTACGGGATCGACCACTATCTCCCCTCCGGCGTGACGATCAGGTTGCGCCAGCGATCGAGCCGGGCGCGCCAGCCGGGCGGCACCAGCGCAGTCGAATCGAGGTCGAAGACGATTGCCGGTCCGGGGAACGAGTAACCCGGCTCCAGCTCTGGGCGCCGCAGCAGTAGTGCCTCGACGGCCTCGCCGTCGATCACCGCCTCGGTGGTGCGGCCGCCCGCCCTGCGGCGCTTGGGAGGGAACTGCGGGATCGTCGGCTTCTCGGTTGCGCCCACGGCGCGCAGAACCACGTTGACCACCTCGACCTGCCTGCACGGGTCGGCGTAGCCGTAGCGCCGGCGGTGGGCCTCGTGGAAGGCCTCCTCGAGGTCCCCGCCCAGCGGGATCTCCAGTTCGTACGACTGGCCCTGGTAGCGCATTGACACCGCCTCGTGAAGCTCCACGCGCGACCCCCGGAATCCCTCCGCCGCCAGGTCCTTGCGCGCCTGCTTGGCCAGCGGGGCGAGCGCTCTGGCGATGTTGCCACGCGCGAGCCGCTCGCCGCTGAGGAAGACTGTCCTGGAGTAGTCCTTGACGGCGTCGGCCAGCAGCATACCAAGCGCCGAGGTGATGCCGGCGCGGTTGGGTGAGATGACCGTGCCGATGCGCAGCGTGCGCGCCAGCCGGCAGGCGTGCAGCCCGCCGGCGCCGCCGAAGGCGAAGAGGGCGAAGTCGCGCGGGTCGTGGCCCCTCTGCACGGAGACCACGCGCAGGGCGCGCTCCATCGCCGCCGCGGCCACCCGTACGATCCCCTCGGCCAGGTCCGCGGACGCCATGCCAACGCGCTTCCCCTCCACCTTGAAGAGCCGCCGCGTCCTGCCGGCGTCGAGCTCCATTACGCCGCCCAGCGGCTCGTCTTCCGGGATCTGGCCCAGCAGGAGGTGGGCGTCGGTTACCGTGAGCCGCTCGCCGCGGCCATAGCAGACGGGGCCGGGATCGGCGCCGGCGCTCTGCGGCCCGACCCGCAGGGCGCCGCCGGCATCGAACCAGGCGATGGAGCCGCCGCCCGCCCCAATCGTCACCAGATCAACCATCGGCAGCCGGATCGGCAGCCCGTCTATGGTTGTCTCCGAGGTCAGCGGCACCTCGCCGCGGATGATGCAGACGTCGGCCGAGGTCCCCCCCATGTCCAGCGTAATGACGTTGTCGAACCCGGCCAGACGGGCCAGGGCGTGGGCACCGACCGCGCCGCCGGCGGGACCGGAGAGGATCGTCTGCACCGGCCGCTCCCGCGCCGCCGCCGAGGAGATGCAGCCGCCGGAGCTCTGCATGATCCTCAGGCTCGAGCCGCGCAGCTCGCTCTCCAGGCGGCCGTAGTAGCCGCTCATCACCGACCGCAGGAAGGCGTTAACGGTCACGGTGCTGCAGCGCTCGTACTCGCGGTACTGCGGCAGGACGTCGCTCGAGCAGGTAACGTCGAATCCGGCCGCACGCAGGACGGCGGCTATCGCCCGCTCGTTGGACGGGTTGGCGTAGCTGTGCAGGAAGCAGATGGCCGCCACCTCCGCCCCTGCCGCTCGCAGCTTCGCTACTAACTCCTTCAGCTTATCGGGGCGGGGGTAGTGCAGCACCGAGCCGTCCGCAGCGGTTCGCTCGCGCACGCCGAAGCAGCGCTCGGGAGGGATTATCGGCTCCGGTGTCGGATTGCGCAGCTCGTAGAGCTTAGGGCGGGTCTGGCGTCCGATCTGCAGGATGTCCTCGAAGCCCTCCGTAGTCAGCAGCGCCACGCGCACGCCCTTGCGCTCCAGCAGCGCGTTGGTGGCCACGGTCGAGCCGTGCACCACGCTCCCCTCGCCCCCGCCCACGTCGCCCAGCTCCTCGGCCACCCGCCGCACACCCTCCAGCACCGGACCGGCAGGGTCGCGAGGATCCGAAGGGATCTTGAAATGGACGAGTCGGTCGCCGCGAGCGGCCACCACGTCGGTGAAAGTCCCGCCGGTGTCAACCCCTATGTAGATAGGCTGTTTGCCCTTCGCCATCGCATCCCGTCCCCGAGAGCGCGCAGTATAGCACGACCGCGGCGCGGAAAATCGGGCACCTGGTTTCGGCTTCCGTAACCGCCCGTTTGGCCAATTGAGCTTGACAGCTCCGCACTCCCGGAACTACTATTTGTGGACGGACTCAATGTCCGGAGCGGGAATAACTCAGTGGTAGAGTGCAACCTTGCCAAGGTTGAAGTCGCGGGTTCGAATCCCGTTTCCCGCTCCACTTTTTATGTTCTTTGCTATAATTTAAGGTACCACCCGGCGGCGTAGCCAAGTGGTAAGGCAGAGGTCTGCAAAACCTTTATTCGTCGGTTCAATTCCGACCGCCGCCTCCAGCGCCCTCCATTAGTTCCGTTTCCGCCCCCGCGCTAACAAACTGAAGTAGCCTCGAGATCCGCCCGAGCGCTACACCCGGCTGCCGGATAGTTCACCCCTGCGCCGCGCGAAGTCGCCCTTGCGCCACGACTCGATGGCGTAGTAGAGGGCCGGGAGCACGAACTTGCTGAAGAGCATGGCGATCAGGAAGCCGCCGATGTAGACGATCGCCAGCGGCTTGTGGATCTCCGAGCCGGACTCGATGCCGAAGACCAGCGGCAGGGCGCCGAACATCATCACCAGCTCGGTCATCAGCGTCGGCCGCAGTCGGACGCGCGAGCCCTCGAGCACCGCCTGCAGCAGCGGCTCGCCCTGCCGGCGCAGGCTGTTGATGGTGCTGATGAGGATAATCCCGTTCTGCAGCGAGATGCCGGACAGGGCGATGAAGCCGATGGCGGAGCTGACGTTCAGCGTCGCCCCGGCAATCCAGAGTCCGACGATGCCGCCGGCCAGGGCGATCGGGACGTTCAGAAGCACCAGCAGCGACTGGCGCACGGAGCCGAATGCCGAGATAAGCGTGATGAAGATAGCCACCGCGATTACGAGCGAGAGTACCAGGAGCTGCTGCGAGGCGCGCTCCTGGTTTTCGAACTGGCCGCCGAACTCGACGCGGTAGCCGGGCAGCAGCTCTACCTGTTCGGCAATCCGCCTTTGGGCCTCGGCAACGAAGCCGCCGACGTCGCGCCCGCTGACGTTGAGCAGGATCACCTTGCGCCGCTCCATGTTCTCGCGGAAGATCTCGAGCTCGCCGGTGGCCGTGTCGTCGATGTCGGCGATCTCCGAAATCGGTATGCGCGTGCCCGAGGGTGTGTCGACCAGCAGACCCCTGATCTCGCTCAGGTCGTCACGGTACTGCTCGTGGAAGCGGAGCAGTATCGAGTGGCGGCGGTGGCCCAGCAGGACGTCGGTGACCTCCAGGCCGTTGAGGGCGGTCTCGATTATGTCGCCGACTTCGTCGACACGGACCCCGTAGAGCGCCATGCGGCTGCGGTCGAGGAGGATGTTGATGCGGGGCACGCCGGTAGTCTGCTCGACATGCAGGTCCGCGGCCCCCTCGATGCCTGCCAGGACGCTGTAGATCTCCTCAATCTTCCCGTTCAGGACGGAGATTTCCGGGCCGAAGAGCTTGATCGAGAGCTCGCCCTCGGTGCCGGTGAGCATTTCGGCCAGCTTGTTCTGGATCGGCTGCTCGAAGATGTAGGACTGCAGGCTCGGCACCTTGGCGAATTCCCGCCGCAGTGCCTCGATGATCTCTTCGGCCGAGCGCTCCCTGCGGTTCCGCGCAACGAGCTCGATGGCGAAGTGGGTGTGGCTGACCGGGTGGGCGTGCTCCGACTGCTCGGCGCGCCCCGTCTCGCGGGTGACGGAGACGATCTCGGGGAACTTCTCCCGGTCGAAAAGCATCCCCTCGATGCGGATGCCGGCTCTGGTCGAGGCCTCGAGGCTGGTTTCGGGCAGCATCATCGTGCTGGCCACGATCGCCCCCTCGTCCATCTGCGGCATGAACTCGGTGCCGAGCTGCGGCAGCAGGAGGACGAATATTGCGAGGACAAGCAGCGCGACCAGCGCCACCGCGGCGTAGCGGACCTTGATGAAGCCCTGCAGCGCTGGCATGTAGAGCGCCTCGGCTCCACGGCTGACCGGGCTTTCACGCTTCGCGCGAAGCCTGGTGAGGAACACCGAGGCGAGCACCGGCTTGATCGTTATGGCGCCGATGAAGCTCCCCACCAGTGCCATGCCGACGGCGAAGGCTGTGGGGGCGAACATCCTGCCCTCGATGCCCTGCATGAAGAACATCGGCACGAAGACCAGGAAGATGATCAGGTTCGCGGCCAGCAGGGAGGGCGCGATCTCTTTAGTCGCCTCGAAGGATATCCGCAGCGAAGACCTCCTTTCCTCCGGCGTCTTGCCTTTGTTTTCCAGCAGCTTGCGGTAGATGTTTTCGATGACGAAGATCGACGAATTGGCCATCTTGCCGATCCCGATCGCCAGGCCGCCCAGGCTCATCACGTTGATAGTGATCCCGAAGAGCCACATCATCAGGATGGCGATGAAGATCGAATAGGGTATGGTCAGCACGGCGATCAGGGCGGAGCGGAGGTTGCCCATGAAGAGGAGGATTACCAGCGTGATCAGTATGCCCCCCTCGACAATCGCCCGCTGGATGTTGCTGATCGAGCTGTTGATGAATTTCGACTGGTCGTAGAACGGGTAGATCTCGATGCCCTCGGGGATCTCCTCGCGCAACCGCGCCAGGGTCTCCTGGACGTTGTCGATCGTCTCCAGCGTGTTGCCCCCGAACTGCTTCTCGACGGTGACCTTCACGGCCCGCCTGCCGTTGTGCCCCGCCGTGCCGCGCCGGAACTTCGGCCCCACCGTCACCTCGGCCAGGTTGCGGATCTTTATCGGCACGTTGTCACGGCTGGCCACCACGATCTCGGCGATGTCCTCCTCGGTGCGGATCTGGCCGATGCCGCGGATCAGGTACTCTCGCTCCCCCTGCGCCAAGATGCCGCCGGTGCTGTTGCGGTTCGAGGCCGCGATAGCGTCTCGAACCTCGGGGATCGTGATGCCGTAGTTGCGCAGAACCTCCGGCCTCAGCAGCACCTGGAACTCGCGCACCTCCCCGCCGAGGTTGACCACGTAGGAGACTCCTGCGGTGCTCAGCAGGCGGTAGCGCACCACCCAGTCGGCGATGTCGCGCAGCTCGATCTGGCTGTGCTCGTCGCTGACGAGGACGAACTCGAAGATCTCCCCCATGCGCGAGGAGATCGGCCCCAGTATCGGCTGCGTCGTGCCGGCGGGCAGGACGCCGCTGACCAGCTCCAGTTTGCCGGAGACTATCTGCCGCGCCCTGTAGACGTCGGTGTTCCAGTCGAACTCCACGGTGACCACCGAGATGCCGGTGCTCGACTCCGAGCGGATGCGGGTGACGCCTGGGGAGCCGTTGAGCGTGCTCTCCAGCGGCACGGTGATCAGGCGCTCAACGTCCTCCGACGACATGCCGGTGTTCTCGGTCACGATGTTGACCAGCGGCGCGTTGAGGTCGGGGTAGACGTCGACGGTCATGCTCCGGTAAACCAGGTAGCCCCCGAAGCATATGAGGAGAACGACGAAGACGGTCAGCAAGCGGTTGTTGAGCGAGGCTCGGATAATGGCGTTTATCATCTCTGCTCCTGCGTCGGTTGGTTGCCGCTACCGGGACGAAGCGCCGGTGTGGTTGCCCCGCCGCTGGTGCCGGGCGCGGCGCCGGAACTTGGAATAGAGCTCGTAATTACCCTCGGTAACCACCTGGTTGCCTTCCCGCAATCCCTCCAGAATCTCCGTCCAGTTGCTGTTCCGCTCCCCGGTCGTCACCCGGACCACCCGGAAGCCGTCGCCGCTGGGGACGAAGACGTAGCTCATGCCCCGGTCCTCCACCAGCGCCTCGGTCGGCACGCAGAGTGTCTGGTCGTCGCTGCCCACGAAGATGTGGACGCGGGCGAAGAGGCCCTCCCTCAGCTCCTCGGCGGGGTTGGCGATCTCCGCACGCACGATCAGCGTCCGGGTCTCGGGATTGAGGCGCTGGCTGAGGTAGATAACCGAGCCCTCGAATCTCCTGCCGGGTAGGGCCGCTAACGAAACCTCGACCCGCTGGTCGAGGCGCACCCGGTGAATATCTTCTTCGAACACCTGGGCATCGATGTAGACGCTGCGCAGGTCCATGATCGTGAAGAGTGTCGAATCCTCGCCTACCCGCTCGCCGATGGTGACGTTGCGCTCCACCACCCTGCCGGCGATCGGCGCCCTGAGTATGAACTCGGAGCTGGTCCGCTGCGTCGCCCGCAGCTCCCCGATGTCCTCACCGGTGAAGCCGAGCGCGTGGAGTGCGCTCTCGGCGGCGCTGACGTTGGCCCGCGCGATCTCGAGGGCCGCCTCGGCGGCCAGCAGGTCACGGCGCGCGCCGATCTCCTGGCTGATCAGGCGCTGGTAGCGCTCGTGATTGACCCGGGCCAGTTCGAGTTCCGCCATCGCCGTGTAGAAGTCCGACAGCGCGCGGCCGACCTCAGCGCTCATCAGCCTGGCCATCGGCTGGCCCGCCTCCACCCAGTCGCCCATGCCGACGATCATCTCAGATACGCGGCCGGGGATCACCGGTCCCACCCTGGCTACCTTGTCCTGGTGAACCGAGATGATGCCGTCGCGGGTTATCATCCCCTCGATGGTTCCACGGCCGACGGGGCAGAGAGTCAGGTCCAGATAGCTCCGCTCCTGCGCCGTCAGGGCCACGGTGTTCGGCATCTCGGCACTGTTCTCACTCTCTGCTTCGGCGCCTACGACTTCCGCCGCTGAATCGCCGGCTGCACCGGGCGTTCCGGTCGAGTCGGACTGCTGGCATGCGGAAGCCGCGAGAATCATGACGACGAGCATCGATGTCGCCAGCTCGGTTTTCATCGTTCCGCTCCCTTCAGAAACCGCTCCCCGCTTCCGGTTCGCCGGTTTCCCAATCGATAACCGCCCCAACCGCTCTCTCCAGGTCGATAAGGGCCAGGTTATATTCGAAGACCGCCTGCGCGTAGCTCAGCGTGGTCTCCTGCAGCGTGCGCTGCGATTCCAGCAGCTCGAGGTTGCCGATCTCGCCCTCGAGGTAGCTTATCTGCGCGAGCCGGAAGGCCTCGGCGGCCTGCACCAGGATCTCGTCCCGGAACCTCGTCGCCCGCTCGGCCAGGATCAGCATCTCGGCGAACGCCGACTCGATTTCCATCGCGATCCGGCAGCGGGCGGCCTCCTCGGCAGCATCCAGCGAGCGCCCGATCGCCTCGGCCTCGGCGATCCGCCCGTTGACGGCGGCGCGGCCGAAGATCGGGATGCTGATGCCGACCACCAGGTCCCAGGTATCGGGTTCGCCCGCCAAGTGGTGGCGCGAGAATCCGACCGAAAAGTCGGGGTAGAGTTCTGAGCGAGCCAGCGAGCGCTGCAGTGTGGCGGCGGTCTGCCGGCTGCCCAGCGAGCGCAATTCGAGGCGGCTTCGCCAGGCGGCGGCCTTGAGCTCCTCGAGCGAGGCCTCCGGAGGCCGGCCCCGGCGGTACGGCGTGGTGATCAGCTCCACGTCCGGCAGGCGCCCCAGCAGGTAGTTCACCCGCATCCGCACGCGGCGCTCGTCCTGCTCCTGCGCCCGCAGCTCGTTGGCCGACGTTGCCGCCTCGACACCCGCGCGCAGAACCTCCAGACGCCCGACGCTGCCCGCCTCGTGCTTCTCCCGGGCTATGTGCAGCATCTCCTCCGAGATGCGGAGATTCTCACCGGCTAAGGTCACCAGCCGCTGCGCCAACGCCAGACGCTGGTAGAGCATCTTGACCGTGAGCGCCGTCTCCCAGCGGACGAGCGAATGCTCCACCTCCGCGGTCTCGACATCCTGACGCGCAAGCCGGATTCGCAGCCCCCTGCGCGTCGGATACTCGAACTCCTGAGAGAAGCCGAAGTAGGCCTCGCCCGAGCGCAGCAGCTCCTCTTGCTGGTCGAAATCGAACTCGAACGATGTGACGGGGAACTCTCTCGCCTGTTGGATCAGCGTCCGCACCGCCCGCAACTGCTCGACAGATACCTGCAGCTCGGGGCTGCGCTCCAGCGCCATCTCAACCGCTTCACGCTGGGTCATGGTCCAGCCGGAAGCGGCGGCCGGCCGAGGCTGCTCTTCCTGCACAGTGGCAAAGAGGGTGAGAAAAATTGCAACAATGTGGGTTAGCATCTTACCTCCAAGACCCCTGGAAAAATCGCGTTTAACTTGCCGCGGGAGAGAGTGTGTCGGTGGGCGTCAGGATAACGGCGTCTTAAACGCTAACAAGTCGGAATTTTCGCCTGGACGGCTGGGTGGACGGTGCGCTTTCTATCTCAGCGGCAATAACGATGCGCCCGGAAAACGACTCGCCGTTCTCGGCTCTATCGACGGGCCGGCGGAGCGCGGATGATCGTACGCGGGTTGGGGCTTCTCTTGAGAGAGGGCTCGACCGAACCGGCAATCTCCTCACAGACCGTAACGGCGAACGCCAGCGTGACGGCCTGATGATCGCAAGTGAAGCCGGAGCAGAAAGGACAATAATGATCGAGATTGCCTCGAAACGAGGGTTTATCGGACCCGACGCCGCGGTCGGTCAGGAGCGCAGGCTGCGACGAATCGCGCTCCTGTCCGTGACAGAATAGCGGCGTCGGCTCAAAGACGCCGATATCGTGGAGCAGATAGACGCTGCTGTATACGGCGACAACCGCGAAGACGAGAAGCCTTGTCCTCGGTGACACCTGTGTTCCCCTCTCAATCCAAAGTGAGAAAATTATATGATTGATTTAATTAAAAGTCCAAATCCCTTCGGATCCTTTGGTTCGCTCTCCGGGCAGCCTCAGGGTCCAGCCTCCAGAACCTCCGCAGTCACCTCGTCGGCGAACCGTTCGATGTTGCTGCGGAACTTCTCGGCCAGCTCCGCGGCGCCGCGGTCGTAGGTTTCCTTATCCTGCCAGGTGTCGCGCGGATTCAGCAGTTCCGTCGGCACTCCCGGGCAATGCGTCGGCACCTCGAAGCCAAAGACCGGGTCGCTGCGGGTCGGCACATCGTCCAGAGCGCCATCCAGCGCCGCGGCGACGGTGGCCCGCGTGTGGGGCAGCTCCATCCGCCGCCCGACGCCGAAAGGCCCGCCCGTCCAGCCGGTGTTCACCAGCCAGCACCTCACGTCGTGCCTGGCGATCTTCTCGCCCAGGAGCTTGGCGTAGACGGTGGGCGGCAGCGTCAGGAATGGAGCCCCGAAGCAAGGGCTGAAGGTGGCCGACGGCTCGCTGACGCCCCGCTCCGTGCCCGCCACCTTCGCCGTGTAGCCGCTGACGAAGTGGTACATCGCCTGCGCGGGCGTCAGCCTGGCGATCGGCGGCATGACCCCGAAGGCGTCCAGCGTCAGCATAATGATGTTGCGCGGGTGGCCACCGATGCCCTCGCGCAGGGCGCTGGGGATGTGGCTGATCGGGTAGGCGGCGCGCGTGTTCTCGGTCAGGGAAGCGTTGTCGAGGTCTATATGCCTTGTGTTCGAATCGAGCCAGACGTTCTCCAGGATCGTCCCGAACTTGCGCGTGCACTCGTAGATCTCCGGCTCGTGCTCCCTGGAGAGGCGGATCACCTTGGCGTAGCAGCCGCCCTCGAAGTTGAAGACGCCCGAGGGGCTCCAGCCGTGCTCGTCGTCGCCGATCAGCGCGCGCTGCGGGTCGGCCGAGAGCGTAGTCTTGCCGGTGCCCGAGAGCCCGAAGAACAGCGCCACGTCGCCCTCCGGTCCGCGGTTGGCCGAGCAGTGCATCGAGAGCACCTGCTCCTGCGGGTATAGGTAGTTGAGGATGGAGAAGATCGACTTCTTGATCTCGCCGGCGTAGTGGGTGCCGCCGATGAGCACCATCTTCTTGCCGATGTGGATGATGACGAACGCTTCGGAATTCGTCCCGTCCAGTTCCGGCACCGCGATGAAGCCGGGTGCGTGGAAGACCGTGAACTCCGGCACGTGCTTCTCCAATAAATCCTTGTCTAAGATGCGCACGAACATGTTGCGGGCGAAGAGGTTATGCCAGGCGTTCTCCGTGATCACCCGGATCGGTACCTGATACTCCTCCGATGCGCCGGCGTAGCAGTCCTGAACGAATATGTCGCGGCACTGGTAGTAGGCGGTCAGCCGTGCGAATAGCGCGTCGAAGCGCTCCGGCTCGAACTCCCGGTTCATCTCGCCCCACCAGATCTTGTCCTCGCTAGTCGGCTCGCGGACGACGAAGCGGTCGTTCGGCGAGCGCCCCGTGTAGTGGCCCGTGCTCACCGCCAATGGCCCCAGGTGCGTCACCGCCCCCTCGCGGCGGCGCACCGCCTCCTCGTAGAGCTTCGGCGTCGGCGCGTTCCAGAACACCTTGTCGATGTTGACGATTCCGTGGTTCTCCAGGCGGTAAGGCATCTTCTTATCCTCTCGAATGCCGCCAGCGCTACGGCCGATGGCTATTTTGTGGAACCTTGTTTGCCGATGATCTTAGTATGCGTGCACGCCCTTGGCAAACAGGTTCCGATTGTTTCCCGCCGCGATTGCAGTAGCATCATCGCGGTGAGATAATGGGACGGATCGCTAATCTAGTATAGCGCTCAGAGCCGGCGTGGTGGAATTGGCAGACACTAGGGACTTAAAATCCCTTGGCCTTCGGGCCGTGTGGGTTCGAATCCCACCGCCGGCACCAATTCCATATCGATAAGCTACCAGGAAATCAAACATATCGTTTCAACATCATTTGAGGAAAGGGATCAAGGATGACCCCTTTCTCTCAGCCATTTGATTCGCCGCAAATAAAGGCTACACATCTCCCTCTCCCCTGGATTAGACAAGACGCGGCTTAGGCTTCCCGCGGTCGCAAGTCGACACTACACCTCGACACGCACCAGGTTGAATTTGATCTAGATCGAGGCAGACCCTTCACACTTCCAGAGCCAGCCAGCGACGATGAACATGGCGATCGCGTAGACGATGTAGCAAATCCAGACCATCAGCAGGTAGAGCCAAACCTGGGAGAAGAACGAGCCGATCGTGTACAAGGCGAGGCAAATGAAGCAGAGGAAGAAGAAGATGCTAACCAACTTCTCCAATCCCGTGCCGGTCCACGTGGCAATACCGTATAGTACGAACGCGATCAGGATACAGATTATGCAGGCGAGCGTGAGTACACCGGCTAATCCGAAGAGGCTGCTGAGAAGATCTGTCTTCATCACCTCGTCAACATGATCCCAGCCCGCAATCGCCTTGGATAATGGGAAGAGTCTGATGCCGAAGCTCAGAAGTACGACGATGAAATATGCAAAGGCGAAGAAGAATCCGGTCGTGACCAGGCCTGTTGCCGTGTCCATCTTCTTTGCGGCGACGCCCCAGAATGCAGTGATGATGAAGAATACGTTAATGCAGTAGATCCAGAGCCACCACGTATATGCCGGGTTGTCACTGACAGCGATCAAATCGTCGAGGTTCATTGGCGGCGTGAAGGCGAAAAACAGCAGCCATGTGATCACGAAGAGGACACCACTGATGATCGCGCAGACCGAGGTTACTTTAAAAAAGTTTGATGAGAAATTCATCCTGATACCTCCTTACCCTTCTATCGGCGATGAAGCCCCTCCTGATCGCCCTCTCAACATCTCCTGCCTCTCACGTTGAGGCAGGGGGACATCCATAAATAACTCGCCGTAACGAATGTCACTGAGAAGACCCTTCTTACCCACCCGCATATCGCGCCCACCAAGAGGTAGTGGCTGATGAATATCTCAGAGGGGTTACCCTTAGTATAAAAGTAAAGTACTACTCGCGCTGCGTCAAGGAATAACTTGAGGTTAATTACTAGGAATGTCGGCAATTCGAAGGCTGGGCCGCCCTTTCACGACTGAAGGTAGATATATCAAAATCTGTAGGTAGCGCCGGCGCGTAGGATTTCGGCCTCGGCGTCGACCTCGTCGCTCAGCCGCTCCAGTGCGTGGTCGCAAGAGTCGTGCGCGGAGAGCAGCAGGCGCTTCGGCCCGACCCGATTGATGGCCTCTACGGCACGGGTCAGGTCGCCGTCGGTTATCCTCTGCCAGCAGGGTTTACCCGTCCCGAAGATCTGCTGCGGTTGGATCCCCATACGAGCTCCCCGTGATTTCGTGATCGGGAAGTGCAGGCCGCCGCAGACGGCGTGGACCGGCTCCCCGGAGAGCCTCGCGACCATCCGCAGGATGACCTCGATGCCCGGGTGTCCGCAGCCGGTTACGATCACCAGCCCTTTCCCCTCCAGGCGGGCAACCAGAGCCTGCTCCTCGGTGAAGCCGAAGAAGAAGAGCATGCGAGCCAGCGGGCCGGTGGTGGCCATACCCGCCTCCAGCGCCCGGGGGCCGGTAGCCCTGCGGATCTCCAGGCGCTCGGCCGAACACTCGTCCGGAACGTAGCACGGCCTGGCGTCAGCGGCGGCGAAATCTTCGGGCAGGACAACGGTCCGGTTCTTCACCGCGACCATGCCTCCCATGTGATCGGGATGCAGGTGCGATATCACCAGAGCGTCAGCGTCCTCCATCGTGAGTCCCAGTCTCCGAGCGTTTTCGGGAAATGCCGGCCTCTCCTGGCCAAAGCCGACGTCCATCATCAACGCGCCGCGGTCCGTGCGGATGAAGTACGAGACGCCGGCGTCGCCCAGGAAACCCTCCTCGTGGGCGTGCTCGACGACTACCGTGATCTCCATCTCCTTGAGCGCCGGCAGGTCCAGCGGGTGGGCGTGTTCCATCCTCTTATTGTTTACCGACTCCGCTTTCTTTTCCCCTGCCCTGAATCTGCGGGTTTTCAGAAACAACCAGGGTAGCAAGACCGGGGAGGCCAATAGCAAGGCCGGCCACCAGAACACGGATATTCTTGTTCTCATCAGCATCACCATTTTTCGTTGCCGTTAGTTTGCATCGACAAGAGTCCGTTGTTTACGCGTGGCGGCGTCGGGCCGTTGCTGTCCGCCGCACAGCAGGTTGCAGGGATCGGCGCGTTCCAGAACACCTTGTCGATATTGACGATTCCGTGGTTCTCCAGGAGGTACGGTATCTTGACATCCTCTCAATTGCCCGCCGGTCTCCCGGAAGGAGATTAAGTTGCGGTATCTTGTTTGCCGATTATCTTATTATCTATGCCCGCTCCTGGCAAACAGGTTCCACTTGCCTCCTGCCCCGGATGTAGCAGCATCATCGTTGTGAGATAATGGGAGGCTTTGTTAATCCAGTGGAGTGCTCAGAGCCGGCGTGGTGGAATTAGCAGACACTAGGGACTAAAATCCCTTGGCCTTCGGGCCGTGTGGGTTCGAATCCCACCGCCGGCACCATTTATTAATCAACAAATTAAGGGAATTTTTAGTCTGGCTCGGTTTGCTGAAAATATAGGTAGGTGCAGAAATAGTATAGGAATCCACGGTCTGCGCGCGGCAATCGCGGAGTTGCCACAGCCCGAAGGCGAGAACAACCCGCCCGAACAGACCCAAATCTCTATACAGTACAGGCAGTTAGCTGAAATACAAAGTATCAACTTTCTCGCCCCGGCGCCTCTCTGCCTTTTTATTTCCATCGGCTCGAGTAACAAGCCCGGAGGATGAGCCACACGCACAGATAGAGGATCGAGAAACGCACACTTAAATCCGGTGCCCTCGGCAATTACAACCGAGTTGACAAGGATTTCGATATCCATTACATTATTAGCTAGAGGTGGATTATGAAAATAAAGACCAACCTGCAGCGCTTTTCCTTTTCGGATCGTTCTGACCCTCTCGGCGGCAGCGATCATGGGGGTCCTCGCCATTATAGTCGGCACGCTCGATTTGTTCTGGGCCAAGGTACTGATCACCACGCTAGTGGTCGCCGGCGCCAGCGTGATAGGGCTCGCCTGCGCGACACCCCAGGCGCGCGCGGTGGCGCTCCCGATAGGCCTCCTGGGCATCGCGGCGGCCGGCGCCGGTCTGGCCTTAACGCTCTTTCATATCTGGTACGAATACCGAGAGGGCTGGCTCGGCAACCTCAACAGCACTTTCTGGCTCATCGCAGTCGCCATGGCGCTGTCCGGCCTGCTGGCGCGCTCCAGGCTGGGTCTCGGCTGGTTTCATTGGGTGCGGCGGATCACCTGGGCGGCGGTCGCCGCACTGGTTATGTTCTCCTGCATCGAGATCCAGGCCCAGACCGGCGACGAAATCCTCATCAAGGGGGCACTTGTCAGCGGCAGCATCGCCGTCTTCGGCACAATCTCGATACCGATACTTGAGCACATCGCGAAAATCTCCGGGGCCTCCAAGCCGCCCCCGTCGGTCGGCAGCGACGAGATCGAGCTGACCTGCCCGCGCTAGCAGTCACGCATAAGGGTCCCGCTCGGGAAATCGAGGTGCTCCGAGTGCGGCCTGAGGTTCAGGATCGAGCTCTTGAAATGATCACCTTTCACGGCGCTGCATTTGGACCGCCACGACGCCGATTACGCCCTCGAGTATCGGTCGCTGGGCTGGGCTATGTATTTTCTGTCTTATTTTCGAAGGTTTCAATAAAAATATATTAATTAAAGGTGTCACGAACGGAAATATGGCGTAAGACACTACATTTCCCACATCTAAAGTTGGATGACCTTAGCCCCACGGGGGCATGCACAGTTTCGAGCCGATGCGAGCCGATCAAGAACGAGTCCGGCGCGCACCGTCTCAACAGCGTAGGCGCAAAGGATGTTTGCTCCCGCTCTAACAGTAAAATACTGCCTTAACGTTTCAAGAGATAAAACGCAAATGCATGGCACGACTTATAAATCATTTCTACATCTTTGTGTCTAAACTGTGACTTGAAACACCGACCTAGCCCCATCAGAACTCTACGATATCGTCTAAGATGAGCTCGCAGATAGCCGTGTTTAAAAATGCTAGCATATTACCGGCCATAACATCGGCTCAGCCCGCCATGAGTCGATGCGAGACGTCAGGGCAATGGCACATCGGCAGCTCGACTTTAATCATCGAGACAGTTTTGTCCATAAATATCCATTCAGGTAAAAAAGTTGTTTCCTAAATTTCGAAATATGATATAATGGTGTGTACTTGAGTTAATTGTCATTGGAGGCTCGAATAAACATAAAGCGTTACAATCCAGTTGATCATAGGACCAGGAGCAAGTGACGCTCTCATGATGGTAAAGCTAAAACAGGCACTCCTGATCGGCTACGACCTGTTTATGGCCTGCGCAGCGTATGTGTTAGCCTTCTCTTTGCGCTACGGATTCGAGCTCCGAGCCAGCACAGTCACGACCATCTTGGAGACAATAGTACCCCTCGTCGCCGCCCAGATTCTCTTTTTCGTTCTATTCGGCCTCTACAGGCGAGTGTGGCGATACGCCAGCCTCAGAGACCTGCTGGCCATCCTGCAGGCGGTTGGTCTGGGAGTTGCAGCCTCGGTGCTGGCGCTCTTCCTTTTCAACCGCCTGGAGAACATACCTCGCTCGGTGTTCGTCATCGACGGGTTGGCATTGGTATTCTTACTGGGCGCCGGGAGGTTCGCCTACCGCGGATGGAGGGAAGGCCTGTTCCGCGCGCCGCGCGGCGGCTCTCCCGCCCTCGTGGTCGGGGCCGGCTCGGCAGGGTCGCAACTGCTACGGTCGATTCAGTCGAATCCGAGCCTGGGCATCAAGATCATCGGCCTGGCGGACGACGATCCCGCCAAGCGGAAACGATCTTTGCTCGGCTACCCAATTCTCGGAGGGATTGAGGACATCAACGATCTGATCTCGAAGAAGAAGGTCGAACAGGTGCTCATCGCCATGCCTTCGGCCGCCGGCAGCGTCATCCGCAGAATCGTGGAGCAGTGCGAGCAGACCGACGCCCGGGTCAAGACGATTCCGGCGCTGTCCGAGCTGCTAAACGGCAAGGTGAAGCTCGAAGAGCTGCGGCCTCTACGCGTCGAGGACCTGCTGGGTCGCGAGCCGGTCTTCATGGACGTACAGCCGATCGCGAAGCTAGTGGAAGGCCAACGCGTGGTGGTGACCGGTGCGGGAGGTTCGATTGGCGCGGAACTGTGCCGCCAGCTAGCCCCCTTCGGTCCCTCGGAGCTAGTGCTGATCGAGCGCTCCGAATACGCGCTCTACAAGATCGAGAACGAGATGGCCGAATCGTTCCCGAACCTCAACTACTCCTGCCGCCTCGCCGACATCTGCGACTCGAGGCGGATGGAGTCGATTTTCGCCGAGAAGCACACCAAGATCGTTCTGCACTCCGCCGCCTACAAGCACGTTCCGATCCTCGAGCACAACCGCCGCGAGGCGGTGGTCAACAACGTGGGCGGCACGCTGAGCGTCGCCAGGGCGGCAATCGCCACCGGCGTGGACAAGTTCGTCCTCATCTCGACCGACAAGGCGGTAAATCCGATCAGCATTCTCGGTGCCACCAAGCGGGCCGCGGAACTGGTCTGCCGCGCGCTGCAGCAGAACGGCCACAAGACGAAGTTCATAACGGTCCGCTTCGGCAACGTGATGGGGAGCAGCGGCAGCGTTATCTCCCTCTTCGAGAAGCAGATCGCGGCGGGCGGACCGGTAACGCTGACCCACGCCGACATCACCCGCTTCTTCATGTCAATCAGCGAGGCCTCCAAGCTGGTTCTGCTCGCCGCCTCGTGGGGAAAGAAGGGTGAAATACACGTCCTGGACATGGGCGAACCGATCAAGGTAATGAACCTGGCGCGGGCGATGATCAAGCTGCACGGCAGGATCCCCGGCAAGGATATTGAGATCAAGATCACCGGCTTGAGACCCGGCGAGAAGATTCGCGAAGAGCTGTTCTTCAACAACGAGAAGATCAAGCCGACTCGGCATCCGAAAATCATGCTGGCGCAATCAAACGGCGCCCCCAAGGGCCTCGTAGAGCGGATTGAAGAGCTGCTCGCTCGGATTGCCGAAAACGGCGACATGGATTACCGCAGAG
>CAYOXX010000051.1:19501-21096 GCA_964408025.1 uncultured Acidobacteriota bacterium | reverse complement strand
GAACCGCCATCAGCTGTCTCCTTCCTTCATGCCCTTGCGCAGCGCCGCCAGCGCCCCCTCCTCCGGCCCGTCGAGGAGGAGCCTCTCGACGCGCTGGCGCGTCTCGACGTCGGCGACCGAGGTTCGCCGCTCGATGTAGAGCAGGCCACGGTGCCCCAGGGCCAGCAGGTGGGCCTCGGCGGGCAGCTCGTCGTTGATGTAGCGCGCTGCCGGGTAGTAGGCGACGGCCCTGGCCAGGAACTTGTCGGAGCTCTCGAGGCCGAGCAGGAAGCGGTGCGGGCCCGGGAAAATGGTCTCCACCATGGCGGTGGAGTGGAAAATCTGCCAGCCGATCATGATGTAGAGCATGGTGACGGCGAGCCGCTTGCGCCAAGCGGTCTCGACGAACCTGTGGGCGGCCATCGCCGTCGGGATGGCCAGCGCCATCAGCGCCGCCAGGCGCAACTCCAGGCCCAGCCCGAACGGCTCGCCGAAGCCCAGGAACGAGAGGCCGAGCGCCGTCGCCAAGCCGCTGGCCGGATTCTTGCGGTAGGTGATGAAGTAGAAGGGTACGAAGACCAGGAAGATCGGCCCGATAACCTCCCAGGCTGGGTAGGCGGGCCCGGGGAAGCTGATGCTCAGTGGCAGCGTGGCGATCTGCAGAAGTCCCTCCGCTATCGGCGGCCTGACCAGTTCGGCCAGCGGCTGCAGCCAGGTCAGCGGCGACCCGGAGACGTAGGCGGCGAAAGCCAGCCAGGGGGCCAGCGCTACGGCGGCCGCGGCCAGGGCGATCGCCAGGTTAAGCAGGTAACCCGGCCCCCGCCTGCGGATCAGTGCCCATATCAGGGTGGAGGCGATCAGCGGCAGCAGGAAGAATACCGCCGTGGGGGAGACGGCGAGGCTGAGGCCGATGAAGACGCCGGCCATCGCCGACCAGCGCTTCCTGCCCCCGTCGAACCAGCGCAGCATGCAGTAGAAAGCGCAGAACTGGAAGAGCGCCATCGCCAGCCCGTCGCTCGGCGCCAGGGTGCCGAAGCAGAACAGCGGCAGGCTGATGCCGATGAGCAGTGTCGAGCGCGCGGCCACCGGCCCGCAGTAGCGCTTGGCGCAGAGGTAGAGGGTGCCGGCAGTGAGTCCCCCCAGCAAGCCGCTGAGCAGCATCGCCAGGTGCGGCCCGCGCAGCGCCAGCGCCATGGCGAAGAGTCCCTCGGTCAGGGCGGCTGCCGCGGGCGCTAATTCGGCCGGGGCGTCGATGCCGGAGCCCAGCGCCCACTGGCTCGGCGTGCCCAGCGTCGTCGCCAGGCTCTCGTCGCCGACCGGCGGCAGAAAGCAGAAGTGGGCCAGGGCGATGACCCAGATGGCGATGACGATGTACTGCAGCCACGATATCGGGGCAGGCCCCTCGTCGCTCAGGTCCTCCGGGCCGAAGAGGTAAGTAGGCGGCGTCACCAGCCCGATTATGCGGTAGAAGCCGGCGGCGATGGCGGCGATCAGCCCGAGTCCCACGGTCCACCAGGTGAGCACTCCCAGCAGGGCGGCGATGGAGGTGAGCAGCGCCAGCCCCCCGAGGCCGATGGCGGTGGCCAGCACGAAGTCCTCCGAGGGCAGCGCCTCCT